>NZ_DAMAUN010000087.1:8412-24406 GCF_032078915.1 Lacrimispora sp. | reverse complement strand
CCTACCCATGTTCTTTTGGCATTAAGGCATGCCCCCCGGGCGTTCCTCTTTCGCAATCTAATTAGTCAGTATTTACGCTTCCTTCACTAACGGGCTTTTTCATTGTGATTTTTCCCTGCTGCTTCTGAGACAGGTAAGATAACAGCTTTTCCTCCAGGTACTTGGGATTATCTCCCGCCTGAATGGACAAAACACCTTCAATAATAATCTGCTTATATAAGACTTCTTCCTCATTCCGGATACGGAGCTTCTTGCCCATAGGATTGAACAGCAGATGAGCCAGAATACAGCCGTAAAATGTGGTAATCAAAGCCACAGACATGTCAGCCCCAAGGCTGTTTGATCCGTTTCCAGACATATCCATACTTTTTAACATGTTAACCAATCCTACCAGCGTACCAATCATTCCGAAGGCCGGAGCCACTCCTGATCCCCTGTCATAGATGCTGACATCCTGATCATGACGGTCCATCATAGCTGCCACTTCGCTTTCCAGCATCTCCCTGATTTTCTCCGCATCCATGGCATCTACAATTAGCATCACGCTTTGTTTCAGAAAAGGATCCTTGATGGTAGAAGCCTGCTCTTCCAGAACCAAAAGCCCTTTTTTTCTAGCCGTTTTCGCCATATCCACCAGGGTATGAATAACTGCTTCCGAATTATACCGGTTGGAGCTGATCATAATTCCGATGTGCTTTGGAATCTGTGCCAGGGTCTTAAACGGAAAGCTGGCTATCAATGCTGCCGCTGTACCTCCCACAACAATGATAACACTGGGCATGTCCAAAAAATTCACCAGCTTATCTGCGCCGATTCCGTAGATAATAAGTACGATTCCCAGCACCCAGCCAACGATCAATGATACATCCATAAGTAACCTCCTATATTCCAGGCAGTACCTGGATTAAACGTTCTTTTTCTGCGCACGCGCATATATTTTAGCCTGGAAATCAATCACCCGGTCAATGATCTCATCAACACTTTCTTTTACCACATAATGTTTTCCATTCACCATTATTACATTGGACTCCGGTATGGTTTCAATCCGCTCAATCTGATTGCAATTGATTACAAACTCCTCATCATTCAGCCTTGTAAGACAAATCATGGCTCAACTCCTCTCATATAGGGAAGCGGCAGTCACCGCCTCCCTGAATCTACGTAAGATAATTACCGCTTAATATTAACCAGCTCTTCCAGCATCTGATCTGTAACTGTAATGATTTTAGAGTTGGCCTGGAATCCTCTCTGAGTCGTGATCATATCTGTCATCTCAGTTGCAAGGTCTACCTTGGCCATTTCCAGATAATTTCCCATGATCCGGCCCTGGACGCCACCGGCTTCATAAATGCTTATGTTGCCGGCATTACTGCCAGGGACATAATAATAGCCTGAGGTTTTTTCCAGACCGTTGACATTCTGAACACCGGCCAAGGCAATCTTGCCGATGATAACTGTAGCGCCATTCTCGGAACTACCGACTAAGGTACCGTCCTGCTGGACTGCATAGTTGGTCAGCTTGGCAAGCCCTTCGCTTGCACCTGCATTGCCCACCTCCGTACTAGTAGAATCTTTCTGAGCTGATTCCAGCGACTTTTCAGCATTTGTTACTCCATTTTCGGCTGCTTTCACCATGGCTTCCGCCTTCTTTACAGCCTGGTTGGCGGTGTCCCGTTTGCCCTCAAGAGAATCAGGTTCAATTTTGCTTAAAGCCGCCTGAAGTTCATCCAACGCTTTTCTTGCCGCATCCAATGCTTCCTTATCTGTTGTTGTACCGCTGGCATTATAAGTAGCAAGAGCTGCTTCATAGTCATCCCAGACGCCAGGCATCTTTGAAGCATTATCTGCCAGTGCCTTCGGCGCGCGAAGTTCCGCCTGGCCTTCAATCAGCTGATATACTGTTTTCTCGTAAGCTGTTCTCGCCGTGTCATAAGCATTCTTCAGATCGTCAGCATGTGCCGGATCATTTTTGCCATCCAGCCATTCCGCATAAGCCTTTTCCATGGCGTTCTTAGCATCATCACGATTTGTCGTTAATGTTTTAATATCCAGCGAAGTACTTTTATCCCCATACGCCTTATCTGCAGCAATATATTCTTCTCTTGCTTTTCCCAAATCCAAATTCAATTTGCTCAAATTTGCTCTTGCTTCCTCTAGAGCTTTTCTGGCTTCATTTACCCGTTCCGCTGCAGTCTTATTACCTATCGTTGCCATATCTGATTCCATGGGGATCCTAAGTGGTTTTAATGATGAGGTATCAAAACTATCGCTGCTGGATAAATCGCTGCTGCTATTTGAAAATCCATATACATAATTTCCTGAATCATCAACCAGATAACCCTGATTATCCACAGTAAATTGCCCTACTCTGGAAAGAGACAGACCTTTGGAGGAAATGACATCTGAATCCTCCAGTGAAAACCCCTCTCCGTCCCCAACCATTGGACCTACAATATAAAATCCTGTACCGTCAATATAGCAGTCAAGCCCTCTGGAAGAAGGTGACGGGCTTCCCATTGAGAAATCATAGGTAATGCTTCCGGTAGTTACGCCATATCCTACTTGGTTGGCATTGGTTCCTCCATAGCCGCCGGCAGCTGTGCTGCCTTTTGAGCTAGATGAAGTGTTCATGTACATGGTGTCTTTAAAGGACATGGTGCCCGCCTTAAATCCCCATGTATTCACGTTAGCTATATTATTTCCGATAACATCCATTTTGGCCTGGTGAGTTCTAAGACCTGCCACACCGGCAAACATTGATTTGACCATAGCTTTATTCTCCTTTGTTTTTTACGCCTTCCTCCTGCTGTCAATCGGACACACAGGAAAAGCCTCCATAAATGGTCCAGCTATAATAGGACGGCGCTGTCAATATTGGTAAAAATATTTTCTTTCATTTCATTTCCTGACATGGTTGTTACCACAGTATTATTGGGCACATTCACAATAAATGCTCCCCTGTCACTGATAATCACCACATCCTTTGCACCTTTTAAACGAGCCTTTTCCACTGCGGACTGCAGATCCTGTAAAAATGAATCCGACATTTCAATTCCGCGCTGATTGACCCGCTCTGCAGCATGGCGTGAAAACTGGAGTTCCTCCTTCTTGTCAATTCTGCTTTGAAGGATCTCATTAAAGCTGCCTGCCGGTTTTGATATTGCGGCAGCATTCCGCAGCTTTAGCTGCCTTAATTCCTCATGCTGATTTATTTTGCCTAGCATTAATCATCACCTTCCGAACTTAATCAGTACTGGCATCGGTTTAATTATCTTTTTCCGGATCTCCGGCTCCATCAACATTATTACCTGCATCAGGATCCTTGGCTCCATCGGTATTATTATCTGTACCAGGGTCCTTAACTCCATCGTCCTTTTCAGTCTCATCTGTTTTTTCCGGAGGCTTATGCCCTTTTTCATAAACAGACATGATACTGGAAACCGGATAACCTGTTTTATCATCATCATCGATGTAAAGAGTTGGCACACCACCAAAAATATCGACTCTCGTCACAGTTCCCGTGATTCTTTTAATTGAACCGTTCTTCTCCTGGACTCCAAGCATAACTTCTTTTCCCATCATGGAGGTTCCATAATTGATTGTATTGACCTGGGCAAAATCTCCCATTGCTGTGGAGAAGTTATTCATAGCCTGCATCATGGCGATCTGAGTCATCTGAGTCATCATCTCTGAGTTATCCATTGGGTTTGACATGTCCTGATTTTGAAGCTGTGCTGCCAAAAGCTTAAAAAATCCCTCTGTTGTTAATTCACTGTTACTGGTGGATTTCGCTCTTTCCGCAAAAGTTTCCAGAGAACTATAATTCACTCCATTTACACTTGCCATTGTTTCTCTCCTTATCTGTAACCAACGCCGCTTTCGTCAGCGCTTTCTGACTCAAAAATCCCAAGCCTCAGCTTTTGTATAAAATCCCCGCTGTTTTCTTCCCTCTGGCTTTCCTGATGCTGTCCACGCTGTCCCTGTCTGCCGTCCTGTTCCTGCTGCTGGTTTAAGTAATCGGGCTCCTGCTTGTCTACCAGAACCTGGAAGGGCCGTTCTAAATTAGATTCCAGGATGGAACCTAAATCGCCCGCTGACTGGGATAAAAGCTTTAAAGTTCTGCTTTCCGTACAAAGAAGGGAAACGCTGATCTGATTATCCTCATAGGAAATTCTGATCCGGATTTTTCCCAGGTTATGAGGTTCCAATTGGATATCCAGTTCCCCATTTCCTTCGCGAATCTGTTTTAAAATCTGTTCTGATAGTTTTGCTTCCAATTCTTTCAAATGATCTGTACTTACAGACATATGGACTTCCTCAGGCTTTTCAATAGAACTATTCCAAAAACGTACAGGCTCATGAGGCTTTTCCGGAAGGTTTTTCTGGATTTTGTCCTGATCTTCTTCTCCAGGGCCTGGCTTTTCCTGTGATTCGCTCCTCTGAAGATTTACCGTCGGTACATCTTCTACGGAATCTGAAACGGTCTCTGCTGCTTTCATTAGCGGCTGCAACGGTAAATTATCCGTTTCCCCTTTCGAGCTTACTGCTGCTTCCGGATTCTGTCCGGCAATATCCTGAATTACAGGATTCTTCTCACCTGTTTTTTGCAACATCGCTTCCGGGAAAAGTGGTTCCGGCATTTCCTTTGAACTGTTCGTCAATGTTTCCAGATTTTCATCTGCAAGACCTTCTGTTCCCACGCTGTTTTCTGCCAGCTGGTGAAAACGGAACCGATCCAAAGCACGGAACGAATCCATTGTCTGAATTTTTCCGTTTTCTTCCGGTACTAAAACCGCCTCTTCGGCCGCTCCTAAAATTTCTATAATTTGGTCTGCCGGTTTCAGTCCTGTCATTTGGAACTTTTCCTCCGGCTCCTGGACTCCAGCCATTCCAGCTGCAGCAACCAAAGCCGCGGCCTCTGACGACACTTCTGCCGCAGACAGCTTATCATCAGAGGGCTCCCCTGATTCCTGACTTTTTCTATCCTTCTTTTGGTTGCCGCTTTTTAGCATGGCCTTAAACTCGGATAAGCCGTCAGCTGCCTTTTCTCCCTTTTTCATACTGCCAGTCAGCTGTCTTGATAACAAATCCACGCTGCTGTTTTTTACTTCTGTCATCTTCTCACTCCTTTCTTTTCATGCCCTTAAGCATTTGATTTTATGGTAGCTGCCGTATGTTTTCACGGCAGGATTACCTGCTTCCCTGTACTGAAGTTGTGTTGGAAACGAACTCCTCAATAAACAGTTCTTCGCTTCGCAAAACCTCTTTGTTATACTGCAAAAGTTTCTTTTCCTTCAGCTTTTCAATGGAAACCACTTCTTTTCTGGCTTCCACCACTTCCTCCCGCTTTTGTTCCTCTTTTCTTTGCAGTTTCTGAAGAACGCCTTGTTCGGTAAGAATTTTCTTCTGCATGAAGGTAATATAGGTTTCATATTCCCTCATCATATTAACGGCGATGCCCTTACCTATCTCCGCCTTAAACCGGACACAGGCATCATTTCTTCGGTCCGACAGTTCCTCAACCTTCTGTTCCTGCCTTACCACCTTATCCACAATCTGGGCGTGTTCGCTCTTTAAATTATCCAGGACCTGGTCCTTATAATTCAATACTGTATTAAGCGGAAAATTAAACTTCTTCATGCTCCCCTTCCCCTTTCAACATCTATGATAAGATCATCTTCATTTTCTTTAAGACCTCTTCATAACTGGCTTGTTCCTGTATCCCCTGACATAGGAACTGATTGATTTTATCAATTTTAGATATAGCCATATCAAGCTTTGGGTTGGTGCCGCTCTTATAAGCACCAATCGAGATAAGATCCTCATTCTTCTCATAAAGGCTTAATATATCCCGGATCTGGGAAGCTAAATTCCGGTGTTCCTCTGAAACGATGTTGGTCATCAGACGCGAAATACTCGCACTTATGTCGATTGCCGGGAAATGGTTGGCATTAGCCAGCTTTCGGCTCAGTACAATATGGCCATCCACAATACCCCTTACCGTATCAGCGATGGGCTCATTGGTATCATCACCCTCCACCAAAACCGTGTAGATTCCTGTAATAGAACCTTGACCAAAGTTACCGCTCCGTTCCAGCAGCTTTGGAAACTCCGCATAAATAGAGGGAGTATAGCCTCTTGCCACCGGAGGCTCTCCGATTGCAAGTCCTATCTCTCTCTGCGCCATAGCAAATCGGGTCAGGGAGTCCATCATAAGCAATACATCCTTGCCCTGATTCTTAAAGTATTCAGCTATGGTAGTGGCAACCAATGGACACTTCATACGAAGCATGGCCGGTTGGTCTGAGGTGGCAACCACCAGTACGGAACGTTTCATGCCTTCCGGTCCTAAGTCTTTTTCTATAAATTCACGGACTTCTCTTCCACGCTCCCCTACCAGAGCCACTACGTTAATATCTGCCTTTACATTCCTGGCAATCATGCCCAGCAAGGTACTTTTACCCACTCCACTGCCTGCAAATATTCCGATACGCTGTCCTTTTCCAATCGTATTTAAGCCGTCAATGGCTTTGACCCCAAATTCCAGCTTGTCCGTAATGGGCGGACGGGTCATGGGATTGATATAAGGATTTTCAACGTAATAGTACCGGGGAGATTCAAAAGGTCCTTTTCCATCCATTGGTTCTCCCTTTGCATCGATGATCCGACCTCTTAAAAAATCTCCTACCGGTACCTTCAACCTGCGTTTTGTATTCCGAACAAAACTGCCCGCTGCAATTCCATTCATATTTTCATAGGCCATAAGCTGTATTTTGTCATCCTTAAAGCCCACTACTTCCACCGGTATCTGCTCCTGCCGGTCTTCATTGTAAATATAGGCTATGTCTCCGATACTGGCCCTTCCTCCGGAGGCTTCCATGGACATCCCCACAATGTTCTCAATCTTCCCGATATGGTCGATTGTCTCAGTCTTCGTAATGAGATCCGTCAATTCCTTAAACATGCAGGCTCCTCCTGTTACAGTCTGGCGTTATTAAGTATTCCTTTTATATTTTCCAGCTGCGTATTCACGCTGACATCAATAATCTCCTCCGGAAGCTCAATGATACAGGCTCCGTCCTCCTCATGATCCATAGCAATGATCTTGATGTTCCCGGAAATGTGGGACAATTCGCTTAGCAGTCCCACATCTCCCTGTATCATCATTCCTGCTTCCCTTTGGGATACATAAATTTTCATCCACTGGGTTTTCTTAAGCTTTCCCGCAGCAGCCACGATCATGCGTTTAATAATCTCTCCGCTGGAGCGCAGACTGGTCTGAATCACCTTTTCTGCAATCGTCAGAGTGACCTTTTTTAAATCGTCAATATATTTATCCAGTAACTTTTCTTTTTCTTCCGTAACGCTTTCAATTGCGTTTTTCATGGCTTCCAGAAATTCTTCCTCACGCGCATCCAGGACCTCTTTATGGGCCTCGTAGGCTTTACGGAAACCGTCCTCATATCCCGCGTCATATCCGGCCTGACGGCCTTCTTCCATTGCCTGAGCACGGAGTTTTTCCCCGTCCGTCCTGGCCTGGTTGAGGAGATCTTCTGCATCCGTCCTGGCCTGGTCCAGAATCACCTGTGTCTTCCTTATAGCATCTTCGTACAATTCAGCAGTTTGAAGATACCTGTCATATTCTTGATCCGCAGACTCCTCCTGCCCACATTCCGTCTCTGAATTCTCGTATTCTTTTACCTTGATATCTTCAAATTCCCTGGTAAATCCGTATTCCAGAACACGATCCGCCATCTGCACAGATTTTATAATATTAGACAATGACATCATCCTTTCCGCCCTTATTGATGATCAGCTCGCCTTCTTCTTCCAGACGCCTAATGATACCGACAATCCTCTGCTGAGCCTCTTCCACATCTTTTAAGCGTACATTAACTGTAACTTCCATATCGGACTGGATGCTTTCCTTCATACGAGTTGACATATTGGAGAAAATAACAGTTGTGATCTGCTCGTTTGCATTCTTAAGGGCATAAACCATGTCACGCATATCGCACTCTCTGATAAAACGCTGGATAGAGCGGTTGTCCATGGTAATGATATCCTCGAATACGAACATCTTCTTGCGGATGGTATCCGCCAGTTCTGCATCCTTTCTTCCCAGTTCGTCGAAGATGAGCTTTTCGTTGCTCCGGTCTATGTGGTTCATGACGTTTGCTATGTAATCAACACCACCCACACTGGTGTAGTCGGTAGTAAGGATGCCGGAGAACCGTTTCTTGATTTCCTCTTCCACAATTTTAATTCCTTCAGGAGACGCGCTCTCCATTCTGGCAATAGACTCCACGACCTGCATCCGCTTTTCAGGGGCAAGCTCTGAAATAATCTGGGCCGCCATCTCCTCATTTGTATAAGAAAGTACCAGCGCAATGATCTGGGCTCTTTCATGCTGCAGGACGGAAAGCAAGTTCTTTACATCGCTCTTCCGAATAAATCCAAATGATCTGGATTTTAAGGACTGTGTAACCTTTTGAAGCAGGCTGTTGGCCGTACTTTCACCGAATGCTTTTTCCAGAACAGTTCTTGCATACTCCAAGCCACCGTCAGTCACTACCTTTTGAGTCAGGCAGGTCTTGTAGAACTCATCTAAAATGGCTTCCGTCTGCTCTGCTTCCACATGTCCAAGCTTTGCCACTTCAAGAGTTAATTTCTCAATCTCTTCCTCACTTAAGTACTTGTATACTTTAGAAGCCTTATCCACTCCCAGTGAAACAACCACTGTCGCCGCTTTTTGTTCGGGGGTTAGATCAACCATTGTTAGCGCCTCCATTCAACCATGTTTTCAGCAGCTGAGCTGATATCTCAGGGTTCTGCTCAGCAAAATCGCGGACGCATTGGCGCAGTTCTGCTCCCCTGTCTTCTTCAGGCTCTTGAATCTCCTGTTCTTCTTCTTCCTCCTCCGGCAGTTCCACCATATCCGGCAGCTCCGGAACATCTTCCTGGCTTATCTCCATGGCTTCCATAAGTTCATTTCTCTTCCGCCTGTGTCTTACTGCCAAAATGATAATCAGAGCGATAAGAAGTACTCCCGCCAGAGCTGCAATCAGAATCCACTGATTAACCAAAATACCGCTGGTGCTTGCTTCTACAGGAGTTTCAGGCGCCTTGGGTACCTCCACAGTATAGAAGGGCGCCGCCACGGCGGTTATCTTTTCCGCACGATCTGCCTGAGGGATTCCAGCCGCATTTCCAGCCAGATCCCGTATGTCGTCAATCGTCATACTTCCAAACCCTGTCCCATTTACCACTACGGAAACAGTCAGGTTTTCCAAAGCTCCCGGATTGACTTGACCCTGTTCTTTTATTTGATTTAATAGATATTTTCTGGTCAGGCTGCTGGAGCCATATGCATTCTCTTCAGCCGTTCCTCCCGCATTATACTGTGGGATGTCCGCATTGGCCTCTGAACCAGCCACACCGGAAGCATTCTGTCCGCTTCCGGAAAATTCCCTGAATATGGATTCTTCGGAAGTAAGGCCCGTCTTATCTTTTTCATCTATCTTATCGGGAGTATTGTAAACGATGCTCTCCCGAATCAGTTTATCCATATTAACCGTGCCTTTTACGGATACCCGGACATTGCCGTTTCCGTATACAGGACCAAGGACATTTAATACCTTTGCTGAAATCTGGTCTTCGATCAACCTTGTAATATCTTCTCCGGCCTTGCCGGCGTTAATGTCCTCATCATCGGAACCAGTGGTAACTTCCCGTCCGTTTCCATCAAATACAGAGACATTGTCGATGACCATTCCAGGGATACTCCTGGATATGAGAAGCTGGATGGACTTTGCCTGCTCCTCTGTCGGAGATCCTCCATCTTTCATAACCACAACAGCCTGAGCGCTGGGCTCCTGTGTCTTGTCATCAGACAGTGCATATTTGGAGGGCTCTCCCAAAGCTATGGTTACATATGCCTCCTGCACGCCATCAAAGACCTTAATTGTGGAACCGATTCTGGTTTCCAAATCATAAAGTTCAAACCTGCGCCGGTCTGAATCTGTAGTCATCAAGTTTACATTATTTCTGAACACATCATATGTAAAACCGCTTTTTGGATACCCTTCCGAAACAAGCTTTGCCCTGGTAGTGTCCAACTGGGGCGTAGGTACTTTAATGTCACCGTTTTGATACTGATAATCGATTCCGTCTTCCTGTAATTTTCCAATGATCTGTTTGGCTTCTTCGCTGCTGACACTTGGGAACATTACCTCGTATGGCTTCTCCCGCATGGACAGCGCGATCACTATCGCTCCCACCACAACCGCCACGCCCACAGCGCCGATGATTATGGCTTTTTTTACTTTATCATTAAGCTTTTCTAAAAGTTCCTTTATCTTTTCCATTGTACCTGTCCGCCCTGTTATCTACTTAAACGCTAATTCTTATAATCTCATTGTAGGATTCCAGTGCCTTATTCCTAAGAGATGATAAGAGTTCTACAGATAACTGGGCTTTTGCTGCCGCTGCCGGTACGGTATGTGCATCGTCAATCTGGCCTGTTGACAGCAGGTATTCCTGTGTCGTCAAATCTTCATCCGTGGTTCTTACGTTCCGAATAGCTTCGTTAAATATATCACGAAACACCGAACCTCCATCCTGTCCGGCTGTCACTTTCTTTTCGCTTCCTATATTCCCAATGGACTCCATGGGGACGATAGGCCTTATAAACATCTGCTCCATCTCATTAACCTCCCGTTTTAACCTTTAATAACCGTGCGAAGCCTGCTTACTTCACTATTCAACGCGTTCAGCTGATACTGATACTGAAGAGTTGTCCTAGCCAGTTCCACATTCTCTACATCCATGTTGACATTGTTCCCGTCCATTCGTGCTGATTCATCTTTAGTTTCATGGATAAAGTGTCTGGAATTGCCTATGATTCTGCCTATATCCTTTGATGTGCCCTCTCTACCGGCCATTAAGCGTTTACGGAATTCATCCTCAAAAGTAACATAACGGGCCTTATAACCTGGGGTTTCGCCATTGGCAATATTATCCAACGTTACCGACTGCTTGGACCACAGGTAATCCAAAGTCTTTTCCGCCATGGAAATGTTATTTCCAAATATCCCATTCATCCTATTGCTCCTCACTTTCATTCCCCTTGAAGAAATATGGGAATTGTATTTCACCACAAGAAAATTACCTTCTCCAGTTAAATTCAACAGGATTTTCCTTTTTTTTTAATTTTTCTGTAATTTTTCTTACTATATTCTACATTTATTTACAGATTTTGTCAAGAAAGTTGTCAGGAAATTTTCTTTAAATCTTAAGAATGTGGTATAGAGGAAAAAATCGCAAGCAATTAATAGGCCTAGCCAAAAAAAAGAATGTTGGAAGTGTGCTTTTTAAGCACACTTCCAACATTCAATGTCGAACCAAAATCAGGCTGGCAAATTAAATTATATTTCCAATCATTCTCCGATACATTTCCTCAAGGTTTGTTTTGGCTTCCCAACCTAATTTTTTCATTTTTGAGCCGGATAACCGCAGTCCTGTTTCTGCCGCATATCCATGCTGGTTAACCTTTGGAATATTATAAGTAACACCTATCTTATTTCCTGCAATTTTATCAGCGACCATCTCTGCCATTTCGCGTATGGTCATGGTGTTTGCTTCATTAACAATATTGTATGCTTGTGCAAACTTTCCGTTTTCTAAAAGGAATAAAATTGCATCCACCGCATCATCAATATCACAGTAATTTCCCACTGAATTTCCATGTGTATGTAATACAATATCTTTGTTCTCTTTTACAGCACGTGCAAACTGGGCAAATACCCGATTATCATCCGCTTTGACTCCTCGGCCAAATGTCTGCGCCAGCCTTGCAATTTTTACTGGTACACCATATTCATGTTGATACAAATGACAGAAGTTCTCTGCCATACGCTTTGCCATAGGATAACAACTGCGGATGTCTGATATATCAAGGTTTCCAAGTTCTTCTTCTGTTACCCTCCTACCGTCAGAACAATCAATCTGTCCATAAACTTCCATAGAAGATAGGTAAACCATGCTTTGTGTATGGCATCTAGCTGCCAATTCAAGAATATTTTGAGTTCCATTTACAACGGATTCTGCAACCTCTACAGGATTAGACATCATATAGGAAGATTGGGTGGACGCTGCACAGTGGATTAAATACTCATAAGAGCCTGTAATCTGGTGGACCGATTCTAAATTCACTAAGTCTGCTTCTATAATCTTTGCATTGTTTTTAATAAAATCGCATAACTTATCGGAATTCCGAACAATAACAGTAACATCATGATTCAATACAAGCAATCGTTCTGCTATCATTTTTCCAATGTATCCGGTAGCGCCGGTAATTAAATAGGTATTCATCTGATTACCTCCTGGCTCAAACCATTAATCAGATCTTCAATCAGTACACTATCTTCCAGAGGTACCGTTCCATCAACTCCAGGAAATAATTCCAATATATCTGCCTGTCTTTCTCTAGCAGCAAACAGCAGATGCTTGTATCCATAATGCTTCTTATATGCCTCCGCCAAAAATGCTAACCAGACAGTGTCTCCAACATTTGCAGTAGAGTATAAAATGCCAATGACTTTTCCAGCCTTTTGCACTAACAACTGGCATATTTCATCTCCAACTTTACTAGATTCATATACTCCACTAAGCCAATCCATACGTGCTTCATTTAATTTATTCATGTGCTTTTTATGCCCCTCATTATAGTTTAAAACAATATTTCTTTGCCGGCAGCATGGGCACAATCTCAAATCCCGAAAGCTTATCAGCAAACTGCATCAGCTACAAGGGCACAATCTGTTTCCACCCATTCAATGCAAAAAAATCAGAAATTTTTGTGTTCGTTACACTATAAAAAGCATCTGAAAATACAACCGTTTTTTCACAGGCAGCTGACTGTATGACATCACATAATCCACTCCGGATCCCAACAAAATGCCCGGCATATTCCACAGCTGAAATCATCTCATCTATTGGAATTTCCATGGGTTTTGTACCATATAACGGCCGTTCGTCACCAGCCACATTTGTATAAACGGTAAAGCCTCTATCCATATATTGTCCAATAATCTTTTCCCAAAAAGATTCAGGAATACCTACTACCGACTTTGCATAAGGTGAAATGATGACACTTCTTTCTTTTTTCAGCAATTCCTTCTGTGCATATTCTTTCCTCATAGGTAGGAAAGGGGTTGTACCTTTTTTCAATCCGTAAACACCGCAGCAATACAAATCCTGCAGCCTCAGCTTTCCAATGTCAATGAATCTTGTCATGTCATTGGTATATGGCCTATCATGGTGAGCAATCAACACTGCTTTATCTTCTGTATATAAAACTGCTTGAACCATTTCATCCATGAAGATCCGGTCCAACACAAGCACGTTGGTATCAGTAAACAACTCCGCAACTGCCTTGCACCTTTCTCCGGTTACAACGACTGCATAGGATCGGATATTTCTCACTTTTAAATAATAGGGAAGATATGCCATTGCATAATAAACATCTCCCAACGCATTATAAGGACAAGCGATCAACACTTCTGCCTGCGCTTTGTCTTTCACATCATTTAAAACAGAAATCCCTCTCTGAACACGGGCATATTTCCGATTATAGACATCTTCCGATAATGAATACTCTGCAAAAGAATTGTAATCTACTACCTTAACAATCCTCCCTTTATATCCCATGTTTACGAGATTTGCTTTCATGGATTCATATGCTCTGGAGGCAATTAAAACCAAGGTTTTATCTTGATCATAGGACATGATTTCCGAAGGCGGCATAATATCCATACCATTCAAATCTTTTCCATGCTTATTTTCGTTATTATCTAATATCGCTTTCACCTGAAATCCTTTTTTCTGCAGATAATTCTGCATTTGCTCGGAAGCTTCACAATGCCCGAATAAAAAAATATATTTGTTCTGCAGATCTGAACAAATTGCCATGCGCTCAATACATTCTGTCATTTCATTATAATAGGTAGCATCCATAATCCAACTCTCAATTCCTGGCAAATCAACTATTTTTTCATTATAAAATCACTTTCCCCCAATAGCATTTTCAAAATATCCAGGGGATAAGAGCCGAAATAGCGATTTTTTACCACATCTAATATAAAAGGTACAAATTTATAAAAATACTTTACTCTGGTCTGACACAAATCCCAATCCCTTATATATATAACATTTTCCGCTTCATATGGATGATGATAAAATGCTGCCTTTTTCTTATATGGAGCTTTAACAAAATCATTTACCAAACGTTCTTCCCCAACCACTGTCATCTGTAAAAAAATGTTATCCCAATTCACTCTTGCAGCACGTCTGTCCCAATCAGATTTTGCCAGTTCAAAAGAGGCATGGTGGATAAACAGAATTTCCACATCCCCCAGTCTTCCACAAGGTGCGCATTCATGTTCATTGCTTTTCGTATCTTCTAGAGGAAGCTGCAAATACTCTGGAAGATTTTTAACAAGCCTGACATAATGTTCCTCACTTATGGCAGTATTGATAAAAGGAGATGTAAATGGAAGCTTTAAAAGATTATATAAATATCCTCCCCAACAATTATTAGATACAATAGTTATTTTACTTTCTTTTACCTGCAGATATCGCTCAAAGTCAAAATATGGTATTTTAAATACAGCGCCATGCAGAACCCGTTCCATATTAATTTCATACAGCCTGCACTCCTGACGGATCTCATCAAAAAAGGTGGTTGAAGCTACAATAATGTAATCATATAACGTGTCAGAAATCCTATTTTTAGGAATAAATGAGTATCCCCCAATACTACTTAACCATCCATCATTAGAAGTCACTCCTATAATTTCTAAGTTTCCTTTATATTTTTCCAACTCAATATAAGGAATAAATTGATCATAATCCTTTCCCGTTCCCCATATAATAACTTTCTTCACAGCCTGCAAACCTCCGATTTAATCTCAATTTCCATGAATGCTATTCACTTGTATTCAGCAACGCTTTAATTAACGGTTCCTTCTTAATAAGTCCACTTGTAACAAGATTCCCCCACATTCTTCCGTGCGGCTTAGTAAAAGAACCAATGATCAATTTATCTGTGAACTTGTAGAGCTGATAAAGTCTTAGTATCTTCTGCATCTCTTCTATTGAAATAACCATAAATGCCGTATTTCGGTTTAAAGGTGCTGTCGTCAATACAATCCCTCTCAGATCTTTTTCTGACAATACTTGTTCAAATGCACTGACAAACGTAGAATTATCTTCAATGTTCCGTTCTGGCAATATAAGAATTTTATCATATTTTTCACAAATATCTTTGATATCCAAGCTCCATATTCCTCCATAGTTAATTTTCTCCTATATGAGACATGATTTAAACTTGTGTTGATTATAAATACTTCAAAACATCCTTAATTTCTACTCCCCACCCAATCGCTTTGTATTTACCAAGCTTTTCTTTTTCTTTAAATCCAAATCCATATCTTACACCAAAGAAATCAATTCCTGCCTTTTCCGCGCCTATAGCATCGTATTCACTATCTCCAATTAATACTACGCTCTCCCGATTACATATATCCATTTCACTGAGGCACATATTTATAATATCTTCTTTTTTCAGGACATTTTCATTATCTGCCCCATGCATCACATCACAATATAAAGCAATACCAAAATGTTTCATAATATCAATTGCATAATCTTCTCTTTTATATGTAGCAACGCCAATTTTAAACGCTTTCGACTTTAGATATTGTAATACCTCTTTTATCCCCGGGTACAAATCTGCCATAAACAAGCTTTTCTTAACATAGTTTTTTCTAAAAAGATTTGCTGCCATCTGTGCCTCTTCTCGTGATAACCCATACTCTCTTATGAACGAATCTTGCATGGGAGGACCAACAAAACGATTCAGTTTTTCTTTGTCCGGAGCTGGCAGCTTAAGCTCTTTAATCGTATGTTCAACAGCAAATTCAACTCCTGCCGT
>NZ_DAMAUN010000087.1:0-8402 GCF_032078915.1 Lacrimispora sp. | reverse complement strand
CCTGCCGTAGTATCCAGCAACGTACCATCTAAGTCAAAGAGTATTCCTTCATATTTTTTCATCTGGCTATCTCCATTAAATTTCAAATATATCCTCATAAATACTGGTTGTAATAAAATTTACATTTACACCTTTTTTCAAAACATCAGGCTTCAAGTCAACAAGCATCTCCCGTATTTCTGCTGTCAGAACCAAAAGGTTTTGAGAAGTTACATCCGTAACCATATTTTCGTCAAAATAGTTCTCTTTCTTTGCCTCAGTAAATCCATCCAATCCTCCGAAGTAAATATTTTTACACTCTCCTATTTCAGTTAAAAATCTAAGTAATAATACTGCCGAAGAATCAAAATTAACCCAGCCATATTTTATAAGAGACTTGTAGTTTAT
The DNA here is from genome assembly GCF_032078915.1 of Lacrimispora sp. Taxonomy (GTDB): domain Bacteria; phylum Bacillota; class Clostridia; order Lachnospirales; family Lachnospiraceae; genus Lacrimispora. The sequence continues at coordinate 8,015 of NZ_DAMAUN010000087.1, read as the reverse complement.
TATAAATTCGTTATTCTCTGCCTTTGTTTTAATATTGGATGTAATAAGATAATTCATATCATCACTGATACCCTGTTTTTGACTCCTGGTAAAATACTCATATCGATTGCAGCTGCTGAAAAAAATAATATCCTGCTTATAATTCCCCATATCCGTATTTAATGATATCACTATTGGATCATTGGCTTTTATAAAGTTCTCTATTTTTTCCCGTTCAAGTACCAGGCTTCTGCCGGGAGCCAATACAAGGATTTTACGGTTACTGAAAGATTCTATATAGTTCCTAGCATCACTGTCATCAATGGACTTATCGAAATAATCTACGTACATTTTTTCAAGTAAATTATAATCGTAAAACTTTTTTTGTTCTTTATCTAATTTTTCAATAATACTTCTTAAATCCTTTAATTTTATATTATGCTTTCTTAATAAATAACTTACGTTAAACGAATGCGCTCCGTGCAGTCCAGATAAAACATATGGCATGCTATATCCCCAATTACATTTATCCCGAACCCTAGGCATAAGGCTATCAATCATATCTAATAATTCGTTCAAGTCATATGTTTTTTTATATCTATTATTGAGATAAGTTATTACCAACTCAGTATTGGCATTTCCAGCTCCCCTTCCACATCCCAGAATAGATGAGTCTACCATAATATCACGTTTTTTCTCCAAAATATCTATAAATTCCTGTGCGTTTGCATTGGCGGACATTAAATTATTATGGCCGTGAAATCCCAATTTAATTGTTTCCTTCAAATTATTATTTATTAAATTACAGACTCGCCTTACATCATCCATATACATAGAACCGAATGTATCAACAGCCGAATATGCATATGGTTCTAACTTGTTCACCTTTTCAATAAACTGCAGGATTTCCATGTCTGTATATGCAAGTGTATCAACATGCTGTATAAATACCTTATAACCCTTGTCCATGATTTTTTTCGCATATGCGATTACTTCATTCTGCTGACCTTTTTTAAAGCACACTCGAATTCCATCAATAGATTCACCTGTATAATCTGATAATTTTTCCAAATTATAACGTCCATAGTCTACAAGGGCCACATACATAGTATCGGCCTTCTTATTGCACAAATATGGCGCAATTTCTTCCACCTTGCTGAATATGGTACTCCCCTCAATATGTTCTTCATCTTTCAAAAAACCACATTCAATTATATTTACACCTACAGCTTCCAACCCAAACAAAAATTGACTGATCAGTTTTTTTCCAAACATCATACTATCAATTGGGGCTTCCCTCAATGTACAATCAAGTATTTCAATCATGCAAACTCTCCTTAGAATATTTACTTAAATTCTAACAACCCTTATCAATTAGTTCCTTAAACTTATCCAGCTCGCCATTACTTATTTTTTTTTGAATGGTCATTCTGACATGTTCTAAATCCATACTCGTATCTACAGATAGCGCCTCTTTTTCTTCAACCTCAACGCACCTCAGGATTTTTCCATAATCAGTAAATCTCAATGTTGCAATTCCTTCTATTCTTTCAAATCTTCCTGGAGCATGTACCGCATAGAATTCAAGCATTTTCTTATTATATCCAATAATTCCTATATGTTTATAATAAGAATACTCTATACTCCGATATGGATATGGTATGGGAGTCCTTGACATATAGCAAGTATTCATGTATTCATCAAATATCACTTTAATGTTGGAGGCATCCATGACCTCTACAGGATTTTCTATTTTTGTTATTAGATTTACGCCATATTCTTCATTAACAGGTATATCGTCCTGAATAAGAACACTAATGTGGCTTGGAGAAAGTAACGGTTCATCACCATTAATTTGAATATAAAAATCGGCATCAATTTTTTGCGAAACTTCATGTAACCTATTGGCCGCTTCACCATGCTCCGTTCCTGTCATAATTGATGGAATATTGTATTTGGTGCATTTTTCTACAATTCTCATATCATCTGTTGCAACAATTAATTCATCTAATCCCTTCGCACCTAATATGCTATTGTAAACCCACCATACCATTGGCCGTCCGCAAATATCCTTTAATGCCTTGCCTGGCAATCTTGTTGATGCGTATCTTGATGCTATTACTCCTAATGTCTTCATTCCATATCCTCCTAAGTCCATTCTAAAATTTCTTTCTTTGATATTCCAAACTCGGTATTATATACTCGCTGACCATTATCAAATGTACAAAACCTACAAAAATCAGGTACTGAAACTAATTTATCAAAAATTTCATTTATTTCTGCTGCTTCATAAATATCTATGTAGTCATTTTCTGTTATGGGCAGATTTTTATTAAAATAAGAATTGAAATGCTGAATATAAGCAATCATTACACAAGGATACAATTTACCTTCTTTTAAAGCTATGCACCCTCCCCCCCAGGTACAACGGCTAAAAGAATATTCTGCATTTTGTTTTCCATTCAGATCCAGATGCATGTGCCAGAACTCCTTTTGCTTTTCATCGCTTTTCATCCAATATCCAAATTCTACATGATTATTCTTTATCAACTGCTCCATTCTATTATAGTCAAAATTTATCGGATATTTCGTAACAGAGATCCTGACCTTATTATTTCTGCAGCTTTCCCAAAATTCAACATGCTGCTGAGATAATAACAGACCATTCGTCAAAAGCATAATAGTAGTATCTGGGAAATTACGTCTTGTAATATCAAAATATTCCGTAATATCAGGATTTAACAGCGGCTCACCGCCTAACAACTCAATCCTTTCTACATCTTGTTTTGTTATTATTGATAATCGCTCCATATCCTTTTTAAATACGTTGATATCCATAAACTCAGGCTTTGCCAAAGGTGAGAAATGGGAACAGCTTTTACAATTTAAATTACAATGTTCCGCCAAGTGAACCTCAAAGTGAAGCTTTGTTAAACGTTTATTTTCCCTGTATTCCGCCCACCTTTTTTTTATTAAATCAAGATATTCATCTGCTTTCTTATGATTATTATTGGTTAAATTCTTGCATATCATAAATTGCTCATAAGCCCTTTTCCAATCACCAATCCTGAAGCTTGAAAGTCCAATATGAAACTCTGCCGAAATCTGCCGGTCCTCTCGATCAGACAAATATTTTGTATATCCTCTTTCTCTTGATATAGTCAGGAAGTTCTGCAGATATTTAATTGCTTCCTCATAATTCGATTCATCAAAACATACTCTCCCCATAATATAACAGTAATGACTTTCACATAAAATATCTTTATATTCAACTTTTTTTATGGCATCATAATGGTGATTTTCAAACATTGCCAGCAAAAGAAATGATTGATTAATAGCTTCATCCATAAGTATCTCACTGTTTCTGATCCACAGTTCATTTTTAAATGTATTAGCCAGCTTTTGGATTTCATGATAAGTATACCTGCTGATAAGACCTTTCTGTTCAAAATCATCAAACATTAACATGTATTCCTTTTTGAAGATATCCTTATCTACATAATCAACGTGCCGGCTAGAGAAACGAAGAATATTTTTATATCGTTTTACAATCAAATCATTCCAATCCAAATTATTATCTATATGAATATCCTGAGAAAGATTATCAAAATTATATCTCTGGATTACTGGGAATTTATCAAATTGAAGATACTTTTCCCATAAAAACTCCATTGTTTCAGCTGCTCGCTCTGATGCCCCATCCTCATATTTAACCACATTATTTATGTGCTCCTGTTTACATATAAATCCAACAGGAATGTGATTCAGCACTTCTGAATAGTGACACATACATCCACTTTCTTCCAATACCTGTCTTTGCTTCTTCCAATGATAATTATTGCGAATATCAAATGTATCATCATTCGGCAATCCATCAATTATAATAAGTTTCTTGTGTCTGATGGCTGCATCAATATATGCCGTTGTGTATAAGCAAAGTACCAAATCACTTGCATCAATTAACTCATTCATATCCCTATGCTCATCCAACATAATTAAGTTGGAAGGAATATTTTCTTCTGTCAGTTCTTCAATTACAGTATATAAATGATAATCATTTCTATGGGTCACATTCGTATCATTCGGTAAAAATCTTGGCTTAATAACCAATTTATAATCCAGATGTTGTTCACATATCTTCACCAGCAATTCGGCAAGCATGATTCTTCCTTCTCTGCCAAACGGATAGTGACCACTATCAATAAATAAAATTTGCTTATTTTCTTCTGTCACATAAGGCCTTTTACTTATTTTGGGATTTCCGATCGCCATGGAAGCGCACTCCTCTTCATAGTCTAACCGTCTATTATCGCATTGTGTAAACATAAAATCGCCACAATCTGATATTAAATTTCCACAAAATAAAAAGTTGTAGCAAAAAATATACTTCTCGATATATCTCACCCTATTGATTACATCTAACGCACAAAAAATTACATCAAACTCATAAATATGTTCATCCATTAATTCCTCTATAGGATTAATTTCCAGCATTCCTTCAAACATTTTAATATTATGAAAATCCGTAAACCGCCCATATCCCTCTACATAGTGATTATTATTTTTTAAAATCTTAACAATATTTGCAATTGAATAATTTGTCGCATCCAAATGTGTTAGTACCAATATTTTCATCCGTTTATCCCTCTTTCACAATTTCCGTAAACTTATTGGCAACATACCTATACCAACTATAGTTATGATAATATGGATGGCACCCGAAGTTGTGCTTACAAAATGTATAATTTAAATGTTCAGGTATTCTTATCACATTGCAATTCTTACATAAGCCCTCTAATATCCTTACTTTTTCCATCAGATCTGAGTTAGTTGCTTTAATTTCCTCTATATTATCGTAGTTTCTGATCAAACGGTAGGTACCATATCCCAGGGACAATGTATTTTCTACTATGATGATCTTTGAACTATCAAACTTTGTATGAATAACATCTACAAAATGTCCGCATATTTTGGTCCATTCTTCTATATTTAAACGCCTCATTTCATATGGTACACAGTTGCTTTTTGCATACAAATCAAAAAAGTCACTTTTAGTAACTGCAATTCCATTTATCTCTGCTATATCAAATCTCTCATCCAATAAATCAATTATCAAATATTCCTCATTTACCTCATCAAGCATATTATATATATTTTCACAAATATCTGTAGTCAAAATTTTTGTTCTATAGGAATTATCTCCAACTATATACTCAGGTGGCAATGCTCCACGTTTCTTTACAGCACTTGCAATACTCATATAACTAATGTGCTCAAACTCCCAGAATGTCATCTGCAATGCCTTACGAATACAAAAGCTTCCAAATGCATATATTTTCTTTCTTGAAGAAGGTATCCCGTATGTTTTCTCAAAAAAAGAATTAGTTTCATACATAATACGCTGTTCCTTCTTCGCCCTGTTCATCATATCCTTTTTAGACAAATGGTATCCTAAAGAAGCTTGTGCATGGAGCTTAAATGCATGTCTATAAAATTCATAATGCCCCAATCCTTTATAATACTCGTTAAGCAAAGAAAAAATATACTTCAAATCATTGGCCATTTTTTCTGTATCATCATTGCTGTTTCCGCCTTCCTCACGAACAGCAATATAGTGATACAGCGGGGTATGAATATACAAAAAACGATATCCATAATACATGACTAAGCAATTTAAATAGAAATCCTCAAAATAAACTTTCTGCTCAGGAAACCGTATTTCCAGGTTATTGAATATTTCCTTTTTATATAACTTATTCCATAAGATGCAAGGAAAGAAATTAGGCATATCTTTCCTTGACTTTAAATCTATAATTTCATTATCACCCACACTTTCACAAGCACAAAGTTCTTTCGCATATTTTTTAGAATCCGATCTCCAGGAATATTGCCAATAGTCACAACACACGACCTCAGCATCTACACCTTCTAATTTCTGCAATAATATCTCCAGCATATTACTTTCCAAATAATCATCTGAATCACAGAAATATATATACTCCCCTTTTGCCGATTCAATTCCTTTATTCCTTGATACACCCTGACCTGCATTCTCTTCATTTTGTATTAGTCTAATCCTGGCATCTCTTTCCGCCCATAAAAGACAACGGACCGCAGATTCATCCGAAGAACCATCCTCTATTAGTATCAATTCCAAATCACGAAATGTTTGATTTACAATGGACTCAATCGCTTTATCAATATATTTTTCCGAGTTATATACCGGCATAATAACGCTAATCATTGGCTCACCTCTTACCATTTATCAATAATACTTTTAATGCTTTCTAATGCAGTGCCCATAGAGTCATCCTCAATTATAATTTGAGATGCATACTTATCAACTTGTCCCTTTCTTAAATCATTATTTGTAAAAAAGGAGGTTAGCCCTGATGCAAATCTTAATTTATAGTCTTTATAAATAATTATTTTTTCTGCTCTGACATTTCCTAGTATATCACTCAGTCCACTTCTACTTAAAATAGTATATCCGGCCTCCTCAACGAACTCCTGTAGATCTGTTAAATCACATCTTAATGGAACGCTTCCTTCTATTGCACATTCTGAATCAGACGCTACATTTGTACAAACACTAAACCCATTTTTCAAAAGATACTGGACCACATCCTTCCATAAAACAATCGGTAATTCGCTCATGGAGTTTGTATATGGTGCTATTAATACTGTTCTTTTTAATTTAAGATTGTTGTTCACAAATAATTTTTGAATCAATGTTTGATTACTCTTGTATAATAAAGCCTTTCCCAAAACCGGATACTTTCCCATTTCATAAATTACCGGGCCATATGCTTCCCAAAATGCATATCCCCGGGAAGCAGTCATTTCATAACCAATTCCCACTTGCCAGCTTTCCTTATAGCGTGGATGCACATATTTCATATCAATATCTGCCTTGATGTTCACAATAAAGTATTTTTCTAATCCAATCATCTCATATTGGTTTAGTTTTGCCACACTTATATATTTCAACGGTACAGCAAGCCTTTTTACTGCTTCGGATGCCACAATAAGAACTGCTTTTTTATCTACTAAATATTGCTCTAAATATCGGAATGGCAAATAGGCATCTCCGACAGATACACTGGGGAACATCAACAGTTGCTCTTCCGGATATTTTCTTCTTATTTCTTGATAAACCTTTTCACCAAGATTATAGGCTATCAGGGAACTTTTACTGTCATTTTCCAACCATCTTGCATCATTTAAACTAGCTAACTTAACAATGTTTTCTGAATGATAGCCCAAAGCCATTAATTGTTGGCTCATAGCTTCCATATGTATACTTGCCATCAGAATAACACTGTCATTTTCCCCATTACTATCAGCATTACATTTAGGGGCAATAACAGGTGTATTCCAAAAGTACTTTCCCTGTTTTTGAATATCATTGTCAAAAATACAAGCTACTTGTATGTTTTTAGATTCAAGCTCGTTCATAATGCAGCCAGTATAATCATTTAATCCAAAAATAACAATTCTTTTTTTTTCAAACTTCCCTTCCGAATGATGTTGTTTAATAGAATACTTTATTGTTTTTGTTACTATTGTCATTAGCTTTTACCCTTCTTATTTCATTAAAGGCTGCAGTTTTAATATTCCAGTTGCACAGGCTAGTTCTAAATCCATATCAGGAAATTTTTCAAGCCATTGATATCCATTTCGTCCGTGAGGATATATCATAGATATAACCTGCATATTCCCCATTGGATGGCAAGTACAATACCATACTATCAAATCATCTATTTCACTCCTTGTTACTTTTACTTTCTCAATATAATCAGGAAACTCATAGTTCCTTTCCTCAAAATCGGAAACAAGAACAATTTTATTATAGTTACCTTTTCTTAAAAATCGTTCACTATTTGCTATGCATATATCCAGTACGCTCTTTTCTCCACTTAAATAAAACCATATCGCTGCTCTTTCAGAAAAGCAATATCTGGCATATATATAGTCTATAATAACAGCTGAGTTCATAATTTTTTTTTCTAATGATGCAGTATCAATATAATCCA
>NZ_DAMAUN010000086.1:0-25016 GCF_032078915.1 Lacrimispora sp. | reverse complement strand
TTCCGCAGTTCGGACAAGGCACACCGACTTTTTCCAGATAAGGCTTTGTATTCTTGCATTCCGGAAATCCGGGGCAAGCCAGGAATTTACCATGAGGACCGTACTTTATCACCATGTTCCGGCCGCATACCTCACAAATCTCCTCCGTCACCTCATCAGCGATGGTCACAGATTCCAATTCCACAAGGGCTTTGTCTACCGCTTCTTTTAAATCCGGATAGAAGTTTTTCACAACAGTCTTCCACGGAACAGACCCATCTCCCACTTTATCAAGAAGGTATTCCAAATTGGCAGTGAACGTAATATCAACGATGCTTGGGAAGCTTTGCTTCATCATGCTGTTAACTACTTCGCCAAGCTCCGTCACATAAAGATTTTTATTTTCCTTTGCCACATACCGTCTGGCAATAATGGTTGTGATGGTGGGAGCATAAGTACTTGGGCGTCCTATCCCCTGTTCTTCCATAGCTTTTACAAGAGATGCCTCCGTAAAGTGCGCCGGCGGCTGGGTGAAATGCTGTCCGCTCTCAAGTTTATCCAGTTTCAGGATGCTGCCCTTTTCTAAATTTCCCAGTAATACATTGGTATCTTCCTTTTCATCTTCCTGAATATATACGGACATAAAACCATCAAAGGACAGTTTGGAAGCGGAAAGTGTGAAGACATAGTTTCCAGCCCCCACTTTGACTGAAGTGGTCGCATAAACGGCAGACTGCATTCTGCTGGCTGTAAAACGTTTCCAGATCAACTGGTAAAGCCTGAATAAATCCCGCTGCAGGGATTCTTTTACAATAACCGGCGTAAGGGCAATATCCGTAGGACGGATCGCCTCGTGGGCATCCTGGATCTTTGCATTGCTTTTTTTCGCCTGTTCCCCATTTGCTACGTACTGGCTGCCGTACTGCTTTCCGATATATTCTCTTGCCGCAATATCTGCTTCCTCTGCGATCCTGGTGGAATCGGTTCTCAAATAGGTGATAAGACCCACGGTCCCATGTCCTGCAACCTCCACGCCTTCATACAGCTGCTGAGCAAGACGCATGGTCTTCTGGGTTGAAAAATTAAGTACCTTAGATGCTTCCTGCTGGAGGGTACTGGTAGTAAATGGTATGGGAGCCTTTTTAACTCTTTCCCCATTTTTAACTTCCTCTACCTGATACGTCTGATTTTCAAGGCCTTTCAGTATCTTATCCAGTTCTTCCTTTTTACCAATGGCAATCTTGCCGTCTTTATCACCGTAAAATTTTGCGGTTAAGGGCTTTTTGCTTCCTTCCTGCTTTAAAACGGCTTCCAGATTCCAGTACTCTTCCGGAATAAATGCATTGATTTCTTCCTCCCGGTCACTGATCAGGCGCAATGCCACTGACTGGACCCTGCCCGCGCTTAAGCCTCTCTTTACCTTAGCCCAAAGGAGGGGACTGATCATATATCCAACCATACGGTCCAAAACCCTTCTGGCCTGCTGGGCATCTACCAGATTCATATCAATTGTTCTCGGGGTTTTTAAGGAAGCCTTTATCGCATTCTTTGTGATCTCGTTAAAGCTGATCCGGTACACCTGCTTATCCTTCACTTCATCAAGCTTTAAAGCCTTCAACAGATGCCAGGAAATCGCTTCTCCTTCCCGGTCAGGGTCAGTCGCAAGATAAATCTTATCGGCCTTTTTCACTTCTTTCCTAAGTTTAGCCAGAATATCCCCTTTTCCTCTGATTGTTATATATTTGGGATCAAAATCATGCTCCACATCAATTCCCATCTGACTTTTCGGAAGATCCCTCACATGTCCGTTAGAGGCATCCACTTCATAATTCGCTCCCAGGAACTTTTTTATCGTTTTTACCTTTGCCGGTGATTCCACAATTACTAAACAGTTCGCCATACCAAACTCCTCGCCTATAGTTTCTTACCATAATATTGATGGGATGTCTGTACAACACAGCCTTTGAGTTCTAATTCCAGAAGAGTGCTCAAACAATCACTGACAGACAATCCGCTTAAAGATATAATCTCTTCCAGATTCTTCGGTTGCAAATCTAGGCAACTATACACCATTTTTTCTTTTTTGACAAGTCCGTTCTCATTTTTTTCATGAACTCTTAATATATTACCACTCTGCAATTTGAAATATTCCAGCACAGAATCAGGACCTAACAATATTTCTGCGCCTTCTGAAATAAGCCGATTGCAGCCTGCACTTAAGGGATCTGTGACCCTTCCGGGAAGAGAAAAAATTTCTTTTCCCTGCTCAAGTCCTAAGTTTACCGTGATCAGAGAACCACTTTTTTCCCGGGCCTCAATAACTAAAATCCCATCTGACAGCCCGCTGATGATCCGGTTCCTCATGGGAAAATTACAAGGTCTTGGCGCTTCGCCTGGCATAAACTCCGTAATAATTCCGCCCTTGACCGCCATCTGTTCATATAATCCATAATTCTCCTTAGGATAACAGATATTGATCCCGCAGCCTAAAACTCCATAGGTGTCTCCGCCGGCTTCCAGCGCCCCCTGATGCCCTGCACCGTCAATTCCATATGCTAATCCGCTTATGATCTGAATACCTGCCACAGACAGCTCCCTGGCCAGGCAGGATGCCATTTGCTTTCCGTAATTGGTACAGTTTCGGGCTCCGATTATGGAAACCGCCGGTCTTTCATCATCAGGAAGCTTTCCTTTAAAAAAGATTCCCATAGGATATCCATAAATTGAAAGAAGCCGTTTCGGATATTCTATGTCATAAGGCGTAACAAAATGAATTCCTCTATTTTCCAGTTTTTCCAGCTCTGCTATGCAAGCGTCTTTTTTACGTTTCATCTCCTCAAAAATGGAAGCTTCTGTCTGTTTTAAAAGTCCTGACTGTTCCAGTTCTTTTCCTTCTATATTATATATTCCTTTATAGCTTCCGATGTAATCATAAAGTCGTTTTATTTTTACCGCTCCCAGAGCGGGAACATGACAAAGCCAGTATAAATACTCCCGTTCCTCATGACCGTCCATAAATTCCTCCCCAATATTTTCCTTCCATACTGCGCAGTCCTACCGCTTCTGCCAGATGGTCTTTTCTTATCCTTTCAGAGCCGTCCAGATCCGCAATCGTTCTTGATACCTTTAAGATCTTCTCATAGCCTCTCACACTGAGTCCCAGATTTTCATATACCTTCTTTAAAAACTTCTGCTCCTCGTTTCCAAGACTGCAGGACTCCTCAATCTGGGCTTTATTCATGGAACTGTTAAAGTAGATCCCACAGCCTTTCAACCGCTTTTTTTGAATTTTTCTTGCATTCTCAATCCGTCTCCGTATTGCCGCAGAGGATTCACCGCCTTTTCTCTCCTGCAGTTCTTCGTATGTGACCGCCCCGGATTCTGCGCAGATATCGATGCGGTCCAACAATGGTTTTGATATCCTGCTTAAATATTTGCGTACCTGCAGTTCAGAACATCTGCATCTTGTCCGATCCGGGAAAAAGCCGCAGGGGCAGGGATTTAGAGCCGCTGCCATCATAAAGTCCGCCGGGAATTCATAGGCACCGAATATTCTGGTAACCGTTATTTTCCGCTCCTCAAGAGGCTGCCTTAGAAGCTCTATGGTAGTTCTTTGAAATTCGGGTAGTTCATCCAGAAACAGAACGCCTCCGGATGCCAGTGAGATCTCGCCTGGTTTTGGTATTCGTCCTCCCCCGGCCAGAGCCGTTGGACTGATGGTATGATGAGGGCTTCTAAAGGGCCTTCTTACCACCAAAGGCTCTTCTTTGGAAAGCAGCCCGCATACACTGTATATCTTTGATATATCCACTGCCTCCTCCATTGACAGAGACGGCATGATCGTTGGAATCCTCTTTGCAAGCATCGTCTTTCCAGTCCCTGCAGGTCCTATATAAAGAATGTTGTGCATACCTGCCACCGCCACTTCTGTGGCCCGTCTTAGAAAAAGCTGGCCTCCGATCTCTGAAAAATCAACGTCATAAGCCTCCTGCCGCCCCATCAGCTCCCCATTTCCGCAGGACCCTGTTTTTTGCTTCTCCGGATCGTTTAACTGATCCGTTAAATCTTTCAGATGATCCACTCCAATAACTTCTATTCCTTCTATTACTAATCCCTCCCTGACATTCTCTCCGGGAAGAAAACACTGGATCTTTCCGTCCTTTTTTGCTGCAGCTGTAATGGAAAGGGCTCCTCTTACAGGCTTAATCTCCCCATCTAATCCCAATTCCCCGGAAATTACACAACTATGCAAAGCGGCAGGTTTAACCAAGCCGGAGGCTGCCAGAATGGCCACCGCAATGGGCAGATCAAAAGCAGTTCCCTCCTTGCGTATGTCGGCCGGGGAGAGATTGATAGTGACTTTTCTTGCAGGCAGCCGGAAGCCGGAATTTCTTAACGCCGTTCTTACCCGGTCCTGAGCTTCCCTTACCTCAGAGGAGAGATAACCAACCATGGAAAAGCCTGGAAGCCCATCGCTGACATCCGCCTCCACCAGGATCGGGACCCCTTCTACTCCCTTAATTCCCACACTATGAACCTTACTATACAAAAATCGCCTCTCCTTTCATTCTTCCTGCCTGTGCTTTTGGGGCAGGGTATTTCATGAATCTGTTTCATAAATAACAAGCTTGGAAAACATGCAGAAACGCATCTGGAATGTTCCTGAACCGGAACCTGATTTTATGATAACCGAAAAAAAGGAAAATGGCAATGTTTTTCTCTCATCTGCCTATAATCAGAAAGAATCAGGAATCTTTTAAACCATGGGAAAATTCAGGCATATAGGCCCGGTAACGGAGCGGCATGTGGTTGCGCTGACAGACCGGATTTGTCCGTTCTTTTATGGAAACGCTTTTTCTAAAGCGCTGAAAAAGCTCCTCATATTCGTCTTCATCCGACGCTTTTTTCATTCGTTTCTCCCATTCCGGCGAAATTAAATCCACCAAAAACCAAGGCCGAAATGCCGGATGCAAAACCGCCTTTTTCCTGTTTTCATCATAAATAACCCAGTTTTCTCCTGACAGGCGGTCCATAAAATGAGGAGCAAGAAGAACAAGTACATCATTCTTTGGCCCGATCCGGCTCACCAAAAGATCACCCTCCATCTCCACAAATCGCACAAAGCCCGTGAGCAGATGAGTCTCATTATCAATATTACGGCACATCTGAAATATTTCGTATACCTCTTGAACCTGAAGCATATGGACTATTTTTGCACCAAAATGAAATCCGTAAATTAAAAAGCGGTATATTTTATCCCCACGGTCCCTTTCCTTACTTAACGCAGCCTTGTATACGGCAATATAGGCTTCCTCCGAAATCTTCCCCTTAATCGCCTGTACCACCTTGTCAACACTCTGGGCATTGACCGGAACCTCCTCATACTGGCAGAACAGCTCCATCGTATATTCATCCCCTATAAGCCCAAGTTTCACATTCCCATGTCCCTTTCTGCTGGTCCATGCAGCATATACACCGCTGAGAATGCCTTCCACACTATTCTCACACAAGTAGACTGTCTTCATAGCCGGACTCCTCCCAAATCTGTCAAAGCAGGTACATTCATATCATCAAACAGAGAAAGCTGCCGAAAGGTTCCTGATGAACCTATGTCCCATACTTTTTTATGCTCCTCTCCCACAAGATGGCTGGTAATAAAGTCCTCCTCGATCTTAACCGGATACATCATCCTGCCGGAACAGGTAATAAAATAAATCGCACGCTTCAATACAACTCCAATCTTCTTTAAGGCATCAAAATCAAGCGGGCCATTCCTTCTGGCTGCAACGATACGCTTCACCGACTTCACTCCCATTCCGGGAACTCTCAGAAGGGTATAATAGTCTGCCCGATTCACTTCCACTGGAAATAATTCCAGATGACGCAAAGCCCAATCACACTTTGGATCCAGAAATACATTGAAATTAGGACGATCTTCGGAAAGCAGCTCTCCTGCCTGAAATCCATAGAAACGCATGAGCCAGTCTGCCTGGTACAGCCGGTGTTCCCGCAAAAGAGGAGGGCCCCCAGGAAGGGTCGGCAGACTGCTGTCCTGATTGACCGGAACAAATGCAGAATAAAAAACCCGCTTTAAATCATAATTCTGATAAAGCGCCTCTGCTACCATCATCATCTGAAAATCATTTTCCCCAGTGGCTCCCACGATCATCTGAGTGCTCTGACCGGCGGGTACAAAGGACGGAGCCTTTTTGTATTCCATCAGCTCGTAACGATTCGCCGTAATTCCTTTCTGAATCTGCTTCATGGGAGTAAGAATCTTGCTCCTGCTTTTGCCGGGAGCCAGCTTCTTAAGTCCGTCGGCAGTCGGAAGCTCCAGATTGATACTCATACGATCTGCCAGAAATCCGGTTTTTTCGATCAATACCGGATCTGCACCCGGAATGGCCTTTACATGGATATAACCGTGAAAATGGTATTCCTCCCGCAGCTTTTTAAGGGTCTGATAAATCAGGTCCATGGTATAGTCCGCACTGTGAAGGACTCCCGAGCTGAGGAACAGCCCTTCAATATAATTGCGGCGGTAAAACTGGATCGTAAGCTGGCACACCTCCTCAGGTGTGAAAGCAGTTCTCACAACATCGTTAGAGCATCGGTTGATGCAATACTTGCAGTCATAGATGCACTGGTTGGTAAATAATATTTTCAAAAGGGATATGCATCTGCCATCTGCAGAAAAGCTATGGCAGATTCCGCTTGCCGTTGTATTCCCCAGGGTCCCTGCCTTTCCCTTTCGGTCCACTCCGCTGGAAGTACAGGCAACATCATATTTTGCCGCATCTGATAATATTTCAAGCTTTTCCTGTACACTTAATTCTTCCTGAATCAGCATTTCTTCACCTCGAACGCACGTTCTTTTCCTTTATTGTAGCATAGGCAAACCTTTTTTTCAAGTGCTTTCGAATGTATGTTCTTTATTTTAAAGATTTCACAGTATCCGGGGTCATGAAATTTCTAAATATGGGAATGCCGTAAGATGCGCAGATGTACAAGCTGCAAGCGCAGAAACAAAAAAATGGGAATCTTTTAAATAAAAAAACATTCTTAATAAAAAAGGCAGCAGAAAAGAGGCTAAAATGCATAATCTCTCTCTTTCTGCTGCTAATTCATAAACCTGAAATCTTTCAGCTCCGCCCCCCTTGCGGTTGATCCATCTGCCGATTCCGGCGCGTATCCGTAAAATTCCGCTCCGCCATCCGCCATCTGGATGAAGAAATCGGCGTGTGCTTAGAAACCTTACAAAGCTGGATACAATGATGGATACAATGCACCTTCCCATGGTTTCTCTTCATGTTTCAAGATATGACAGGTCCTTTTGTACGGTTATTTAAAAACAGAAGTGACAGTCCTCCAAATGTATTTGAATACATTCCCGATGCGGTGGAAAAAATTTCCGTCAGGATGAAAGTCTTCATCTATTTTTACGTCATCACTGTCCTGCTTATCTTTTATCTCCTCAGTACGCAGAATTATCTGAATGCTTCTTGGAGACGGATTTTTTGCCGAGGTCATGGACACCGGAGAGGCTTCCAAATCAATGTTTAAAATTGTAGTATCCTCTGTCGTATATTCATCCCATTTGTCATCAATCATATCCTTAATGGTATTTTTTGCGTTTCTCAATACCTCGGTCTGATTCAGCCCATTCCCCGCCTCATCTAACGTACCGGCAAGGCCGTTTAAGGTTTTCTCCGTACTGCTGTTTAAGGAATCGCCTACCACTTTCATCTGATTTTCAAGGGACCGGAAAAATACGTTCATGGAATCAATGCCTCTGGAGGCGCTGTCTGTCATTTTTCCAATATCATTTAAGGTCGCGATCATATCATCATGGTGACGGTTTAAAATACCATTTAACTCATCCACAGAGTTGATTAGATCATCGGCCGTATCACAGATATTCCCTGTAGCAGTTGCTATGTCAATTACTCCGTTGATCGTTCCGTTTATAGGGCCTCTTAAGGATTGTAAGTCTGCCATCAGCATCTCAGTCATTCCAAGCATTGTTCCCAGATCTCCGGTCAGTCCCGCACCGCTGTTTACAATCTGCGGAAGAAGCGCGGCTAAAGGTGCGGCTGTTTCCAGCATTTCCTTGGATCCATTGCTTGGGGTGGCTTTACGGCCGGTTGCCAAAGCGGAAGACAGATAACCGGTAAGAGCATTGATTTCCGGTATCGAATAGTCTTTTTCGTTAAACAAATAGGAAGCTATCTCGTCTTCGTCCATCAGGCCTTCATCCTGGATCTCCTGGATCAGATCCTGTAAGTCAGTATTTTTCATTCCTGCCGCCGATGTACTTAGGGTATTGCTAAGGGCCGTAAGCTTTGGAAGCGACTGCCCAAGGGAGGCAAGTTCCTTTGCCAGCTGCTGCTGTTCCGTTGTCAGGGTATTTAAGCGTCCTTCTATTTTTTTGACCTGCCCCATAAAAGCCTGGGATTTCATATCCGTCTGAGAATTCTTCGCCATTTTCCGCAGGTCATCCACTTCATTTCTTAAATACCGGACACTGTCCTGCAGATCGCCAAGATCCGGTGACAGGTCATCAAGAACTCCCACCATATGATTTGTCTGGGTCCTGATCTCATTTAAAGCATTTCCGGCATTCTGCGTATGGTTATAAAAGGGCCGCATAGTCTGGGACAAATTGTCAAGAGCTGCCAGAGCTTCATCCGCATTTTCATACACCTTACCCTTGGAATCGGCAAATATCTGCCTGGTCCTGTCAAGTCCCCTGAGACCATCCGCCGTATCTGCGATGCCTTTTTGCATGTTTCCCATGGTGTCTAAAACCACATCCAGGCTGTCGCTGATCGCATCTGCCGAATCCTCCATGGTTTCCTTGGCATCTCTTAAATCTGCAATCTTATCAAGCTGGCTTACGGTCAAAGGCACCATGGTAAAGATTAAGCCGGAAAATTTAAAATCATCTGTACCGATGCGGATGGAATAATGGCCTTCCTCTCCAGGCAGTTGAAAGAAAACGACCATATTTAAATTACCGACAGACTGTACCTGGGCTCCTTCCGCTTCCAGGCTTAAGTTTTTATCCATGTCTACAACTGTGCTGGCCATGAGGGCCATGTTGTTCCGGTAGTAATCGGAAACTCCCTGATTGGGAACCAGATCTGCATTGATTTCAATCAGGCCCTTTTCACCGGCCAGCTCTTCTGCTTTCTTTTCTACACCGTTTAAGCGATAACTTACTTTAATATCCCACGGAAGCTGGGATTTCTCTGTTTGGGTCCTGCCTTCAAAGTAAAACCGGTTTCCCGTCTCTTCCGGAGAAAAGGTGACAGAGCCGTCTTCCCCTATCACAGGCTCCGAATGGTCCGTTAAGTTCAATACCTTATCGTAAACCCCGTAATCCACTACCATGCTGTTTCCATTCATCTGGTAATTCTTTACGATACTGCTTTCCTTGATCCCCCCATAAGGGTCCATGGTCACATAAAGTGTTTCATCATACTGGGGCACATCAGGCGAGGCCAGGGCCGGCAGTACGGACTCAAGGGAGACTATGACAGCCAGGCCCATACTTAGGATTCTATTATACTTCTTCATGATCGTTCTCTCCTTTGATTTTCACTTTTCCATATCTTAAACGTCGTTTTTCTCTTCTCTTCGCCGCGCGGAACTGCTGATTCTGGATCTGCTTGTCAAAGGTGCTAAGTAAGGCAGGAAGAAGGGAAAGTACCAAAACCATGCTTAAAAGCGCTCCCCTTCCCACCAGGCGTCCCACCTGGGAAATCGCTTGTATGGACGACGTAAAATACAAAAGATAACCGACTACCGTAAGAATACCGCCTGACGTCAGAATGGAAAGGGTACTTTTTGAAATAGCAGCCTCGGCAGAGTCCGTATTGTTCATGGTTTTTCGGAAGCCCAGATAATTATTGGTCATCAGGATGGAATAATCAATGGTAGCTCCCAACTGCAGGCAGCTTACGATGATGTATCCAATGTATACCATGTAATCTCCCAGTACATAGGGTAACGTCATGTTTAAATAAATGGCCACTTCAATCGGTATAATTACAAGGATCGGTACCAGAACAGACCGGAAGGTTGCAAAAACAACCAAAGCCACTCCCGCCAAAGACAACAGGGAAACCTTATTGTAGTCATCCGTTAAAATGTCACGGATATCAATCGTCGTAGGGGTCATGCCTATCACATAGGCATCTTCCGGATAGTACTCCCTGATCAATTGTTCCAGCTTCTGGCTGCATTCAAAGGCATACGGACTCTCCTGGACTGTGTTTAAGGAAATCAAAAGCCTGGCGTACTTTTCACTCCGAAGCTGTTCAGTCACTTTTTCCGGAAGAAAGCTTTCCGGAATTCCCTTCGGTATTGTCCCTGCCATGGACATGGCATAATTAACAAAATCCAAGTCCTCCAAAGCTTCTGTCAGCTGCCGTTCCGTCACAACAGAACCATTGGGAACAATTCCGATGATCATGTTTGATTTTCCGAATTCCTCATTGATTGCCCTGGTATCCTCATAAACTCTGGTTCCAGGTCCGGCTCCAATGGCATCATCCCCGTAGTAGAATACGTTCATGTTCTGTCCGAAATAACAGGGAACGGCCAGGAAAATGGCAATAATAAAAACAGGCTTCCGGATCTGGTTCATCAATACTGCAAACCGGTCAAAAGAAGGGATGAATGGCTTATGAGCTGTTTTTTCAATCTTATCATTAAAGTGCAGGATCAAGGTCGGCATAAGGAACAGTACGGTAGCCAGACTGCAGAGGATCCCCTTCGTCAGCACAAAACCTACGTCCTTACCGATGGTGAAACGCATGAATGCAATTACAAGAAACCCTACAATGGTGGTCGCCCCACTTGCCAGAATGGAACTGCAGGATTCCTTTACTGCCAATTCCATGGCTTCGTGTATCTCAATGCCGGTATTCTTAATTGCCGTAAAAGTATGTAAAAGGAAAATGGAATAATCCATGGACACTGCCAATTGCAAAATGGCTGCCGTGGAAAAGGTGAAAAATGATATGGTGCCAAACATCAGGTTGGATCCCATATTCATAACGATGGCCACTATCATGACGAAGATAAACAAAAACGGCTCCATCCAGGATGTTGTGGTAAGGGTTAAGATCACCCAGATGATTACTAACGCCATTCCAATGGCCATGGTAATCTCTCTTGTAATGGACTCTTCCCGCTCTTTACTGGATACGGCGCTTCCTGCGAAATAGCCTCTGTCTTTTCCTATAATTTCATAGATCCCGTCTACCGCTTTCCGGGTCACCTGACTATCATCACCATTTTCAAATATCACGTCAATCTGCGCATACCCGTCATGATAATAGTCTTCCATGGAAAAGGCATCCACAGACATCATATCGGTGATCCCCTGGTCCACAAAAGAGGCTCCCATATAGACATTTGTTGTCATATCAGGACCTATGACCAGATCCACCCCTTCCAGATCCGATATCTGCTGCCTTATTTTTTGAGCTTCCGGAAGGCTTACATCCTCTACCATGATCCGGGCCATTCCAGGATATCCAAACTCATCCTCCATCACATCAAGAGCCTGTTTCGTCTGGGCAAACTGCGGCAGGTATTTACTTAAATCGTAATTGACCTTTACAAAAGGAAAACAGATTGCACAGATGATGGCCGTAAGAAAGAAAAAAATCTCTATTTCCTTTCCCTTGAACACAATGATATGTACGATTCTATCAAATAAACTTTTGTCTTTTTTCATATTTTCCTCCATTACCCATCACTATTCTTTTAACGGAACCTTAATTGACTTTTGAACATGTGTACATTATAATACTCTTGTATATAAGTTTCAATAATCAATGAATGAAGAAAAATCCATTAACAATCAAAAAATCTTTTTTCATGCAATACTCAACACTCTTTGATATAGTGTTCATAATTTTCAGAGATTCAGGCTCTGAAATGAGATGCAAACCCAGAAACACAATTGGAGGAATCATATGGAAACTCAAAAACAGGATCGCCGCATCCGAAAAACTCAGAAGCTATTGAAGGAAAGTCTTCTTGAACTCATGGAAAAAAAGGACTTTAAGAATATTTCCGTGAAAGACATCACGGAGCTGGCAGATTTAAACCGGGGTACTTTTTATCTTCACTATGCAGATACTTACAGCCTGTTACAGGATATGGAATCCGAAGTCTTAGATGATTTTCAGGATATGGTAAGCAACTGCCGCTATGCCTTTAAAAAGGGTTCGCTCCTGCCCGTTGTCATACCAATCATTCATTATATTGAGGAGAACAAAAAGATATGTAAAATCCTTTTTGAAAACAGCTCCTCCAATGATTTTGTAAACCGTTTCCATACCCTTGTTTTAAAAAACGGTACAGCAATCATCAGGGAGCAGTATCCTGCTGCCAGGGAAATACCCTTAAACTATTACCTTGAATTTATCACTTATGGACTGACCGGTGTCCTGAAACAATGGCTTGATACGGATATGCAGCAGCCAAAGGAAGAGGTAGCCGAATTTGTGGATAAGATGATCATGGGAACTGCACAAAAGCTCCTTGCTGTTTAAACAAATCATTTTTTGTCAGGAATCCTTATTTTTCGTCAGGAATCAACCGATATATGGGTAGCGATGTCATACAGCCATTTAACTGTAGATTGCATCAATAATTACACAAGGATGAACTTTATGCTGAAAATTATAAAATCCAAAGATGAGAAGATTCCCAAGACGCCCCCCAAAAAAGGGAATGCAGTAAAAAACAAACAAAATAAAGCGAAACCGGCCAAAGCTCCAAAAGCCAAAGGAAAAGGTCTATTACCTAAAAATAAAAGAGTTCTCGTTTTGATGGGAGCCGCCCTGCTGATCGTTATTATGGGATCTGTTCAGGCCATTATTCTGCTGACTTCCCAAAAAAAGGATGAGCCAGAAGAAAAGGCAGGAGTAGCACCGACCTACTACTTTTCGAAAGAAGAAGATATTTCTTCGGTTACTGAAATTGTTGGTGAACGCGAATTTGAAAAGCAGGAAGCCTCTTTAGCCAGCCTTGAAACAGAAACGAAGGAAACCGTTGACCAGACAGATAAACCTAAGGAATCTTCTGCCGGCACTGCTTCACGAACCTCTGGCCTGGAGGCAAGTTACAAATATCTTCATGTGGAAGACACCTCCGCTGATATAAAAAGCTACATGGATTACCTGGAGGAAAAAAAGAATTTCATTAACGTAACGGATCAGTCCAAACAGCCAGAGCCCGGACAGCCTTCCGCAGACGAGACCCTTAAGACAAGCTCCGAGTTCTATCAGCTTGCCGGGCCGTCTAAAGATTCCGCTTCCTATCTTTCCATTACCCTGGAATCCGAAGCGGACAGCTATACCGTAACCACCAGTAAAGAGAACCAACCCTGGAGCACCTATTTTAAGGATCAGTGGAATCAGCAGAAAAAGAAAATCACGGATTTTGAAAAACAGCCAAAAGCGACCAATACCATAGTACAGGCAGAGGATGCCGTCCGCTCCCTAAGCCAGGATAAGCTTGGCCTGGCGGAAGCTTCCGGCTCTTATGAATTTATCGCATCACCTGGAATATCTAAAATAGACGGGAAAAATTACTATAGAGTCAGGACATATAAACGCCAGCCTGACAGTACCCTGATTTATATAGCCACCTATTTATTCGACTATGAAACCAGCATTGTAGCCTTTCAGTATGATGAAGTAACAGGAAAGACAACTCCGCTGGGATGATTTCACACGAAAAAGACGGACAGTCCTTAACGGACCGGTTCCGTCTTTTCTTATTTTCCTTTTTATGCTATAGTAAGCTTATAAAAAATAGAAGGAGATGTTTGAATGGAATTTTTACAATTGGCAAAAGAACGTTACTCAATGAGAAAATTCAGCGACCGGAAAATAGAAAAGGAAAAACTGGATTTGATCCTGGAAGCCGGAAGAGTCGCTCCTACTGCAGTGAATTACCAGCCACAGCGGATTCTTGTCATTGACAGTGAAGAAAATCTCGCCAAATTAAAATCCTGTACCCCTTATCATTTTCATGCTTCTCTGGCTTTGCTGGTATGTTATGATTCCACGGTCAGCTGGAAAAGGTCTTACGATAATAAGGATATGGGAGAAGTTGACGCCAGCATTGTAGCCACGCAGATGATGCTTGAAGCGGCTGATTTAGGATTAGGCAGTACCTGGGTAGGTCATTTTGACCCTGTATGCATCCGTTCGTCATTTGATATCCCGGAACATTTAATTCCCGTTGCTCTGCTTCCTATCAGCTATCCCGGGGAAAACTGCGCTCCTCACCCTCTTCACGAGAAACGGTTTGATATAGACCATACTGTTTTCTGCAACTCCTTTAGCGGCGTTGACTCCCCCAAAGAACGGTAACCTTTCATGAACCCCCATATTCATGCATAAGATAACTATATACTGCCTTTAAAATAGCAGGTTGGGGGCTTTAGCATGAACAAAATATTGGATAATGAATATTATGACTTGATCATTAGCAATTCTTTAGTTCCCGGTTTTGATACCGGTAATAATCTTACGGTTCTAAATGATAAGTATTCTTTGGTGCATATATGGAAAAACAATATGGACGCCTGTGACCTGGGACGGTTTCCTTATGATAATTTCCCCTCTCTTTTCACACTTACTTCTAAAGTGAGCATAGAAAAATCAGGCATTACCAATGTCCGGAGACATCCTGATTTAAGCCTGATGGGGCTTGGGGTAGCCATCGGAATCATAGATACCGGAATCGACTACCAGCATCCCGCATTCAAATATCATGACGGTACCACCCGTATTCTTTCCATATGGGACCAGACCGACCAGACCGGCAGGCCTCCCAGGGACTTTAGTTTCGGCTCAGAATACACGAAAAAACACATCAATACCGCACTGAAATCCAAGACCCCCTTAACCATGGTGCCTACTGTTGACAACAATGGACATGGTACGGCAATCGCCAGTATAGTCGCCGGCAGCCCCGATGAACAAAACTCCTTTACCGGTGTTGCTCCCCAAACCGAACTTATCATAGTGAAATTAAAGGAAGCAAAGCAAAACTTAAAAGAGCTGTTCTTTGCTCCGGATAATGCCCTGTGCTATCAGGAATCCGATATTATGCTGGGAATCCGATACCTGCTCTCCGTTTCGAAAAAAAAAGATCTTCCTCTCGTTATATGCATCGCCTTGGGAAGCAATCAGGGAGGCCATGATGGATTGGGAGTGATCAGCTCTTACTTAGAACATATCGTACAAATGCCCAGAAATAACGTATTGGTAGCCGCAGGGAATGAAGGAGACAGCCGCAGACATTATTTCCACCATTCGGCGGCTACTCCTTTCCGCAATGGCTTTAACTTAAAAATCGGGAAAAACGATAAAAAATTCACAATGGAAATCTGGCCCTTTCCTCCTGGGAAAGTAAACATTGAAATATTCCCGCCTAACCAGGAAATCATTCAGAGCATATCCCCCCCTGCCGGAGTTTGCCAAAAATTCAGCCTTTCCATGGGCCAAACTACCTTTTGGATCAACAATATCCTTTTGGAAGGTTCAACCGGAGATCAGGTTATTTTAGTGCGGTTTGACAATCCAACTCCGGGAATCTGGTATTTCCAGGTCACAAGCATAGAAAATGAACCTTTTTCCTTCCATTCCTGGCTGCCGTCAGGGAGCTTGATTTCAAACGAGACATATTTCTATCAGGCCACCCCCAGCACCACCATAACAGCCCCGGGAAATGCCAGAACTCCCCTGACAGTTGCCGCTTACAACCAGTTTGACGGCAGTATTCTGGGAGAATCAGGAAGAGGCTTTTCCAGATTCGGGGAAATCAATCCTAATGTCGCCGCTCCCGGATACCAGATTCCCTGCGCGCTCCCAGGAAATCAATATGGCAGCCTTACAGGTACAGGCGCCGCCGCCGCACACGCAGCGGGAGCCTCTGCCATGGTCATGGAATGGGGGTACTGCAAAGGCAACCACACTACCGTCACCGGCGTCCAGATCAACCATATGATCATGCGGGGGGCACAGAGAGACAGCGCCTTTTCTTATCCCAATGAGTATTGGGGATATGGGCTGATAGACGTATACAAACTGTTTCAAAGGATATCTGTAATTTGATGAATTCGTGGAATTAAGAATGTGAAAAGTGGCTTTAGCTGCCTAACCCATGGTTGGCAGCTACTTTTTTATAATACACCACTGCCCCAATTCCACCCAGGCAGGCAAGCCCGGCCAGCAGTAAATACCCGGTCTGTATTCCTGCCCTGGCGGCCAGCGCCCCGGTAAAGATCGGGAAGGTTGTCATTCCCAGCGCATAAACAGCCTGGTACATTCCCATGGCCGTAGATTTGCTGCCGGCCGGAATGCCCCGCATTGCTTCCGAGGTTGCAAATGAGAATAAGATACCGGTGGACATCCCAGGTAAAATCTGCAGCAGTAAAAGCATAAGTATGCTCCCTGCGGCCGGAACCAGGATACAATAGAAAGTCACAACAGCAAATACCAGTGGGATCCAGAACCTTGGACCTTTGCGGCTGCAGGTCCCGGAAGCTGCGAAAGCCGCAAATCCTACGGATGATATCATGTAGATCACAGAGGATATCCCCACAATCCCATCCGATGCGCCCAATTCTTTTAATATCTGGTTCGTAAACGACATGGCAGTCGTCAGCTGGATCCCCTGCTGAATCAGAGCTATGAAAGAGAAAAGCCACAAGCGCCTGATATTGCAGACAGAAAGCAGTTCTCTGGTCTTATGTATTCCGGGTTTACCAGCCGTTTCTTTAATACCAATTGAAAGAAGAAACGCCATCAGGCCCGCGCACATGCTTAACATGCAGATTCCTGCCATTCCGATGCGATGATAGCTGATTGTACTGCACAGAAAACCAAGAAGCATCCCAAAATTATTAAACAGTACGATCCGGCTGGTGGCAGCCTGCTGATCTCCTGCAGAAAAATGATTGGTGTAGAACACCATATAAGAAATCCACATGGCAGAAGCCAGTCCGGAGAAGAAATTGGCAACCAGAAACCCTGCGCCATTGCACCAGAACACCCGGAAAACAGATGCGGTTCCGGAGGCAATCGCTCCTGCCATTATAAAATATTTATGCCTGCCAACAGAATCCGCGCAAAGGCCTATGGGAAGCCTTAACACCAATTGGGAAATTCCATAAGCCCCCACAACCATTCCGGTAAATGCGCTGCTGGCTCCGCCGGCAGTTAAAAAAGTCGTCTGGTATGGAATGTATACATATTGCGCAAACCAGAACAGCGATACCATAGCAAGGTAATGGATCTCCTGTCTGCGCGTAAACGTAAGCTGGTTTAACGTCTGTTCTTTCATGTTTTTTCCCTTTGAGCGTATTCCTCTAAAATTCTGTGAATGTGGACAGCCAGGTACATCTCTTCCTGTTTGGACAGCTTTGATTCAAATTTTTCTCTGATAAACACACCGATTTTCTTTACACACTCATATTCCCTGGGACAGCTATCAAGGACATGGGTGTAAAAGGAATCCTCATAATCATATAAATCCTGACTGCCGTTTACAAGCCTTTGTGCAAAGAGGCGCAGATGAGTCACAAAGCGGGTGTAGCCGATTCCGTCCTCATCGTAGAGAATGGAAAAGTTGTATTTTACAATATCCAAAATGCCCTTGACTGTCTCAAATATCTTCTGGTTATCCGTACTGTTTGAGTTATTTGTCTGTGCATTGATAAAATGAAAGGCAATATTTCCAGCCTCATCTTCAGGCAGCTCCACTGACAGCCGCTCCCTCACAAGCTGCAGGGCATATAACCCAACTTGAAATTCCTTTGGATTGAAACGTTTTAAGGTCTGTGTGTAGAAATTCTGTATTAAAATCCCCTCATTGTTCCTTTTTACCGCAAAAGATAAATGGTCTGTAAGTCCCAGATAAATATGCTCCATCAATACCATTCCATAGGTGTCAATGGCATAATCAATGACTTGTTTGGCCAGTTCAAAATAGGTACTGTCTATTTCGGATGCAAGCCGGATGATATTCTTTGATATAGACCGGTCCTTTAAGACAAATACCTTTTCAATGTCTTCACTTTTTAAATGATGCCCAATGGACTTATTAAATCCAATTCCTTTTCCCATCAGGATCACTTCCCTGCCGCTGTCATCAAGTGCCAGCAGCAGGGAATTATTCATTACTTTTACAACCCTCATAGCCCAACCCCATTTCTGTTATTCTCACGAAAGCAAACTCAGAGTTCGTCTCCATTGGTTTCAATCACCCGCTTATACCAGAAATAACTGTCCTTTTTCACACGGCTCATATCCTTTAAGTCATGGTCATCCCGATTGACATAGATAAAACCATACCGCTTGCGGAAGCCCTCATGAGAACTGAGAAGATCCATAAACGACCAGGGAGAATAACCCATGACCGAAACCCCGTCTTCGATTGCCTGGCTTATGGCCTTAATGTGTGCCTTTAAATAGCTGATCCGGTACTCATCATGGACTTTGCCGTCTTCAGTCAGGGTATCGGCAGCTCCCAGGCCATTTTCCGTAATAATAAGGGGAAGGTGGTATTTCTGATAATAACTGTTTAATACGGTCCGAAGGCCCAGCGGATCGATCTGGGCTCCATATTCACTGGAAACCAGATGTTCATTTTTAATATGATGAAAATAACCATATTGGTCAAAATCCACTTCATTGATGGGGAAGGCCCTCTCCCCTGCCAGATGCCCCTCATCAGTGGGAAGGTACCGGACACACAGGGTCCGGTAATAATTCAGGGCAATAAAATCCATCGCCCCTCCTTTTAAAATCTCCTCGTCTTCCGGTTCCATAACCGGTACGATATTCCTTTCTTCCAGATAGCGCATGTAATATCCGGGATAACGGCCGTAGTAATGCATATCCAGGCAGTAATCCGTCTTAAACCAGTCGTTCATCCGGGCCGCCCAAACATCTTCCGGTCTGCTGCTTTCCGGATAGGTACAGGTGGAGGATACCGCAGGACCGATCTTTCCATCTGGTATGATGGAATGGCAGGCTTTCACTGCCAGGGCATGAGCCAGGAACATATGGTAGTCCATCTGTGCTCTCTGACGGTCGGCTTCCCACGCATCATCCGTTGTGATGTTCACCCGTTCGTTTACTCTCACCATAAGATTCTGCTCGTTATGGACCTGCCAGTAGGTGACTCTGTCTCCAAAGGCTTTAAAACATATCTTTGCATAACGCTCAAAGGCCTTTACACATTCTCTGGATTCCCAGCCGTTGTATTTCCTGGCAAGGGCATAGGGAAGATCAAAGTGATATAAGGTGATAAAGGGCTGAATACCCTGTTTAAGCAGACAGTCAATGGTTTTATTATAGAAATCAATCCCTGCCTGGTTTATCTCTCCATCTCCATCTGGTATGATTCTGGCCCAGGAAATGGAGAACCGGTAAATCTGCATTCCCAGTTCCTTCATTAACCGGATATCTTCCTCCCAATGATGGTAGAAGTCACTGGCGGTTTTGCTGTCAGCCTGGATATCCGAGCGCTTAAAGGAATTGACGTCAGCAACGGTAAGGCCCTTTCCTCCTTCGTCCCATCCGCCTTCTATCTGGAATGCCGAAGAGGAAGCTCCCCATAAAAAGTTTTTTGGAAAATTTGTTTTTGTGATTTCCATATCTATATTTCCTTTACTGATTATTTTTGATAGCGATCACCGGCTTTTGAAGAGAAGCTCCAGATCCGGTAATTCCCGTTACCTCGCGAAAGGCAGCGGTATTGCTGATGATGATCGGAACAACCGTATCATATCCTTCTTTTTTTAAGGCATCTAAGTCAAAGGATATAAGTCTGGTTCCCTTAGTGACATGGGCGCCTTCTTCCACATGTTTTTTAAAATGCTTTCCTTCCAATTGGACTGTGTTGATTCCAACGTGAATGATCATTTCAGCTCCGCTGTCCAGCATTAGACCCAGGGCATGAAGCGTCGGATAAACCAAGGTCACGGTACAGTCTTCCGGAGCGACAACTTCACCCTTTTCCGGGACAATCGCAACTCCGTTCCCCAATGCCATAGAGGAAAAAACCTCATCGCTTACCGATGTCATGGGCACTGCAGTACCTTCCACCGGTGAGCTGATCAATATGTCTGCCCCAGAAGTAATACCCAAAACATCCTGGGATTCGGCGGATCCTTCGCCTGAACCGGAAACCCGTTCGCCGTTTCCACTAATATCATCAAATCCAAACAGGAAGGTAAGTCCCATTGCGCCAAAGAAGGATACTGCAACACCGATCAGATAATAAATAAAGGTCTTCATACCGAAAGCCGCATAGGTTGCAAAGGTAAGCACTCCGTTATTGGCAAAGGAATCGCCGTAAACGCCTCCCACACCCATGATCGCACCGCCGATGGTTCCACAGATAATTGCATAGATCATGGGCTTTTTTAACCGCAGGTTACAACCGTAAATAGCAGGCTCCGTGATGCCGCAAACAGAAGCGGATATGGCCGCAGAAGCTGCAACTGTTTTTAAATCCTTGCTCTTTGTTTTTAACATGACTCCAAGAGCTGCACCGCCCTGGGAGAAATTTGCAGCACCGGCAAAAGCCAGCAGGTTTTGGTGGCCGAACTGGGCCACATCATTGATACCAATGGGAAGCAGGGCTCTGTGTGCTCCGAAAATAACAAATACACACCACATGCCGCCCACAAAAGCTCCGCACAGAGCAGGGCTTAAGTTCATCATCCCAGTGTAGATAAAGTTGATGCCATTACCGATGTAGATGCCGATGGGGCCAAACACCATAAAGGTCGCAGGGATCATAACCAGCAGGGATATGCCTGGAACCAGTATGATTTTTAATACTTCAGGAATTATCTTTTCTAAAAACTTTTGTATATATGCAAGAATAAATACTCCGATGATAATGGGAATCACGGATGACGCATAGCTTGCCTTTGTAATGGCAATGCCGAACATGCTGACAGCCTCACTCCCAGTCATCAGGGAAACAACCGCCGGGTAGCACATGGTACCGCCAAGTGCCATGGCAATAAATTCATTTGCCTTAAATACCTTTGCACTGGTATAGGCAAGAATGATTGGCATGAAATAAAACAAGGCGTCTGTGGCAGCCATAATGAGAATATAAGTCTGGTTGACGGTAATATCCATCCCGTGATTGGAGGCAGTAATTCTTGTGATGGTCAAGAGACCTTTTAAAAGTCCGGAGGCTGCAATCGCCGGAACCATGGGTGTAAACATGGAGGAAATGGCAATCAGGATCCAGTTCCAGACAGAACCCTTTTCTTCGCTTCCGGCTGTGTTTTCCTCTAATGATATCATGGGAAGGATCGCTTCGTAAACCTTTGTGACTTTTGTTCCCAGAACGACCTGGAACTGCCCCCCGCTTTCCACTACGGAGATAACACCTTCCAGATGTTCAATTACTTCTTTCTTTGCCTTCTTTGTATCTCTTAACTCAAACCTTAATCTGGTAAAACAATGGGTGAGTCCCCTTATGTTATCGGAACCGCCGACATTTGTTATGATGTCTTTGGCTATTTGATTATAATTCATTTTCCAAACCCCTTTCAAGTGTTATCATATCTCATCATCCGGCCGGTATGACAAAATAAAAAAAGACCCGACCAAGCGATTCAAATCATAAGACTAAAAATAATAAGCCTTATAACTCTTTGCTCAATCCGATCTTGCCTGCATTACCAGTAACACGTCTTCCTGTTTTGCTATTTAGTTGTACTAAACTGAATACAATATAACACCGTTTGCAAATTGATGCAACTGATTTTAGATTTTTCTGCATTTTTCCCAATTTTTCAACGCAAAAATCGTCTATTATTTACAAAAATAGTGGTTTTATTTTTAGGGAGCAGATTGTTTTCCTTATCTGCTCCCGTTACTCTTAAAACTTACGGTTCATTTTCCGACCTGCCCGCTAATGTTCTGATTTGTCCAGGTTCAATGAGAATACATCTGCAGTCTTCATTTTTCCCGTTATCCTTTTCATCCAGCCTGCGTTCATTCCAGACCAGCCGATTTGAATCTGCACGGAGCTTAAGGCCGCAGTCAAATGGATTATAACAGCGAAGAATCAGTTCATCTGCTTTTTCCGCTTTTTTCAGCGCGCTTAAGATCAATCCTTTTTCTTCTATCTTTAGAAGGCTGTACTGATACGGCGCCCTGATTTCAGTAGGATTCAATTTCATCGCATGGTATGGCATCTTATTGTATGTGATTACCGGTGTGATATACTCTTTTGCCTGCTGCGGTGCACATGGAATCCAGGTTGTTAAGGCAAATTCAAATCTTTGTACTCCCTGCATCTGGGAATCCGGCGTCTCCATCTTAATTCCGGAAGGTCTTCCCGGACGGCGGTATAAATTCTCCTTCCCCAGCACACCGACACAGCGGAACAATGTAATCGCTGTCGTGTCATACTCTTTCCCCGTCATTTCATATTCCCGCACAGAATTAGTTAAGACTGCAATCCCCCTGTCTCCCTCCGGGTACACGTAGGAAAGGAAAGGATAGATGGAATCCGGGCGCTCCGACCAGTTTTCTTTCTCCCATACTTCCATTGCGCTGTCTGTCACCGGACGCTTTATAACTCCCAATTGATTGTCACAGACAGAATGCCGTGTTCCCATGCCGTTTGGTATCAGAACCCGAAGGCGGTGATCCTTTGCCTGATTATGAACTTCTGCTGTGATCTCAATGACTCTGGAATCCTTTTTTAGAGTGATATTCCAAAACACCTCCAGTTCAGCATCGCAGCTTTTGTTCTTTCTGCTCTCCAAATCTTTTGGAACCGGCATGATATACCGGATTTCAGCGTTCGTCTTATGGTTTAAGCAGCGGATCTTCACATCTGCACCAGCAGCCCTGCTGGTAACCACGTAATCCTCTTCCAGCGGGGAATAATCGTATCCATCCCCGTCGTCACTGCCATCTTCCAGCAAAAGGACTTCTGAATAGGTATTTCCGCTTTCCTTCTCCGTAATGCATAAGGTACCGTTTTGGGACACTTGGATCTTATAATACCTGTTTTCAAGCACGTCTGTTAAGGTGCCCTCGGACACGCTGCGGCCCTCTCCCTGTGATTCCTTTAGAAAATATGTCCGGTATCCCATCGCCGGTATGGTATCCTGGAAAACAATTTCATAATTCACAAACGGCTCATAATTACCATAATGTACGATCTGTCTGTCAATCAATCCCGGATCTATGGTCTCCTTTCTGCAAATCTCAAACGGGATCTTCCTGCCCGCTTCATCTTCCAACTCAAAATTATGGATCCTGGTTATGACCTCCCCTGTTATAACCACGGTTCTTTCATAAGGAAGCAGATTAAATGCAGTAAGCTTATCCACAGATATGGTACTGTCCATACTGTCAGCAATCTGGCGCATATAAAAATCCATCATTTGGTCGGCCCGTTCTTCTGTAAGAAAGAAACGGTCTCCGATCGCCCGGTGAACTTTATCACTGCAGCAGCAGCCAATGGAATCGTGGGCATGGTTTTTCAATAGATCTTTCCACAGCTGCTCCATGAGACCATGTTCATATGGAACCCCCAGACTATAGGCAATACTCATCAGGGGTTCCAGTAAATTCGTTATTTTGTTTTCAATCCTGGTATTTGCTGATTGTAAATCAGCTCTGGATGAAGAAATGCTTCTGTGAACACGCATATATTTTCCATCCAGAAACTCTCCCTTAAGAGTATCCAGGCTGTCTAATTCCTCCGTGCGTTCAAAAATATCTTCATAACGCCCTATGGAAACCCTTCTTCCCGGATACAGCTTTTCGATTTGTTCCATCACCTGAAAAATATTCGTTTGAACCGGCATCTGGTCATGGCCGTTAGGAAGGAGTATATCATCTCCTGCGGCTCCCTTATCCAATACCGGAAGGTATTTATCCAGTCTCGTTTTCAGCTCATCCCGCTCTATTGGCAGATACTTCCCGATTGCATATCCCAGCGGCAGAAGCTGGACCAAAACCTTTGATTTGTCCGGGCCTTCCCAGTAAAATTCTGTTTTGTCCATCCCCATCCGCTCCGAGGTCCCGCGCCAAAATATACACCGTTTGATTCCGAATCCATTTAAAATCTGCGGCAGCCGGGCCGTCTGCCCGAAAGAGTCCGGCAGATAACCAATATCCATACGGGGCCCCAGTTTTTCGCAGTCCATCATACCATAAAGCAGATTTCGGATCATGGATTCCCCTCCGACTACCATCTCATCGGTCTGGGTATACCATGGGCCTATGATCAGCCTTCCCTGCTGAACCAGTTTCCTTACACGTTCATAATTTTCCGGCTTCACTGAAAAATAATCTTCCAGGACTGAGGTCTGTCCATCTAAGACAAAGCAGGGGTATTCCCTTTTGGTTTCCAGCACGGCGAGAACTTCTTCCATATCACGCACCAGTAAAATTTTAGATTCTTCCGCGGTAAAATACCACTCCCTGTCCCAATGAAAATGTGGAACGACATGTATACGATCTGCCAAACGTTTCTCCGCCTTTCTTTTTTACGCTTTCTGTTGTTTCTTAAATTTTGCTTTTTTCAATAATACCAGAAGAATGGTAGAAATACCCGCTCCCAGTACAGCCGCAAAGAACCATATGACGGCATTCACGAATCCGCCAAGCCCATCCTTTAATAAAAACAAGGAAAAAATTCCGGCCCCAGGCACATCCAGGCCGATATTACACATAGCCACAATTGCCCCTGTCACTGCGGAACCGGCGCATAGAGAAAAAATCACGCGGATCGGATCTGCCATCATTAAGGGAATTGCGCCTTCGGTAATTCCGGCAAGTCCAAGAATCCAGGTAGACATCCCGGCCTCCCTCTCTTCCTGTGTAAAATACTTCTTAAAGCCCAGTGTTGCAAAGGTTACTGCAAATGCAGATACCATTTTAATGGAAGCAAATGCCGCATACGGCATCAGAATCCCTTCTGACATAGCGCCAACGCAGAAT
>NZ_DAMAUN010000085.1:0-25101 GCF_032078915.1 Lacrimispora sp. | reverse complement strand
GTTAAGACATCGCCCTTTCACGGCGGTAACACGAGTTCGAATCTCGTTGGGGTCACTTATTTAATGAGTTTAATACAATTTATGGCGACATAGCCAAGTGGTAAGGCGTGGGTCTGCAACACCCTGATCACCAGTTCAAATCTGGTTGTCGCCTCTCTTATGAAAGCCTCAGAAACCTGATAAAATAAGGGTTTCTGGGGTTTTTACTTTGTGTATTTGGTGTTTGCGCTTGTTTGCGTGGGCATTTTTAGTGCTTTTTGAGGGCTGTTAATCTAAGATTGCCCTCATTTTTGATGCTGTTTCTTCCTGGGAAGTGATGTTACGGAGGTAGTGGTGTGTCATGTTTAGGCTGGTATGTCCCAGGAGTTTCTGGAGCTCCGTGTCCTCCATTCCATTTTTGTACATGATGGAGGCGGTGGAGAAGCGGAGTTTGTGGGAGGAACGGTATCCGATATTTAGTTCCTTGCAGCATTTCTTTAAACGGCGGTTAAAGGTTACGGTAGCCAAGGGCTGGCCATCCCGAATGAAAATGTATTCACTGTTTGGATTTAGAGTCTGGATTTGTGTTAGAATTTCTTTGGCTTTCGGCGTCAATGGCATGTAACGTTTCCCTTCGCTTGCATGGCCTTTGATATCTTCAATGATTTCATTTTTATCATCTACAAAGCGTTGGATACGTAGAAAATCGCCAGAAATGTCATCCCATCTTAACCCTTTCAATTCGCCTATTCGCAGAATGAGGTAAAAATCCAACTTTATTGCCAGAGAGTAAAAATCATCTCCCAAGTGATTTATAATTTGCAGACGTTCTTCTTCGGTATATGGGGTAATTTTAGTATTTTCTGCCTTATAGCTGAACTGTTTATAGTTGATGTCTCGAAGATAATTTCGTTCTATAATATCATTTTCCACTGCAAGGTACAAAATCCCATTCATAATACTTTTTAGGTCATTAAAGCGTTTTTTTGTGATCTGGCGTCCTTTTGTAATGTTCCTGAAATAGATAATCAGATCCTTTGCTGTCAACTCCTTTAAGGGAATCAAGGTGATATCCTGATCCTTCAGTAAAGAATTCCACATAATGCGATTTTCTCTAATTGTCTTTCTACTTACGCTTGTCTCCTTTTCTCTCCATTCCATCCAGGTTTCAAAATATGTTTCCATAGTGGCAGCATTATTCCCAAAGAAATGATCATATAGCTTATCAATTAGTCCTTCGTAGGTGCTACTGCTTATTGGCTTTCTGTTGACGATAAAATATTTTCGTCCATCATCAGGCCTAGTTTTAATTTTTGATAAATCACAACCCCTTTTTAGCTGTTTTTCTTTTGATTTTATATTCATGATGATTATGTGTGCCGGTGGGATTATCATATCACTGTGTTTGAAGATGCGCAATCTGCTTTTATAAGAAAGAATAAAAGATCGCTGAAAAAGCATAGATAATCAGTAAGGGTTGATATAAAAAAATTTTCTGAAGTGCAAAGTCCGATACTTTTCAATGGATTTCAGCATAGTACCGTGAATATTTCTATAATTTACATGAATTTAATTGCCTTATTTGCTATGTGGAACTATAATATATACAATATAATTGCAGAATAATGTTTTTAGTAGACTGTATATCATTAAAATAATTACAGAAAAATAGGCAATAATTCTAAGCCAGATTCAGGTCTTTGAGGGCAATGCTAAATATCGGTTGTAGTAGGGTTTGGGGTATTGTAGCGATATCCCAAATAATAAAAATAATCTTTAATGCACAGAGAAGTATTTGGCATTTATGTATGTTACATTCATTATTACGTATTATAGCAATAAAGGGAAGTTGAATATTAGATAAACGACATCAAGGTGGGAATCTTATCGCTGAAACGAAGTATAATAAAAATAGTAAGTTAATAGAAGCACCAAGAAAGCAGAGTGGATTACTATAATGCTTTGGTTAAAAAGTTACTTACAAAGGATTTTAGTATGAACAATAAATATGAGGTAAGCAATAAAATACAGTTTTATTGAGGGAGAAGCTATGCAGAGTTTATATATTTCAAGAGTGAAAATAAAGAATTTTAGAAATTTTAAGGATGTAGATGTAAGTTTAGGACACAAAGAAGTAATAATAGGAGAAAATAATGTTGGTAAAACTAATTTTTTGAGAGCACTACAGCTAATTTTAGATCCATCGTTATCAGATGAGGATAGAATATTAGATGAATCTGATTTTAATGATACATTAACAGATCCAATGGATAACGATGAAGAAATACAAATTGATATTTATATTAGTAATTATAAAACCAATAAAACATTATTAACCGTTTTGAATGATGCAACAGTAAAGGATGCAGATGGTAATGAGATATTACAAATTACATATAAATTCTTTCCACATTATGATGACAACGGTAATAAAGAATATGAGTTCAATATTTATAAAGCAAATGATGAGGCAAAGAAATTTGGATCTTATGAAAGAAAATATTTAAATCTTAAAGTTATTAAAGCCTTGAGAGATGTTGAAAGTGAAATGAGAAACTCAAGAACATCACCAGTTAAAAAGATGCTGGACGAATATTCAATCAATAAGGAAGAATTAAAGCACATAGCAGATGGGTATGAAAAGAGCAGTAAAGAGATATTGAATTTGGATGAATTAATTGATCTAACAAGTAATATTAATAAAAGATTTAGTACAATACTTGGCAATAACGATTTAGATGTATCTTTACAAGCTATGGAAGTAGATCCAAATAGGGTACTATCTTCACTTAAGTTACTTATGGCTAATAGAAATACAGCAGATATAAGTCTAGGTTTAAATAATATTCTGTATATTTCAATGATATTACAAATGCTACAGGATAAGACAGTTCCTTCATTTTTAAAAGCAAATATATTTGTTGAGTTAAAAGCAAAAGAGGACAGCCAGATATTAAGAGATGTTTATGAGCTAAAAGCAGAAACTGGAAATTACTTCTTGAAGAAAGAAATTACCGATGCACAAATGTCGGAAATACATTCTTTTATGGATAAGAATGTGCCTTTAAATAAGGGAGTAACAATTTTGGCAATAGAGGAACCTGAAGCACATTTACATCCAGTAAACCAGAGATTAATCTATAAAGATGTCATCAAGAATAGTAATAATTCTGTGATATTAACAACACATTCTACTCATATAACAGCAATAGCTCCAATTGAATCTATAGTTCATCTTCATGAGAAAAAAGGAGAAGGAACAGTTATCCA
This sequence comes from Lacrimispora sp., assembly GCF_032078915.1. Classification (GTDB taxonomy): domain Bacteria; phylum Bacillota; class Clostridia; order Lachnospirales; family Lachnospiraceae; genus Lacrimispora. Next base: position 21,852 of record NZ_DAMAUN010000085.1, on the reverse strand, counting down.
TGCTACTGCAGATATGCCAATTACAGATGGAGAATTCCTAGATGTAGAAAGATATTTGGATGTGAAACGTGGAGAGATATATCTTGGAAAGGCAGTAATTCTTGTAGAAGGAATTGCAGAAGAGTATCTAATTCCAAGATTTGCAGAAGCATTAGGAAAACCTTTAGATGAAAAAGGAATTATTGTCTGTAATATAAATTGTACAAACTTTACTCCTTATGTAAAACTATTGAAAAATCTTGATATTCATTATGCTGTTATTACAGATGGAGACCACTATTATATAGAAGAAAAGACAAAAAAAGCAAAAGATGGATCTAAAGAAATTGAAGAGATTAGGCAATATCATGTAATGGATAAGGATGTTCCAGAGGATGCAGCTATCGGCTATTTAGGTAATGAAATTATTTCTAAGCTATTTACCGATCTAGAATTCATAGCTGAAGAGGATATTCCAGAGAAATTTACGGATCAGGATAAATTATTCAATAGCTATGGCTTTTTTATTGGAGCACATACTTTTGAAGTTGATATGATGGAAAAGTGTAAGGAAGATAAAGCAGCTACAAATGTTTTTATAGATATATTTAACAATTTAACAACTGGTGGTGAAACACAGAAAAGCAATTTTATGAACGAAATAAAGTCTGAAGATTACTGGAAGTGTTTATCGAAAATTGAAGGTAATGGAATTGGTAAAGGCAGATTTGCACAAAAGCTTGTGGGCAAATGCTGCAAAGAACAAATACCTTGGTATATAAAGAATGCGATTGATTACATTTATCAGAAAGTGAATAAATAGTATGAGTTATTATACAGAGAAATTACAACAAGTATTAAAAGACCCTTTTCAAAAAGATGCCTATGATACAGAAGATAGTACAGTTGTTATTGCAGGACCAGGCAGTGGAAAAACAACAATTCTTACATTGAAGATTATGAAACTTCTTAATGGTCACATTAAGGAGCCCCAAGGTTTGGCATGCCTTACATTTAGTAAAGAAGCAGCAAGAGAATTTGAGGACAGGCTAAAATTACTAGGCTATAAAAAGAGAAGAAATATTTTTCTTGGCACTGTGCATTCATTTTGTATTTCTGAAATATTAGAAAAGTTCGCAAATCTATACGATTGTGGATTGCCTATGCCTATTAAAATCATTCCTGACAAGCTAAGCACTAAAATATTGAATGATATAAAAGCTGAAATGGGAATTAAAAAGAATTATTATAAAATAGAGGCAATAAACAAAGAACGTTCATTGAATATAATTGGAATTAGTGAAGTTGAGTCAGACTCCGATTCGACAGCAAAAAAGATTGCCATTGAATATGAAAAAAGAGTTTTTGCGGCTGGTTATATTGACTTTGAGAGTGTTATTTTATATTCAACCAAGCTGATTCAAGAACAGGAATATGTTCGTAAATGTCTAAGTGCTAAATTTCCTTGGATTGTAATTGATGAATATCAAGACTTGGGAAGACCATTACATGAAATGATTCTTTCTTTATTTACACAAACAGATATTAAGATATTTGCTGTTGGAGATCCTGATCAATCAATTTATGGTTTTGCTGGAGCTGTTCCTGATTATCTGATGGAACTATACAATAGAGATGACACTATTTCGGTGGAATTGAAAAACAATTATAGAAGTAATCAAGATATTATTGATGGTTCTGAAACTGTGCTTAATATTCCTAGGGACTATCATGCAATGACGAGAGAAGGAGAGCCAGCAATATATCGATTTATAACTTGCGATGATGGATATCCTGATCAGTTTGGTTATTTCATTAAGAATATTATTCCTGAGTGTAAAGACAAAGGAATTCCCATGGAAGAAATAGCAGTACTATTAGGAAAACAGGATGATTGCAAAGCTTTAGCTTTAAAGTGCATGGAGTATGATGTTCCTCATTATATTCCAAAACATACATTTGACAGAAGTGATTTTGTACAATGGATGGAAAAATGTGCGCTTTGGATAAATGATAAAAGTAAAGCTTCTTTTGATGTGATATTTGAATATTGGTACAATCTTCAAGTTATGCATAGAGACAATAAATATTTCAGTGAAAAAGAAGTTCTTCAGATGAAAAAGAGTTTATTAGATATTTTATGTGGCAGCATGGAACAAAAGGATAATTTGAAAGTGTGGATTCATTATATACTGAGAGAACTTAATATAGGTGGTTTATTAGAAAAGTCGGAACGTATGCCCGATGAAAAAGATAATCTATGCAAGCTTTATAAGGAAGTTTCTGATAACAAATATAAGGATTATGATACAAATAAGTTCTCTAAAATAGGAAAACCTGAAGACCAGATAACAATTACTACACGTCATAGTTCTAAAGGGCTTGAATTTGAAGTTGTAGTTATGATGGGTATGGATGAGGATCATTTTCCAAGCTGGTCAATAAAATACAATCCTGACGCCATATTTGAAGAAAATAGAATATGTTTTGTATGTGTTAGTAGAGCAAAAAGAGTTTGTATATTAATGAATTCAAATTATTATAAAGAAATGGACTACCGTTATAATGATGAAAGAGTAAAAAGATATTATCCTTCAAGGTATATTAAACAGCTTAAAGATAAATGTATGAATAATAAAGAGAACTATATGCAGTAAGCAAATGACATATGATAAAGATAAATACACTTTTATAGGTGAGTTATATTACATAAATATGCAATTGCACATTATGTATATAAGTCATGATATGCAATTGAACATCATGGCTAAAGGATTGGAATTTACAGCAGCTTGTAATTGATTCTCATCTACATGTATAGATCTCTGTTGTTGCAATGCTTTCATGTCCGAGAAGTTGTTGCAAAGAACGAATGTCTATGCGCCCATATTTGTACATTAATGTAGCTGGGGTATGCCTGAGTTTATGTGTGGACAAACCAGTTGGATTTATCCCGGCATCAACAATATGCTTTTTACTACGTTCTGTATGGCTCTTGTTGTCAAACGTCCTCCGTTACGTGAGATAAAAAGAGCATTAGTATTAAAGGTTATAGAATTTCGCACGCTGAGCCATATTGTTATTGATTGTTTGACAGCTGGAGTCATAAAGATTTTACGCTCCTTATTACCCTCTCCTATGGTGGATAAGATATCGGAGGTAACTTGATCCATATTTAATGATTCTAGTTTAGATAATTGCAAAGCACAGTTCAGAAAGATTGTTATAATGCAATAATTGCGAGCAGAACTCGAGCTGGATTCGATTAGCAAACGTTCCGATTCTTCAAGGGTAAGGCATCGGACGATTCGCTTAGGTTATTTAGGAGTTTCTAATTCTCCGGCAATGTTATTATTTATAAAATGAGCTTTGGTTTTTAGATACTTCCAGAACTGACGGATGGAAACGAGTTTTCTTGTTCTTGTACCAGGTGACGAATGAAGGGTATCTTGACAATAGGCTAGAAAAGCATACATATCACCAAGAGTAATCGAATCAATGAATTCAATATTTACATATTGAAAATCTGAATGGTCATGGTAACGGCTAACATCAACAAAGTGAAAGAATTGCAAAAGATCCAAACGAGATTCCAATATAGTGTTCTTGCTACAACCCTTAATTATTACTAGATACGATAAGTACTGTTCAACTAATTTACATGTTTTATTTGATTGCATATGATCAACTCCTTTTCAGGAGTATTGCCGTATTTACATCGTAATAACACAATCATGTAAGTGGAATAATTAGAAGTTAAGTAAATTACCAAAGTGACAGCATTTATGCGTAGATGAGTTAAATAATAAAAAATGCATTTTGATAAGCTACCTAATTGAAATGGAAATGAAGCTACTTTAAGAGAAGAAACATATAGATAAGTAGATTTTTAGAGAAGTACAGGAAGGAAATTTAAATGGAAAATAAATTTAAGTTGGATGGATATTCATTTATTGAGATTAAATCAAATAATCCTCACAGACCTTTCAGAGTAAGGTGCACAGAAACCAGAGAAGAAAAAGACAGTGCAATCAGTTACAGAGATGCAGCCGAGTTGTTGACATGTCAATATAAATTTGCTCAGAACCTTGCTGAAAAAAATAATATGGATGAGGGTTATGTCAGGAAGGTTTTTACAGATATTCTTCTTGGAAAAAAGAGGTCTGAGTGTGATGATTTGGTAAAAGATGAGATTGTTGAGAAAAAAAGAATAAGAGGTGAAGTTGTATCGATTCAAGCTCAAGAAAAATTTGCTGAGACTAAGGAATATATAACAGAATCTTTCATAGTTACGGTTCTTTTTGAGAATGGCTTACAGAGAAAATCTACAAATGTTTTGGTTAAAAAGAGGGATGAAAATGTTTAGCATGGTGGAATATGTGTCAGCTTTCCAGAAGGAAGGTGTAACTGGTGCTGAAAAGTATAGAATGGATAATGCACCAAAAAGCATTTTCAAATTTATGCCTTTCTACGATAGAGGGAATCCAGAAGTGAATAAAAGAAATATTGAAACGCTAAGTGAAAGAAAAGTATGGGCTTCAAAGTATTATTCCTTAAATGATCCGTATGAGTTTAATGGAATGTATTTAGACGAAATGAAAATAATTAATTCTGGAAATGAAGTGGAAACATTTAATGGATATAAGCAGTATATCAATGATAGTTTTCTGATTACAAGTTTTTGTGTCGAAGGTGAAATCCATCCACTAAACAATATGCCAATGTGGGCTTATTATGGGAATAATCATCATGGAATATGCGTTGAATATGAAGTAGTAGATCCAATATGTTTGCATCCAGTTTCGTATGAAGAAAAAAGAAGTCCAATGACATCAGTTTTGGGGAATTTCGTTACATTGGCATTGGATGCAGTGTCAGGTAAGATATCTCCTCAAAATCCTGATTTACTTAAGTATCAATTTTTAATGCTAAATATGATGTGTGTAAAACACCGTTCATGGAAACAGGAGAATGAGTTTAGAATTCTATATCCTGCTACACGTTTAAAGGAAAATGGGAAGCGGCTATCTGATATAGAAATGGGTATAAAAATGAAAGCAATATACATTGGTAAAGATTGCAATATCCGCAATAAAAAGAAATTGGTGGATATTGCTACAAGGCTTAAAATTGAGATATATCAGATGAGTGTTAATGAGCTCAGTTCATATTTTGATATGAGTTTTGATAGTATTACATATAGATAAGGAACTTCACATTATATTTATAATGGACATACAAAAGATATCAATTGGTGTTGGAATAGTCACCAGTATAAATGATAGAATCAAAATAGGTAGTTTTTTGTGTGATCTACCATATTTAATTTATGTCGTCGACAGAGATAAAGGAAATGTTGTCCAGCAATCGCAATAGTGATTTTGATTAACAACCAAATAAAGTAAGTTACTTTATCAAATCATACATTTATAGTAGAAAGGGAGAATGACTTATGTACTTATTAAACTCGTTTACAGTAAAAAACATGACTTTGCGTAACCGTATTGTTATGCCTCCAATGTGTATGTACAGTGCTGGAACCGATGGTAGCCCAAATGAGTTTCATTTTACCCATTATACTTCCCGTGCGGTTGGCGGAGCAGGGCTGATTATTATGGAAGCTACTGGTGTCTTACCATGGGGCCGTATTTCTGAACATTGTTTGGGACTTTGGAATGATGATCAGGCAAAGGCTCTTACGCCAATTGTTACCGTCTGCCAGAAACAGGGAGCGAAAATGGCGATTCAGCTTAATCATGCAGGTCGCAAATGTGGAGCCGAGGAAAAAGCAATTTATGCCCCCAGCGCTATTCCTTTTAGTCAGGATTCTCCCATGCCTTATGATATGACGGAAACGGATATTCACGATACGGTTAATGCATTCCGTAGTTCTGCTGCCCGGGCGGCTGAAATTGGTTTTGATGCAATTGAAATTCATGGTGCCCATGGCTATCTGATCAGTGAATTTCTGTCGCCGTTGACCAACCATCGTACAGATGGTTATGGTGGATCAACAGAAAAACGATGCCGTGTACTGATTGAAATACTGAAGGCGGTACATGAGGTCTGGCCAGCTGAAAAACCGGTTTTATTGCGCGTATCTGCTGAGGATTATGAACCAGATGGCATGCATATGGAGGAAATGTCCAGAGTCATTGAACTGGTGAAACCTTATATTGACGTACTGGACGTAAGTACAGGCGGAGTTGTGCCAACATCGCCGCCGGCAATCTATCCAGGCTATCAGGTGAAAATTGCCGAGAGATTAAAACAGAAATCTGGTCTGCCTACGGTTGCCGTTGGTCTGATTACGGACCCGCATCAGGTGGAGGAAATCCTAGGTGGAGAACGGGCGGACCTGGTTGCTTTGGGCCGGGAACTTCTGCGTGATCCTTACTGGGTACTGCATATGGCTCGTGATCTGGGAGTTGAATATCCGTGGCCGGAGCAGTATCTGCGTGGTTTTCAGGCAAGAAAGTGATGGCATGCTTTCAGTTTAAAAGTGAAACAGTGACTTCGTTCCCTTTTTTGACGAGGAATAACTATAATCCCCAAAAGCTGTCTGTCTTGAAGTGATGAAAAGAGCATAATGAATTATGTGAATAAGAGGTGAATGAGATTGAAACGTGAGTTACATGTCTTTTTCGACTATATCTGTCCTTATTGTCTGAAGGCACATAAACATTTAAAGGGGCTTATCCCAGACTATCCGGATGTTACTATAGTTTGGCATCCGTGTGAATCGCATCCTAGACCGGATCGGTATGGCCCCCACAGTGATCTGTGCATACAAGGATATTTTTATGCTGTTGACCATGGGTGTGATATTTTAGAATATCATGAACGAATGTATCAGGCAGCTCAGAAGGAACGTATTAATATTGAAAATATTGATGCTCTTACTGAGTACGTCGGTGATTTGGTTGATGCAGATGACTTTCGACTGTCACTCCAGCTGGGAACTTATCGCGGCAAGCTGGACGAGTCTAACAAGCTTGCCTTTGAAAAGTCTGGTGTATGGGCAGTTCCTGCATATAGAATGGGCGCTTTAAAGCTTGACGCAGTTGAAAATGTGGGTGTTTTTAAAGAGCAAATTTGGCATCTTTTAAAGAACCGCTGCTTTTGAAATTTTTTCTGTAGGGTCTTCTATAATAAAATAATAAATTATAGGAGGCCTGAAAGTATGTATACTTCGCTTGTATCATTTCTGCTTTTCAGAATGGCAATGCAGTTCGGGAAATTGTAATATTAATGCCAATTGTCAAACTGCCTGAACTGCAATTTAAAAATGTAATCCTAAATTATACGGATACAGGTTTGCTATTAGTCTGTTTGATCTCATTATGGGAAGTGCATAAAACCCCTGCGGATTGGAACTCGAGTCCAATCCGTTAGGGGTTCTTTTTTCAAGATCATATACAAAATGCTGCATAAAGCGGAACGGAAAACATGTTCTCAGTTTTGCCGAAGTTTTTTTCAGAGAAGCGGATAGAATAGCTGGGTTTATACTTTTGAATAAATACGCTGAGACTTTTAGAGTGAACCTTTGTACCTTTTTTCACTTCTATGCCGATGATATCGGAACCTTTTTGAAGTACAAAATCAAGTTCGGCACTGTGTTCACTTGCCCAATAGAAGAGGGCGTGTCCATTAGAGGCCAGCGCCTGAGCAACGTAGTTTTCAGTAACAGAGCCCATAAACACATTTGATTCTCCAGTCAGGATCGTTTGTTGAGGCACACCAGATTTCATGACAAGAAGTCCCACATCACTCATATAAAGCTTAAAAGAGGACAAATCTGCGTAAACAGCGATAGGGCTTGTGCCATGATCAATTTTCTGACACTTTAACACGATGCCAGCCTGTGCCAGCCATTCGATTGATTCACCGAACAGTGCCGCACTGCCGCCCCGCTGAACAACCTTGTATTGGAACTTTTTATTTTCTTTTGCAAGCTGGGCAGGAATAGAATTAAAACAGCCGCGAATTTTAACAGTATCAGCTGTAGTAGCGTATTTTGCCATGTCCGCCACGTAGTTGTTTGCAATTTCATTTTGTACGGTTGGTACAAGAACCAGCTTTCCGGAGTCTGTAAAAGTCTTAACGCAGGCAGGCATTCCACCGACAATAAGATAGTACCTGTAAAATTCGATAGCTTTTTGATGGAGTGCTTCTGGCAGCGGAGTCATCAAATCAAAGGCAGAGCGAATTTCCTGTGATAGCCGCTCTTCGCCATTTGCCCAAAGAAATTCTTCAAAATCCAGTGGATAAAGTGTCATGCTCTCTACCTTGCCAACAGGGAAAGAGTAATGCTCCCGATGAATTGCAACTCCAAGCAGGCTTCCTGCCGCAGCAATATGGTATTCCGGTGCCATTTCACAGAAGTATTTTAATGAGGTCAGTGCCCGTTCGCAAGACTGGATCTCATCAAAAATAATGAGAGTTTTGCCCGGTGTGATGACTTCATTTACGGTTGTTTCCAAAAAACGAATGAGCCTCTCCGGGGAGATATCATCAGAAAAATATGAGGCAACGGAAAGATTGGTTTCAAGGTTAATGTAAACCGTGTTATCAAACTGTGTTTCACCGAATTTGGTCAGAATATAGGTTTTGCCAACCTGCCTGGCTCCGTATAGGAGCAAGGGCATCCGGTTTTCTGTTTTGTTTTTCCATGTAAGGAGTTTTTCTTCAATTTTTCTACGCATAGCATACACCTCTCTATAATAATATATTACAATCTTGAAAATTTTATGTCAAGAAAAATACAATAATAATATATTTTTATTGACAAAAAAGTAAAACTGCTAGCTTTTGGTGAATTGTCTTAAGTCGATCAATGACAATGGAATTAATATCATTTAGATTATGAACCGTTGAATAGTTCAAACTACCTTGCTTTTTTATTGATCCACGGGTTATAAGCTGGTTTGTGACTTATAGAAGTATATTGCACAAACTACGAATCATTTAGAAGTTTGTGTAATGTTGTGCTTGTATTTATGCCATAAAATAAAAAAATATAAAAAAACGAGGACAATCAGCCAAGGATTGCCCTCATTTTTGAAGCAGTTTCTTCTTGTGGATTGAGACACCTCAGGTAGTGGTGTGTCATATTTAAGCTGGTATGTCCTAACAGCTTTTGCAGTTCAGTATCCTCTACTCCATTCTTGTACATGATAGAAGCGGTGGAGAAGCGAAGCTTGTGAGAGGAACGGTATTCGATACCTAATTCTTCACAGCATTTCTTCAAGCGGCGGTTAAAAGTTACTGTTGCCAGGGGCTGGTCATTGCGGATGAAGATATATTCGCTGTTCGGGTTCTGGAGCCGAATCTGTTCCAGTATCTTCAGTGCATTAGGAGTGAGAGGCATCTGGCGTTTTCCTTGGCTTGCATGGCCCTTTATGTCCTCGATAACTTTGTTCTGGTCATCGATAAAACGGCGTATGTAAATGGTATCATCCTTTATATCATCCCATTTTAAACCTTTTAATTCACCAATGCGAAGAACTAAATGGAAATCCAGTTTGATGGCCAGAGAATAGAAATCATCACCTAGATGATTGATAATCTGCAGGCGTTCTTCCTCCGTATAAGGCTTTATGTTATTTTCCTCTGCTTTAAAGGCAAATTGCTTAAAATTAATATCTCTTAAGCAATTATGGTCAATGACTTCGTTTTCTACGGCCAGGTAGAGTATGCCATTCATTATACTCTTTAAATCATTGAAGCGTTTTCGTGTGAGCTGGCGGTCTTTAGTAATAATTCGGAAATAATGGATGTAATCCTTAGCAGACAAGCTGTTTAAAGGCACTTTGGTTATTTCCTGATCTTTAAGCAGAGCATTCCACAGAAAACGATTTTCTTTTGTGGTCTTTTCTGTAACACTGCTTTCAGTTGCCCGCCATTGCATCCAGGTTTCAAAGTACTCTTCCATGGTGAGTGAAATAGTACCGAAAAAATGGTCATAGAGCTTTTCTATCAGGCCTATGTAGTTGGTACTGCTTATGGGCTTTCGCTTTATAATAAGATAAATTCTGCTGTCATCGGGTCTGAGCTTTATTTTCTTGAGATCACAGACTTCCTTTACCCGGGATTCTTTTTGATTGAACTCCAGGATTGACTGACATGCAGTTGTGCTTAGCTTCCCATCTGGATAGAACATTAGTTTTTGCAGTTCTGAGACAACGTCATTTAACTCTGTAAGAGGTGCTGACGGATTGCTGGTCAGTGTACTAACAATTGATTCGTTTTGTTTTTTATATGGGCTTACCGAATGGCACATCCGTCATCACTCCTTTCCTTTGTATGCTTAATTTTTGCTTGGTTGCTGTAATAGTTAAATCTATAATATATTAATGAAAAAGCTTTGTATTACAGACTTGTATTAGTGACTGTATCAGAAGCGCGGATATACCAAGTCTCTAGTGATATCCATTCACAATCTTCTATACCAAAATCATATTTGTCTTGGAAAGATAAAAGCTCCGTGACATTTTTTACTGACTCATAATAATACTTATAAGAAGTTAGTGTAAATAGGGTGGTCGGGTTATTTATATATGGGGCGATCTCTTCTTCTAAAGAAGTAATCTTAAACATTTTTAAAGAATTGTCTTTGTATTTTTTTATAACATAATACATTTTATTATCCCCTTTCTATGCGGTAGGTTTTTTCACCATTTCCTACATTAGATATAGTGTAGGGAATGCTTATGTCTGTTAAAAAGCGGTTAATTTTACGCAGGTGACATAATCTATCTGTACGCCACTTTTCAGTGGGTAATAATTCATTATGTAGTTCTGTAAGACCCTTTCGGAATTTTGAGTATTCCTCTTCCGCTAAATTACGGTTTGTAAATTGCTCGAGAAAATCAGATATGGCGATATGTATATCTAATGGCTTTTTACTTAACCAGTGGAATTCATCATACTGTTGTTGGAGACCTATCCAGCCTAAGTACTGCATAGCAAAATTTTTTTCCCAACTACTACATCCGTCTAAACATGCCAACCAATCCTCTAGCTCCTTAATGCGATATTTTAAGTAACAAAAGGTAAATCCGTTATAATTAACATTAGGAACACCGTTTTTTACTTTCAAATAGAAAGGAAAAGTCAATGATAGATTTTGACTTTTTAACGAGCTTACGTTCTCCAAATCATTCGCTAGTGTGGCTAGTGCGTATTTTGTGCTTTTTAGCATAGCAGTAAAATATTCTGCCGGAGGTATGTATATCAGTAAGCGTATATTTTCTCCAGTGGAGATACGCTTTCTACCGATTGATTGAAGAAAGTGGGTCTTTGAAGTACTGTATATGACAATATTTCTCAGGCGTTTATCAGAGAGATTGATTCCTACATCAAGAAAAGATGTGGCGATCAATACCTTCTTGTTAAAGCTTTCTTCATTAATAATCGTTGTAACTTCTTCTGCTTTAGTAGTGTTTTTTAAATCGGCATCAATATATTCGGCCATTTTTTTGCCAATACTTTTTTCTATGCTCAAACCAATCTCTTTATTATCAACACAGACAAGATACTTATTGTCACTTTGATCATTTAGCATAAGTTGAATAACTTCTTCATGCTGTGTAAAAAAACATGGTTTTATATATTTATAATTAGGAGCAACATAATATAAATAAAAACAGTTTCTGTAATAAGAAAATGGCGAATAATTGTTGCAAAATATTGTCAATTTGCTTGCATGGCATTTTTCTGCCTCAATAATAGAATCCAAACAGGACTCTGGTGTGGCTGTAAGATAAAACCGCAGAGCATGGTGTAATTTAGAAAGAATCAATTCCAATAGCTCATAGGTAGTCTCATTAAATGCCGCATCTTGGATAAAAAAGTGGGCCTCATCACAGATAACGGCTCCATATGATGATAGTATGCTTAGTGAAGAGGCAGAGGTTAATACATGATACCACTGCTGATGTGTATATACATCTATGTCTCCGAATTTGTGCTGGGCTTTCATTCCAGCTAACGAGAGATTATCCAACAATTCTGGAGCTTCAATGGAAGCAGCTTGATTTTTATACTGCTCCATTAAACAAGTTCTGGGCCCCAGGATTAAAAGGCGTTTTCTACGGCTTTTAACCATCGGTAATATTTGTTTTAAAACAGTGGTAGATTTCCCTGTGCCTGTTGGAGCGGCAATAAACACTGGAGTATTGTTGCTGAGTTTGTTTAAGCGGTCCGGTGTAAAAAGGTTGCCTACAAACTGATGCGGAAATTTATATCCATATACATATCCATCATCAGATTTATAGAGGTCACTGGTAGATGCATTAAAAAGTTCTGTAAGAGTGTTTGATAAGGTATTCATAATGATAGTCTCCTTCGTGTAAGTTGATGGTAAATAAATATTTTGGCATTGTTACAGCTAGTATTTTGTAGATTTAAAATGGTAATTTTTTTGCCTTTATATTTACTTGTGAAGCAGGCATTTTATTTGCCATTTAAATGGTACTTTTGAAGCCTATCATACTTTTTTAAGATTATCAATTAGCAAACAAAGTACAATTGACTTTGTATTCTGGTTGACATATAATTGACATGTAATTGAAAGAAAGGGTAAACTTATGAAAGAATTTCAAAAAGACGATTCAGTAATAATAGACGGTAATCGGGTTAAAAAGTTGAGGCTTGGTGCAAATATCTCTCAATCAGAGTTGGGTGATAAAATTGGTATGAGCAAACAAGGAATATCAAGAATTGAAAAATCAGGAGAAATGGTAAATGTTAAAGAGAAAACCTTAAATAATCTGTCCACTGCATTAGAATGTACACCACATTATTTGCTTGGACTTGTAGATGATGTACGCGGTGTTTTATCTGAAGAAGATGGTGAAAAGAGAGTACTTACTAGTCCTATTGTAAAATTTGATCTTGTACCTCGCTTGACTGAACGGGTTAGAAGCCTAGGATTGGCTAATGCAGAGCTTTTAAATGCAACGTTATCAGTCTTGGAATGTATATCAATAGAGGAGCAGAGGTTTTTGAGAGCATATTTGAATAGCCTTACTGCATATAAAAAATATACCGAACGACGTAAATCGTTTCCAGAGTATATTATTGATTCAATATATAAAGAAAATTATATGATCAAACTGTATAAGGCAATTAATGATAAAACCAAAGTTGACAAGATTTCATTTATAAGAAGGCATTCAAGTAGCGAGGATGATTTTATATTGGAGATGCAAAAGATGTATGGGGATGAAATTGTACAAGCTTCCCACATTGCGTTGGAGGGTATATTAGCAGATTCATTTAGAAAACTGTACAAGCAAACCAGGGTTAGGAAAGGACCATTATCTCGAAAAATGAAACAAGACAATTTATAAATGGTGAGTTTTATCTCTTTAGTAGTTAATACTATAGTAAGATGCCGGGAGCATTGTTATGGTCCCGGCATAAATAAAAAATTCTTAGAGAAATTATTTGTTTTTCTGTTCAGGTAAAAAAGTATTATGTCAATTATTTGGAATGCTCTATAAGATGTTTTTCTATAGCTGTCTTGGAAATCTTCCAAGGCCGCCCCATCTGAAATCCCTTGATCTGATTTGTCTGTAACAATTCATAGGCCCGGTTTCTTCCTATTTTCAAAATATCACAAAGTTCTTTTACAGAAATAACATCATCATATTGTTCTAACATAGTCGGTAATCTCCTTTAAAATTTATTTTATTAAATAGTTACAAATCCTCTAACAATTTAATAAATCATTTGGAAGCAATAAAAGCTATAAAAATCCCTATGATAATTTTATAAGAAAGGTACAGACAACTATGAACATTAGTGTGAGTTTAGATGGAACACAGTATCAAGTAAAGCCAGATAAAATAGAAATAGCTAAAATAAGTAAAAGAATTGCAAAAAGACCAGTTAATTTATCGCTGGAGGAATTGGCTTCATATGTGGGTAATTATGGTTGCTCATTTTGCCCGGCAGTATTTAATAATGGAGAAAGAAAGTCAGATGCATTTAATGAAATGCAAATATTTGCTCTTGATTTTGATTCAGAGGTTACTTTTGAAATGATAAGAACCAGAGCAGAGAAATATGACTTACCAATTGCGTTTGCCTATCATACGTTTAGCTCTACGGAGTTATCGGAACGATTTAGAGTTGTATTTATTCATGAATGTCCTGTAAGTAATGCTATTGCAGCAAAGGTAATACTAGCATTATTGCTTGAAATCTTTCCGGATGCTGATAGACAATGTAAAGATGTCTCTAGAATGTTCTTAGGCGGTAAAGGTCTGATATGTTTTCAAGAAGAAATGTTTAATATAGCAAGCTTGGCCCTGCAATATCAGAAATACGAATACATTACTAACTATTCTAATTATTCCAGAACGATAAAAGGATTTGCAAAAAAGAACAAAGTGGCCTTAAAAGGTTCATATTTAGAAATTGATCGCGCATCACAACTTGGTAGGATTGAAGATTTTTCGGAAAAACCTATTTATATTATAATAGGAAATGACGTAAAATCTTCATTTTTTATTAAAATGGCATCCTACCAGACTGATAAGCGCGATGATAAAGTATTAAATAATCAAATTAGGGTTAAATGGTCAGAGAACGAAAAAAAATGTGCGTTATATAGGGATTTTCTAAATGGTGGAGAGCTTGAACATAATGAAAAATTCTTGCTGTTGACCAATTTTGTTAATATAAGAGGGGGAAGGAGTAAATTCCTTTCATATATTAGAAACCGGGGGGAGGATCTAGAAGATTGGAGTTTTTATTTTGGATATGCTAAATCCATGGGATATAAACCGCAGTTTTGTGAGAATGGTTGTAAGTATTGCAACTATTGTAATCATAAAGCAAATATGGTGCTGACAATAGCAGAAAGAGAAAAGATTCAGAGGTTAGATGATTCTAAGGAATATGTTAGCGTGGAAAAGGTGTATGCCCATATAGAAAGCTGTCTAAAAGATGCTATAAGTGAGATTAGGGATGGGCTATATCTAATTCCAGCCCAGACTGCCTCCGGTAAGACCCAGGCATATTGTAATCTGGTACAATCTCTAAAAAATGAGAAGATTATAATTGCAGTTCCTACAAACTTATTAAAGCAACAAGTTGCAGAAGAATTACATATACGAGAAATCAATGCTGTAGTTACCCCCTCTATTGAGGAAATGAAGGTGCCCGGGGAACTGGTCGATGAGGTTAAATATTATTATGATATTGGAATAAGCAGAATGGCAGCTAAGGTTCTGAGAAAATTTATTATTGATCATGAGAAGGAAAGGAGCCCAGAAATAATCATGGCAGTTCAAAAATGCAAAGAGTATTTAAGTTTTTATTCGAATATAACAAAATTTGAATATATTGTTACGACTCATGCTAGGTTACTTACCTTATCAGAGGCTGAATTAAAGGGTTATACCGTTATTATTGATGAAGATATTTTATTATATTTATTTAAAAATATAAAGAAAGTCAGTTTAAAATCTGTAGAAAAAGTACTGAGCTTGGATCATTGCCCTTTGGCGTTAAAGACATTATTGTCACAGATTAAAGATACAAAGGATAATGTATATAAAAAAGTGACGCCGATGTCAGAAGAAGATGTAATATCAGAAGAAGATCTCTATAAATATGGCATATCGGAAAACGTTAATGATTTAGTAAAGGCCTCCGTCTATTATAAAGAGAAAGATGGTGGGGTACAGTATTTCTACCCGAAGATGTTGCCTAAATCAAAATACATTATTTTATCAGCCTCATTATCACCGGCACTGTACAGACAATATTTCCTTGGCTGGTATGTTAAGGCGTATCCCAAGAAGGAGGCTTGCTATTTAGGGCGTTTAATACAATATTCAGCTTATTCCATGAGCCGGAAGGATATTTCTAAGAGAGGTGGCAAGGTAATCGATTCAATTAAGGATATTTGTGGCTATATTCCAATAATAACATTCAAAGGAATGGGAGAGGGTTATAATGAATATGGACTTCATTTTGGAAATACTGAGGGAATAAATGCTTTTACAGGTAAAAATATTGCTGTAGTAGGCACTCCACATAATGCAGAAACAGTTTATAAGTTAATTGCATTCCATTTAGGAGTTCATGCTTCTGATGCATTGCATTGGCAAATAATAGAATATGGAGGATATAAATTTGGGTTTACCACATACAATAATCCGATGTTACGAGAAATACAGCTCTATTTTATAAAAAGTGAACTAGAGCAGAGTATCGGACGTGCCAGACTACTAAGGTTTCCTAGTACAGTTTACTTGTTTTCAGATTTTCCATGTGAACAGGCTGAGTTGGTGCAGGAAGAATATATAAAAAAGATTGAGCAGTGAGGTATATGAAAATAAGGTGTTTACGCACCGTATTATAGTACCTTGCTCTTTTTAATTTAAAATTTAATAAGAATAGTAAAATACAGCATATAGTTTGGGGTGACCGGTCTTGATTTTATAAAGGCCGATCTTATTATTTAGAGAGCGAAAAACGGGGTATAGGTTGTTCTATATGCTTTAATGTAAGTGCAGGCAAAACTGTGGTGTTGGATATGATGGTTATATATAGTGGGCTCTCATATATAACTTAGTAAGATAAAAAAGTCTTTTTTTTATTTTCAGATATATATTATATCCATGTGCATCTGCAGCATGGCTGCATGAGGGGAACATAGGAACATAGAAAGCCATAGCGTACAGAAGCTATGGCATCTTTTATGCCATTAATAAGTAAATTTGGTAATGATTTATCATTGCTATTATGTAAAGTTAACTATGGCCAATTATATATTATTGAAGTGATACTGATAGTTGATGCCAGAAGTTAAATTTATGGATAGGGGGGGTTCGTAGAAATGTAATATGAAAAATTACAAGAGGAAAAATAAGGATAATGACAGAAGAAATAGTATTCATGAAACCCTTATAATAGGAAGGCAAAGGAGGAAGATTCATGGATGCAAAGGATTTTTACGGTATTTACCGGGATTTGGCAGAGCAATTGGGAGTGGAGACGACAATCCGTATCTATGAGCATCTGCATGGATTACAGATTACATTTCCAGTAAAACTATACAGCAAGTCATATATTGAGAAGCAGATAAAAGAACGCTATGACGGAACAAATGGGAAGGTTTTGGCGAAGGAGCTTGGATATACGGAGCGATATTTCAAAAAAATCTTAGTGTCCTCAAATCGGAGTGAGGATTTACTGCCATAAAATAAAAAAATTGAGGCAGGGAAAAACGCAAGTAAAGAGAGGCTGCCTCATATGAGCCGTAACTCATTTTTCAGGCATCCTCTGTCCTGGATGTTAGCTTCATATTGGTGTGCATCTATGCATGGCAAGCTGTGGGTACATACTACGGGTCTTAAGGATGTTCTCTGAAGTCGTTTTCTATTTCTTCCAATGCCTTTACAAAGGCCAGTACGGCTTTTATTTGTCCCGGGTTCAATTTCTCTATTTGTAAAATTGCTTTCTTATGGATGTCCGATAAAGTCTTGTTTTTTCCTACCATTTTTAGCTTGGGTTCTGTTCCATACAGAATCCAGGAATTACTGTACCCGTATTTTTCCTCAATTAACGTAGCAAGCGCCTGGGATATGTTGGAGTTTCTACCGTTTAAGAGGGCAGATATGTAGCTCTCTGTTACCCCGATTTCTTTGGCTAAATCTTTTTGCTTTAAATTGTTTTCCTCAAGTAATAATCTAATTCTTTCGCTTAGATTCAAAATTGCTCACCGCCTTTGTCCAAAATAATATCATAGTAACTAAATTCAGTCAAGAATGTAATATTGACAACTAAATTCAATCATGATAAACTAAATTCAATTTAGATTAATGTGGTCAAAATGGAGGGGAATATGGAACTGACAGAAAAAGATATTGTAATAAAAAAGATTATGGAATTAGAACCGGAGCAAGTATCCAAAGTATTAATTTTTATAGCGGGACTTGAAGCCGGACGGAATATGACTGCGGAGCAAGAGAAAGAAAAAGATTAATTAAATGACACATATCGGGAGGACCAATATGAGCAGCACAAAAGATTTTTCTGAGGAACTGGGAAAGGCAGGGGTACAGGTAAAATAGTAAATGTTGTACAGAGTTGTTTCAAAAATGGGAACAGAGGATAGAAATCGTAAACTTATAAAAAATGGCGTAGCTGCCAAAACAGGAGGGTAATATATGTATTGCAGTAATTGTGGAAAAAAATATGATGGAAGTTTTTGCCCTGATTGCGGGACATCAGCTCAGACTGGTGATCAAAGCAAAATGATTGAAAAAGATAGCGTTTTTATACCACAGAGTGAGCAGGTAAATACTTTGGTTTATAAATTAACAGCAGGTGCGCTTGCTATAAACGGAGAAAGACAGTTGACAACTGTCTTTGAGGTCACTGGAAATGAGGTGACTGCAACATCGTACAGGAAAACCACAAAGGCATCTCCAGTTAGTTCCTTGATTTTTAATAAGCAAGAGATAGGAAGCGTTGTTTATAAAAAGACTTCGCTTCTCACTAAGCTTGAAAAGGTGCAAATAGCGGGACTTTCTGTTGCTACTCTTTTAGGATTCGTAATACCACCGCTTTTGATTGTGGGTCCAGCAGCGATTGCTTTGATCGTCTTTACAAGCAGAAAAAAGACAATGATAATTTCATTGAAAAGTGGAACAAGTATTAAAGCGTATTATATGGAACAAGAAGAAGCTGATATCGTTTATAAAGCGATATCGTTTTAAGAAAGAGGGGAATAAATCGTGAATTGTAAAAAGTGTGGAAACAATCTTCAGGAAAACCAGAAGTTTTGCAGTGTGTGCGGTGAAAAAGTAGAGGTTATTAATACCTGCCCTAAATGCGGGACAAAATTTGAACCAGGACAGAAGTTTTGTGTTGTATGTGGGCAGTTATTATATAAAGAAGATTTAGGTCAGAGGAACAACCCTAAGACAGCAGCTCAAAAGGTATCAGAGTCTCAGAATGTAAGCAAACCAAAGAAACGTTCAGGTTTTGGTAAAGTGCTGTTAATTGCTGTGGGAATTATATTTAGTTTTACTGTACTGGCAGGCATGTTTGTTAGAGATTCAATAGCTGTATCAGAAATTAATGCGGAATCACCATCTAAAGATATTGGATCTGCAGAAGTTCCACAAAATGGTGATGGTATTGAAGGTCCTGAATCTTATACAACAAAAGCCGTAGATAGAAATAGCTTTATGCAGAATGCTGTTACTCCCGAGTTTAAGGATCTTCGTAACAATATTTATGATTACAGTGGAATTGGAATTAAAGTAAAGGGGTTGATCATAGGAAAATCGATTCCAGAGGATTATATGGAAGGGGTCACAGAACTGGCTTATGATGCAAATGAGTGGAGTGACCTGTTGGATACTTATTATGCATACTCTTGTATGAGCAGTGGTGGTGACTCTCCTGGTGGTTATATTGTGATTTCTAAGGATTCATCGCCTTATACGAATGAATGGAAGATGATATATGGTTATCCGGTTGGTGTAAATTCAAAAGGCGATGTTATAATCTGGGCTGAATTTTTTACGGATGAAGAAGCTGTGGTTGATGGAACGGATGCAGTGGTTTCACCCGGGGGAAATAGCGGCAATGATGTTATGACATCAGAAATAAATGATACGGAATCTTTTGATGAATCTTCCAGTCGTCCGACAGAGGCAAAGTATGATTTTGGATATAATACGAATCCGGATGATATAAGATATAATCCTGATTATTTTACAGCTAATGTTCAAGTGATTAAGGATAATGGATTTATTGGCGGCCAAGTAAATATAACGGGTTTGTTTACCTATGCTGGTACTGGGGATTCTGTTGGTACTATGAACTGGTATGATAATAACACCATGGAGAACCTGGATGTCTATTTTATTAGCGATGCTTATGGTGAAGGACAATACGTAGTTTTGTCAGCGTATAACTCTAATGTATATGTTGGCGATTATGTGACAGTATATGGAACTGTCATTGATATTGATAAAAATGGAGTTGTATACATTGCCGGACAGCTAATTGAACCTGCTCCTGCAGGTTAATATGATATAAGCCAGAGCGTTTTCGTTCTGGTTTTTTTGTGTTTTAAAATCCGAGGATAATAACGCTTCAGATAATGCTTTTATAACTGTGATGAAAATAAAGTAACTACGTGTATAAACTATAAGTGGTTAAAAGCGGATTATAAGGGGTGAGCTATAAGCGTTATGTAGGTGTTCTGCAATGTAAATATAAAACAAATATATATTATTTCTTAGAATAAAAATCAACAATTAAAGGAGGTTAATTATGTCAGCGAACGTGGAGTCAATGTTTTACACAAGAGAAAAGCCCTGGCACGGGCTGGGAACAATGGTGATGGAGGCACCTGCATCTGCAGAAGCCCTGGCTTTAGCAGGGTTGAACTGGCAGGTGATTCAGAAGTCTATAGAAACGGAGGATGGTATACCAATTAACGGCTTCAAGGCAAATATTCGGGATATGGATGAAAAGGTTCTGGGAGTTGTTTCCGATCGCTACAAAGTGGTTCAGAATGAGGAAGCTTTTTCTTTTACAGATGAATTACTTGGTGAGGGTGTTACCTATGAAACGGCGGGTTCTCTTCAGGAAGGGCGAAAGACCTGGCTGCTTGCAAAGCTTCCTCAGCATTATATTATAAGCGGAGATGAAATCGAACCTTACCTTGTGTTTATGAATTCTCACGATGGAACAGGCGGTATAAAGGCTGCAGTGACACCTATTCGGGTGGTTTGCCAGAATACTTTAAACCTGGCCCTGGCGACAGCAAAGAGATCCTGGTCTGCAAACCATACCGGAAATATAGAGGGAAAGATGGAAGATGCAAGAAACACGCTCCTTTATGCCAACAGGTACATGGGAGAGCTTGGTAAGGCTATTGATGAACTAAGCAGAATTAAGATGACAGACCATCAGGTGTATGAATATATTGATGCATTATTCCCTTTGCTTGATAACCCTACGGAACAGCAGCAGAAGAATCTGATGAGGCTGAAAGAGGATTTAAAGATCAGGTATTTTGAAGCGCCAGATTTAAAATTTACTGGAAAGCATGGCTGGCGTTTCCTGAATGCTGTATCGGATTTTGCCACACATGCGAAACCCTTAAGAGAACGGGCAAATTATAAGGAGAGTCTTTTTGCGCGCACAGTAGAAGGGAACGCCATGATTGATAAGGCCTATGAACTGGTGAGGGCAAGGTGAAAAAGCAGAGCCAGAAAAAAGGTGACCCAGTAAAGCCGGAAGGAGGGGGTGAGGAGAGGTGGGAAGTTTTAAGTAATTGCAGAGATTTTCCATTCTTGGTTCAGAATGCGAATCCGGTTATACTTGATTTATTTGAAGTGCAGATTAAGGAATATCTGAATATGGGTGAGCTATCAGAATGTTATTTGAATAAAGTTCCCAGAAGTGTATGCTGGTATGAGGGACTCATTGATACTGGGATGTTGTTGATGGAAATCGAAGGGTGGGAAGTGCTGTAAAAATGAATTTATTTTTAACATGAAAGTACATTCCTTATTTCCTAAGGAATGCTGTTCCAGAAAGTTCATTGATACAATATTCTCTTATTCTGTGAAAGGGTAGTACGGGAATTTTAATGAGAAGAGAGTATTTTGTGCAAGTTATTAAAAATAAAATAATTATATAGAAAACGGAAGCCTCTTTCTTGAATACTGGAAGCTTCCGTTTTTGCAAGGAGGCGCGATTATTTATGAAGAATGCAACGCAGGAAGAAAAGGTAATCGGTATGATGAAGCGGCCTATTCCTAAGAAGAGAGTAGGGATCATAAAGCTTAAAATAGTTCGGGAAGGAACTTCCGTTTATGGAAC
>NZ_DAMAUN010000084.1:0-25234 GCF_032078915.1 Lacrimispora sp. | reverse complement strand
CCAAGGCTGAAGCCTAAGTTGCCCTGAGGGTCTAAATCCACCGCCAAAACTCTTTTATGATTCATGGCAAGACCGCAGGCAAGAGCACAGGAAGTGGTTGTTTTGCCTACGCCGCCTTTTTGATTTGTAATTGCAATGACTGTTGACAACTTCTATTCCTCCAATCGTAAATTGAAATAAAACTATTATCTTTAGTATACAATATGTCGATAAATAAGTATAGTAAAAACAAGAAAAAAACAGTATTTTGGAGAATCAAATTGCTTGTATTGTATTAGAAAGGAGTTTTCATATGGCATCAGTATATAATAATATTTCCAATACTACTTCCGCCTCTTCTCTCCGTGGTTTTGGAGGCCTTGCCAGTGGCTTGGACAGGGACAGCCTTATAGAGGGAATGACGGCCGCAACAAGGGCCAAGATTGCCAAACAGCAAAAGAGTAAACAGACAATGCAGTGGAAGCAGGATGCCTATCGGTCCATCAGCTCCATGTTGGTTGAATTTTCAAGAAAGTACACATCCTATACCAATCCAGAAACCAACCTTGCCAGCGCTGCCTTCTGGACCAGAAGCAATGTTACCCCAACCGGGATCAACAGTAAGTATATCCAGGTAACTGGAAGTCCAACCAGCGCCGGCTCTATCTCCATCGCAGGGGTGGAACAGCTTGCCAAAAAGGCCTCTGTGGTTTCCAGTGATTATGTTACCAGCGGAGCACTAATGTCTGGAGAGCTTAAAGTAGATGAAATGACGCCAGTCAGTGCTTTGGCGGGGGAAAGCTTAAAATTTAAGGTTAATGACAAAACCTTTGAAGTGCAGCTAGGAAACGGTGATTATTCCAATGCGACCGAAGCCGTGAAGTCCATTAAAGAAGCGCTGAAGAATGTTTCCGTAGGAGGCAGGACTCTGGCAGATATCGTTGACGTAGAGGCAGAAACAGATACTCCTGATGAAAAAAATGCTCCATTTAAACTAAGCTTCAAGTCCATAGATGATGCAGGAAATACGGTCAGCCTGGCAGGAGGAAGCGAAGGTGCATTGAAAGCTCTTGGTTTTGAAAACAAGGATGAGTTTGAAATATTGGCAGAAGCGGGTAAGACTGTCCTCAATAATTCTGGAATTTCCATGCCTGAGGAAGACTGGAATAAAATCAAGGATAATCAGAATTTTTTCAAAGAGCTTTCATTTCAGGACAGAGTAAATGGAAAAAAGATGACATTTACTTATAACGGGGTTTCAAAATCCATAACGCTTGAATATGATTCCGAACAGGAGAATCCATTAGATAAATTTGCGGCAGATATTGAGAAAAAGCTGGCCAAGGAATTTGGTTCAGGAAGAATTGCGGTGAGTATTACAGGTGATCAGCTCCAGTTTAAGACACAAAAGCCTAACGGAGATGCTGACAACTCTTCCAATTTGGCAATTTCATCTGCTGATGCCGGATTATTGGGAACGGATGGAGCTTTAAAGATAGAAAAAGGACAGTCAAACCGTCTGAACCTTGATGCGGCAGTTGGAGAATCCGGCTTAGCGACTATGCCGTCAGGTACGGATTGGGATATCACAATTAATGGAAAAACCATTACAGGAATTAATTCCGGAAGTACGATGAATGACATCATCAATAAAATTAATTCCTCCGATGCCGGTGTAACCGTAACTTATATGAAAAATGCAGACCGTTTCTCTATCGTGTCAAACGAGGAGGGAGCCTCTGGAAAGGTGGAACTTAGTGACGATGCTGCAAAGCTGTTTGGTGCCATGGAAAATGGTGCAGCTATGAAAGATTACGGTCAGGACGCTATCATCAACGTAAGGTACGGCGACTCAGCAGACACGGTCAAGTTAACGAGAGGAAGCAACACTTTCAACCTAGAGGGGATGAACGTTACCGTGAGCGGAACCTTTAATGAGACGGGAGACGATAAATCCCAGGAGGTTACCCTCAATGCCAAAGCGGATTCTGATAAGATCGTGAAAGCGGTTACTGATATGATTAAGGATTACAATGCACTTATTAAACTTGTCAACGATGAGATTTCCACAAAGCCAAACCGGAATTATGGGCCCTTGACGGATGAGCAGAAAGCGGATATGAAGGATAGCCAGATTGAAAAGTGGGAGACAGAGGCAAAGAAGGGTTTGCTTTTCGGTGATTCAGAATTAAGAAGTCTGTCTGACAGCATGCGTTTTATTTTTGGTGTGGGTACAACTGAGACGGCCCGTCTGGAAGCTCTTGGATTTTCCAAAAGTACTGACTATTCAGAAAATGGAGCTATTGTATTCAATGAGGAAAAGTTCCGTACAGCCCTTGAAAACTCAGGAGAAGAGCTTCAGGATTTATTTACAAGGAGTGCTGATACTTCTACAGGGGACCAGGGCGGAGTCATGAATCGCCTCACTGGAATCATCAACAAATATGCATCTGTCACCGGTGCTGTGAAGGGAAGCCTGATTGAAAAGGCGGGATCTGTCTATGCTCCTAGCAGCATTCTTTCCAACGCCCTCAAAAAATCTATGGATGAGGTTGACAAGTATATTAATCGTCTCCAGTCTCAGCTCAAGGTAGAGACAGACAGATACATCAAGCAGTTTACTAGCCTGGAGACAGTGATTGCCCAGATGAATTCTCAAAGCAGCTGGCTGCAGAGTTCGTTTGGTGGTTGATGAAGAGGTGGTGTATAATATGAATGCCTATGGTTATCAAAATTACAAAGCACAGTCGGTAAATACTATGACTCCTGGAGAGATGCTTGGCCTCCTGTACGATGAGCTATTAAAACGCCTGACGAGAGCACAGCTTTCCCTGGAGAAAAAGGATTATATGCTTTTTGACCAGTCCATGCAGCGCTCTGTTGAAATTGTTAATTATTTGAAGAATACCCTGGATCTTAAATATGAAATAAGCTTTGAACTAAATCGTCTGTATGATTTTTTTCTATATGAATTCAGCAGGATTAAAGCAGGAAGAAATCCTAAGATCATCGCAGAAGTCAGACCCTTGATTGTAGAATTGAGAGATGCCTTCAAAGAGGCGCAGCAGATAAGCAGTTAAAAAAGGTGCCGGAGGGAAAATATTCTCTCCGGTTATTTAATATTCAGTTATAAGAAGGAGGGAGGAAGAACATGGAAGATTCTATACTGGTTGAAATTCTAAAAGAGATGCAGAAGAAATACATGTTTATAGCTGAAATTGAGCGCATTACCCGGGAGATGGGTGATGCCTTGTCTCGAAATGACAGGGAATCGGTTCAAATGTTATTGGGAATGCGCCAGGATGAAATGGACAAAGCAGATGTATGCACCAGAAACATAGAATGCCTGATATCTGCCCTATCGCCCGATGAAGGTAGTCAGGTAAGGGAGTTGTTAAATGGCAAAGGAGGCGGGAAGACCGGCAGTCTTACTGCTGAGATGCTGGAGGAGAAGGGAAAAAGTATTCAGTTCGTGCTGAAACGGACCATTGAAGCGGACCGACTCATAAGCATACGGTTATCAGGAAAGGATTCTTACTATCAATAATTAACAGGGAAGCTCGATTGATTAACCCGGTGGGCCGATCATCCAAAGAGGCCCTCCGTTTGAAGCATGGTAGTTTAATTCTTTCAATATAAGAGAGGGATCCCAATCTATTTGAGAATTATCGTATTGATTGGCATCAGCAATTTTTACCGTTCCCTCTTCTGTAAAGCGGGTAAGGATAATAAAATGACCATTCTGGGTGAAATGCCCTTTTTTCATAAGGGCTACGACCAAATGACCAGAATTTAATGCATCTTCCAGCCCTTGGACTGTATAATCTTTAACTGGGGCGGCATTCAGGCCATAGGCCAGGGCGCTGTCTAGTATCAGGCGGTGATAAGAACCCTGACTGGGAGCCCAGGACTTATTTGCTGCCGCCCACACAGCCATATCAGGTGGAAGCACCTGATTACCGGTAAGACTTGTCACAATCATGGCCATGACCGTGGGGCCGCAGCCATAGGTGGAAAGAGGATCTTTTCCGCCATACAGAAAGCTGCCCCATCTTTCGTCAGACTGGTTGTAATAGGTAAGAGGGCCGCACACGCTGTCCAGCATGAGGTCATATCTTCCCTCTTGAGGAAAATCGGCTGTTGGCGTCTCAGGGCTTTCATTTTGAGAATACTCCGAGATAATTGCTGTTTCCCCCGAGGCCGCTTGATTAATGGAAGAAGAGGCCATAAAAGGAATTACAGACAGAAACAGAGTTCGGAACAGGATATATTGGATGGTATTCAACACAATCACCTTTTCTATAATAATATTTATTTCTATGTTATTTATCGAACTACTGTCTGATAAAGTTAAGATTGCTGTAAAAAAACCGATATATAATATATAGGGTGTTATTTTTCAGCGGTAAAAGATACTGACAGCAGAGAAAGGTATATTGATTAAAGGTGGAATTGTGAATGAGTAAAGGATACGAAGAACGGTATTTAATGACATTGCTGTCATCAGTGATAAACCAGAAGGAATCACCGGCACCGCTAAGGTACTTAAATTGGGAAAAGATGTTTCGGATCGCTGATTATCACCGTGTAGCTCATGTTGTTTATTATGGAATTATGGGATTAGATGTAGAGATTCCTCAATCGATCCGTCAGCGTTTTTTTGGCAAATATTTAGAATCCGTACATCGGGTTGAACGTTTACGTTCAGCAGAAAGGCAGGTACAGACCCTTCTGGAAAGGAACGGGATAAACTGCTTTTTTTTAAATTATTCGGATTTTGTTAAATGCTATCCTATTGAAGAAATGTGCTGCCGGGAGTTTATTGAGATTGGCACGGAAAAGAAGTTTTCTCCGGTCATCAGAGCACTTCTCTGGGACGCGGATTTTGAAGAACGATATACGGAAAACAGGGGGGAGCTTTACTATCGGGTACCAGGGAACAAAGTTTTGTGTTTCAATCAGACCATGTTTTTCAGCAGGTCCATGCAGAAATTTTATATCAACCTGGTTCGATCCCTGCCAGATAAAACAGGCTTTAACCATATCCGGGAGATGAATGCCAGTGAGATATATTTATTCCTTATGTGCAGGCTGACGGATTCTTATGCCAGAGGGGATATCAGCCTTAGCCAGATTATGGATTTTTGGGCATTTTATAAAACCCAGGGGGAGTTCTTTTCATGGCCTTATATTTACGAGCGTTTGAAGGAACTTAAAATAGAAGAGTTTGCGGAGCGTCTGGAATATCTTATCCTTCGCTGGTTTGGCACTGGAACAGGAATTGAAAATGTGGAAATATATGATAATATGGAATCTTACATCTTCAGCAAAGGAACAGAAGGGCGCGAAGTCAGTGAGCAGCTCCTGCCTTTGATCAAAACGGTTGCCGATTGTTACTCCAGGGATAGGAAAAAGGAAGAATTCAGAAGGCTGATAGCGTGGTTGTTTCCGGATCGGGAATACATGGAAACCATATATCCGGTATTAGAGAAATCCGGCGCATTCCTTCCCGTTTTTTGGCTGATCCGTCTCGAAAGATACTTCATAAGAATGGCGGGCAGCAGAATGGAAGAAAAGTTCCGTATCCCTAAGATACTTTTTCGGTATATGTGGAGAAAGTATCCGGGAGTAAAGGCGGAAGAGAAAGAAGAAAAAGAAGAGAAGAAAGAAAGAGAACAAGAAGAACAAAAGGAGCAAGAAGAACAAAAAATAGCGGAAATACCTAATTGATATCAGGTATTTTCGCTATTTTTTGATTGGTTCATCAAGTTCCTGATTTGGGATATAGAGCCTTCGTTTGGATGGGAG
The DNA here is from genome assembly GCF_032078915.1 of Lacrimispora sp. GTDB lineage: Bacteria > Bacillota > Clostridia > Lachnospirales > Lachnospiraceae > Lacrimispora. The sequence goes on along the minus strand of NZ_DAMAUN010000084.1, from coordinate 19,447 downwards.
GAAGCGGCCTCCTGATTAGCTGAGGCAGCTTCCAACAATTCGGTACGAAGAATTGAAATTTCTTTTGGTGCATCGATGGCTAACTTTACCCAGTCATTTCCAATTTCAAGAATTGTAACATTGATATTGTCCCCAATCGTAAGAGACTGGTTATTTTTTCTTTGAAGAATCAGCATACGAATCCCCCTTTTTTATAAAATCCTTAAGCGGGTGACGGAAGCGGTAAAGAGGATTATCCAAAATTATCTGTCTGGCTTCCCGGGTTTCTGTATTTACCGCAATCGGAGCTTTTAAATTTACCGTGCTGTTTTCCATGGGGTCATGGATTACGCTGATGACATAATAAGAAACTTTGTCTTCGCTGTCTGCAGTTTCTAACAGTTCTTGATCCTCCTGAGATAATTCCGGTTCGTATTTCTCATAAAACTGAAATGGATTCATAAGAATAAAGGATACGCTGAAATCATCTACTGACTGCAGACAGATCAAAGCATCGCTGTTCTCCTGGAAGGCCAGAGGAACATAATCTTTCAAATCAGTAAAACCGAACAGCCCGTCAGAAAAATGTATGAATTCTTTGTCTGAACATGAAATCTTGCCAAAATATTGTGTATTGATTTCCATAAATACCTCCAGAGTACAGGGTTAAGCGAAAATATCTACCGGGGTATGATTGAAGAAGCTAGCTGCGCTGGGGGGAACATAAAGGGGCTTGCCGATATATTCGATATTCACGTCAGGCATTTGAGTGATTGATAACTCAATATTTCCCGGTATAAACTCAATATTTCCATTTGCTACCTTTATGTCAAAGCTTAATTTATCTATTTGGTATTGCATGGATAAATCCGGATCAGACCATTCGATATCAGGGCCTGTAGTAGGAAGAAATCGTAATCCGAATTCTCCAGTAGGCGGCTGGGCACGCTGGCTGAATATCACATCGAGGGGATTTGTAATCTTTGGGTCTAATAACATGGCACCTTCCTTTGCATATGTAGCAGTAGCCTCCAGAGCGGCGGACTTACCCTTGGCAGCAGCTTGGCGCACACTTTCCATTGTAGTAGGGCAGACTGAATTACGTGCATCGTACGTATCCAGATGTAATTTGATGGGACGATTTTTTATGGTCAGGCCGCCCTTGATTCTGTCGGTTATCAGTTGAGATTTAGAACTAGTATATTCCAGTTTTGCACTATGGATTTTCAGTTCGTATTCAATAGGGATGGTAGTAATCCTTAGCAATGGTTCCATTATAACACACCTCCATCAATTTTACTTCATGAAATCAATAAAGGATGGAGATAAGATGCTGGTTCCTACCTTGAGGGCGGCATTGTATGCATACTGATTCCACATATAATCGGTAATAGCTTCAGCAGGGTCCATTCCTTCAACCTTTAACATCTGTTCTTGCAGGGAAATATCATTATTTTCTAGTCGGTCCTTTGTAGTATTTAAAAATTCTGATTTAACGCCTAAATTCGTGACTTCATTTAATACGTTGGTTCCTAAGTTTTTAAACTTATCCATAAGCTTTCCATAGGTCTCTGTATCAAAATTATCTGCCTCCAAAGTATCAGCCAGCTGTCCGGCTAATACAATAACATTATCACTCAACCCAGCCGCATCTTTTCCGAACCCAACGGCTTTTATACCGGGAAGAGAAAGGTTAAATGCGCTGGAAGGTACGACACGGTCAGCACCATCGAGAGAAAGACCCAGCCCTAAGTCAACATAAAGGGTTTCTTTGGATAAACGAGTAAGATCTTTATAATCTTGACTGCCGGGTGCGGCATCCACATTAATACCCCGGTAAGTAAGGTTTTTTCCATCCTCAGACAGAACAAAGGGCGGATTCTTTCCGTCTGCTCCGGCAAATAAAAATGTGTCTTCATAGGAGGAGTTAAGGCATAATGTCATGGTTTTTTGGAGCTGGCGGATGGCGGAGGCAAAGGTCTGCCGCGTTTCCGGTGTCTGCTTGTCACCGCTCATCGCCTGTATGTTATAATCAGCACTAATGTTTTTCATAGCATTGGATATCTGCATGAGTGCATCTTCCTGTCCATCCTGACGGGACTGAACGTCTGATAAGGTGTTTAAATTATCCAGATTCTTGTAGTACTTGCGGTGAAGCTGGGATGCACGGGCCGCTGATGCTGGGTTCTCCGAGACACTGTTAAAGCTTCGCTGTGTCATAACATGGTTTCTGGATACATTTAAGTTGGCTATGGAAGCTGCAAGATTGCTCTTATAGTTCCGTATAATTGCATTGGTTGAAATTCTCATTGGAAACCTCCTATCTTCCTACAATGCCGGTATTGTTTATTAATGTATTAAGTGCTTCGTCAAGGGTTGTCATAAGACGGGCGGCAGCTGAAAAGGATCTTTGGTACTGCATCAGGCTGATGCCTTCCTCGTCTAAAGAGACACCTGATACGGCATCCTTGCTGTCTGCAGTCTGCTGAAGCACAGATATGTGGTTATTAAGGATCGCCTGGTTGGCGGAACTGTCTATACCTTGGGTATTTTCCAGGTTAGAGTAACACTGGGAAAAGTTTCCGGTATAGTGGGTGATATATCCGGTCTGAGCGACCCCGTTGGTGTCCATGTAGGTGTATTCATATTTGAAAACCCGTTCATCAGTCAGGGATTTCAACATCTTTATAATGTTGTCATTGGCAGTGGAACCAGCATCCTCTTTATGGGAAGAGATGATATGAATGGTGTTGTTCATCCAATCATCGGATATTTTAATGTTGCTGGCAGTAAAACGGTTGCTTCCATCGGAGGTCTGGAACAAATCAAAGTTTCTAATATTGACAGGGTTTGCTTTATAGAGAATGGACATATCCTTATCATCAGAGGTTTTGATGCTATCCACGTCTGATGATACGGCATTAGTACTACGCCATTCCAGCTTTCCGGAAGCATAGGACCAAGTGCCGGCTTCGATGTTGTCATCCACCTTCATAGATAGGTGAGATGGGTCGCCATTCAATTTATCAGCCAGATTGTTTAAACTTTCTTCAAGTGTTGCTCCAATGGGTATTTCTCCTGAACCGCTTCCAAATGTATAAGTCTCGCCATTGACTGTAATTCTTTCTCCTCTTAAGAAGTTTCCAGTCGCTTTTGAGTAATCCATGCTGAATACTGCTTTTCCATCAGAGTTCTTTGATGCTGTGCCTATAGTCGGCAGCTGAGTTACACCGGTATAAGGCTGCATATTGCCATTCAATTCATTAAAAGTATTGGCAAAAGTCTGGACAAAAGCTTCAAAGGATTTTTCGTAATATCCAATTCCTCTGTAATCGGAAGAAGGGTTGTCCATTTCTCCCGATTTATTCAATACATCTACTGTTCCTTTTAAGGTTCCCTCTTTCAGATAATTGGTAATATCCGTTTTCAGGGAACTTACATCCGAGCTGCTTGCGAAATTGCTGGCAGGAATCAGTGATATGGAAACCGTACCGTCAGGCTCCCCGTTGTATCCTTTATTTCGTGTCATAGAAATTGATGCGATATTTTCGCCATGTTCTCCTGCCGTAAGAGGATATGTAGCTCCATCGCTGCCTCTGAAATTTACAACTGGATATTCAAATTTAGCTCCTGATGCGACAACCACATCCTTGTAAGTTACAGTGATAGGAAGGTAGCCGGCAAGCTCATCCAATTTTTCATTTCTTTTATCCAAAAGCTCAAGCGCTGGGTTACCTTGTACCTGGCTCTTCCAGATGGCGTCATTTAACTCTCCGATGTCAGAAAGAAGACCGTTGATAGCGGGTATATCCGTATTTTCCAGGCCATTGATGGTTTCTTCCCGAACGCTGTTAAGGTCAGCGGCCTTTTGATGGATGTAATTTACAATGACCTGAGCCCTGGAACGGACGATACTGTCAAACTCGCTGTTATTTGCATTGGCGGACAGCTGATCAAGGCTGGAACTTAAATCACTGAGAGCCTTTTTTAATGCATCCTTATCAGTCTCATCAAAAATATCAGCTAACTGATCTAAGGTAACCTGTCTTGCATCTGCCGTTCCCACCTTAGCAATTTGATTTCGGAACTGAACATCTAAAAATGGATCTCTTATCTGGGAAATGCCGGTAATTTCAACACCGTAACCTATTTTAGCACCAGGTCCTGTGCTCATATGATCGGCGCCTCTTGTATTAAAGCTTGCAAGATCCACCCTCTGTCTGGTATAGCCCTTTGTGTTAATATTTGCTATATTCTGTCCGGTCACATCAATGGCCCGCTGGCTGGCAGTCATGGCCAGCTGGGCAATGGTAAAGCCGGAGAAAGTAGAGCGTGTCATAATAATCCCTCCCATTTTGCATTGTCTGGAGCCATTTTCCCTTGGGAATTCCTAATGGCTTTGTCGATCATGTGAAGATTAAGTTCAATCATGGTGCGTGCACCGTCACTTATTTCCTGAAACAGCCTGACCTGATAGGAGAGCCTGTCAAACAGTTCTTTTAGTTGGTTATGTTCCTCGTCCTCTGAGACTTTTGAAAGAATCTGCTGAAAGGTATCACCCTTCATACCAAGCTGTTCCTGGCAATCCTCACGCTTTTTTTCAAGGCCTCTCAGTTTTAAAATGGCGGCCTGTTCCTTGTTCATGCAATCTTCCACATAAGTGACCCGGTTTTTTTTAGCGGCTTCCAGTTTTACCTGTTCGACCTGAACCAGATCCTGAAAAAGCTGGATCATATCCTCAATTACTGCCTTAAAATTATTCATGGAAATCGGCTCCTTTGTATAAAAGAATTCTTTCGGCGATCTTGTTGGCATCCACCTGATAAGTTCCGTCTTCAATCTTCTGTCTTAATTGGTTCAGTTTTTCTTCTGATGTGGTCTGTTTAACTTCTTTCATAAGAGCATTTTTAAGGCTTGATATGAATTTGGAATCCATTTCTTCCTGGGGAGCAGAACGGATCGTGATTTCATCGTAATTGTTCTTACCGGATTCAGAAGTGGTGATATCCTGGTTTTGCCGTATCTTGGAGGTATTATACAGCGTACCGTAATAGTTCTGTGAAATACGCATTTATTTACTCCTTTCTAAGAATTTTATAAGGAAGTTCGATTTGCCTGATGGCTCATCAAAGACTGTTTTTTCATTACATTTATAATATCGTCAGTTTTAAGAAAATATTAACTTCAGGAATAGAATTTCTCAATTAAAGAGAACTTAAGTGCTTCATTAAGACGCCTGCTATATTTGCGCAGGGCACCTGCCTGGTGACAGCACCTATATTGTAGGCCACCATTGGCATTCCGTAAACAACGCAGCTTTCTGCATCCTGCCCAATGGTAAAAGCTCCCTTTTTTTTCATATTAAGAAGTCCTTCGGCCCCGTCACGTCCCATGCCGGTCATGATGATCCCCACGGAGGAAGCTCCGGCCGTGTCGGCTATGGACTGGAATAGAACATCCACAGAAGGACGGTGTCCGCTTACTTTTTCACCGGAGTAGCAGCTTACCGTGTAACGGCCTCCCATTTTAACCACCTTCATCTGTAAGTCACCAGGAGCAATCAGCACTTGACCCCTTTCAATGGTATCCCCGCTTTGGGCTTCTTTTACATTCATGGCGCAAAGCCGGTTTAAACGGTCTGCATACATTTTGGTAAAGCCCTCCGGCATATGTTGTGTGACCACAATTCCAGGCGTGTCTGCAGGAAGGTCTTTAAGCACCTGGAGCGTGGCTTCTGTTCCGCCCGTGGAAGCGCCTATGGCAATTATGGTATTAGATGCATTCAGGGAGAAGGGAGTTTTTCCCATGGCAGACTTCCCTGGTTCTATGAGAGCAGGGGTAGAAACCGGGACTTTAATGACTGCACGGGAAGCAATAAAAATTTTGCTGATCAAGGTGTTTAAGAATGTGCTTGCAGTATTACTGCTGGACATGTCAGGTTTTCTTACAAAATCCACGGCGCCTGCGGAAAGGGCTTCAAACACGTTTAAATTAAGAGAAGAGACTAAAATGACTGGAACAGGATGCTTAGGAAGAAGTTTTTTTACAAATTCAATGCCATTGATCATGGGCAATTCTACATCAAGCGTCACTACGTCTGGTTTAAGTAAAGGAATCTTTCGTTCTGCGTCAAATGCATCGACCGCATATCCGATCACTTCTATATTGGGATTTTGAGAGAGATTATCAATTAATACCTTGCGAAACAGCAGGGAATCATCTACTATGAAAACTCGGATTTTTTTGGCCATAATTTATTCCTCCTGTTATTTCTTCTTATCTGCCCACGCTTTATTGGCAGAGCCCACACCGCAGTCGAACTGCAATCCAAAATCCGTGTAATATAAAATCCATCTACTGAAATGGAGAGACAGTAAATAGATTTTATATTACGCAGATCATTCTTTTCGGTAAGTAGCCGGCATTAAGTACCGGTAAGACGTTTTTTCTTTGTTGATTGTTTCGGAGTGACCGATAAATAAGTATCCGCCTGGGGCTGTTGCATCATAAAACCGCTGAATCAGCCCGTCTTTTGTATTCTGATCAAAATAAATCATGACATTTCTGCAAAAAATAATATCAAATTTTAACCGGAACCGTATGGGGTCCATAAGATTAAAGGTCTGGAAAATAACATTTGATTTAATTGCCGGAGCTACGGAATATAATCCCTGTTCCGGGGATTTGACAAAGTATTTGGATCTCCATGCAGGAGATAAGTTCTTTAAGGATTCCTCATCATATACCGCTTCCTTTGCGGCCCTTAATGCATTTTGAGAAATATCTGTGGCAAGGACCCTGGTATCCCAGAGAGCGGCCTGGGACCCCAGAGTATCCTTGATAATCATGGAAATGGTATAAGGTTCTTCGCCGGATGAACATCCGGCGCTCCAAATGCTTAAAACTTTATTCTTTTTTGTGCTTATAAGATAAGGAAGAACGGTATCACGAAAAAAATTAAAATGTGCCTCTTCCCGCATAAAGTAAGTGTAGTTGGTTGTAAGCTTGTTGAGCATTATTTCCAGATCAGCCTGATTCTTTGATGAAAGAATGTGATCCACATAATCTGTGAAGGAAGTGTACCCCATGGAAATGATGGTGTTTGACAACCTTCCCATAATGAGCTGCATCTTTTTAGACAGGTCGATTCCGTAATTTTTTTTCATAAAATCCACCAGCCGTATGAAATCATGCTGCGAAATTGTTAACATAGAGTAGCCGTCCTTTATGAGTTATTGACTAAGGTTTCGCAGTCCAGAAGAAGGACAATGTGGTTATCTGAAACGGATATCATACCGCTGACCAGTTCTTCCCGGTTATTGGCCGGAACCGGTGAGATTCTGGAATAATCAATATCAAGAACCTGCTCCACAGAATCCACGATGATTCCAATAAAAACGGAATCCACATTTAGAACAATGATACAGCTTGAGTTGGTATATTCTATGTCCGGCTTGCCAAGTCTTGACCGGATATCCATGATGGGAACGATCTGCCCTCTTAAGTTGATGATTCCCTTTACATATCCTGGTACCATGGGCATGGTAGTAATTGTATGGTTGGTGATGATTTCAATGATATAATTGGTGCTTACACCAAAAGTAAGGTTTTCTGTGCGGAAGGTTAAATAGCGTTCCGTAGTTTCTGTCCGAGCGGAAGTAAAAGCTTCGGATGTAGCTGTATTTTCTGCTGGCATTTGTATTCCTCCGATTTCAATTTGCTTGCCCACGATGGGCATATAGGTATACCCAAAGGGTATTTCATTTAATAATACTGGTTTTGTGATGCGGCATACAGGTTTAAAACGTCGAGTATAATGCTGATATTACCATCACCAAGAATGGTACAGCCGCTGATACCTGAATCCTTAACGTTAAAGCTGTTTAAGAATACTGGAAGAGGCTTTACAACAACCTGTTGTTCCCCTAATAGCTCATCGACAAAGAGACAGTAAGATTTGTCACCGGATTCCACCCAAACCAGAATTCCATCTTCAATACTTGTAATTTCTGTTTCAATGTTGTAAAGCCTGTGAATGCGGAAGATGGGGTAGAACTGGTTCATGCACCTTACGATCTCATTGCCTTCCGTGTCGTAGATCACTTCTTCATTCTTCACCTTAAAGGACTGGCGGATGTTTGCAATGGGGATAGTAAATACAGATTTTCCCACTGAGATCTCCATGCCATCCACAATGGCCATGGTGAGGGGGATTTTTAGGGTAGTGCACATTCCTTTGCCTAATTCACTGGAAATGCTTATGGTACCACCGATGTTCTCCACATTTTTCTTGACCACATCCATGCCCACTCCACGTCCGGAAAATTCAGTGACAACCTCATTGGTAGAAAAGCCGGGAGCCAGTAGAAGGTTTAAGATTTCCTTTTGGGAGTATTCACTTTCCGGTTTGGTAAGAATGCCGTTTCTCTTTGCTTTTGCAAGAATGCCTGCCGGATTCACACCCTTTCCGTCATCGCTGATGGTAATGATGACTTCGTTGGTTGTATGGCTTGCTGAGAGAGTAAGTTCTCCCTGAGGATCTTTCCCGGCAGCAATACGTTCCTCGGCAGTTTCTTCTATTCCATGGTCCATGGAATTGCGGACAATGTGCATAATGGGATCTCCGATGCTGTCCACGATGGACTTGTCAACTTCCGTATTTTCACCGATAATGGTTAAGCGTACATCTTTTTTCAGCTTTTGCTTCATATCCCGGACGATACGGTTCATTTTCTGGAATACGCCGGAAACAGGAACCATGCGCAGGGACATTACAATATCCTGTAAGTCATCGGTCAGCTTGCGAAGCTGCCTTGTGGCCTTTAAAAAGCTGTCAAGGTTCTTTAAATTCTGGATATCAGGCGAGGAAGTCACCATGGATTCCGTAATTACAATCTCACCGACGATTGCCACCAGGTTGTCTAACTTTGCCAGATTTACGCTGATCAGATTCTGTTTGTTCGGCATCTGATGAGAGTTACCAGTGGTAGGAGAACTTGAAGCAGCCGGGGCGCTTTCACCTGCAGATGGGGCTGGAACTGCCGCAGCATTCTTCTTTTCTGCACTGGGAGCAGCCTTTGCGCGGGGGTTTTCAATCAGTTCATAGGAACGGATGTTGTTCATATTGTTGACCTGTGATATGGCTGAGTCAGCCTCCTCACGGGATTGGAACGTCAGGAAAAATCCTTTCTCAATAATGGATCCGCTGCTCTGGCTGTTGGTCTCCACATCGGCGGGATAATAGCCAAACTCCATTCCGGATTCTTTTAATGCGCTGATAAGCATAAAAGCCCGAAGGTTTTCCATTCCGCAGCCTTCATCAAAAAAGATACGAAGGAAAAAGGCAGCCGGATCTTCCGGGCATTCTGCAACGTCCAAACGGATTTCATCCAGGCTGGCAGCAGAGACGGGAGTGGAAACGACCGGTGCTGGCTGGGCAGCTTCTTTGAGACGGGAATGATCCGAATGATTCTTTTCCACGGCAGCGGTGGGGCTGTCATCGCTGATTTTTTTCAGGAAGCTATTAATTTCTTGTGTCAGATGGTCGACATTATCACTAAGTGGTTCATTGTTTTCTACTTTTGAAACTTCAGCACGAAGCATATCAGTAGAACGGAACATTAAATCAAAAAGAATGCTTTTGTGGGAACTGTCAAGGGAATCCAGACCATTCTCACGGATAAAAAAGAATAAATCTTCAATACGATGTGCTATCTGCATCAGAGAGGAAAATTCCATCATAGCAGAAGATCCTTTGATTGTGTGCATGATGCGGAAGATTTCATTTACGTCATCTACTGTAAAATCTCCTGCTTTTTCGGCTTCTATCAGGAGCTCGTCTAATTGCTCCAGGAGGGAATTGGTTTCAAAGAGGTACATATCAAGCATATTATCCATGCCGTTATCCATAGTATTTACACCGCCTTGTTTAGTTTAGTATATATCTATTTATCGGTATGGTTGGATAAAAAATAATAGCAAATATAAATAACCTTACGAAAATTATATAAAATATCAGTTAAATGGAGGCATAGTATGGCAGATATTTTGAAAGTTACAACACCCCTTTCCGGTTATGATAATTCCACGATCAAAAACAACCCCCAGGCCGGCCAGGGAGTCCAGATACAGAACCCAATAGATCCCTCAAAGGTGATGCGGGCGGATAACCGGTCTGATTCCGGGGGAAAAGGGGATCAACAGCTGGCATTCCAGTACGGTTCGAATTTCGGTTCATTTCTGAACCAGGTAAAAAACATACCTGATCTCACCAAAATTTTGACCGATATTTTTTTCCAGAGTGAAGAAATGCTGACGGGCGGAGTCATGGGAGAAGAAGCAGCGCAGAAGATCGCTTCCTTTTTTGAGGCAGCCAAGATGCAGGGAGAAGAGATTCTGCCCTTCATAAAGGAACAGGCTGAATCAGCAGTCCGCTTTAACGGCGGCATTTTTGACCAGCTCCGTCATGTGATGGCAGAAACAACTTCTGTGGATTTAAAAGCAGAGATTTTAAATTTTATCAGAAAATTCAATGATATGTCTTCCGGTAAGCATATACTTCATGATATATTTAATACAGTAAAGGATATGGAGGCATATGTTTTTAAGCAGACAAGAGAGCAGATAGAGGCTTTGCTTAAGGAACTGGACCTATCTGCTCCCGAAGGGCAAACCTCCCAAAACAGTGCACTTTTAAAGGAGAAAATCCTTCCCTTTTTAGGCTGTTATATCGCAATGAATCACGACATGGGCACGATACGGGATAAGATATCGCTTTTAACGGTATTAATAGCCAGATATGAAAATGGGGAAAGGGAAGAGGTTTTGCAATCCTTTTCTAAGCTGGCGGGTTATCAGGGCTTTCGTAAATTTTTTGGAGCCATGACTACAGAGCAGTTCGGTGAACTGCTTGATCAGGTCGATTTAGAGCAGGCGGCAGGGAAAAACCAATGGGCGGATAAGTTCGTTGATTTCCTAAAGACCGGTGTGAGCGGAGGTACTGGACTTGAGAATAAGCAGATGTTTCAGAATATGCTTCAATCCCTGGTTTTAAATGAAAGTGTCTATATGCCCCTTTTGCATCTGGCATTCCCTATGGAGATTGACGGGCGGAAACTATTTTCCGAAATGTGGATTGATCCGGACGAGGAAGGCAGCAGCACCCAGGCGGGGGCAAAGCATACGACCAGAATTTTCGTCAAATTTGATATCAGGGAATTGGGGCAGTTTAAGCTTCTGCTTCTTTATGGGGATCATGCAGCCTCCCTGCAGCTTTTCTATCCGGAAAAGATGCAAAAAACAGAGGCAAATATTTATAAGGAGATTAAAAGCATCCTTGAGCGGTATCATTTCCGGGCAGACAGCTTATATCTCCAGGCAGGGGGCGGTCCATCCTCCCCAATAGAGGTATTTCCCAAAATCCATGAAAGGAAAAATTCAGTTGATGTCAGAATTTAAAAATACATTAAATAAAAAAGCGGTTGCGATAAAATATGACGATGCAAAGAATTCTGCACCTGTTATCGTGGCCTCCGGCATGGGATATATGGCGGAAAAGATAATAGAAACTGCTAATGAAAGCGGTGTACCCGTTTATGAGGATAATTCTCTTGCGACCATTCTGACCCAGCTTGAGCTTGGGAGCCAGGTGCCGGAGGAATTATATCAGGCTATTGTGGATATTTACCTTTATTTCTTAAATTGTGTGCCGGGTCCGGTAGAAAAGCCGGCATCGGAGCCTGTAAAGGAAATAGAGGAAGAGGATTTAATTAAAGAGGAAATAATAAAAGAGGAAACGGTGGAGTAGTTTATGTTTACTGAGTGTGAAAAAGCGAGTGTCTTTTCTTTAACTGGTATCTTTATCGCAGAGGTAAAGGTAGTTGATTCCCATATGGAAAGTATGGGGCTTATCTTTAATGAGGAAGATATGGATAAGGTGAGCACAGAATCAGTGATCGTATTTCACGATGGTGTTCAGGGGCTTGTTACATGCAAATGCCGTTTGTCAGGCAGGGTAAAGATCAGCGGCGAGGAAATTGGAGAGATCGGTAATGCGATCTATAAGGTTCCATGCGTGATCGACGAATTGATCGGTATAGAACAAAGGCGTCGTGACCTTAAGGTCAGAGTTTCGTTTCCCGTTACCCTGGAGACGGCGGATTCAGACGGAAAAGTCACACATATAGACGCTAAGGTAAAAAATTTGAGTGCAGGGGGGGTCGGGCTTGAATCGGCAGTTGAATTAAGTGTAGAGCAGATCTTTTCCTTTCTGTTTGAAACGGACAGCGACTGTACCAGGCTCAAGGGCAGTATTCTATGGGTAAAGAAATTGTCAGGCGAGAACGAACCGCCACGCTACCGGTATGGCAGCCGTTTCTTTGATATGACATCTTATCAGGAGTCCATGGTCAGGAAGTTCGCTTTTCTGGAACAGCTGAAAAAAAGGAAAACACAGTAATTGCGCGTTATGCAATAGGAATTTAACTGCTTTCTATGGACGGAGAAACGGAGGAATAAGAAGATGTTCACTGAATGTAAAAAGGCCTGTATTTGCTCTTTTGCAGGAAATCTTCTTGCGGAAGTGGAAGTGGTTGATTCTGATAAGGAGCGTATAGGACTTATCATTGAGGAAGAAGACGTACGTAAATTAAGCGCTGACATGATCATTGTGTTTTATGACGGCATACAGGGACTTGTCACCTGCAAATGCCGCCTGTATGAAAAGCTGAAGCTGGAGGAGAAACCCTATTATATGCTTTCATGCCGGATCATGGAACGGATCGAAGATCTGGAAAGGCGCCATGATGCGAAAGTTAAGGTTGATATCCCGGTGGTCTTGGAGATGGCTGGTGATGATGAAACTCTGTTACATATTAGCGCTGTCATAAAAAACATCAGTTCGGGTGGCATAGGATTTGAAAGCAAGGAAGAACTGAAAGAGAGAGGCCTATTTTCTTTTCTGATGGATACGAATTTTGGCTGCGTCAGGCTGAAGGGCTGTGTTCTTTGGAAAAAAGAGCGGACTGATGAAAATGGAAAACATTCCTACAGGTACGGAGGGCATTTTCATGACATGACGTCCCATCAGGAGAGCGTGCTGGAAAGGTACCTGCTGATAGAGAAAGTAAAGGAAAAGAAACCATAGTATTGCTAAATGTAACTTAAGGATAAAAATTTACAAACTGTAGAGTGAGGACTTATTAAAAAGGAGCGATTTCATGAGACAACAAAAGAGGGGATTGGCAATAGTGATTTTAGTCGCTTTTTGCCTGTGTCTCTTCCCTGAAAAAGCGATGGCAACAGAGGCAATCAATTCAATCAGCATTAAGGTGGTACTTAATATCGAGGCAGGTGACCGCTTGCCAGACATCCAGATTAATCAAACAAGTGGGGAGTGCTATGTAACTTCCGGCGATAAAAAGTACACTGTCAGGGAGGCAAAGTGGGTCACCTCCACCTCAAAGGATATGTCGGTGGGAGAAGAACCCAGGATGAATGTTATCCTTACCCCGTCCGATGAATACGATGCTTATTTTAAATCTTCTTATGAGGCTACCAAGATGAAAATCACGGGAGGTTCCTATGTCAGTGCAAAGCGGAATGGCAGTGACATGGTTGTCACCTTAAGGACGAAGCCTGTGAAAGGCCTGTACGCGGAACCGGAAGACGTGGGCTGGAAGGATACAAGGCTTGGTCAGGCTGTCTGGTCCAAAGGGGATAACACATCGGGTGCTTATGAATTATGGCTTTACTGCGGTAAAAAAATAATTTTAAAAAAGGAACAGGTAAAGGCTACCTCCTATAATTTCTATCCGTATATGACAGAGGAAGGGACCTATTCTTACAAAATCCGTTCTGTTCCCTTCAAACAGGATGAACTTAAGAATGGAAAGAAGAGCAGCTGGGTGGAGTCAGACGAACTGGTTATCAGGGACCGGGATGTTTCCGATGGAACTGGAAAAGACTCTGACACAATTGCCGGTACAACAAATGGCTCTGGGATAAAAGAGGGCTGGGAACAGCAGTCCGGAGTTTGGTACTACCGGTATGCCGATGGAACAGTTCAGGCTAATTCCTGGATGGAACTTGATGATGTATGGTACCGCTTTGGCCAGGAAGGAAAGATGGTAACCGGCTGGTTTATCCTGGATTCTGATATCTATTATATGAATTCCAAAGGAGCCATGGTGACCGGCTGGAATAAAATTGACAATACATGGTATTATTTTTATCCGGACAACGGCTACGAGGCCCCCATGGGAGCCGCCGCTACTAACTGGCAGGTCATAGACGGCTATTATTATTATTTTAACAGCCAGGGTGCCATGCAGAAGGACTGGATCAACCAGGCAGGAAGATGGTATTATTTAAATACTGTACAGGGAAACTTAGAGGGGGCTATGCTAAAGGGCTTAATCACCCGGAATGGGCATACTTATTATACCGGGGAAGATGGAGTCATGGTAACCGGCTGGCAGAAGATCGACGGACTGTGGCGATATTTTAATCAGGATGGCACGATGGCTGTAAATACGGTAATCAATGGATTTCCGGTAAATGAAGATGGAGTATGGGTACAATGATGAGAGATAAGAAAAGAAAACTGCATTCTGTGTTCCTTGCTGTTTTGGTGGCAGCATTTACATGCTTGCCGGCTATGATGTCCTTTGCCGCCGATTCTGTTGTGATTCGAAGCGTAAATCTTAAGTTTGACAGCCAGTATGGGAGTGAAGAAATACTGATGCCTGGAATTTCTACTACCAATGCGGGAGTATCCGTTAAGGAGGTTGTCTGGAAACGGGATATCAGCAAATGGAAGGCAGCAAAGAATGAACGGGTCAGTGTGTTTTTAACATCAGACACCTCAATATTTGCAAATACCTACAACCGGTCAGAGTGCAAGGTCACAGGGGCAAAGTTTGTTTCCGCCAAAGCATTGGATAACAATACCCTGGAAATTAAGGTGGATTATGTTCCTGTAGTTATTTTAGGAAGAACAGCCAGGGCCGGCTGGAGCGATAGCAAAATGACGAAGGCTGTGTGGGAAAAAGTTGAATTTGCTACTGGGTATCAGGTTGCTCTGTATGCAGATGACAAACTGAAAAAGCGCATTTCTGTTGAAACCAATACGGTGGATCTTTCTGAATACATGGACAAAGATGCTGTTTATTACTATGAAGTCCGGGCAATCGGTTATACTGCTGATGACCGGAAATATATGAAGGAAGGGGATTATGTCACTTCCGATGATACCATTATGGAATATGACGGAGATACATCAGGTGCATGGAAGGGAAATACCTACAAGCAGGAGGATGGTGGAATCGCCAGGAATTGCTGGAAGCAGATATTAAATGACTGGTATTATTTTGACGGGAATGGAATTTACCAGACAGGCTGGCTCCTGTCAGGCCAAAGATGGTATTATTTAAACCCCAAGGATGGAAAATTACTCATGGGCTGGCAGTTTGTCAATGGCAAATGGTATTATTTAAATCCGGGCGGAGGAGAAATGCTGACGGGCTGGATACAGCCCCAGCCAGGGATCTGGTATTACTTAAATACAGATGGCAGCATGGCAAGCAGCATGAATGTCGGCAATTATTGGGTGGATGCTTCAGGAAGATGGGTTCCGTAAAAACGGAAATTGATGGGAGGATTAAATTTTGGCAACAATAGACCAGTTAAAACTGTCTGCACTTGCTAGTACAAAGGCGGGGCAGTCAGGATATACGGCAGCTTCATCTGCCAAGGGGAATTTTAAACAGATTTTAAAATCAGTAGCAAAGGCTCCGGAAAATCTTGAGGCCATATTCTCGGAGGCATCTAAAAAATACGGTGTTTCTGAAAAACTTCTAAAGGCGGTTGCTAAGGCGGAATCGAATTTTAACCCATCTGCAACTTCAAAGAAGGGGGCTGCCGGAGTAATGCAGCTAATGCCTGCCACCGCCAGATCCCTGGGAGTGGACGATCCCTATGATGCAAGAAGCAATATCATGGGGGGAGCTAAATACTTAAAAGAAAATCTGGATCGGTATAAAGGGAATGTGGATCTCACCCTGGCGGCTTATAATGCCGGCAGCAACAATGTAAGCAAATATGGAGGAATCCCTCCTTTTAAGGAAACGCAGGAGTATGTAAAGAAAGTTAAGAATTATATGGGAGAATCAGAAGTATCAGGATATTCATCGGACATATCAAGTACTTATGAATATCTGTCCAATCTATCTTTGGACGGAGAAAGCGGCAGTCTTGTACCTGCTAAATCTGATTATCTTTATTTAATTGAACTGATGAAGCTTCGGATGCAAATGGCTTCCTTTAGTATTTCTAATCAGTTTGATTCTGCTGATTCAACGACTGGTTCAATCTTTAATATATAAAAAAAGTCTAATGGAAGGTCTTTAAAAGCAGACCTTCCATTAGGCTTTTTCTATGTAATAATAGATAACATATCATTTTAGTTATATAAAGATCTATCTGATGTGAAGACCTTACTTTTGGGAAATCGCATCACTTACCTTTAGCAGGGCCTCAATAAAATATGACTTTTTAATTGGCTTGAAAACAAAAGGAAGGTTGGAGCCTAATTCTTGTACCATCTGCTGTGTTTCATCATAAGCAAGAGAGCTGATGATCATAATTCCTGCTTCCGGATGATGTTCCAACAGGCGTTTGGAAGCTTCGATACCATCGATTCCAGGCATTATGATATCCATGGTCACAATATCGGGCTTTTCTCTTTCATAGGCTTCCAGAGCCTCTTCCCCGCTTCTGCACTGATAGATGACGTCAAAATCCGTTCCTTTAAGTAATTGCTCTATCTCGCTGCGTGTTACAATTGAATCATCGACAATCATAATTGTTTTTTTCATATAGCTTCCCTCCTTCTATTTTTAATTACTTCCGATTGTAACTTCCCCTTCGCTGTTTTTATAAACAATACTCCTGGAGTATTCCTCCTGAACCAGCAGACTGGAAGAACCGATCCGTATGCGAACCACTGGCAGCAGCTGCTGGCAGTGTATGATTCCGGACTGTTCCTTATCGATTGCGGTTATTTCTTCCAAACGGTTTGTAATCTCCTGTTCCCGGAGATTTAAATAAGTGGAAGCCTGCTTCAAATTATCAAGCAGCTGCTGTCTATCCTGCCTTTGGGTGGTTTCAAGATAGGTGATATTTTTTCTTACTTCCGACATATTGTGGTGAAGCTGCTCCAGCTCTCTGGCTAGCCGAGCGGATTCTGCTACGTTTCTTGGAACATTTGCAATGATTAATTCGGTAACGAGCCGCCGTACTTTAGAACCAATCACACGTGCATTAATGGTGTTTGCAGCCAAAAGAGTACCGCCGATTATGACGCCCATGCCGGAGGTAACAATGATATCCTGACCGCTTTCTATTTTGGAGTTGATAATGCTTTCCGCATAAACATTGCCTTTGGCGGTGACCGTGCAATGTTCCAGATAACGGCACTTGATATCAGAGTCAGAAGTTAAAGTACCACGGCCGTTTCCTGACATGCCGCTGGCAATCGTAATGGTTCCCTGAGCTGTTATCTGAGCGCCTTCCACGGAGCCTCTGATATCAATTCTTCCAGTGGCTTTTACCGAAAATCCATTCCTTACATCTCCAGTAATCAATATATCTCCGTCATAATCCAGGTTTCCTGTACTATTATCAATATTACCATTTATCTTAAGGATAGGATCTACCTGGAATTTTCCATTAACAAATGTTACATGGCCTGTTTTTTGGGAAACGAGCTGAGTCCGGTCCTCCGTAAGCTTAGTATTGCGGCCTACAGGTGCGTGAACGTCAGTTCCTTTAATCGTGCAGGGATAGGGCTGACCGGTTATGGTCATACCATTTTTCCCGGGTACAGCAAGAGTAACACTGCTGATCACTTCTCCTTCTTTAACGGCCTGAATATTATTTAAATTTTTATAATCCACAGATCCGTTTTCATCTTCTATAAATTCAAGCTTAAGATCCCGTTTATAATGGTCTTTAATAGAACCATCAATTCCGTTGCGTGCCAGAATTCCCTTTGCAACCAGCACGGCCTGACCATAGATCTGGTTCTCAACAATTGACTTCAGGGATTCCTCCATAATTCCGATGGATACATGCTCCTGATTGAGGATTGATTTTAAATCTTCTTCCTTTATATCCTGACCGTCGTTAAATGGAGGGATCACATAAAACCATGCAGCCATGCGGTCCTTTGAAACATAAAGATAGGCCTGAGCCGCCTTTGGCTGGGGAACCTGCTCTTGTGTAGATTCGGATGTCCGTTTAAAAACATTGGATAATGATTGCATTTTACTGGAAAACTGAGCGCACTCACTGGATAATGCTTCTTCATCCATCCGTACAATAAGCGGATCATAAGAAGGCTCCCATATTAAAGAAGTGGAAGGAGCTTCATATTCAATCTCGGGAAATACGGTTGCTGCGGCAGAACTTTTTTGTGCGGTTGGATCGGATACAGTCTCATTAAGATCTTCATTTTGGGATTCGTCAGGTGAAACGACAGAAGTTGCACTGATCTTTTCTGATGTTTCCGCAGAGCGCCTTACATTTTGGAAAAGGCTAAAGAATCCTTTTTTGGTTTTTTCTTTCATTTTCTTCCCCTAACATTAAAAAATACCTGCTACTATAACCCTGTATGCAAGTAAGTGGCTGATTTCGAATCGCTTCTTTGGCTGGAGTCAATAGACATCAAAGCTATTAAGCTTTACAATCAAAGATGCTGGCTCTGGTTTCTGGTTATTCCATTCCTATGTATATACAGTCAGATGAAATGATTCTAGAGCTTTTGCTGATCAGATTACCTGGACCGAGCCATGTGAATCTATTTCGTTGGATACTGGATTTAATTCTGTCCGGTCTTTGTGAAGCCACATTCCTTGAATGATCCATTGTTAAAAATAATCTGCCATGCAGATTGCCAGGCATTGAATTACGGGGCACTGGGATTCTTGAACCAAGATGCGTCATAGGAACACCTCCTTCTTAATTACAAATCGACTATATTTTATATCGGCAAACTATGCTATAAATATAACATAAGAGTAGCCTGTTTGGTTACTTAATTTCAAATAAATATATATGGTGACATAGAATGGTTACTAAAAGTTATAGTTTTGTAATCATAACCTGGTTTATATAGGATGGTTTTGGGGCTGAAAGATAGACTTGGTTCCTGGTTTGTGAAGAGAACGCAGTCCCTTTCGATATTATTGTGTAATGACTTTATGACAGAACATAAGGCATGAGAAAAGCAACGGACCGGTCTGTTTTTAAATCCTACGGGATTCATTATATCTATATTTAACTTTTACATTAATATATAGCAGGCGCATTCTATCAGAGGCATTATTCGCAATTAAACAAATTATCAAAACAATTCAAAATAATTGTTGACTTTTGTCAAATGCTTTGGTATGATATAACTCGCCGCTGA
>NZ_DAMAUN010000083.1:0-25297 GCF_032078915.1 Lacrimispora sp. | reverse complement strand
GGCGGCTCCGGATATATAATCTACATCTTTTACATAGTTGTATTCCGGCTTGTCCGGGTCATCAAGGCGTCCGTAATTCCAGCCGGAACCGTCACGGAAGATGATCCCTCCTGCTTCCTGCAGGCGTCCATCGGGATAAACCAGCTTGGACCCTACCATTCCGATGGTTGGATCTGATTCGATTAGGTTCACCAGGCTGCTTAGCCACCCCTCCGTTACCTGGGTGTCATTGTTGAGGAACATGACATATTTTCCCCTGGCAGCTTTGGCTGCCTGGTTGCAGTTCCGCAAAAATCCCTGGTTGGTTTCATTGCGGCATATGACCACGTTTTCCGTAAATTTTGAAAGTTCTGCAGTTGCATCGGTAGAAACATCGTCTGCTATGATGACTTCATACACCACGTCCCTGGTATGCTCCAGAATAGATGCAAGACAGGCATAGGTATAATGGATCTGATTGTAGACCGGGATGACGATGGATACCATGGGATGACCCTCTTTAATAAAACGAAGCTTTCCATGGGCACGGTAGGCATCTCCAATCTTCATATCTCCTTCGATCAGGTTCCTCCCTTCCTCTGTTGTATAGAGGCGGAAGGATTTCAGCGGATGAAATACCGTATCCTTAGCATAAAACAGCAGCTTCCGCTTTCTGGTCCCTTTGGGGAACCTTTCGTTAAAGATTCTTCCCAGCTTTCTTCTGGCGCGGAAGGTTAATGCTTCGTGCCCCTGAAGCCAGGTGATCATCTCTCTCATATCGTCGCAATCCGCCCGCAGGGTCTGAATGATCATCTCCTGGTTTGTCACATGATTGTCGGTCAGACGCTTTTCTTCCTGCTGCCTGGTGATGAGCACATCCTTTTCCCGTATCTCCATTTCCATCTGGGAAAGGCGTTCCTTTGTCTCATCGATCACCTGGGAAAAGCCATACATATCCTCAGGCAGGGCATGGGTTTCCTGCATATAATTGACCAGATAGATCTGCTGGTTCTCTCCGTGGACATATTCCTGGAAGCAGCGTTCCATCTGCTCATATGTTGCAATACGCTCTGCCTCCACACCGAATTCGTCCATAAAGGCTTCCATGGAACCATAGGACAAAAGGCTTTTATACTGCTCGTAAAAGTAATAAAGAACCCGGAACTTTATAAAAGTGACTGGGACCGGGAAGGAAAATACCCATTCATAGTCCAGGAGATAAGGACCGTCCCCGGTCATCATGATGTTCTCAAAAAGACAGTCAATGTTGGAGGTTTTAAACGCCCAGTCTTTTTCATCTGACTCAGCGAGTTTTCCAAATACCTCCTCAAATTCGGCTGTAATGGTGAAGGGGATGATACAGTTTTCTTTCACATCCAGGATCAGGGAAAGCCCGTCTTCCATATGGGATACGGAAACCTTTCCGTTACGGATCTCCCTTCCAAGCAGCTCGGAAAGGGTCTGACCTTTAAGGAAATCGAAACGGGCGGTCCTTTCATCCGGACTTATGGAAACCCCGGCGACCTTAAGCTTTTGGCTTTGCGCCGCAAGGCTTTTATATTTTTCACCAAGGGATTTTATATGTGCAACACCCTCAGGCCTTAAGGCTGTCTTCTCCACAAATGGACAGCCTTCCTCTTCCACCAGACTGGTGCGGATCTGGAACGCTTCCCTGCGGGTCTTGTTGTATTTTACAAAGTTAATTTTCTTCATGACGGCTCCAAATGGTTAAAAATGAATTGGCAAATGTCTCAAACTGCTTTCCCTCACATACCTCGTCGAACATCTTTCCTAAATCAAACTTCAAATATTTCGGATAATCATAGGCCAGTATGGCGTGAGTTAAATCTCCCTTGCCTGGCAGATATTGATCGGAATACAGGGTCATGGGCAGGCGGTAGTCGGGCATGGGATAATGGAATTCGGCATTCCCCGATCTTCCGTCCTCTCCGCACAATAGCTCCAGGACCTCTGCCCTTGAAAGCCGGTCCTTATCAGGAACCGCACCGGCCTGATATTTAAGGCCCAGGCGGTTGCATATGGAAAGGATCAGCTTTCCTTCCGGCTTTAAAAGGGATTTTGCTTTTCTTATGTGTTTGTCATATGGAGGCCTTAAAGAACCCACCATCACCACATAGTCGAAGCCTTCCTCTTCAAAGGTGTCTAAATCTTCGGTTATATATCGGATGTTTCCCTGTTTTTCATTGCGCAAACGATTGAACGACAGATTATTACTGTCAGGGTCAAGGACAGTTACCTCTTTGACCCGCCTGCTGTACAATCCGGTCAGGGCGCCGTAATCGGACCCTACCTGAAGCAGGGAGCTCTCCTCATCAAATTCATACCACTCCAGAAGGTTCTCACGTATATCAGATAATGCATAGAGGTAATCCAGGTTAGGATTCTCCTGCAGCAGCTTTTTCGTATCTCCATCATATTTTAAAAACAGCTTCTTAAGTTCAGGGCTCAAATCTTTCATGGGCGTTTCCTCCTCACTCTCCTGCCCGGTGAAGCTTTACGCTTACTTCCGGTTCCATATCATAAATACCTACCGTATTTTTATTGGAAATGACCGTAATATTTGCGATGTCATACAGGCGGTGGTAAACCACATGCTCTCCGTTTTCAAATCCGGTGCAGCTCATGGAAAGAAGATACTCCCCTCCCTGAAGGGTCATTTTCTGGTTAAATTCCACCTCATATTCATCGCCTTTTCCCACGGCCTGCACATCAGAGGCCTCGTACATGGTGTTGGTACCGGTTAAATCGGCTCCTCTTTTATCTTTGATGGTGTAGGTAAAGATGGGCGTTTCGATTTGGGTATGGAAATGGATCCGTTCTTTAATGGTAAAGCGTTCTCCCTTAAGGAGGAGGTTGGTTACATTTCCTCTTTCGTCCAGAAGTCCGAAATCCACGATCTCTGCTCTCTTATCGCCGTATTCGGTACGGGTTGGATTGATCGTCAGTTTTTCCTTCATAAGGCCTTCCTGGCGGTTTTTTTGGGACTGTGCCTGAATTGCAGCCTGGTCTCCGGAAAAATCGTTTAATATGCCGCTTCTTATTTCTTCCAGTTCTTCTCCAAGGTCATCCATTTGATTTGCCAGGATCTTTTTATAGAGATCCACCATTTTTCCCGGCTCTCCTTCGGCGATAAAATTGCCTTTGTTTAATACTACCACACGGTCACAATATTTGATGATTGCACCCATATCATGAGTGACCATTAATATCGTGGTTCCATTCTGGCGGATATCTTCCATTCGGCGGTAGCATTTGGCCTGGAAAAATACATCTCCAACGGACAGGGCCTCGTCAACGATCAGGATTTCAGGCTCCACGTTGATTGCCAGCGCAAACGCCAGGCGGACGAACATACCGCTTGAGTAGGTTTTTACCGGCTGGTAAATGAAGTCACCGATGTCTGCGAAGTCTAAGATGTCCTTAAGCTTTCCATCCATTTCTTTTTTGGAAAAGCCCATCATGGTGCCATTCATGTAAATGTTTTCGATTCCGGTATAATCCATATTAAATCCGGCTCCCAGCTCTAATAGAGCGGAAATCACACCGTTTACCTCTAAACTGCCTGAGGTGGGGGTGAGGACTCCGGTAATGATCTTTAGTATGGTGGACTTGCCTGATCCATTGGTTCCGATGATTCCTACGGTTTGTCCTTTTTCTACATCAAAAGAAATGCCGTTTAGGGCATAGAAGTCTTTATGGTAGTTTTTGTGGGTTATGCTTAAAGCCTCCTTTAATCGGTCGGCGGGCTTTTCGTATAGTTTGTATATTTTTGTTACGTTGTTAACAGATATTGCTTTGTTGTTCCATTCTACGGACATTGAATCCTCCATGTTACATAAAATTATCCCACAGGTCCGTAGTGCAGCTTGCGAAACTTTCAGTTTCGCAAGCTCACGGGCATTCGCCCTATGAAATATGTCAGGAAAAGATTTTCTTATGTGCAAGCACAACGAAAATCTTTTTCTGCCATATTTCGCACTACTCATTGCTTTCGTGAAGGTTATAGTACATCAGAAAAGTGTGGGCGCAGTTTTTTAAATACTTTCAGCCCTATAAGCATCAGGACAATGGTCACTGTCCAGAAATAAAGTCCCAGGGTCGGCCGTTCTGTCAGCCAGTTTCCGGTCAGCATGCTGTCACGGTATCCGGCTACGATATAATAGAAAGGATTTAGCTTAAGCAGTACCGGCAGCCAGGATGGGATTGCCGGAAACATCTCAGGCGCCCACATAATCGGCACCATCCACATGCCAAACTGCAGAAAGATCCCTATGATCTGAGCCATATCCTTGAAAAACACATGAATGGCACTGGTAAAATACGCAATAGCCAGTGACAGCATGGAGCTTGCAAAGGAATAATACAGAATCTGGATCCAGCTTGCCTTTGGAAGGAAGCCGTAGCAGAAAAATACCAGGATCATGATGATTGCAAATATACCATGTACCATCAGGCAGGAAATCATCTTAATGACCGGAAGGATCTCTACCCGGAACACCACCTTTTTCACCAGATAATTGTATTCCTGAAGACAGCCCGTCCCCATATTCAGTACCTCGCTGAAATAAAACCAGGGCACAATGCCTGGTATCAGCCAAAGCACGTAAGGGTATTCCGGGACCGGAGGTACGCTTTTAAAGCCCATCTGGAATACAAAAAAGTATACCAGCACGGTTGCCATGGGCTGTAAAAACATCCAGGCGATCCCGAAATAAGAGCCTACAAACCGTTTTTTAAAATCCGCCTTTGACAGATCCAGAATGAGCTTTCTCTTTGTAATAATTTCTTTTATTAAGGAAACCAGATAATTCATGGTTTTCTCCTCTCACTAAAATTTGAAGGTATCCCGGATTCCGCTCCATTTCTGATCCTTTTCAGAAATGATCAGCTCCATACCTTCCTCAATCGGCCAGTCAATGCCAATTGACGGGTCACTCCATAAAATTCCGCCCTCATCACCCGGGTGATAGAAATCGGTACATTTATATGCAAATTCTGCCTCATCGGATAAAACTAAAAATCCATGGGCAAAGCCTTCCGGAATGTAAAACTGCTTTTTGTTTTCTGCAGACAGTTCCACCCCGAACCATTTACCATAAGTTTCAGAAGCGGAACGCAGATCCACCGCAACGTCAAACACTTTTCCTCTTACAACCCGTACCAGCTTTCCCTGTGGAAACTGCTTCTGGAAGTGAAGCCCCCGCAGTACGCCTTTTGTAGACATGGACTGGTTGTCCTGTACAAAAACCATGTCAAGTCCGGCTTCTTTAAAATCATTCTGATTATAGGTTTCCATAAAATATCCTCTGGTATCGTGAAATACCGCAGGCTCAATGACAAAAAGTCCTTCTATTCCGCATGTTGATACCTTTATCTTTCCCATAATTTATGCTCCTTTCCACTTTCTGTCTATTTTTTTTGACATAATGGTATACCTGTAAGGTATTTATCTTACAAAACATTCTTTTACTTGTAGCATTCTACCACAAGTTTGACCAGATTTCTATATATAGGGGGATTTTTATTAAAATAAGCAGCTCATTCACAGGAGAATCCAGGTAGAATGAAAGGCGAAAAATGTCTTTTATTGAAGATAAAAAATGCTGCCTCTTATACATCTGTACAAGAAAACAGCATTCTATTACTCTTTATGGACTCATATCCCCATATCTGATCAACAATTTTACGATTCGGGGGAAAATTCTTTTTAATTACTGTTTTACAATAAATGACTTTCTCTTACTTACCACATCAAAAATAACCGCTGCCATAAGGACTGCACCCTTTACCACCTTCTGAAGGTTCTGGTCCACACCCATGATGCTCATGCCAAGGTTAAGCACGCCCATCAGGGTTGCACCCACGATTACTCCCGGTACAGTTCCGGTCCCGCCGTATGCGGAAGCGCCTCCGATAAAGCAGGCACCGATGGCATCCATTTCATAGCTGTTTCCCGCTGTAGGATTGGCGGAATTTAAGCGGGCAACCGTTACCATGCCTGCCACTGCTGCCAGCAGTCCCATATTCAGATAAGCGAGGAAATACACCTTGTTGGTATCAATACCGGACAGTCTGGTGGCCTTCTCATTTCCGCCCACAGCGTAAAAATACCGTCCTGTGGTGGTTTTGGAAGAAATATAGCTGTAAATCCCAATGATCGCAGTCACCCAGATCAGGGCATTGGGAATGCCTTTATATCTTGCCAGCTTATACATAACAAACAGGACCACAAAACTGATGAGAGCCATCTTGATTGCCATGCCTCCAATTGGATCCACCCGGTATCCCTTTTGAAGCTTTCTTCTCCGGTTTAAAAGTTCCAGTGCCACAAAAACCAGGCAGGCAATGATTCCCACTAGAAAACAGGTCAGGTTAAAGCCCTGCATCCCGAATAGATCCGGAACATAGGTGTTAAACAGACTCAAAAACGGATCCGGAATGGGAGACAAGGTCATGCCCTGCAAAACCACATTGGATAACCCGCGGAACATGAGCATGCCGGCCAGAGTCACGATAAAGGGAGGGATCCGTACATAGGCGATCCAGAAGCCCTGCCATGCGCCTACCAGCATACCGATGATCAGCATCGCAAGCAGGGTCAGATAGGGGTTGATCCCCATGGTGATCATCATGCTTCCGCCTACTGCTCCTACAAAACAGACCACAGAGCCTACGGATAAGTCAATGTTGCCTCCCGTAAGAATGCAAAAAAGCATGCCGGTTGCCAGAATAAATACGTAGGCGTTTTGGGCAATCAGGTTGTTCACATTCTGGGGCAGGAGCATCTTCCCTCCGGTGTTGACCGTGAAAAGAAAGATTACAACGGCCAGAACGATCACCATCGTATATTTTTTTAATCCCTCAGATAATTTCATCTTATTCTCCATCTTCTACTCTCCTTTATCTGATTTTAAAATACAGGCCATGATCTTCTCCTGGGTTGCCTCGGCCGCACTGACCTCTCCCACCATACGGCCCTCATTCATGATATAAATACGGTCGGACATTCCAAGTACTTCAGGAAGCTCCGATGATATCATGATGACAGATTTGCCTTCCGCAGCCAGGCGGTTGATGATGCAGTATATTTCGTATTTTGCGCCCACATCGATTCCTCTGGTGGGTTCATCTAAAATCAGAATATCCGGCTCTGCAAACATCCATTTTGAAAGGAGGACCTTCTGCTGGTTTCCGCCGCTTAAATTCCCTACATTCTGTTCCACAGTGGGGCACTTGGTCTTTAACTTATCCCGGTAATCTTCTGCCACAGCAAATTCCTTATCCTTATCAATAATGGAGCGGCGGCTGATTGCCTGCATATTTGCAAGGGTCGTGTTGATCCTGATAGGATTTCCAAGGATCAGGCCATTGCCTTTCCGGTCTTCGGTAACATAGGCAAGCTTATGGCGTATGG
Organism: Lacrimispora sp.; assembly: GCF_032078915.1. GTDB lineage: Bacteria > Bacillota > Clostridia > Lachnospirales > Lachnospiraceae > Lacrimispora. The sequence continues at coordinate 17,883 of NZ_DAMAUN010000083.1, read as the reverse complement.
CTTCCCGGACGGAGTTTAACGCTACCTCCTGCCCTTTGATACGGACCTTTCCCGAGATATTGACGCCGTAGCTCTTTCCGAAAATGCTCATGGCAAGCTCTGTTCTTCCGGCGCCCATCAGGCCGCAGATTCCCACGACCTCTCCTTTCCTCACATAAAAGGAGACATCATTTACTACCTTACGGTCCGAATACAGTGGATGACAGGCATTCCAGTGCTCCACTTCCATGGCTCTTTCACCGATTTCCACGTCTTCCCGTTTGGGAAAACGATCCACCAGTTCCCGCCCTACCATGCCTTTGATAATGCGGTCCTCGGTAATGGCATCCTTTTTCCTGTCCAGTGTTTCTATGGTTGAGCCGTCGCGGATGACTGTGATCTTATCCGCCACATAGGCAATTTCATTCAGTTTATGAGAAATAATGATAGAGGTTAATCCCTCTGATTTAAATTTTAACAAAAGCTCCAGAAGCGCTTTGGAATCATCTTCATTTAAGGATGCGGTAGGCTCATCCAGGATCAAAAGCCTGGCATTCTTTGCAAGTGCCTTTGCAATTTCCACCAGCTGCTGCTTTCCCACGCTGATATCCTTAATTAAAGTATGGGAAGATTCCACAAGACCCACTGTATTTAAGTACCGGTCCGCCTCTCCATAGGTTTCATTCCAGTTGATCGCGTACCTTTTCCCCTTTTCATTTCCCAGATACATGTTTTCTGCAATCGTCATATAGGGGACAAGAGCCAGTTCCTGATGAATGATGACGATTCCCTTTTGTTCACTGTCACTGATACGGTTAAATTTGCAGATCTCTCCGTTATAAATAATATCTCCCTCATAGGTGCCATAGGGATAAATGCCGCTGAGCACGTTCATCAGGGTAGATTTGCCAGCTCCATTTTCACCCACCAGGGCATGGATCTCACCTTCCTCTACCTGAAGGTTTACATTATCCAGAGCCTTAACGCCTGGAAATGTCTTGGTTATGCTCTTCATTTCCAAAAGTATTTTTGCCAAGAATATCCCTCCCTTGCCGTCATTTCTTAAGGACGGCCTCTATATCTGTAAGAAGCCGTCCCCATAAGAAAATAATTTCTATTACTTTAACTGGTCTTCCGTATAGTATCCGGAAGTAATTAACATATCTTTATAGTTGTCAACCGTTACAACCACTGGATCACACAGATAAGTTGGGATGATTCCAGTTCCGTTATCATAGGATTTGGTATCATTGATCTCAGCTTCTCCGCCCTGCATAACGGAATCCACCATTTTTACGACCTGAGAAGCAAGGGTACGGGTGTCCTTAAAGATACTCATAGCCTGTTTTCCTAAAAGCATGTTCTTTACATTGGCGATATCACAGTCCTGTCCGGTGATGACTGGGTATTTTCCGGTATAGGAAGAAGCAAGGGCATTTTCAACGCCAAGAGCAGTGGAGTCATTGGAGCAGAGGACTGCATCCAATACGGTTCCGTCAGAATAGTTACCTGCGATAATGGTATCCATACGGTTCTGAGATTTCTCTGAATCCCAGTTAGCGGTTGCTACCTGCTCAAACGCAGTCTGGCCGGATTTTACTACAAGCTTTCCGCTGTCAATATACTTTTTAAGGACATCCATGGCCCCGCCAAAGAAGAAGTTACAGTTGTTATCAGCCGGATCGCCGGTAAACAGCTCAATGTTCTTAGGATCTGCTGCCTTCTCAAGGTCCAGAGCCTCTACCAGGTACTCACCCTGCTTTTGTCCGACTTTATAGTTATCAAAGGTAGCATAATATGTAACCGCATCAGAGTTCATGATCAGACGGTCGTAGGAAATAACTGGAATTCCCATGGCTTTGGCCTGGCTTAAAGGCTCTCCCAAAGAACTTCCGTCAATAGAGGCAATGACTAATATCTGGCAGCCGTTGGAGATCATGTTCTCCACCTGGGATACCTGGGTCTGGACATCATTGCTGGCATACTGTAAATCCACCTTATAGCCGGCATCTTCCAGTTCCTTCTTCATATTAGATCCATCCTGGTTCCATCTCTGCAGATCCTTGGTGGGCATGGCGACTCCGACTAAGGTTCCATTCCCCTTTGCTGCTGTTGTTTCCTCTGCTTTGGTCTCAGCCGCTTTGGCAGCCTCTGTGGTGGCTGCCCCAGTTGTCTGGGTCTCTTTGTTCTCCGGTGCAGAACCTGTAGAACTTGAGCATCCGGAAAGCATTCCTGCCGTTAAGGCAAGGGCCATTGCAGCCGCTAAAAATTTTCGTTTCATGTTTTCTCTTCCTCCTCCAATATTTGTTTTTGCTGACAGTTTCATCTTATCATGAATAGAACAGGACTTGTTTGCGAATCAATAGCACGGATTAATCCAAAAAAAAAATGCCCTGAATGCACAGGACTTTTTCGTGTCAAGAAAATGCTACTAAAGCTGTCATAACAATTGCTGTAAACAGAGAGGAAATTAAGACTTACGGTTGCAATTTTTCAGACATCTTGTTAAAATAGGAATGGTATGAGTTTTTCTTATAGTCTCATTGAAAAGATATGGTGGTTAAATGGAAATCAGGAAATTATCTTATTTTGTTTCAGTTGTAAAACATAAGAATTTTACAAAAGCCGCCCAGGAACACCACATGGTGCAAACAGCAATGAGCCGCCAGATTGCAGCAATAGAAGAAGAACTGGGAGTCGTTTTGTTAAAACGAAACAACAGAACTGTTTTTCTTACATCTGCCGGGGAAGTTTTTTATAACAAAGCTTTAGAGGTTATAGAGCTGTACAACGAGATGATCTCTCAAACCCAAAAGACGGCAAAACTGCATCCCAAAGTATTAGAAATCGGCTTTGGTCATTATGAGCATATTTTAATAGCGCAGGTAGTTTCTGAGTTTAGGACCCTGTATCCGGATATTGATGTCCTGGTTGCTAAGTATAATTATAACGACCTTATCTCATACTTACAAGCCGGAAAATTGGATATCGTCTTTAATCATCCTTTTAGTCCCGCTTTTGTATCATTGGATGAGACCGCGGTAAAGCAGGTTTTTCCTTCTACAATGTATATCATTGTAAATAAAAAACATCCGCTTGCTCAGTTTGATACCATATCAGCTGATTCACTTAATGAATGTACATTAATTACTTTAAGTGAAGATTCAGGTCCCTGCTCCCTGGAGATCTTAAGACAATTTACGATGAGGGCCGGTTTTTACATTAAAGATACGATTAATGCTAACAGCCTGGAATCACAGATATTAATGGTAGAATCAGGACTGGGGGTGGCATTCTTACCGAGTATTTGTTCCAAGCATTTAACACCGAATGTTAAAGCTATTAATTTAAAGGATTTTTATCCCGGGAATTTTGTTGCCATGTTCCAGAAATCCAATGAGAATCCTTTTATTAAAATATTTCTTGAAATGGCTTCTTTAAAAGACAGCTAACAAATGTATAAAGGGATATTGCAAAACTAACCTTGTTAGTTTTGCAATATCCCTTTTGATTTTTACACCTTATTTATTCTCCGGTTTTTTAGTCAGGGCTATGCCCACGCATAGTAACAGTCCACCCCATACAACGGAACAGCCAACAATCATCATAGCCAATGCAAATGGATTCATAGTAATTCCCCCTTAGTTTATTCAATTTCAACTTGCCACGGGCGTTTACAGAACACAATGGCAACACCGATCATAAGTACAACAGTTCCCCAGCCGAATACAACATTTGACATCAAGGTTACAGAATCCATACCAAACATCTTCATAATACCGGACACAAAATTTGAAATGACGGTAATTCCAAGTAATATTGGGGTAAAATATTTTAGTAAGTAATCCCACCATTTACCGACCTTGAAGTCAGAATATTGATTTGCATCTTCTCTGAGCTTCTCCGTACCATAAATGTAACTGATTGCAACAACTTCCACCAGGCCAAGAGTCGCGATTACATAGTTTGCCACGTAAGAATCCACAAGATCCAAAATATAGTTGAATCCGCAGTATGTAGCAAAGGTGGCACTTCCAATAAAACCGGCGATAGATATGATGTTTGTCAGCTTTTTACGTGAAATCTTAAATTTATCCAGGGCTGCGGTATTGAATGCCTCAAGCATAGAAATACTGGAGGAAATACCGGCAATAAATAAGCAGAAGAAGAATAAAAATCCCAAAATGCCTTGAACCACAATATTAGTTGACATGGTTGAAATAGCGATAGGAAATGCGATAAAAGCAACTCCGGCTCCGTTTCCAAATGAGTCAAAAGAAACGCCCTGCTTAGTGACCAAAAATCCCAGGGTTGAAAATACTGTGATCCCTGCAATAATATCAAACGAGCTGTTTGACAGTACCGTGATAAACGAGTTGTTTACGATATCCTGTTTTTCTCCCAGATAAGAGCCGTATGCAATCATAACACCCACTGCAAGTGTGGTGGAGAAAAATACCTGTGCATATGCCGCAACCCATATACTGGGGTTTAAAATTTTAGAAAAGTCCGGTGTAAATAATGCATTTAACCCGATATTTGCCCCCTCTAACGTCATGGAATTAATCATAAAAATTATCATTAGAATCATGAGCATAGGAGTAAATATCTTTGAGGCTTTTTCAATTCCTCCGGAAATTCCCTGCCGGACGATGGCCCAGTTGGCAAACCATACGACAACCACTGCGCCCAGCATATAAAGGCTGAAACCGCTTGCAAAGTCGAAGGCATTCTGGGCCTGCCCGGTAATAGCACCTAACAGAGGTCCTGGATTGCTCATCCAGTTTACCATACCGAAGGTATGGCCGATACAGTAGATCATAAAGACGACGGATATGGAAATTATGGTGCTGTAGAACATCATGACTACGATCGGTACCATAACCTGTACCCAGCCAATAATTTCATACTTCTTTTTCAGTTTGGCAAATGCCTTTGTGGAACCGCCTCGTATTCTCCGACCATAGGTGTATTCCATGATCATTAAGGGAACGGCACATGTAATAATAGCTACAAAGTATGGAAGGAAAAATGCTCCTCCACCATTTTTATAAGCTTGAAACGGAAATCTCCATAAATTACCTAATCCTACCGCAGCCCCAATTGCTGCAAATAAAAATCCTGTTCTGCTATTCCATTGATCACGCATAGTAAATACCCCCTGAAGTCGGATATAATCTAATATTCGATGGGTTCCAAAGATGCCTGGAAGTGACGTAAAATCGGTGGCTCCCAGGTGATGCGGTATCCTCGCTCAATTTCGGACGCTCTTTGCTTGATTGCGATCAATGCATCCGCCATAATGTCAATATGTGCCTGTGTATAAACACGGCGCGGAATCGCAAAGCGGGTAAATTCAAACTCGGAATGAAGCTGCACTCCGGTATCAGGATCGTTACCCAGCATAAAAGAACCTATGTCACAGGTACGGATACCAGCCTCTTTGTAAAGCTCTATTGCAAGCACCTGTGCGGGGAATTCATTATATGGGATATGCGGGAAAAATGCTGCCGCATCTACAAAAACCCCATGACCTCCAACCGGTGATTGGTAAGCGATTCCTGCATCGTCTAATTTAGCTGCCAGGTATTCCATCTGGCCGATGCGATATCTTAAGAAGTCTTCGTCGATTCCTTCGTAGAGACCAATTGCCAGGGCTTCAAGATCACGTCCGGAAAGTCCCCCATAAGTAAAAAATCCTTCGAAAGAAATACAGTTCGCTTTTACTTTTAATATAGTTGGTGAATTGCCATCCTTTATTCCAATCAGACCGCCGATATTTACGATGGTATCCTTTTTGGCTGACATCGTAAACATATCGCCATAGCTGAAGATTTTGTTGACAATCTCTTTTATGGACATATCTTTGCATTCTTCTTCCCGCTGCTTTAAGAAAAAAGCATTTTCAGCGTATCTGGCAGCATCGATATTTAGAGGAATATGATACCTTTTACAGATTTCTGATACCTCTCTCATATTTGCCATGGATACAGGCTGACCGCCTGCTGAGTTGTTCGTAATCGTCATTACGACAAGACCAACATTTTCAGCACCCAGTTCATTGATCAGCTTTTCTAATTTAACAACATCCATGTTGCCTTTAAAGGGAGCTCTTACAGAAGGATTTTTTGCTTCTTCTACCACACAGTCGATGGCTCTGGCTCCTGCCAATTCCACATGAGCTCTTGTTGTATCAAAGAACATATTGGAAATAGCATATTTGCCTTTGGAAAGGAAAATAGGAAAAAGTACCTTCTCACCAGCACGGCCCTGGTGAACCGGCTGTATAAAATCATAACCGAATATATCTTTACCGGCATCAAATAATTTATAGTAACTGGATGAACCGGCGTATGCTTCATCACCCTTCATAACGCCTGACCATTGGTCATCACTCATAGCATTGGTTCCGCTATCGGTTAAAAGGTCAATATAAACATCTTCGCCCCTTAACCCGAACATATTATACTTAGCCTCTTTGATCTTTTCAATCCGTTCCTCTCGAGTTAACATTTTAATTCGTTCTACCATTTTAATTCTAAACGGTTCTGGAATATACTTTACAGCCATAATTGATTTCTCTCCTTTTACCTCTTTGTATATTTTTGATATGATTTAATTTTAATACGATTCCATCCGTTTGTAAAATGACTAAAAAAAGTGGCATAACAACATTTTTATTATGATATATATCTAAAAACTGTACTTAATCGGATACTTAAAGTGCATCCCAGGAGATACCCCTGAGGGATTATAATTAAAAAAGCCCTGAATGCTCAGGACTTTTTCACGACAAGATAACGCTATTGCTGTTTCACATTTAAGTATACATCTTCCTTACCATGGAATCCTCCCTGAATGATAACGGAATCCATATTTTCCCTGGTAACTGCAACCGGCCTTAACTCAAGACTTGGAACATCATAAGTTCCATCGTCAATGGTCGTCACAATTCCCTCCAAAGGCTCTCCCTTCCCAAGCTTCACTGCGTATTCCGCTGCGATTCTTGCTTCTTCCTCCACGGATTTAAAGGCTGTCATATTCTGGGTTCCTTCCACGATCCTCTGACAGGCCATCAGATCCCCATCCTGGCCCACCAGGCAGACCCTTCCTGCCATCCTGTCCTCAGATAAGGCACGGAAAACCTGGGTCGCCAGATCGTCGTTTCCGCACATGATCCCCTTCACATCCGGATGCATTTCCAGCGCTTCTTTGGCATAGTCAAAGGCATGCTCCGAAAGCCAGCCCTCACAGTTGCTTTTATAAACCACTTCCAGATTTCTCCCCTTTATTACTGAATCAAACCCCTCCCGGACCATTGCCACATTATGATCCGATTCAGGACCCTGGATCATGAATATCTTGCCACCGTCAGGAATGTCCCTTACCAGACTTTCCGCCATGAGGATTCCGACCTCCCTGTTGTCAAAAGATATGTACATATCGCTGTCCGCATTCTGGATCAGCCGGTCATAGCTCATGGTTTTAATCCCCGCCTCTTTTGCCTTTTTCATGACATCGGATAAGGCTTCACAATCCCCTGCCACCACTACGATTACATCCATCTGCTTTTTTATGAAGTACTTTATCTGTTCGATCTGCTCGTTTACATCCCCGTTTGCATTTTGTACATTAACCTCTGCCCCAAGTTCCTTTGCGGTTGATACAAAAACATCCCGGTCCCTGATCCACCGTTCGATCACAAAGGAATCAATGCTTAACCCGATCTGTAAGGGCCTATCCCCGGCCTTTGCCGATACCTCGGTCTCTGCCTCTGCCTTGGTATTTACACAGCCTGCCGTCAAGGCACAACAGAGTATCACCACCAGTAACAATCTCCCTCGACCCATTTTCATAACACTTACCTCTCCCTATATTCGCTTGGCGTCATCCCTTCATACTTTTTGAATATCCGGCTGAAATAATTGGGATCACTGTAGCCGGACATGATACATACCTCCTTAATGCTGTATCTGGAATCTTCCAGAAGACGCCTGGCGTTCTTAATCCTGGTTCTGGTTACATACTCTATAAAGTTCTCTCCCACCTCCTGCTTAAATAATTTACTGAAATAATAAGGACTTATGTCAACCATTCGGGAAGCGTCGTCAAGAGAAATGTCCTTGGCATAATTCTCATCAATATAACTCTTGACCCTGGAAACCACATTTTCGTATTCCTTCTCCCTTGAAGTGCTGATGTTGTCGCAAACCTCCCTTGTCTTATTTAAAAACCAGCGCCTAAGCGCGTCCGTATCGGCGGCTTCTTTCAGTTCTTCTAAATAGTTCTCCCGATAACGGAAACCATAACGGACATTCCCTGCCTCAAAAGCCCGCCTCTCAAGTCTCATGACCAGCTCCAGTATCTTTACCTCAATATTGGACCTCACATCTCCGTCGTGAGCCAGCATCCAGTCAAAAAATTCACCGGCACAGGACAACGCTCCTTCCCGGTCCGCCTTTGTCCCCCTTTGAAGGTACTGGTTTTCTAAGTCCAGGGGATATTCTCCGTCATAATCAGCCACTGCCGGGATGTCCGTGATATGCACTACATGGCTGTCGCTGTCCCGTAAGGATTTTAAGGCCTCTTTATAGGAGTCTCTAATCCCTTCCAAAGGCTTTACAGAACCGATCCCTCCCCTGCATTTGATATCCGTGGTGCTTTCCAGCTTATGGATCATATTCCGGGTCCTTGTAATGATTTCCACCCGCTCCTCATACCGTACTTTTTCCTGTTCATAGGATAGGAAAAGCACCAGCCGGTTTCCCATGGCAGGCCCCATGACACAATCAAAGTAATCCTTCACAATCTCTCTGACCATGGGATAATACTTGTTCACCCGGACACTGACCCCTATGGCATTGGTCATAGTCCCTCCCTCAATGCTGTCCCCGAATTCCAGAATAATCATAAAGCCATAAGGACTTTTTATGTCCAGCATTTCAATGTAACCGTTCTTAGAAAGCTCTAAGTCCTCTTGAAGCACGCTGTAGATGAACCCGCTTTCGATCATGGGAATTACGATCTCAAGCTTTTCCCTGATCTTTAAATCATCGCTTAACTTCTGTCTGGCCTCCTCCACCTGATGCATGGCCTTAACGCACACATCCAGGATCTTCTTTTTATTGACCGGCTTCATGATAAACTCCATGACCCCTAAGTTCACCGCTTCCTGGGCATAAGAAAATTTATCATAGGCTGTTATAATAATGAATACTACGGAAGGATTGAATTTACGTACCTCCCTGATTGCCTGGATCCCGTTTAATCCAGGCATCTGAATATCCACGAATGCAATATCCGGCCGGAATGAACCGGCCTGTTCAATGACCGCCCTGCCTGTTTTGACACAGGCGATCTCACAATCGCTGCCGAAATTGGACTTTATAATATGACTGATGGATTCCAGCATGATCCCCTCATCATCAGCTACCAGTATGCGAAACATGTACATCTCCCCCTCTTTTTGGAATCCTTAATACCACAGTGGTTCCTTTATCCTTCCCATCACTGAACATATGGAAAATACCGTCATCATTATAATAAAGCTCCAGCCGGGAAATAACATTGTGAATACCGATCCCGGTAGAATTCTCCCCTTCCGCGGCTTGTCCTCCTTCCAGGATCCTATGAAGGGTTTCCATTTCCATTCCGGCCCCATTATCCCTGATGCGGATTTCTATTTTCTCCTCATGGTTTTCTACGGTCAGATAAATTTCTCCCGGCCGTTCGATATTCCGGATCCCATGGTTCACCGCATTCTCCACCAGGGGCTGCAAAATCATGCTTGGAATGGAAAAATCCATTGCCTCCTCATCGATTCTTGAATGGTACCGGATATCCCCTGCAAAACGGACATTCAATATATAAACATAGTTCTCCACTGCCTCCACCTCTTCACGGATGGTGGCATCCTTTGAACCCTTTTTCACATTATAGCGGAAAAAGTCCGCCATCTTTTCCATAAATACCGAGGTCTTTTCTGCATCCTCCATCATGGCCAGCTGGACTCCCGCATTTAAGGAATTAAAAAGAAAATGGGGATTGATCTGGGACTGAAGATACTTTAACTGGGCTTCCTTTAAGTGGTTTTCCATTAAAAGCTCCCGCTCCTTCATCACCTGCTCTTTTTCCGCGCTCTCTTTAATTTTATTCACATACTCGTCCAAACTGTCCACCATCTGATTAAAGGTTCCGGTTACGATCCCCAGTTCATCTCCGGTACCTAAGGATGGTACCTTTACGTGGAAATTCCCCTGCCCTACAAGCTTTGCCGTATGGGCTAAGTTGGTGAGCGGTGTAACGATATCCTTTGTCATCATCATCATGACTGTCAGGCTTATGACCATCACGATCATTAAGATCACAGTGCTTATGACCTCCAGATACTGAAGGGCTGCCTGCAGGGTCTGATAGCTGGCGGAATTGTTTTTAAACTGCCGGCTGTTTAAGACTGAAATGTCACGGTTGATGAACTGGTAAAGCTTTAGAGCCGATTCGTAGGAGCTTTTGTACTTTTCTACATTCTGCCCCCGCTTGGCCTGTACTGTCTCATCCGTGATGGCCAGATAGCTATCCGACATGTTGCGGATATTTTTTTCCAGGATCTGAATCTGATTATCCGTTACCGTAACATTAAGCCCCTCTAACAGCTTCCTGTAATCCTGCTCCGCCCGGTAATAATCGGTTAAGGACTCGGAATCCTTCACCTGTAAGTATTTGTACATGAAATTCTGTACATCGGAAAAGACCTCCGACAGCTCATTGAGATTTACATTGCTTATGTATACAGAATTCATACGCTCTACCATCTGGTTGATCTGGGCGTAGATGAATAAATTGCTGGCAAAAAGCGTGGCTGCCGTTACCGCAACTTCCAAAAACAGCTTGCGGGCAATCGGTAAGTTTTCCCATAGGCGTTTCCATTTATTTTTCATAGCCGCTCCACTAATTACTCATGAAATCTGACGTATTTTCCTTTGTTACAAACTGCAGGTCCACACTGTAAAAGGAATTGGTCCTCCCATCATGTATGGACTCGGTAAGAGCCTGCACGCTGAATTTCCCCATCTGGCCAGTGTCAATGTAAAGGGTCATTGCCATCGTCCCCTTTCTCACCGCCTCTAAGGCTGCCTTTGATTTATAATAGCCGATGACCTGAGTCTTTCCTACGCTGTTATAATCTATGACTGCCTGATACACGGCTTCCGTATCCACCTCATCCATACAGACAATAATGTCCGGGGGACCCTGGGGATTCTGAAATAAGTTGCGCACGATTTCCTCAGCTTCAAATGCCCGTCCGGACGGGATCTTGATCTCTTCTACCTTAATCCGGTCCGCAGTTTCCCTTGAAGTGACCATCCGGTTGTTGATCTGATTAAAAATCTGGGACTGGTTGCTGTCAATGGAATTGTCATGAAGGAGCATCATCACTCTGGCCTTCCGGGAATCCTGGGGTATAATCTTTAAAATCTGATTTCCGTATTCCTGCCCCAACTCATAGGAATTAATACCAACATAGCTTTTCCGGTCCGTAGCAGGTGCATCGTTTAATATCGTTACCACAGGTATTCCTTTTGCAGCCGCTTCATTGATCCGTTCTTCCAGCTTTTCTTCTCCAGTAAATTCCAGCAGGATCCCATCTACCTTTGCCGCTATGCTCATGTCCATAAAATCCACAGCATTATATTCTGATGACTGATCCCTTCCTTTAAGCTCCACATAAGCATCGTGTAATGCCGCTTCTTTCCGTACACTCTGGTACACGTCATTCCAGAACTGAGAATCCAGGTTATTAATGATCATGACATAATGGTACCGGTAAGTTCTGGTATTTTCCGCATGTTCAACCCCGATCCTTTTTAACACGAATCCGTAAAAGGAGGCGGTCAAAAGCGTAAGAAATACGATACTGGACAATCCCCCCAGAACCAGCAGCAGCAGGCTTTTCTTTCTGTTATCCATGGTTATCCCCTTTTTCATATAGCACTAAGACCATTATACTAAATCACAGGGAAAAAATAAATGGAAAACAATCCGGATTTTAACCATAGCGAAATAACCATATAATAGAAAATAGGCTCAAAGTATATCTTGAGCCTATTTTTTACAGCATTGCAGTCCGGCTTTTGACCAGGCTGCTTTTCTCAGTGTTTTATCTTTCTTTTTTCCAATATTCCCTGTTCATAGTAAAGCTTAAAACCAGCCCCTCTGGCAGGCTGCGATACCGCTTTCCCATAAGATATCCCATGTATTTAAAACCGCTCTTTACAATCACTCCGGGAATGAGCCATGGCTTTTTTACCTTTAAAAGCCAGGCGCAGGTCTTTTTCACAAGACGGATCCCCTCGCCTTCCGAGCGGATCCCTTCAAATACCTCCGGGTGGTCGGCCTGGGATACCGCAAGGTCAAAATTCCGTTTAAACTGGGCGATACAGCCGTAATTATGGGAATGGTACACGTTTGCATCGGCTGCATAGGCTACCGCCTGCCCCCGGTGTCTTACCGCATTTCCCGCATAAATCATGTCCTCATTAAAAATAGTCCGCTTAATAAATCCGCCGGCCTCCAAAAATGCAGCCCGGTCATAGGCACAGCAGACGTTGGAGGCAAAAAAGGTCTTGATTCCCAGCTCCTTTAGATCCCCTCCTGTTTTCACCCTGCTTTGTTCCGGGTAATTAAAGGAACGGGTATACTGCTCCGCCAGAGCGCAGTCAGGATTCGGCAGCTGCCTTCCATAGGCCAAGACCACTTTTTCTCCGCCTTTTCCTGTCTGGTCAAGGCCTTTTACCAGCGCTCCTATTAAATTCCCATCAGCCGGAACTGCGTCATCGGTCATAAATACCATAATATCCGCCTCAGAATAACCGGCTCCCTGATTCCTGGTGCCGCCATGGTCAAATTCCTCTTTTGTCACATGGTGTACTTCCAGATTGGGAACCCAGCCATATTCCTCATCCTTCCAATAGGACCGTTCCGTATTCATGATGATGATCCGCCGGACAGGATATGACTGTTCCCCCAGGCGTTTCAGCAAAAGCTGTAATTTCTTATCCGGTTTATATACGGGAATAATCACATCAACGGATTTTTCCTGCCTTTTTTCTTCCATTGCAATTTCCTACCTTCCAGTTAAATACTCCGCAAGCAGCCGCCAAAATCAGGCGGGCTTTCATCTGGCTCGTTGCCTTCGTATGAATCAGTAGCGCAGACACGCCGTGGAACAGATGCGTATCAGGGCATAGATGCTCACAAAGCATTCCAGATACCATGCACTTTTCCTTAAATCCATGTTTATGACCAGACGTTTATCAAATACAACTAACAGCACAAGGGGCAGCAGGGGGATAAAATACCTTCCCTGGACACCCGTTATATAGGTAAGCTCCCGTGGCGTCCAGCCTAATAGCATGGAGGCAAGAACCAGACAAGCACTTAAAAACACCAGAATGACCATCCAAAGCTTCTGTCCTCCAGACATAGGGGCTTCTTCCCCTTCTCTCCTTATCACACTGACAAATAGCACATACCACAAAATCATGAGACAGAAGGGAGGCACGGTCAGGTTAGGGTCCAAATTGCCAAGAAATCCTCCAAGCATGGTAGTCAGATAATAATCAAACTGGGTCACCAGAGTTTCATAATATACTTTAAAAATACGATAGGGATGTTCCCACACATCCTGCAGCGTATACCCTGCCGCTTCACTCCAGCCCACATAGCTTTCCGTTGTGGTCGCCCACGCAGAAAGGACCAGACGGTTTACCAAAAACACCGCCAGAACGACTGCAGCTATAACGCTTATGACAGAGATCCAGTAATTCTTTTTGGACTTAAATTTAGAAGAAGGAATAAACAGGCAGATTCCGGCCACCGGCAGATAGACGATCTTTCCAGGCTCCAGAAGGATCAGCAAAAGAGCCAGAAGAACCGTATCCTTTACGGTCACTTTCTCTTTCTCAAAGGCTAAGTAAAAGCACCAGGCCAGAAACAGCATGGACAGGCCGATAAAGGCCGTATCATAAGAAAAGGAAGCTGCCAGATGAAGAGTCATGGGAAGACACGATACCGCCATGAGAAGCTCTTTTTTAAATGGCATGATCCTCACGGCCAGGGCTGCCATTCCCGCAAACGCAAGAAGATTAAACAGCCTGCCAAGATATACCAAAGGGATGTATCCCAGATGGAGCAGCCTGGCAAGGCAAATCCCAAGGGCCTGGGGCAAGTAAACCACAGGCGTGGTGTTCACCGGAATTTCATAGCGGACCGTCATCCCCTGGCTGTTATCAAGGGAAAGCATCTCCTTAAGGACTAAGTTGTATGTGACCCGTCCCACATGGGTATAAAGCCCGGGAGCGTCATCGCCGCTCCGCACCAGAACATTGGCTCCCCGGCTGATCCTCTCCCTTTCCTCTTCTGTTGCATGGGAAAGAAAAGCTTCATCTGCCACCGCCGGTTTTCCCATAAGCTGGCTGGAGAGCCGGTAAGCGCTGGTAAAATGAGCCGCCTCATCGGGTGTTGAAAAAGGAGTCAGAACCAGCATATAAAACAGTCCAAGAATTACCACGGTCCCTGGAAACAATAAGAAGGTTGGAGTCTTAACTATCCACAAAGCCGCTCCCAGGCACGCAAGAAATCCACATCCGAACACGATTATCCACCAATAAAAGCGGCGGACTGCCTCAAATTCCGGTGAGGGGATCCCCACAATGGTTTCCTCATAGGTTTTAATAAAGAGAAAGGCGAGAAAAAAACAAGTTCCCGCCGTAAGCCACAATCCCTTTTTATTCAGAATGAGCTTCATGATGACCTTCCTCCTTCTCCCTGGCATCTTCCCTGTCCAGTGCAAGCATCTGGATCAGCTCCGTCATTTTCCGCTCCAGCTGGGATATCTTGACAGACTGGAAGAAAACCTTTACCAGCAGGATAAATATCATGAAGGTAAAGATAAAATTGGCGGTGGAATAGGTTCCCACCATCCGGGAAATGAAATCAGCCAATGGAGGGAATAAGCTGAATACCACCAAGAGCAGGGCAAACATCACCCAAAAGATAGAATCCTCTATCTTCATCTTAGAATGGCGTATTCTTCTAAGCACATAAAATGTAAGCAATATGGAAACGCATATCAGTACGCAGCGAAGCAAAACTGTCATGTTCGTTCTCCCTTCCTTTATCCCCTGTCCCTAATGCGGAAGCTCTGTACCAGTAATATGGAAAACAGCATCTTTCCCATATACCGGGCCGCATTGACCGGATTTAAATAGCTCTCTCCCAGAATCCGTTCATCCATGATCACAGGGATTTCCGCGACTTTAGCCCCCTGGCTGATCAGATAGGAGATCGTATCCGGTTCCGGACCGTAATTTAAGCCGTCAGCAAATTCTTTGATCATCTTCCTGCTGAACATGCGCATGCCGGAGGTCGGGTCACTGACCTTTACCCCAGTGGTGAACCAGATGGAGCCGCTTAAGAGCCTGCTCCCAAGCATCCGCATGGAATGGGGCTTCTTCCCTGTCATAAATCGGGAGCCGATAACAATATCATAGCCCTCGTCCATCTTCTCTTTCATGGGAAGGATATATTCCGGCCTGTGCTGCCCGTCTCCGTCAAACTGTATGGCATACCGGTAGCCGCGCCTGTGAGCATATTTAAGCCCTGTCTGGAACGCACCGGCAAGTCCCAGATTCATAGGCAGGTCAATGATCTTCCAGCCATGCTTTCTGCAGATATCTGCTGTCTGATCGGTAGAACCGTCGTTAATGATCACATAATCAAACATGGGATAGTTCGTAATAACGTCTCCTACCACGCGCTCAATATTTAAAGCCTCATTGTATGCAGGTATTACTACCAGTACCTTATCCATCATTTCTTCCGCTCCATTCTCTCTTTTACCTCTGCTCTACCCATGTTTCCGGGGCGTAACGGCATGCCTGCATGACGTTCCTCCGTAATAAAAATATGGATCGCCTGTCCCATAAAGCAAAGCATGAGAATCAGCATTTCCAGCATATAAGAGAATGCCGCTCCGTTGATCCCTCCCTCTCCCACCAGCCAGAAGGAGAGAAAGAAGGAAAGGATGCAGACCGGTACATAGCCAAAAAAGATTCCCTTCTGCTTTTTCATGATAACAAGCACATAATAAAACAGATTCATAACCGCAAAGAAACCGCCGCCCAGCACAATGAAAAGAAGCCCGGATCTATACGGTTTAAGCTCCACATTGGAAATGGCTCCCAGAACAGGAACCCCAATCGCCCAGGCTCCTGCCAGGGCAATGACCGTAAGAAGGAATATGATTCCGGAAAGCTTCTTTAAGCCGGTCTTAAATTCCGCAAAGTCCCGTTCCTCCCACTGGTAAGACATCCTGGTCAAAAAGGGGCGGATCACAAAGTTAGCAGCCAGGTTAATGACCGAGGTCGGCATAAATATAGCCACAAAAACAGCGTTGTCTGTGGAAGTCATCCGGGCATCCACCGCATATTTTGCCATGGCAAAAATAAGCCCGTCCAGAAAAACGGATAAAAACAGCAAAAAACTGTCCTGCAAAAGCTTCCACTGCCTGCCGGGGGTTCTGGTAAACACCATTCCGGGGACTCTCTCCGCCATTCGTTTATCAAACAGCAGGATCCCTGCTCCCTGGGACAGGACCGCAACCACGCAGGAAAATACAAGCTCTCTTGTAACAGCAAGGGTTCCTAAAAAACAAAACACAGACAACAAGGTTCTAAATGCCATGGCCTGTCCTGTAAGATACAGACGCCCGTTCCTCTGAAATTCCGATTCATACACATCGGCAAACCCGTCAAGCACCTTATACAGCACCATCAAAAATACCACCAGTGCCTTTTGAGCCGTATAGCCTGCCGACGGAGACAGGGCATTAAAAATGATATAGCACGTTCCAAAAATCACTGCCATGGAACAGGTAGCGAACCGGGCCAGACGATATTCGGAAAACGTATAGCTTTGGCTTGTATCCGTGCTCTGCAAAGGTCTCATGCCAAAATAGGCCACCAAAAACATCTGCTGCCCGAATGTGCTGAATGCAAAGCCAAAGATCCCTCCCTGTTCCGTTCCTATGAGATGGTTGACCAGGGCCGTGAGCAACATGCTGGAACCGGCATAAACCAGGCTTCCGATCATATTCCAGGCCACATTTTTTCGTTCCATTTATTTTCCTCTTATTTGTCCACGGTTTTGGGGCATAATGGTATACCCACCGGTTATTTCCTCACAACGTCCCTTTATTCTACAATATCCGGCTTAAAAAGTAAACTTAAAACCACCCCGCTACTCTTTTGTGATCCCGGAAATTCGGCACAGGTACAAAAAAGCCTCCAGCCGGAACAGCCAGGAAAGCCCTGCATAAACAACGACTCCTACCAGTATCTGAACAACCAGGGTCAAGAGTGTTCCTTCTATTACATATTGCACTCCGTATGAGAAGAGGCACATCACCGCTGATAAGAGAAGAGAAGGAAGAACATCCTTCCACTGCTCAAAAAAGCTGTAGTTTAAAAGCTTTTTATTGGGATAGGCATTGATAAAGGTGCAGATGAAATCGGTTACTGCCCTTAAAGCAACCATGGTATAGATCCCAAAGGGAATGCTGATGAATAGCGCAGTCATGCTGACTGCCTTCTTTATTATTTCCAGTTTGAGGAATATCTCGCTTTTCCCCATGGCATTGATGGCCTGCAAATTCGCCACATGAAGGGGCCAGGTTGCATAGGCGATACACAGCAGCCGAAGCATGGGGACACAGGGTAAATACCGGTCCGTCAATAGCAGCTTAACCATAGGCTCAGCCACAGCAATCAATCCGGCCATCATGGAAACACCAGGTAAGAGCTGGTGACAATGGACCTTCTCATCATACGCTTTAGCCTTTCCTTG
>NZ_DAMAUN010000082.1:0-25392 GCF_032078915.1 Lacrimispora sp. | reverse complement strand
AATATACGGTATGTGTTTTTTCCATATCTGCCTCCTTAAACCACATCATCCAGTTTTCTTGCAAGATACATGTAAACGGCTGTGATCACGCCGATAATAAGAGCCGCCATAATGCTGAGTACGGTTGCATAACCGATCTGGGGCGTCGTCTGCGAACCGAATATCAGCTTATAAATATAGGTGAACATGACCTCAGATCTGCTGTTTGGTCCTCCATTGGTAAGTACAAGGATCGATTCATAATCCTTCAGCGCAGTAGTAATTGCCAGCATTAAGATAACCTTTAACACAGGGCTCAGCATGGGCAGGGTGATATAAAAGAATGACTGTACCCCATTTGCCCCGTCCATCTTGCAGCTTTCGTATATTTCTTCCGAAATGCTGGAAAGACCTGACATGAACAGAATCATATAGTTTCCGAATCCGCCCCACACCGCAACGATGATAATGGAAATCATAACGATAGATGCACTTCCCAGCCAGTCAATGGGGGAATGGATCATTCCAAGCTTCTGCAGATAAGCATTCAATACGCCGTTGTATACGGCAAATATAAAACCGAAGATAAGGCTGTAAACGGCGGAGCTTATGACCGTAGGCATAAAATAAATCCCACGGAAGATTCCGCTTCCCTTGATCTTCTGATTCAGCAAAACAGCAAGCAGCAGGGATAAGGGTAGGATGATGATTAACTTCATCACAGCATATTCAAAGGTATGAAGGACGCTGCGCCAGAAAATGGCATCCTGAAACATTCTGGTAAAGTTTTTAAATCCTATATAGTAAGCTGTAAATCCGTTGTAATCATAGAAAATATATCGGAAAAGCCAGCAGAAAGGATAGATGGATATTACCACCAGCAAAAACACTGCCGGAAGCAGCATGAAAACAGAAGCAAAATCCCCCCTGCTGCCTGCCCGTTTCAATCGCTCCGCAACGCTTAATTTTTCTTTCATGAGTCGTATCACCTTTCTTTAAAACAGGAGCTGCTTTTAGTTTGTCTAAAAACAGCCCCTCTGCTCTTTGCACTTATTTGTCTAAGTACTCAATGGTTCCTGCATTTGGATGCATCGGGTCAAAGTCCTTGATGATAAGTCTCTTAATCTTACCCATGCTTACATCATTGTCAAGCGCCTCGTTGTATCTCTTGTTTAAATCTTTGATCGCATCATCAGCACTGACATTTCCTAAGATCGCATTCCAGAGAGTTGCTATATAATCATCACCCTGAATAGCAACGGCCGGTACTGCCGGATATACACTTTCGTAATCCTGTAATTTGAAATCCGCCAGTCTGCCGGTCTTAGAGGAGTCGATCGCATCGCTCATATAGCCGGAGATCGGAAGGCAATAGCCGCCCTCTAGGTAGCCCTTTAAGAAATCTTCGCTGGAAAAGAACTTAATGACTTCCCATGCAGCGTCTTTATTCTTGGAAGAAGAAAGCATCATGTACCCCTTCTGAGGCTGAATGGTTAAAGCGCCCTTTACTTCTCCGTCAAGAGTCGGAACGGTGGATACTCCCCAATCAAATTTAGTAACCGGGAACTGGTCGGTAAACACGCCTGCTTCCTGAGATGCATTGCCCCAGAGAGCAAATGCACCCTCTGCAAACTGTGCTCTCATGGCGTCTACGCCCTGGGATACGGATCCTGGAAGAACGCTGTTATCCTTAAAGAACTGGTTGCTCTTTTCGATCACCGGTTTGTAACCGTCAAAATTGAATTCACCATTCTTATAGTCATAACGGTAGATACCGCTTGTCTCAGAAGTTCCTTCAATCCATCTGATGAAGGGAACACTTGAGGTAAAGGCAATTCCGTAGTTTTTCCCACCGCCGTTTTCCGTTACCTTCTTAGCCAGATCAATGACACCATCTAAGGTATCCGGGAATTCGGTAACGCCTGCGGCTTCCACCAAAGCCTTGTTGTACTCCATTCTTACACCGCTTCTCATGCCCGTGGGAATCCAGTATATATTGCCATCGATCATGTCGATTCCTTCATACTGAAGCTTGCTGGCCTCAGTCACCTTCTCATAATCAGCATCTGTAATTCTATCATTTAACGGCTCCAGGATTTTTGCATCTGCAAAGGTCTTTAAATCAAAGCCGCTCTGTCCTGCACTGATCCCTGCGATATCAGGCGCCGTGCCGGAGGAATATGCCATGGAAAGCATATTGGCGTAATCGTCTGTTACCACAGTCATCTCGATCTTGATGCCCTTGTCATTGGTCTCATTGAATTCGCTGATCTTCTGATCCACGTACTCAGAGTCATGACGGTCATTGGTCCAGACCTTAATCACGGTTTCCCCTGCTGAAGCGGCTTTTGTGCCCTCCCCTTCTGCCTGATTCTGCGCTGCAGTTGTGCCGGCCGTACCTCCTCCACCGGAACAGCCCGTAAGTGCAGCAGCAGCCAGAACTCCTGCCATCATAAAACTTAAAGCTCTTTTTTTCATAACTTTCTCCTTTCCAAACTTATCATAACGTATTTGCCTTGATGCTTTTATTTTAACCATTTCAGTTTTATTATGACATGGCATTTTCCATGTTTAATGTAACACTTTTAAACATTGTGCCGCTGCAGTAAGCCAAACGAACATAAAAGGAGGCATCCCGCAGGCCTTTCACCGGCATTTGGGATACCTCACTTATGCTTCTTATTTTCCGGGAATGCGGATCACCACACTGTTCCTGTAATATGGAATGGTCTGAAAATCCATCTCCGCTTCTCCGTAATAGATTTTTAATCTTGTATAAACATTATGAAGCCCGATATGATGGCCGCCCGCCGGTTCATTCCGGTAAATGGTGTCACGGGCTTTATCTATATCAATGCCGCAGCCATTATCAGTGACTTCAATGTAGATCCACTCTTCTTTCCGGTAAAAATGAACATCAATAGAAGGAATGCACACCGCCTCCCCCCACTTCTCATCCCGAAAGCCATGCTTGATGGAGTTTTCCACCAGGGGCTGTAAAATCAATTTGAGAATCCGGTACTCTCTAAGCTCCTCCTCCACATAGGACTGGAAGGAAATGGACTTATTGGTCCTGTGGTTCATGATATTGATGTAAGCTTCCACATGGGCGATTTCATTCCTGACCATGATAAGCTCATCCCCATAATTCAAGCCAATCCGCATAAAGGTCCCAAGGTTATTGATCATGGATGACGCCACCAGAGTGTGGTTGTTCAGCACTTCAAGGTTGATGCCTTCCAGCGTATTGTAGAGCAGATGAGGATTAATCTGTTCTGCCAGAAGCTGTATCTCCAGCTGGTATTTCTCATGCTCATCTTCCTTAATCTGGCTGATTTGGGACTGGATGGTACTGTGCATGGAATTGACCGCTGCATTCAGTTGTCCGATTTCATCATCGTATTTTGTTTCATATGGCTCGTCGTATTGATTCTCCTTGATCTGCCGGATGCTCTCCATAAGCCGTTCCAGAGGCGAGGTGATGAACTTAGACAAAAGAGCGGAAAATACCACAGAAAAGATCAGACCGGCTCCGCCCATTAAGACGATGAATTGATTCATGGCAGCGATCTTCCTGTTTAAAGATTCTTTGGAAAGAACGCTGATCAGCTGAAGATCCGAAAACGGAAGCATCTGGGAATAAACCACATTATCCGTCAAATCCGCAATCTGGCGGATCTGGGTATCCTTATTATTTTCCTTTACTCCCTGGATAAAATCCAGGCTTTCCAACACCATTCTCATGGACTGGGGATTTTTAAGGCTGATGTTATTGCCCTTGGAATCCACCACAAAATAAGAGCGTTCAAAATAATTGGCATTGGATAAGGACAGCCTGCTCTGAAATTTCTGCAGATTTAACAGGACCACCAGTCTGGTGGCAACTTCTTCTCCCTTTGTGGTGATCACCACATTATCACCGGGAATCAGCGTTGATAAGGGAATCACAATGGGAATCACGTCCTGCTGCTGCAAAAAAGGGCTCTGGCAGTTAGGAAGCCAGGTGATCTCATCAATGGTTCCATAATCAGCCAGGAAATCGGATAAGTTTTTCTCCGGTCTCACCCCATAAGCATATACCGTATTGCAGGTTCCATCCTTATTGACCATAAACACCGACTCAATCATGCTGTTGCTGCTTATAAGGTTGATGAGCTGGACCTGGACCCCTTCCTGGTTTAAATAGTTGTTCTCATCCCGGCCGCTTACAACCACCCTTTGTATGGCAGGGGTGGAAGCAAAGCTGATTACATTGGTAAGCAAGGTATCATACATGTTATTTAAGGATTCCGAGATCACATTCATGGTATCCTGCATCTGCATTTCCACTTCTTCATAATAGAGCTTGTTAAAATAACCTCTTGCAAAAATGCAAATAAAAATGGTCAGCATGATGTCGATGCTGAACATGCAAATCCGGATCTTGGAAGCGATCTTCCTGTCTCCAATAAATTTAAAAACCGTTTCTTTTAACCGTTTTATCATATCTGCCTTTCCAAATCACGGTGTTTTTCCACTGTTTCTATTGTAATCCGAAGGAGAGACACCCGTGTTTTGTTTGAATACCCGGTAGAAGGAACGATAATCGTCGTAGCCGGTTGCAGCGGCCACTTCCGCCACCGGCATATCCGGCATCCGCTCCATCAGTCCCTTGGCATGATCCATTTTGATCCGGATCACATAATCCCTGAAATTGATTCCCGTCTTTAATTTAAAATAGCTGGTAAAATAAACATCACTGAGATTTACGTGCCTTGCCACGTCCTTTGCCAGAATCTTTTCTCCCATATGGGATTTGATATAATACTCCGCAGCCTGAATGATCTGGTTCTTCGGCCCGTTCCCTCCGGATCCCTGTTTTCCGGCACACGCTTCCAGAAAATCCTCCATATAAGCCTTCAGTTCTTCAAAGGTACGTATGGTATTAATGGGGAGGATGACTTCCGCCTGGGAAAACTCTTTTCCGCTTCCCAGTTCCTTCTGAATATCCGTGATCAGATAAATACACATTCCGCGGATATAGTTGGGCGGGGGCATGGGCACATAAAGAAGTTTGGAAAAATATTCCCGGCAAAACTCCCTTATTTGCTCCGTCCGGTTCATGGCAATCGAATACATCAGATTATTATAATCCACCTGATTCGCTGCTGCAGGCGGCGGCGCAGTACACAGGATGCTCTCGTCGAAGATCTTATGATCCGTCTCATAAAAGCTGTAGGACAGGCACATAAGGGCTGTTTTATAGGAATTGGAGCAGTCCGTAAGCGAGGCTCCTTCCTTACCGATTCCGATCGTTAAGTCCATAGTGGAATCCCGGTTCACCCGTTTTAAGCACCGGACCGCAAGGAAACGGTGATTCACAGGCAAATCTCCCGGCTGCATGGTATGGATGATCGTCAAAAGCTCGCTGGAGCTTGAGATAAGAAATTCGTATCTGGTTCCCTGAAGTTCTTCGCTCACAATATCCATCAGATAATTGATCTGCTGGAACTCATCCTCTTGTTCCCCGTCCTCTTTCCCCTGAATGGAAAAAACCATGACCCGGAAAGGGCTGTTATTTAATTTAAGTTCCAGCCGGCTGATTTCATCCTTTATCTCATCATAGGAATAAAATTCGTTCTTTAACAGTCTCTTTAAGAATTTTTCTTTTGGCTCAGACTTGACATTTAAATAGGCAGAATAGGAATGGATATGGTTGGACTGGAGGATCTCCTCTTTCTGCTGTCTGATCTCCGCCACCAGTTCATCAATCTTAATGGGCTTTAAAAAATAATTCTTAGCCCCCAGCTGAATTGCCTTCTGCGCATACTTAAAATCCCCATATCCGCTTAATATTATAAAATTGGTCTGCAGCTTTTCATTTTTTACCCGTTCCATCAGCTGCAGCCCATCCATGCCCGGCATACGGATATCGGTAATGACGATGTCCGGATTGCAGGCCTTAATAATTTCATAAGCCTCCCTGCCGTCCTCTGCAGTGCCCACGATGGTAATGCCAAACTGCTCCCAGGGCACAACCGTAGACAACCCATTGCGGATCGCCGCTTCATCGTCCGCAATCAATAGGGTTATATTTTTATTTGCATCCATTATTCTGATTTCCTCCCAAGTACAGCCAAAAGCTTCTGTTCCGCCTCCTGAAACCACTGATCTTCAGGATTTACCAAAAGGACATACTGTATTCTTCCCAAAAGAGAAAGAAGATACTGATTCTCCGGAATTCCCGCAGCACTTTCGTTCCTCTCCAGATGGGACTTTGCCCCATATTTCTGGCAGTAAAAAATCTCCTGCCGCAGTTTCCTTCTGTAATCCCGGGAAACCTGCAGTTTTTCATTGACCACGATTCCTGTGACCGCCTGTCTCCCGTTGCGGTATAGAATCCTGGTCTTTGTTTCATTCAGTTCAAACCCCATGGAATTTAAATAGCCGGAGACCTTCCGGATGACCATGTCCGGGTTAAAATCACCGGAAAACGTCATATCGTCACAGTACCTGGTATAGGAAATCCCTTTATTTTCGCACCATTTATTTATGGATTCATCAAAATGCTTCATAACCAGATTGGAAACCGCAGGCGAAGTGGGAGCCCCCTGAGGCAGAAAATCGTTGCAGCAGCATAAGGCAGTCAGCATGGTTCCTACTGCAGGAGGATAATACCGGACGGAAAAAACGCTTTTTAAAACCATTGGAAATGAAATGCTGCCGAAAAAATCTTTGATATCCAGCTTCACAACCACATGCTTTCCTTTATGGACCATGGCATTGGACACCACTCCTGCACCTTTGTGGTAGGCGGTGGCGCAGCTGGAGACCTCATACCCATAAAGGATATGATGCAGGATATTCCTCTGTATTCTCATCAGCATATAATCCGGTACCATGAGGCTCCGCTGCCTTCCGTCTCTCTTTGGAATACGGACGGTGCGGTAATGGCGTTCTGTATGATTGCTGAACGCATAAAGACATGCCATTACCTTCTGGTCCGGCCAGCTGGTATTCCCCAGAAGCTGGAAAGATAATAGCATGTCCCTGCAATACTCCTTCGTGCAGTATTTCCATAAATCTGTCTGATACATCGGCTCCTCCATCGTAGTTATATTCTGAAACTCTATCTTATTCCCCAAAAAACAACAGAAGCAATACAAACATGATGCCGTAAGATGCGAAGATGTACTAGCCGCAGGCGCAGGCACATGCAATGTGCGGAAGTACTTCGCAGCAGATTACGGCCTTTCTCTAAACCATGAAAATCCCGGCAGCGACTCGCTGCCCGGCCGCAGGTTCATTACACGCGGAAAAACTATTGCTTCTGCTGTTATGGTTTTATTCTAACACAACTCCAAATTATTTTTAAGACTTATTTTTGCGTTTTTATGTATTGTTTATTATGTTTTCTTATCATAAATCTCATTTATATTTCACCTGTTGAATTTTATAGTACCGTTTCAGTACCAAAAACAAAAGTAAAAGCGAGGTTGATTGGTTAACGCCGGCAAATATGGGACTCAGCTCCCGCAACTGAAAGTGTTAACCATCACTCATTATCATGGATTCGATTAAGCAAGTTGGGATTCGCTCATTCCTTCCTGATCCATTGAGCTAAATCTTTAACATTTTGCATATTATTTTTTGTTCTGCAGACACTACTAAAAAGCGAAAGGAGCATCAATCTTGAACAGCAAAGATATATCTTCCAACAAACAGGGTAGTGCTGCAGACAATAATGCTAGTAATAAAAATGCCACCCATACAGATCATCGTTCGAAAACCGCAACAAATAGCGATTATATTGATCCATTTTATACGCCTCCGGGTGAAGGTCCTAAACCTAGAATTACCTCCAATTAGGTATCAGCCTTCCAACGCCTTTTATGCATTCCTGGCAGATCTTACAGTGGAATCATTTAACCTTTACAATCAGCTTCTTGTCGTGTACCATAGTTAGGTTTCTTACTTCTGTAAAATCTAATTTTACTGATTCAGCCGCTTACCTCCCAAATTTCTATTCATCATTTACCATAATAATGGTATACTTGATGATGTATAAGGAGGTGCAGACTATGGATACCAATTTACTATTTGACGGATTTGTAACTTTTATCAATCTTTTACTTATAATTGTCGGCCCAATATTGTTCTTTTTGATTTTGTATTTTGTTATTAAAAAAGCAGTGAAGAATGCAATCCGTGAATCAAGGGACTCTAAATAGAGTTCCTTTTCTTCTGCGCTTCGATTGATGCTAGTATAGTGTCCTCCTTCCGAAAATCCCAATTCCTGATTTCTGGCAAAAAACCAACTATCAATATTAAGTTTCCAATGTTCATTAATTCATCAAATACGGGTTTAAATCGCTTCACGTATCCGCATAAACTCCCGTTCAAGTTTCATATTCACAATGCTCACGACCCGCTCATCATCGATCCCAATTCCTGAAGCTGAACAATCCTTATTGCAACATGGGCCATATACTCTACCAGTGCCACATGCGGCAGCTTACCTAATACTTCAAGTATTCCACTATTATGCTTTGCTATATATACCTGAATCCCTTTCCAGATAATAATTTGCGTTAAAGCGTCGAAGTTTAACGTGTAAAAGCGTTGACAACTTTCCTGCAATGGATTACAATGGGGGATATATTTGCAAAAGAGAGGACATAAAAAACATGATCATTATTATGAAGCCTAACGCTTCTGAGGAAGCTGTTGGTAAAATAAAAGACTTAATCGAATCAAACGGACTTCAGGCTCATTTATCAAAAGGGACAGAAGTAACAATCGTAGGCGTTGTAGGCGATAAGACGAAACTCCAGGGCGCAAACATCGAGATGTTAGAAGGTGTTGACAAGATCGTTGCCGTGACCGAAACCTACAAGCTGGTGAATAAAAAATTTCATCCGGAAGATTCCGTTATAACCATTGGAAATGCAAAAATCGGACCAGGCCATCTCACCATAATGGCAGGTCCATGCGCCATAGAAAATCACGATATGGTACTTGAAACTGCTTTTGCAGTAAAAAAAGCAGGCGCCCAGTTCCTGCGCGGCGGAGCCTATAAGCCCAGAACCTCTCCATATGCATTTCAGGGTCTTGAAGAGGAAGGTCTGAAATACATGAAAGAAGCAAGGGAAGCCACCGGGCTTAACATTGTCTGCGAAGTCACAAGCCTGCGGGCTCTTGAAACATCCGTAAAATATGTGGACATGATCCAGATCGGTGCGCGGAATATGCAGAATTTCGAGCTTTTAAAAGAAGCAGGAAAGGCTGGCATCCCGGTTCTGTTAAAGAGAGGCCTGTCCGCTACCATTGATGAATGGCTGAATGCCGCAGAATACATCGCTTCTGAAGGAAATACAAATATCGTGCTTTGCGAACGGGGGATCCGTACCTTCGAGACCGCTACCAGAAACACCCTGGATATCAGTGCCGTACCGGTTATCCGCGCTAAGAGCCACCTTCCAATCATCATTGACCCAAGCCACGCCACCGGAGTACGGGCTTATATTGAGCCGATCTCCAAGGCTGCCATAGCAGTAGGTGCTGACGGGATCATCGTGGAAGTTCATCCATGCCCAGCCTGCGCCCTGTCCGACGGCCCACAGTCTCTGACCTTTGAACAGTTTGATAATTTGATCGATGAATTAAAACCTTACGCCAAGCTTGCGGGGAGGACATGTTAATGAGCGATGCCACCATTGCCTTTATCGGGCTTGGTCTCATCGGCGGTTCTATCGCCAGAGGGATCAAGCGTGAAGAACCGAATACAAAAATCATGGCCTACATGCGCACCCGTTCCAGGCTTTTGCAGGCAAAGGAAGACGGGATCGTTGATGTCATCTTAGACGGAATCGGAGAAGAACTCCGGGAATGCGATCTTATCTTCCTTTGTACTCCTGTGGAGTACAACGCAAAGTATTTGTCAGAAATCCAGCCCTTCTTAAAGCCTGGCGCCATCATTACCGACGTAGGAAGCACCAAGACGGATATTCATGAGGAAGTAAGCCGTCTTGGCATGGAAAGCAGGTTTGTGGGAGGGCACCCAATGGCCGGTTCGGAAAAGACCGGATATGAGAACTCTACCGACCATTTGCTTGAGAATGCTTATTATATCATTACTCCTACCCAGGCTTCTACAGAGGAACAAGTAAGCCGTCTGGTGCGGATCGCAGACATGATCGGCTCCATTCCCCTCGTCCTCAATTATGAAGAGCATGACTTTATCACCGCAGCAATCAGTCATCTGCCCCATATCGTAGCCTCCAGTCTGGTGAACCTTGTAGGGGCTTCCGATAATGAAGAAGGGCTTATGAAACGGCTTGCTGCCGGAGGCTTTAAGGACATTACAAGAATCGCTTCTTCCTCTCCGGAAATGTGGGAACAGATCTGTATGACAAACAACCAGAATCTTTCTGTGATCCTGGAACGCTATATTGCCTCCTTAAGTCAGGTCCTGGGTGAGCTTAAGGCAAATGACAAACAATCGATTTACCAGCTATTTGAAACCTCCAGGGATTACCGCAACTCTTTTTCAGAAAAGGTACCGGGCCTCATTGCTCCGGATTATTCCTTCACGGTGGATATGGCTGACGAAGTAGGCGCTATCTCCACCTTATCCGTCATCCTGGCCGCTAAGGGCATCAGCATTAAGAACATCGGCATCAACCACAACCGGGAGCACGGAGAGGGTACTTTAAGGATTGCGTTTTATGACAAAGAAACCATGGACAACGCATGGAAACAGCTGGAACGGTATCACTACGATTTAATTTCAAATTAAAAGAGAGGATTCTTATGAAATTCACAAAAGCCTCCCCTTTAAAGGGCGAACTAACCATACCAGGTGACAAATCCATCTCTCACCGCAGCGTGATGTTTGGTTCTATTGCAAAAGGAACCACGGAAATCAGCCACTTTCTCCAGGGAGCTGACTGCCTTTCCACCATCTCCTGTTTTAAGAAAATGGGAATTCTGATTGAAAACCACCATGACACTGTCATTGTCCATGGCAATGGACTCCGGGGCTTAAAAAAACCGGATACAATCTTAGACTGCGGGAACAGCGGAACCACCACCCGCCTGATCTCGGGTCTTCTGGCTGCCCAGGATTTTGACGTAACCTTAACCGGTGACGAATCCATTCAAAAACGGCCTATGAAGCGCATTATGGAGCCGTTATCCTTAATGGGGGCTGACATAAAGAGCGTAAAGGAAAATGGCTGCGCTCCTCTTTCCATAACCGGTAAAAAGCTTCACAGCATCCATTATACAAGCCCGGTAGCTTCCGCCCAGATAAAATCCTGCCTACTATTAGCCGGACTGTATGCAGAGGGCGAGACAAAGGTGACGGAACCTTATGTATCCAGAAACCATTCGGAAATCATGCTGAAATATTTTGGAGCCAACGTGAGAACAGAAGGAACCACCGCCTGCATCGCTCCCGCCGAGGAACTCTACGGGAATAAGATCGTTGTTCCGGGGGATATCTCTTCTGCTGCTTACTTTATTGCTGCAGGCCTGATGATTCCGGATTCAGAAATACTGATAAAGCATGTAGGCATTAACCCAACCCGGGACGGGATCATTCACGTTTGCCGGGATATGGGAGCAGATATCACTCTCTTGGAGGTAAATACGGATTCCGGGGAACCTACTGCGGATATTCTGGTAAAATCCGGCTCTCTGCACGGCATTACTATCGGCGGAGCCATCATCCCTACTCTCATCGATGAGCTTCCCATGATCGCAGCCATGGCCTGCTTTACAGAGGGTGAAACGATCATCAAGGATGCGGCGGAATTAAAGGTAAAGGAATCCAACCGTATTGAGGTGATGGTGAGGAATTTAACTGCCATGGGAGCCGACGCCAGGGAAACAGAGGATGGCATGATCATCAAAGGCGGAAAGCCTCTTCACGGTGCTGTCATAGACAGCAAGCTGGATCACCGGATCGCCATGACCTTTGCAGTGACCGGGCTTTGTGCGGAAGGGGAAACAGAAATCTTAGGCGCAGAATGCGTGAATATCTCTTATCCGGGCTTTTATCAGGATTTAGAGAGATTGATGAAATAAAACAGACCAGTCATGCATTTATGTCTGATTACAAAAATGCCGGGAGAACTTAAGTTCAACCCGGTATTTTTATTGATTCTATAAAACTTCGATTTGGCACATCTTCATAGCCTCCAGTGAATTTTCATGGCTTTTTACAGTCACACCCGCACAGCAGGAGGAGTCCACCAGCACCGGAGTCTCAGGAAGAAAAGCTTTGACCAGCAGGGCATTGGAAATTACGCAGATGTCCGTACATAAACCCACCAGTTCAATGGATTCATATTCTCTTTCTGTCACATATTCTCCAAGCACTGAGCTTCCAAATGTGTTTTTTTCAAAACGTATTCCCTGAAATTCCTTTAAGGAATCATCAAGCTCCCATCCGGCAGTTCCTCTGACACAATGAACGACCGGAAGCTTTTTCCCCTCCTGGGAATTAAGATAATTCTCCTCATGGGTATCCAGGGTGAAGATCACCTCATCTCCTGCTGCCTGATATTCCTCTATTTTTCTTTTTACCTTAGGAACGATAGACACCGCCTCCGGCGTTCCCAGGGAGCCGTCGATAAAATCCCTTTGCATATCTACTACGATTAACAACTTTTTCATGGACAAACCTCCGATAATGAATAGTGTTTATAGTTTAACACATTTGCACTTATAAGCATATTATTTTTCTTCACATTTTTGCAGAATTATTTTTAATTTAAAGCCATCTCTTCACTTTACAATAAGAAAAGTATTCAGGCTGCCATAAGATATAGCGGCCTGAATTTGATGATCTGACTCAATGATTTTTTTATTTCTAAATCTTTTATTTCTTTCCCAATCTTTTATTTCTTTTATAATATTTAACTGCCTCTTCTGTTATAATACCTATAATCACCACAAGAATTATTGTCCAAAATTCAGATTTGATTATATTTCCCCATGCAGCGCCGGTTGATTTTCTTTCTGCAAGTATCATCCCCGCTATTATTAAAATATACCCCCACATACCAATTAGTTTGTCTCTCATAGTTCTCACCTAATCCTTATAATTTGTTGAATACACGAAGGTTGTTGCAGATGTAATGGTTGTAGCTTGGCTACTATCTGTATAGAAAGTCCGCAAATTCTTATAACCTATTGATTTTTTATTCGCTCTGACAGGATTGCTATTGGCCGTTTTCTCATAAATCCTTTTCCCAAATCGATTTAAAAAATAGCTTCCACTTTCAGAAAGTAAAATTTCCTCAGCAGGCAAAAGAAAAGAAATGTATGGATGAAAGTTAATTTATATAGTATAATTTTTCGATAACAATGTAAGTTGATATAAAAATAATTTATATTAGCTTTGGTCAGAAAGTAAGGTGATTAAAATGCACAGCAATGTTGCAGCCATGTTTTATGATTGGGAAGAAGCTCTAATATGGTCATGTTTGCAGGGTCATATGGGAAATATTGTCTTAGATAATGAAAAAAATCCCGCGTCTGCAATGATTGAAATCGGTGATTTCTGTTTTTTCGCAGGCCAGCCAAATACCGCCCTATTTCATGATATAAAAGGAGAAAAGCTGCTCATACCGAAAGATAATACTTGGGAAGCACTGATCGGGAATTTTTTTGATGGGCGAGTAAACAAAATATTTCGCTATGCAATTAAAAAGGAACCAGATGTTTTTGATAAAGCAAGACTGGCTTCTTTCATTAATTCCCTCGATGATTGTTATGAGCTTCGGATGATCGACAGGGAAGTATATGATTTAGCCCGAAAGGAAGCATGGTCCGTGGATTTATGTTCTCAGTTTAACGATTATGATGACTATCAGCGCCGGGCATTCGGTGTATCAATATTACACAATGGTGAATTGGTGGCAGGCGCCTCCCCTTATGCTGTTTATAATAATGGTATTGAAATAGAAATCGATACAAGACCGGATTATAGAGGCAAGGGACTAGCGACAGTATGCGGCGCCAAATTGATTCTTGAATGCCTGGAACGAAATGTTTATCCAAGCTGGGACGCTCATGACTTACGTTCTGTAGCTTTAGCGGAAAAACTCGGTTATCACCTTTCCCATCCATATGTGACATATGAACTTACCGGCAGTCAGGCCAGGAATTCCTTGTCTCCATTGTAACCCAGGGGAAGTAAAAAAACAACCGTCAGGTGCTTAACGAAACCCTGCTGCCACTCCTTTTGGGCAGACAGGCAATTTCTGACTTTTTCTAATTAACAGTTGACAAATCCATACAGACGTATTAATATACTGTTTAAATGAAATAAAAATAAACCGTTGAAAAAGAAGAGTAAGCTTTCCAGGCAATATTTCAGAGAGCCGCCGTTGGTGCGAGTGCGGTATAAAGCTGATAGCTGAATGGACTTTTGAGGGCGGCCCCGAACCATTGTTCCAGTAGGGGCTGACGGAGACCACAACCGTTATTTCTCGTGGCATATATGTTAGTATATGAAAAGTGGGCTTTAATAAAGTCAATTTGAGTGGCACCGCGGATTGTATGATTCGTCTCAAGTACGTTTTTTTGCGTACTTGGGACTTTTTTTATTTTCAGGATATCCGTTCCCTCTTCTTGTCAACGGAAACCATCTTAAGGAGGAAATATTATGAAAAAATCGATCAAAACCCTGTTACTGGCTGCTGTGGCAGCTGCCGCACTCTCCGGCTGTTCTTCCAAGGCAGCTCCGGAAAAACCTGCTGATAATAATTCCACAACCCAGGCATCTTCTGGTACTGAGGCTGATAATGCTTCAGACGGCACAGCCTATACCATCGGTGTCGGACAGTTTGCAGAGCACGGTTCCCTTGATAACTGCCGGGAAGGCTTTTTACAGGGCCTTGCAGAAGAAGGGATCGAGGAAGGGAAAAACTTAACCGTCATGTATGAAAATGCACAGGCTGACGGAGGGACCGCAAGCCAGATCGTGAATAACTTCCTTTCAAAAAAAGTGGATTTGATCTGCGGCATTGCTACCCCAATGGCTCAGTCTGCCTATAGCGGAGCAAAAAAAGCCAACGTTCCTGTCATTTTCACGGCAGTTACAGATCCGGTCGCAGCAGCTCTGGCTAATGAGGATGGAACTCCGGTCGGAGAAATCACCGGAACCAGCGATAAGCTTCCAGTGGAAAAACAACTGGAAATGATCCGTAAGATTCTTCCCGATGCTAAGACCATCGGCATCCTTTACAGCACCAGTGAGGTAAACTCAGAAACAGCAATCAAGGAATATAAGGCTGCAGCCGCTTCCTATGGCTTTGAAATTGTAGAAGGCCCGGTGTCCGCAACTGCTGATATCCCCCTGGCAACTGACAGCATTCTGGAAAAGGTTGACTGCTTAAACAACTTAACGGATAACACCGTAGTAAGCTCTCTTCCGCTGATCCTGGATAAGGCCGGAAAGAAAAACATACCGGTATTCGGCAGTGAAGTAGAACAGGTAAAGATCGGCTGTCTGGCTTCCATTGGTCTTGATTATGTGGATTTAGGCAGGCAGACCGGTAAAATGGCCGCAAAGGTATTAAAGGGTGAAGCAAAAGCAAGCGAAATCAACTTTGAAGTGATCAAGGAAGCCGCATTCTACGGAAATTCAAAGGTTGCCGAGAACCTGGGGATTACCCTTCCCTCAGAGCTTACCGGTTCCGCTGCTGAAATTTTTACAGAGATTGCCCACTAGTAGTCAATCGGATATCCGCAATACGCGAACCTACCTGCTTAAGTTAAATACTAGGAATATAATTGGAGGAAGTTAAACCATGTCAATCATACTTGGCGTTTTGGAAGAAGGCCTGGTCTATGCCATTATGGCGCTGGGCGTTTACATCACTTATAAGATTCTGGATTTTCCGGATCTTTCTGTGGATGGAACCTTCCCTTTGGGAGGCGCAATTACCGTTACCATGATCCTGGCCGGAATAAACCCGGTGGCAACGCTATTTATTGCCTTTGCCGTCGGTGCCCTGGCCGGATGCATCACCGGCTTCATCCATGTTAAATTGAAGGTACGGGATCTTCTGTCAGGTATCATTGTCATGACTGCCCTCTATTCTGTGAACCTAAGGGTAGCCGGAAAGTCCAATGTCCCATTTTTTAATAATGATTCCATCTTTGAAAACAGTTTTGTAAACCGACTGTTTCCCGGGAAGCTTGCAGATATCAGCGTTGTGATTATATTAGCGGTCATCGTGGTGATCGTTAAGCTTTTGCTTGATCATTATCTAAAGACCCGTTCCGGCTATTTGTTAAGAGCTGTGGGTGACAATGAAACCCTTGTTACCTCTCTTGCCAAGGACAAAGGCATGGTAAAGATCATCGGCCTTGCCATTGCAAACGGCCTGGCTGCTCTGGCCGGTTCCGTATACTGCCAGCAAAAAGGTTTTTTTGAAATCAGTATGGGAACGGGTACCATTGTGATCGGTCTAGCCAATGTAATCATTGGAACAAAGCTGTTTAAACGGGTCGGGTTTGTGAAATCCACCACCGCAGTCATTATCGGCTCTATCATTTACAAAGCCTGCGTGTCCTTTGCCATTTATCTTGGAATGGAAGCATCGGATTTAAAACTGATCACATCAGTGCTGTTCCTGGCTATTCTGGTGCTCAGCAACGGCAGGGAAAAGAAGGTGAAACAACATGCTTGAACTTCAAAACATCAATAAATACTACAACCAGGGAACGGTCAATGAGATGTGCCTGTTCCAGGATTTTAATCTTACCATTAAAGACCGGCAGTTCGTATCTGTGGTAGGAAGCAACGGCTCCGGTAAGACTTCCATGCTAAACATCATCTGCGGAAGCATTCCTTTGGACAGCGGTTCTATCCTTGTAGGCGGCGTCGACATCACCAACATGCCGGAATTTAAGCGCCAGCGCCGGATCGGAAGAGTCTACCAGAACCCGGCTATGGGCACATGCCCCAATATGACCATCCTTGAGAATATGGCTCTGGCTGATACCAAGGGAAAGCCCTTTAATCTTCTTCCCGGCACCAACAAGCAGCGGATAACCTATTACAGGGAGCAGCTTCGTTTCCTGGGCCTTGGCTTAGAGGATAAGCTGCACGTAAAGGTGGGCGTTCTTTCCGGCGGCCAGAGGCAGGCCATGGCTCTTCTCATGTCCACCATGACTCCCATTGAGTTCCTGATCTTGGATGAGCACACCGCTGCCCTGGATCCGAAAACTGCCGAGAACATCATGGAGCTGACAGATAAGATTGTAAAGGAAAAGCATTTGACCACCATTATGGTCACTCATAACCTTCGGTATGCCGTAGAATATGGAAACCGCCTGCTGATGATGCATCAGGGAAATGCCATCATTGATACAGAAGGGGACGAAAAGTCCAACATGGATGTGGAACACATTTTAGATAAATTCAATGAGATCAGCATTGAATGCGGAAATTAGATAATGATTATTATTACAATAAAAGAAGATCCGGCCTGTTACCTTTGCCGGATCTTCTTTTTTATTGCCCATAATTACTTTTCACGCATCCACACAATCATTTCACCCTTGCCCCGGTTATTCCAGCAGCAATAAGGAATCGCTTTAAACGTATCATTAATATAAGAAGGTCTTTCTTCCTCATAGAGGGAATCACTTACCCTGGAGTAATCAATGCGTATGCCTTCCAGTCCGGCGCACATGGTTCCGCCAAGCAGTGATTCGTCAAACTCTTCCTTAGGCGGCACCGAACTGTCCATGATGTCTGAAGCCAGATACTTGCCGTTATCCGCTTCCTCAAGACAATACACCATAGGCCCTTTCATCAGGCAGACCTTCCCGATGTTGTCACGTACCCTGGGATTGCATCTTACAAAGCGGAAAGAAACATCAAAAACCACTGTGATCTTATCTCCTGCCTTCCATTTTCGAGTTAAGTATATGTATCCTTTTTCCAGGCAAACGGCTTCCTTAACACCATTGACACTTAGTTCTGCTTTGCCGGAATAGGACGGTCTCCGGATCCCTACGGTAAACTCCTGTCCGTCTCTTTCCGGAATGATCTCCAGTGTTACATCGCCTTTTACCGGATAATCAGAACTGAGTAGAAGCTCCACACGGCCGGAGGACAGGCCGGTTTGAATCCTGCTGCCGATAAATAAGTTCACGTATACCGTGTTCTGCTCGGAAGCATACATATAATTGCCAAGGGAAGCCAGGGTCCTTGCAATATTAGGCGGACAGCAGGCGACGCCAAACCAAAGCTGCCTTGTGGTTTTCACATGGCGGTACGTCGGATTCTTCTCTGCGATCTCCGGAACCACTTCTAAAGGATTGACATAAAAGAAATGCTTTCCATCCAGGGCGATTCCCGCCAAAAGGGTGTTGTATAATGCCTTTTCTACTATATCCATATATTTTCCATCCCTTGTGATCCGAAACATCCGGTTGGAAAACATGGCAAGCCCCACTGTGGCGCAGGATTCCGAATAGTTTGAATTGTTCGGCAGATCATAATCCGTGGTAAATCTCTCCCCATAGGATGCAGAACCAATGCTTCCGGTGATGTACATCCTTTTTTCCACAATATTGTTCCACAGGGTTTCGCACTGTTTTAACAGTTCTTTATCCTGATATTCATAAGCCAAGTCAGCCATGGCGCTGTATAAATAAACTGCCCGCACCGCATGTCCTTCCGCTGTTTCCTGTTCCTTCAATGGCATATGGGACTGGTTATAATCCAGGTCAAAATCTTTAAATTCCGGAAAGATGAAATTCTGATTCTTGATACAGTCTTCGTTTAAAAAATAACAAGGTCTTTCCCCTCTGGTCCGTACAAAAAAATCAGCCAATTCCAGATATTTTGTCATTTTTGTCACCCGGTAAAGCTTTACAAGGGCCAGCTCCACTTCCGGGTGCCCCGGATAGCCATGGATTTTCTCCTCTTCCCTGCCAAATACCTTGCACATGTAATCGGCAAACTTACAAACCACATGAAGAAATTTCTCCTTGCCCGTTGCTTCATAATAAGCAACTGCCGCTTCGATCATATGTCCTGCGGTGTAAAGCTCGTGACCTTCAAACAGGTCAGACCACCGCCTTTTGCCTGTAATTGTGTAATACGTATTCAAATATCCATCTTCACACTGGGCTCTGGCAATTAAATCGATGGCGCTGTCAGCAGCGGCTTCCAATTCCGGATTCTTCTTTTTTGCGAGGGAATAGGCGGCGGCTTCCAGCCATTTGGCAACATCCGTATCCTGAAATACCATGCCCTTGTGATCTCCCTTTTCATCGCCGCAGGCAATCCGGAAATTTCTGATACAATAGCTTTTTTCGGCCCCTTCTACCTGATCATTGATCAGCTCCCATTGAAAGGGTAATATAACATTATCCACCAGATCAATATATCTGTTCCAGAATGGATCATTGATTATAATGCTTTTTAAATCCACTGTTGTCAACTTACCAGCTTCCATATCTTTTCCTCACTCAGCAATTAGTTTTTATTCATAAACCGCAGATTCGTTCCGATTCTTTACCGACTCTCCTTCGATCAGGGCGCAGGGCAGGGTGATGTTTACATCTCCCACACTGGTTCCATGAATGCTTTCCAGCAACAGCTCCATGGAACGGTATCCCATTTCCTGAAGAGGCCTTTCCACTGTGGTGATTCTTGGAGTCACATACTGGACAATATCTCCATTGTCAAAACCCGTTACTGAAATGTCGTCTGGAATTTTAAGTCCCAGCTCTCTCGCAGCGTCATAAACCCCCACTGCCATATCGTCGTTCATCGCTACGATCGCAGTTGGAAAGTTCTTTTTATTAAGAAGCTTTCCGGCTGCCTCCTTTCCTTCCCGGTACTTCCAGTTTCCGCATACAATGTTCTCGGGCTTTAATTCTAGCCCTGCCTCGTCCAAGGCTCTCTGAAAGCCTTTAAACCGGAGGGCAGCAGGCTCTGATCCCTTAAGCCCGTTGATCACCCCAAACTCCTTGTGTCCATTGCTTATTAACATCTGTGTCATCTGATAAACCGTTTTCTCGTTGCTGTAGCGGACCGAGGATCCTTCCCCATCCGTATAGCAGTAACAATATACCACCGGTTTTTTTATATCATGAAGCACATGGCTTATTTTACGGTCATGCATCCCCACATAAATAATGCCATCCACCTGCATTCCAATTAAAACATCCACCGCCTTGTCGATGTCCTTCTGAAAATTTGAAATATGTTCAAACTGGGATTCTATCTTGCTGAGAAGCCTTAAATTGTTTAAGATGGTATTATATCCTCTAGCTTCTGCAATTTCATTGATCCCATCAATGATATGGGCCGTATGCCAGACAGTAATGTCTTCAACAATCACTCCGATCAAGAACGATTCATTGGTCCGAAGACTTTTCGCCAGGATATTGGACCGGTATCCTGTTTCCTTTATGATCTTTTCTACCCGTTTTCTTGTCTCTTCACTAACCTGAGCCGTATTATTGAGCACATATGATACCGTTGCTACGGATACACCGGCCATAGAAGCAATTTCTTTTAATGTCATGGTCATACTCCCTCTTTCCTCTTTTTCCGTTCCTTTATCCATCACTTCATGGCAGCCCATTTCCCTATCCTTTTAAACCGGAAGTTTTGATCCCTTCAACCAGAAATCTGGAACCAAACAGGTAAAGAAGCATTGGGGGCAGAATCATAAGAGATGATGCTGCCATAATTGACGGCCAGTTAATAACGAATGCATTACCAGAAGTATACATAAATGTAGTCATTAATGCAATGGTCAGCGTTCTCCACTTGTCACTGTTAATATAGAACACCGGCTGGGTCAGCTCATTCCACCAGAATACACTGGACAGCACGCCGATTGTGGTAAAGGTGGATTTTGACAGAGGCATCAGCACTTTAAAAAACACGCCCAGCTTGCTGCAGCCGTCTATGGTTGCTGCCTCATCCAGCTCCTTTGGGATAGACCGGAAAAACTGCCGGAAAAGAAATACATTATAGGGATAAGCAAAAAATGACGGGACGATCATGGGGAAAAGGGAATCAAGCCAGCCGATCTTCCCAAACATAATGTACTGGGGAATAATCAGTGCAATACCCGGAATCATCATCGTTCCCACGATCAATGAAAATATTAAGTTCTTCCCGGGAAACTCCATTCTTGCAAGAGGATAGGCTACAAAGGAAGAAGATATTAAAGTCCCCAGCGTTGTTCCTGCCATTAATAAAACGGTATTTCGTACATATAAATAATAGTTGGAATGAAAGAAAATGTAGTTAAAGTTTTCCAGGGTCACATTCTTAGGGATAATATCAGAAGAGGTGGTGAACTCTGTTAAATTTTTAAAACCTCCCGAAAACACCCATATGATTGGAGAAAACATGATAACAGCAACAAGAATCTTAAAAATAAAAATCAGAATCCTGCCTGCCCTTTTCTTTGCTTTTGCTGAATTCATGGGATCCTCCTTAAGTTTCGTAATAGACAAGTTTTTTTGATACTGCAAATATGCCGATACCAAAGCCGCAGGCAATCAGAAACAGAACCACCGACAGGGCGCAGGCATATCCTACCTTCATATTGCTGAAAGCTTCCTTATAGATCAAAAGGCTTAAAACCTGGGTCATCCCGTTAGGATCCCCGCTTTCCCCTGTCAACGGATAAAGCAGTGCAAAGGAACCGTTAAGCGCGCTGATGCAGCCCATAACCGCATTAAACAGCACAATAGGGGAGATCATGGGAAGCGTTATGCCGAAAAACTTCCGGAAAGGGCTTGCACCGTCAATGTCACACGCTTCATAAAGTTCCCTGGGAACATCATTTAAGCCTGAGCGGAAGATCAGCATCATCTGTCCGGTGTTGTATGTAAACAAGGTAATAAAAAATACAGCAAGATAAATGGTGCGTTTGTCATACAGCCAGTTCACCATGACATTTCTTGCAGTCAGCTGTGAAATTATGGCATTTAAAAGACCTGCCTCCTTTCCGAAAATGGTGCGGAATGTATACGCCAGTGCAACCGTCGGTATAACGGAGGGAAGAAAATAACAGAACTGGAATATGCCGTTTAATTTCTGTTTGTAATTCAACAGCATAGCAAGAATCACTGCCCAGATCGTAGTTACCACCATCATAACAACCGTAAAAAACAAGGTCACTTTTATGGAATTCCAAAAGGTAGGGCTTTGAACCATATTTACGTAATTTGCCAATCCTACAAAATTTGAAATGCCGTTTAATTTCCGGTTTGTCAAACTCACTGCAAACATAAAAACGATGGGAAATAAGGTAAAACATATAAATCCTATAAACCATGGGGCACAAAAAGCATATGCAGTCAGATGATTCATAAGCTTCTTCTTGATTTTCGGCTTCCTTTTCTCATTATTCATAGCATTCACGATCCTTTCGATTAAAGGCACAAATGATCTATCCTTTGCGGCCGCTTCTCTTCCGCTTTCCGTCTGATCTGCGGCCGCTCCTGTACCTGGCTTAATGATTTCATCTGGCCTTATGAAAGCTTAATAGCCAATCGTCTCCTTTGCATACTGGGAAGCATTCTTAACCGCATCTTCCGGAGTTTTCTGTCCTAATACTGCTGAGTTAAATTCACTGACCGCATTGTTGGTCACACCGGAGGGTAAACATGTATATCCAAATACGCCGGCTTTTAAGGAGTCTGTTATGGCGTCCCAGTTTTCTATTGTAGTTACGCTCTCCACCTTCCAGTCACCTTTTTCTGCTATGGATTTGATTGCAGAAGGATTGCCGCTTGCCCTAGAGTTAATGGCCTGCCCTTCCTCTCCCATCAGGTATTCAATTACCTTGAACGCGGAATCCTGATTCTTACTATTTGCATTAATGCTGTAAAAACCGGTATGTAGCGTGTTATATTTCAGTTTATCGGTAGGAATTGAGGCTATATCCCAGTTAAAGGCAAGACCGCCGCCATAAGTTCCGATATTCCAGCTTCCCTGCCAGCTCATAGCCGCTTTTCCGGCTGCAAAAAGATCTGCAGTATCGGAAGAAGGCTCCGGCATGGTGCCGTTTTTGACCATCTGTGCCACATCAGAGACAAAAGAAACCGCACCGTCACCGATCACCATCTGGCCCTTGGCCGGGTCAAAAACCTGATCTCCTGCACCGCCGATCCCCGCCCACCAGGTCTGGGTATTGGGAAGAGTGCTTCCATATACCTCTGTCCTGCCGTCAGCCGCCTTTTTGGTAAGCTTCTCTGCAGCCGCCTTATAATCTGCATAAGACCAGTCATTCGTCGGGTAGGCAATGCCGGCTGCATCAAACATTTCCTGGTTGTAATACAGGACTTCCGTAGCCGCACACCATGGCAAACCGTAAGTGCCGCCAAGGCCTTCAGACAGCTTTGCTACCGCATCAATAAAATCATCCGTTTTAATTGTGGACTTGGCCAGATGATCATCAAGGGGAATAATTCCCCCTACCTGGGCAAAGTTAGCAATGTCATTTTCCCAGATCACATAGATGTCAACGGAATCATTCCCGGTTGAAACCATCTGGTTCAATTTAGAGGAATAATCGCTTTCCGGGATCACTGTCACTTCCACGTCAATACCTGTTGCCTTTTCAGCCTGTAAATACATATTAAGAGCTTCGTCTTTACTCGGCTCATTCCAGACCGCAATGGTTACCTTCTTTCCTGCTCCGGCTGAATCTGTCTTACTGCTTTCCCCTGCCTTGGTCTCAGTACTTCCGGCTACAGTCCCTTCCGGCTTTTCTGTTCCCTTGGCGCCGCAGCCGGCTAATGAACCACATACCACAGCTGTTGACAGAAGCAATGCCAGTAATTTCTTTCTTCCCATAATAAACCCTCCAATAAATTATTTTATTTTTTATTTAAACGATTAAATAACTTTTTTTAATATAGGCCGATTGGTATTGATATCCATCAGCCATAGACGATCTATTTAATCGTTTAAATTAAATTCATAAAAAAATATACACTATTATGTACAACTTTAATATATATCCTTTTTATTTATTTGTCAATATTTTAATCAAATTTTATATAATTCATTTTTTATTAGTGATTTTATATATTTAAAGGTTTAAATAGGAAAGCCGGATTTGTGCCCTGCAGCTGTAATTTGTCAATCACAGAATTGGATATGCAAATGAGGCAGGATTCCTGGAAATCCTGCCTCATCTGCCGGTATTACATTTATTTTATCTGCTCATCTCGCTCTGAGGTCCCTTGTCATTATGGTCTTTTATAACGGTATTAACCTCACTTAAATCTGAAGTAGGAAGATCTCCTGGTATGGTATTCTTTAAAGCTGCGGTTGCATTGCCGTACTGGACCGCCTTCATGCAGTCCCCTCCGCTGCTCAAAAGTCCATAAAGAGCACCTGCAATATAAGCATCTCCGCTGCCGATCCGGTCAACAACATCAATGTTGTGGTATGGTTCTTCCTCGTAATATTCTTTTCTGGAAGCATCGTAAATCACGGAGCCAAAGGTATGGCTCTTGGGGCTGTGCACGATCCTTTGGGTGGAAGCCACAACGGAAATAGGATATTCCTCCGTAAAGCTCTTCATCATCTCCTTAACGGTCCCTTCCTTCTTAAAGGTCAGTCTTGCCGTTTCTTCTGAGCAGAAGAAAATATCCACATAGGGAAGAATCTCTTCAATGCATGCTCTGGCTTCCTCTCCTGTCCAGAGATTGCCGCGGAAATTCACATCAAAGGAAATGATGGTTCCTGTCTGCTTGAACTTTTTGATCATATCAATGGCTGTCTTCCTGGTATTTTCACACAAAGCCAGGGTGATTCCTGTGGTGTGGAAACAGGTAGTTGCCGTATACATCTCCTCAGGGAAGGAAGAGGTGCTGATCTGGACAAAAGAACTGTTCTTTCTGTCGTAAATGACCTTGGGTTTCCTTGGATATGCTCCATATTCATAATAGTATAACCCAAGCCTTGCGTTTGAGCTGTTATCGTAAACAAAATAGTCATCGCTGATTCCATAGGAACGGACTTTACTCTTTACAAAATTTCCTATATCATTAAACGGAAGCTGGGTAACCACGCCGGTATGAAGCCCTAAAAGAGCTGCGCCTACGGCTACATTAAGTTCTGCCCCGCCCACCTGTTTTTGAAAGGAATCTCCACGGACAAGCCGTTCCACACCTTCTGGAGACAAGCGTAACAATAATTCTCCAAGGCTCAGTAAATCAAAAGGTCTGTCACTCATCTTGAACTTTCCTCCATAGTTTTTTAAAAGGGGAGTCATTGCCCAATGACTCCCCTTC
Source organism: Lacrimispora sp. (assembly GCF_032078915.1). Taxonomy (GTDB): domain Bacteria; phylum Bacillota; class Clostridia; order Lachnospirales; family Lachnospiraceae; genus Lacrimispora. The sequence goes on along the minus strand of NZ_DAMAUN010000082.1, from coordinate 120 downwards.
TCTATTTCTTATCGATTATCTCTGAACACGTCCTGAACCATCGCCGCCGGCCAGAGTATCTACGTCTTCTCTGGTTACCAGGTTGAAGTCTCCAGGAATGGTGTGCTTTAATGCAGATGC
>NZ_DAMAUN010000081.1:0-26159 GCF_032078915.1 Lacrimispora sp. | reverse complement strand
GAATCAGTCAATAGACTGGCTATTTTTGAGTATAAAAATAAGATAGGAGAAGAAACGAGTTAATAACTCAAGCAAATCCATATCAGGGTATGAAATCCCAACCATGAAGAAAAGAGGGATTGCATGAAACTTAATAAAGGTGATTGTATCAAATATGATGAGTGTATTTACATAGTTATGGCAGTTGTTTGGAATACGATTTATTTGCAAAAGGTAAATGATAATAGGAAAGATTACAGATTTACTATGGAACAGTTACATGATGAAGGATATCGAGATGTGGAAATTTTATAAAATGACAAGGAGAAAGAAAAATGGAAAAAGATTATAATTTTAATTATGAAGAGAATGGAACGGAAAATCGAGATATTAAGAACGAAGAGAAGTTGGGATATGATGAAAATAATGTAATGCAAGCATTGATGAAACTACCAACAGACGAAAAGAACCTATTATTAGAAAGTAAGATTACCGATTTATTATCCAGTACAAATGCTATTAAGCGGAGAGAAACTACACATAAATTATTTGATGCATACATAGATTATTATAGAGATTTAAAACGTTCATTTACACATCTATGTGAAAAACTAGATGCTTCTGAAAAAAATTAAGATGCTGTAATAATCTACGATAATCTAATGGCCAATGCAACAAAATTTAAAAGTATGTTAAATGGTATTCTGCGTTGACTAAATATGATTGTATGGTAAAATGTAAGAAAGGGGAGGCGGGTAGACCATGGAAAATGAAAATATAAAATGTAGTCAATGTAATTCGACTTTTAATAAAATGTTCTTGCTTGGAAAACAGGGAAATATTGATACTTGTCCCGTTTGTGGCGGTAAGATGGACGATGTGGCTGAAGAAGAACATGAGGACTGGATTACATGGTATTATTATAAAGACCCTGAATATGGCGATTTTAGCCTTTGGGATAAGTTGCCAAACGATCCTAGTGCACTGACACTCATAAAAGAATTCAAAGCCCCGCCAGAAAACAATCCTGGTGGACTTGAAGTGGTAAAAGATATCCTGCGTACCTATATCCCAGATGCATTCAAATATCCAGAAGAAAAGACCCCTATAGTAAGATGCCCCAAGTGTGGAAGCAAAGAATATACCTTGATGAATAAAGGCTACAGTTTGTTTACCGGCTTTCTTGGTAGCGGGAGAGTTAAACGGGTATGCAACTATTGCAAGAAAGAATTTTAAATAAGAGATTGATAAATTGAGAGATCCTATTATTAGGGTCTCTTTTTACGTGTAAAAATGGAGGAAATATGATAAATAACGATTTTATGGTTGAGTTAATAGCAGCTTTGAATAATGCTAAAAGCACAAAACAGGTCAACCAGGATATAAAAATTATTGAGAAGACTGTTAATGCCCTGAGACTTACAGCAACATTTCTTAAAGGTGATAGTAAAAAGCAATTAAATGCGATTATTAGAGAGCTAGAAAGCAACGTTAAAGCAGTTAAGGTTAAAACCACCTTTGATAGTAAACAGGCACAAAGAGCTATCAACGATGCGTTGAAAAATGTATCTATAAATGATTTAAACATTAATGGACAGGGGATAAAATTAAAAGTAAGAAAGATTTTTACAGATATAAAGTCTGAAATATCTAAGACACCCATTCCAATCAACTTTGAAATCAGAAAAGATACATTACAAAATCAGTTGACAACTTATTTGACTAAAAACAGTAAGATTAGCGAATCATCTGTATTACTTGGTGAAGCTGATACTTTAAGAAGTCTATTCAGTAATATTGACAGCAAAGATTCTCTTCGTTATGCTACGGAAAAATTTAAACTGTTTAAATCTGAAGTCACAGCCACAGGGTTTGCAAGTAAATCAACCTCTGATAAGGTTAACGATTTAATAGGCAAAGCTACAAGAGTTGGAACAATATTTGGAATTGCCACTGTTGGAATACAGAAATCCAGGGATTCTGTTTCTACTCTCAAAGAAATGTCTACACTTCTCACTGAAATAGCAAAGACTTCAAATATTGCCGGTGAAAACTTAAAGAAATTAGGTGATAGCTCATTTGGTATTGCCAGTAAATACGGACAGACCGCTTCCAATTATCTTGAAGGTGTTCGTGAAATGGCACGTTCTGGATATGATTCCCTGGCTAAAGAATTAGGTGAATTATCTGTATTGGCACAATCTGCTGGTGATATGACCGCAGAAATGGCTAATAATTATCTTCTGGCTACTGATGCAGCTTATAAATATGGTGGAAGTGTTGAAAAATTAACTGCTGCTTTAGATGGTGCAAACTATATCAGTAACCGCAACAGTGCAACACTTACGGATATTGCTGATGCTACCCGTGTAAGTGCTTCTTTTGCAGCAGAAGCAGGAGTACAAATTGATGAGTTGACTGCCGCAACAGCGACTATGGTAGCTGGTACAAAGCTATCTGGTAGTCAAATGGGTAGAGCCTTCAGGTCTATCGTAATGAATTTACAACAGGTGTCCGGTGAGTTTGACGGTGAAGTATTTGACGAAGAATCGTTTAAGAAAGTAGAGAAAAGACTTCATAGTGTTGGAATAGCCATGGAAGAAGTGTCTAATGGTGCCGCTGTCTTGAGAAACCCAATGGAAATATTAAGCGATCTTGCAAAGGTATATAACTCTCTTCCGGAAAAGAGCGCTGATAAAGCCGGAATAATTTCCGATTTAGGCGGCAAGTACTGGGGGAACGCTCTGTCCAGCTTACTTAGCCGATGGGACACTTATAATAAGATGCTAACTGAATTTTCACAAGGTAGTGGAAGTTCACTTGCTGAAGCAATGAAAACGGCTGACTCGTGGGAAGGACGTTTAAATGCATTACAAAATACATGGGACAGCTTTGTTGGTTCTATGACAAATCAGGATTATATCAAGGGTGGTATTTCATTTTTAGATAACACCATACAAGGCTTTCAGACATTAACTGAAACCGTTGGTGCGCTTCCGGTACTTTTAAGCGCAGTGAATGCGTCGCTTACCGCTTTAAACAAGGATTACGGACTAACTCAGTTATTCAATTCTGAGACAAGAAAAGTAGATGTTCAAGGCAATTTTATGGGGGTTGACTTCACTGCAATCAAGGCTCAGAAAAAGCATTTTGAGGACGCTGCATCTGCGATAGACGGTTGGAATAAAAAGTTAGATTTAGGGCAGGTAGACATAAATAAATTTGGTGATTCCGTTGTCAAGAACAATGCCCAATTAAAAGATTACCTCTCTACATGCTCCAAAGACGCTCCTGCATCATTAAAAGGTTATCAGGCATACTTGAATGCGGCTGGTATATCTACTGACGCACTAAGATGGAAAACGGTTGCTTTAAACGCTGCTATTTCATTTGGAATTGGTGCGGCGGTTCAATTTGCAATAACAAAAGTTGGTAAAGGAATTAGTGATTATATCCACCGGAATGAGATTGCGATCAGTAGTGCCGATGAATTAAAGTCAACTCTTGAATCTAATATCTCTACAATCAATGAGCATCAAAGTTCTTTAGACTCTTTAAGCAATAGATTTGCAGAATTATCCAAGGGTGTAGACGATTACGGTAATAACATCTCTCTCACCAAGGATCAGATGAAGGAGTATAGCGGTTTGGTTGCTGATCTGATTGCAATTAATCCTGCGTTGGTAAAGGGGTATAATTCAGAGAATCAGGCAATCATTGACAAAAACACTGCTTTAGCAGATACAGTTAAGCTTTTAGAGAGAGAACGTCAATTAGAATTAGAAAAGTCCACTTCTTCAAGCAACTTAAAGACTATTGGAGAGGGAGCAATTGCAGAGCGCAATGAACTTCTTGGAATGGATTTTACTGGTCAATTTGGTTCATATGATTTGGAAACTGTTTCAGGTCAGGCTTCCCGTTTCGGTGAAGAGGCTGCAAAGCTATTTAACGATGAATCAGTAAAGGCATTTTATGATTATACAAATTCTCGTCCATTTGAAAAGATGAATGGCAAGAGTGATTGGCTTAAAACATTTGGCTTTAATGTTGCTGATGCGGATATGGATTTAGATATTGAAGGGTATTTGCAGAGGAATATTGATACTTTCTCAAAGCATATGGACGAAATACTTGCAAAAGCAAATATAGATCCTACCTCTGACCAGGCTAAAAACTTAAAGTTATATATTCAGGAATGGCAAACCTTAAATGCTGAACTTGCTTCTATTGATTCTGGCTATATTGATGAGTACCTACAGAAAATACCTCAATTAGTGAATGGATATGACGCACTAACAAATTCACAGAAATCCTTTATTAGTGAATATATTAGAAATGGATTTAATGCCTATGATTTGGAAAATGACGCTGTAAAAGTGAAGTCTTCTATAATAGACATGGTGGAAGGTATATCTACTGATGAAAAGGTGAAATCAGCAATTGATAGTTTGTTTGCCTTAGATGCAAAAGATTTGAATGTTACTGATTATGTAAATAAATACAAAGAAATATTAGATAATGTTATTTCACAATTGAATATCTCAGATGCTGATGCAAACAGTTTACGGCTGAAATTATCTGTAGATGCAGATGATCTTGCAACAAAGTATAAAAATGCTATTAATTCAGCAAAAGCAAAATTTAATGGTTATGATCCTACCCAATTCTTTAAGGATAATTCAATAAATACACAGGAAGAAATTGATGCATGGCTGGAAGTTGCACAGGCTGCTGGTAGTGCGACCGAAGCAGAGAAATTATATCTTGAACAGGGAAAGAATGTTGAAAAACTGAACTTTTCTGCTGCATTTGCGAATCTACCAATCGACAAAATAGAGGAATACATTTCCTTGCTTAACTCAGGGAACATAACAGAAAAGATTATCTCTTCGTTTTCTGAATTAAATGATCTCATGTCTCAGACGGGAACCAATGCTGAGAATGCAGTAAAGTCATTAAAAGATTATGCAGATGGATATACCTTGTCTACAGATTTAACCTCAAATATTCAGGACGAGTATAATTTGCTTAAAGACGTTGCCGATCAGTATAAGAAAACTAGATTAATTGGACTTTCATCACTTGAATCTATTGTTAAACAGTATCCTCAATTACGCACTGCTGTGAATGAATACACACAGGGGTTGATTAATGCTGATAATATGATATCGCAATTGCAGACTGCGTATGATAATGATGCTATAGCGTATAAATCAGCAATGGCGTATAAACTTTCTGGTAATGAAGAGTTTTTCGGCGTGATTGTAAATAACAATAAGTCCTTGTTTGATGATTTAAGTAAAGCCTATGGCTTAGATGTTGAGAACTGGAAAACTATGGCACAAGCTAAAGCTGAAATTGACCAGAAACTTATTCAGAGCTTATCAACTGCATGGTCAAAGTATTATAATATCGTATTTGACTCTGTTTCTGGACTGGCCTCCATTGAAGGGGGAATAGATTACTCTCATGTTGGTTCACGTGGTTTGGGTGCTGCCGAGAACGAGAAGCAATTAGAACAACAAGAAGCATGGTCTGCTGCTACTAAGCAAGCTAACAAGTATAACCAGATTATTAGTGAATTGAACGAAGCTGCAAGTATACAGATTGAAACCCCTGACTTCGGTGGAATCGGCTCTGCGGATAAATCTGGCTCTAAAAAAGATAAAAAGGACACCGAGAAGCCTATTGATTGGATCGCTCGTGGTACAAAAGTACTACAAGATGAATATGCCAAATTAGAGGAACTAGCCAATAAAGACACAATTGCGTATCTGGGATTGACACAAGATGAATTTGATAAGGCAAAATCGATTTTTGATAACGGTCTTAGCAACTCAGTGGAAGGGTTATCTCAGCTTCAAAGTTATGCTGATAAAGCTGGATTGAGTTTGGGCGAATTATATACAATGATTCAATCTGGTGCTCCTAGTGCATCAAAAGAAAATGCATTACAGAGTATGCTACAAATGCAAACTGAAACACTACTTCCGCAATATCAACGGGAAGTCGAAGCATATTCAAAGGCATACGCAGACGCTTTAAAAGAGATTCCATCTGAATACAAAGCCAAAGTTGAGAATGGTGGAGAAGGAATTGAATCGTTACCTAGTGATTTAGCTGAAAAAGTACAAAAAGCATTAGACGCAAATGAAAAGTTAAAATCGTCTGAAAAACAATTGGCCGATGGCGAGAAAAAACATATTGAGTCTATCAAGGAGCTTCATGAGAACAGAATTGCCGCAATCGATATTGAGAACGAAAAACTTCAACAGTCCAATAAGATAATCAAGTCTCAAATGGAATTGATGGAAGCACGCGGAAAGATTGTCGATGCAGACTTCTACAGACGGCAAATAAATAATAATAAGGGTCTGATTTCTGGCAATCAACAAAATATTGCTGAATGGGAATCTGAAATGGCTGATCTTCGGGCGGAGAAGGTTTCCACCAGCTCAAAAGAATATAAAGAATTAAAGGCGAAGGTAAGCGCCGCTAAGAATGAAATACAAGGACTGAAGCTTGAACAGGAAGAATTTAATCAAACTCTTAAGCAGATGCCAATAGATCACTTATCTACGATTATTTCCATGTATGGTGATATCACTGCTAAGATAGAAAATTGGGGAGCTGTTTATTCGGCTACTGGTAAGAAGTTAGACGGTGAATATTATCAGATGCTTATATCTAATGGAACCACCGTAATCGACCAATATGAGAAGCAGATACGAGAAATAAAAAGTCTAATGTCCGAGGCACAAAAGGGATCTACGGTCTGGCAAGAACTATATGACCAGTTACAGAGTATCGATTCAGCTACATCTTCCATGCTGACTAATCTGCAAAAGTGGAATGAAGAACTGTTAAAAATGCCACTAGACAGCATCAATACATATTCTGATAGTTTACAGAAGGTAATTACTGGATTAAATGGAGTGAAATCAGAACTTGATTCTGCTACCTCTGCTATTACCACTGCTATATCTGATCGGATTGATTTATTGGAAAAGGAACAAAAGATTGCTGCCGAAACTCATCAGGCAGAAATTGATGCTCTACAGGAAAAGGCTGATTTATTAGAGAAAACCAATGAAAAGTTGAAGCTACAAATGTCGTTGGAACAAGCAGAATTCAATCTGACAAGGTCTCTATCTCAGAAGGTAAATAAAGAAATCCGAAATGGTGAAGATGTATATGTTGAGGACTATGATGCAGTTAGGAAGGCAAAAGAAGACAAAATCGATGCCCAATTTAACATCGACAAGTACAATCTTGAACAGCAAATTACTGACGCAAAGACAGCTCTTGACAATTTGAATGACAGTTACCAGAATCAGATTGATGCGTTAGAAGAAATTAGCAAGAAATACTCTGAAATACGCTCAGATGCCGAGAAAATATCAGAGGCTAATTTAGCGACTTCTCTATTGGGGGAAGGCTTTGTTGAAAAGATATTATCCGGTAATGACGAAGAAATTTATGCAACACTTACATCACTCTACCAGACTAATGCCAAACAACTTGATGAATATCAAAAACAGGCTAGCACAACCTCAAGCATACAATCCACTTTAGAGGACTATATCGATTCATACAAGGACGGTACTATTACATATGAACAGGCCATGACTAAAATCAACAGTCTTTTAGCCCAGATGAACAACCATATGTCTGCGATGGACAATCTGAATAATATTTATGACTACCTTGGTACGGTAAACGGAGTTAATGCAGATGCAGATAGTGTTCTCAAAGGAATAAAAGACGGTTTATCTACAACAGCAGATGAGTTAGTAAAATCCTTGGAAGAGTACAACAAAAATGCTGGAATGATATCGGAGCATACTTCCAGTTGGGAACAACTTACTAACAATGTATCATCTATGCTTGATGTGTTGAAACAGGTTCGTGATAACCTGAGAAATGCCTTAGACGATTATGCTTCTGATGATGATGATGGGCCATACGACAAGTCAAGAGGTAAAGGTTGGGGAATTGGTGATGTAAACAATGGGCCTGGCGTAGAAAAACGTGCTGATGGTATTAAAAGAGGTGCTATTGGTACCGCCTCTAATAATGATAGAGTCAATATGATTAAGTATTTGTCTACCAACGATCTAAAAGATGGTGAAAACCCAATTATTGCCCATGAAGGTGAAGTGGTATTGAATCCTGGTCAGCAGGATCAATTGTTGGATAATGTTGGTACTTCTTCTAATTCTGATATTGAAGCAGCGTTGAATAAGCTTGGTTTGAGGAAAATTAATCCAGATGAACATCCTTTGATTCTGCATAATAAAGAGGTTATATTTCCGGAAGAACAGCGAAAGGCATTGTTGGCAAAGTTTGCGGAATTGAATAGCTTTCGACCTAATATAAATGTACCTGATTATAGCAGTGTTCTAAATCAAATAACCGTAAGAGAATCTACTTCAAAGCAAGAATTTAACTTTGGTGATATTAACATTCAGGAATGTAACAGATCTGATGATTTAGCTAAAGAAATACTAAATGGTGGACTGACACGAGCAGTAATACAAGGTCTAGGAAAAAGATAATAAAGAGTAGGCTCTTCGGAGCCTTCTTTTTGATTGGGGGTAAATGATGAATGCAATAGATGCTTGTTATCAGATGTACAAAGACATTGAAAAGATGATAACAGAGAAAATTAGAACTATTAGATATGAAAAAACCTTTCGTGCTACGGTAACTAAAAAAGTAAATAATAATATATATAAGGTATCGCATAAAAATGCGGAATACAGAGTGAAGTCGTACTATGATTTAATTGTGGGGGATTTAGTATGGGTGTGCGTCCCAGGTGGAAATTGGGATTCGTTGTTTGTACAAAGTTGCGACAGGGTAGGAGAGATGATTAGTTCACTTGAAAATTATGAGTTTCGGGCAGACGGAATATATTTGAATGGAAGGAAAATTACAAATTAGTGAGTAATTAAGGGCGAGGGTGATACTTCGCTCTTTTATAGCCCCCGATCATAAGAACCTATTCTTGTAGAAATATAGAAAATTATAGTCTATAATTAAAAGTATAACCGATGATATTAAAGTAGACATTGCTAGAGTAAATAAATAACTATTAACCAGAGCGTGGATTGAGTTCTGCTCTCTTTTGTTAACGATTTTAGTTACAATATATCTCATTTTCATGTATATTTATAGCCAAATTTTTCCAGCTATGATACAATAATATAAAATTTATACCATAGGAGAAAATGTATGAAAAAGTTTTTGATTGGCTTAATGACTGCTACAATTGCTTTAAGTAGCACAATTGTTTCATTTGCAGGTGAATGGAAACAAACAGGATATGGTTGGTGGTATGATAACGGTAATGGAAGCTATACTGCAAATAACTGGCAAAATATAAATAATACATGGTATTATTTTAATCAAGATGGTTATATGCGTACTGGTTGGATTCCAGTAAATGGAAAATGGTACTATTGCAATGCGAACGGAGAAATGGCACATGATACATGGATTGATGGTAAATATTATGTAGGTACAGACGGGGTAATGTATGTGAATACTACTACACCAGATGGTTATAAGGTCGATGGGAATGGGATTAAAAATGCTAGTATTTCTATAAAAGAGATAATCAATCATAAGTTTGTTTCAAAAAATGATTTAGAAACTTATAAATGGTGGGAGAAAAATGGTGATATAGTGAGGGCTGATTCAAGAATAAAAGGATCTGCTGACGAACAATCTGAGCTTGTTGATGAATTATATCCTGAAATTCTAGGTAGAGGGGCATGGGATGAATATGAATTTAGTAGTAATGAATGGTATACTGAAAGCAGCTTTGGCGTCGGAGGACATGGTTTTGGAGGTACAATAAGATGGGAAAGCAAAACTAGCGCATTATTAAAAGCAGATTTTGTAACAACCGATGTTCAGAAAGTAAATATAATAGATAAAAATACCATTGAAATTAATGGAGAAAGTTATGTTCTAGTTGATTAAAACAGTATAAATTTATCGGGTTATTCAGAGCCAGTCTTATGACTGGCTCTTTTTGTGCACAAAAGTATAATCAAGAAAGTAGGGGATTTATTATAGAAAAGAAGTATTACAACAAAGCTGATTTACAGGAAATTTTTGGATTTGGAAGGGATAAAATGAAAAAGTTTTTGGAAAAGGGCATTTTGCCTACAGTCCGGGTCAATAAGGATTATTTAATTTCGAAAGAAGAGCTTGATGCATGGTTCAAGAAAAATGCTGGAAAAGCTATTAATATATAACCATATTTGATAAAATAGGAGCATGGTCAAATTGTTTGGCGATGCTCAGATGTAAAAGAAAGGATTTGATACGATGAGCATATCAACAATTAATAATAGAAGAGACAAGGGAGATGGGTTAATAAGGCAGAGAAGTGATGGCAGATATGAATATAGGTATGTTGCGGGTAAGAAGCCAGATGGTAAACAAATATATAAATCTTTTTATGCAAAAACCGAAAGAGAACTGAAGCGTAAAATTAAGGAATATAATGAGGACAGATCAAAATATACTGTAAAAGTAGAATCCACAACTTTCCGGGACTATGCCGAATTTTGGATGAAAACAGTGAAATATCCAATATTAAAGCCAGTATCATATGATCGACTTGAACAGACGTATAATACCGTTTGTAATTACATAGGTTGGTTTCAGGTAGGAAATGTGACTACAGAGGACATACAGGCTATGATAAACGATTTATCAGCTACAAAGGCATATTCTACAGTAAAGAAGCATTATGAATTTGTAAAAGGGGTTTTCCAATATGCTTATAACTCTCAGAAGATAGCTTTTGATCCATGCCCAGCCGTTCAATTGCCTATTGAGCGCAACATGAAAGTAAAAACAAAAAAGACTGAAATTCTTACAGAAAACATAACTGACAAAATGTATGAGTTTAATAATACATTACGGGAGAGCAATAATCAGTTCTTTAAGCACATGCCTGTCCTGCTGCTAATTTTAAACACTGGAATGAGAATTGGTGAAGCTTTGGCTTTAGAATGGCAAGATATTGATTTTGATAAGAAGACTTTAAGGGTAAATAAAACCTTGACTAAAGCAAAAGAACGAGACAAAAGCGGTTCTGTTGTGGGAAAGCAAAAGAAGACCTTCAGTGATATTACGAAAACGGAATCGGGAAATCGGCTGATACCTTTAAATGATATGGCGGTATCTCTTCTTATGCAGATACAGGATTATAATAGAAGAAAGAAGATTAAAACGGATTATGTAGCAAGTACTGCTGATGGAGGCTATGTTTCTGAATGGAATATTCTGAGAACGTTTAAAAGTGTTCTTGGGGTAGTGGGAGCAGATGATTATACGATTCATGCACTCAGACATACATTTGCTTCTAGGCTATTAAAGGCAGGAACAGAGATAAGCGTTGTCAGCAAACTCTTAGGACACGCAGATATCAATACTACATACAGCACATATATCAACGTTTTAAATGATCAGATGACAGATGTAATGTCCGGTATCTCCAAGATTTAGTGGGGATTTTTTGACCACTTATCTGACCACAAAGCCGACCACTTATTTACCACTTATCTTTCAGTAAAAACCAGTAAAAATCAGTAGAAACCAATAAAATCCAGGAAATGGGAAGATTCGCGAAAAGCTGATAAATACGAGAAAGTCCTTATAAAATAAGGCTTCTAGAGGATTAAAAATTGACAAATAAAAAATGCATCTGATAGGAATCGAACCTACGCACGCGGCTCCGGAGGCCACTGCTCTATCCACTGAGCTACAGATGCATCTTTTATATTCTACTATAGATTCTTTTAAAGCGCAATAGTATTTGTTGATTTTTGTCTGTTTTTTTGTTAGAATGAAAAGGAGATTGATTCTCCAGGAGGTCAAGCCCATATGAAGGACTTAATTGAAAAATGGAAGAAGGTTTCCAAGGAAGAAATCAGACGGCTGCAGAAATTTCTGTTTTTTCCCTTGGCAGCGATTATATTGATTTTTGCCGTTATTGTTTTGGATAATCCCGAACAGACAGGAAATGATCCGGCGAACGGATCCACAGAAGCGGTGGATCCATCGGCAGAAGAGGCTGAGGGTACGCCATCAGAGCCAGCAAAGGAAATTACGCTGCAGGAAGAGGCCATACCGGCGATTCATGATCTGATGGAAGCTTACTTTAAAGCCAGGAAGACCTGCGATACAGAGGCTCTTTCAAAGGTATTTGGCAATACCTTTTCTGAAGAGGCGATGAGAGAACAGGGCGCCAGAATGGAAGAGGAAGTGAAATTCTACCAGAGTTTTGAAAACCTGGTATGCTATACGGCGACCGGATTGGACGAGGGCGATTATGTGGTATATGCCAGATTTGATATCAAATTCCGTCAGGCGGAAACCTTAGCGCCCAGCATGGTTGTATGTTATGTTAAAACAGCAGCCGATGGAAGCTATTATCTGGTTGCAGATACCAGCACAGAACAATCTGAATTTATGGAGAGGGCAAACCAGTCTGAGGCAGTACAAAAGCAAGCAAAAGAGGTAAACGGCGGTCTTGAGAATGCTTTAAAGTCTGACGAAAATCTTCTGGCTGTCTATCACATTCTGATGGATGAGAAGGAAGAGCCGGAGGAAACTACTGATTCAGGCAGCCAACCAAACAATACGTAAAACAGATGCTTCTCTGCGTAGCACCCTGCAGAGGAGCATTTTTGGTAAAGGAGAGCAAGTTTATGAATGTTAGGGACTTTTATTTTGATCTGCCGCAGGAGTTGATTGCCCAGGACCCCCTTGAGGACCGTTCTGCATCCAGGCTTCTGGTCTTAGATAAACATACGGGAGAGATCCAGCACAGGCATTTTAGGGATATCCTTTCTTACTTGCGGAAGGGAGATTGTCTGGTCATTAATGATACCAAGGTCATTCCGGCCAGATTGTTTGGAGTGAAAGAGGGAACAGAGGCAAAGATCGAAATCCTCTTATTAAAGAGAAGAGAGAATGACATTTGGGAAACCCTTGTAAAACCGGGAAAAAAGGCAAAGGTGGGAACCGTGATCTCCTTTGGAGAGGGCCTGTTAAAGGGAACCGTGATCGATGTGGTAGAAGAAGGAAACCGGTTGATCCAGTTCTCCTATGAGGGGATTTTTGAAGAGATACTGGACCGTTTGGGGCAGATGCCTCTGCCGCCTTATATTACCCACCAGCTAAAGGATAAGAACCGTTATCAGACGGTTTATGCAAAGCATGAAGGATCAGCGGCTGCGCCTACCGCAGGGCTGCACTTTACAAAAGAGCTGTTAGGGGAAATTGAGGATATGGGAGTAGCCATCGCCCATGTAACTCTTCACGTTGGGCTTGGAACCTTTCGTCCGGTGAAGGTAGATGAGATCGAAGCCCATCATATGCATTCTGAATTCTATATTATAGAAGAAGACGAGGCAAAAAAGGTCAATGAGGCAAAGCAAAATGGGGGCCGCATTGTCTGTGTGGGAACAACCAGCTGCCGTACGGTGGAGTCTGCTTCCACGGAAGAGGGGATTTTAAAGTCAGGAAGCGGATGGACGGAAATCTTCATTTATCCCGGATACCGTTTTAAGCTTCTGGATTGTCTGATTACGAATTTTCACTTGCCTGAATCTACGCTGGTAATGTTGGTATCCGCTCTCGCAGGGAGGGATCATGTGCTTCATGCCTATGAGGAAGCCATTAAAGAGCATTACCGTTTCTTTAGTTTTGGCGACGCCATGCTTCTTACGGACCTTCGTTATGAAGGGGAATCTTAAGGACTGGAATGCAAGTGTACTGATGGTAAGAGAGAATGTAGAATCCTGTAGTTAAAAAGAGGTAGGGGTGCACGCTTATGGAAGAGAAAAAAAATTTGGTAGGAGGCATATCCAGGAAGACTCTGGAGCGTCTTCCAATGTATCATCATTATCTGGAACGGAAATACAGGGAAGGAACAGAGACTATATCAGCGCCGGCCATTGCCCTGGATCTTCAGCTTAATGAAGTCCAGGTGCGCAAGGATCTGGCAATGGTGGCAAAAACAGCTGGAAAGCCCAAATTGGGATATGTGGTGAAGGACTTAATCAGAGACATGGAAGAGTTTTTAGGGTTCCATAATACGAACCAGGCTGCCCTGGTAGGAGTCGGATCCCTGGGAAAAGCCCTGCTGTCTTATAAAGGGTTTGAGCAGTACGGAGTGGAGATTGTCCTTGCTTTTGATTCCGATGGAAGAAGGGTGAATACAAAAACTGGAGGCAAGCCGGTTTTTCCCATGGACAAGCTGGAAAACCTCTGCAGGAGAATGAACATTCACATCGGCATCATCACGGTCCCGGCGGAATATGCCCAGGAGGTATGTAACCGTCTGGTAGGCGGCGGTGTAAGGGCCATATGGAACTTTGCGCCCACCCACTTGACCGTACCTGACCATGTTCTGGTGCAGAACGAGAACATGGCTGTGTCGCTGGCGGCTCTGTCCAAATATCTATATGAGGCGGACAAGGAAGGCAGTCAGTGGACTGAGGAGGAAGATAATTGAATACTGTATTGTTACAATATGCCGTGGAGGTGGAAAAAACAGGTTCCATAACCAAGGCGGCTGCCAACCTTTATATGGACCAGCCTAATTTAAGCAAGGCGATCAAAACGTTGGAAGAAGGCCTTGGCGCACCGATTTTCAGGCGGACTTCCAAGGGTGTGGTTCCTACGGCAAGGGGAAGGATTTTTCTGGAGCATGCCAGAAATGTCCTGGACCAGATCGAGAAGATGGAACATTTATATAAGCCAGATCAGGTGGGAGGGGTGGAGTTTTCCCTTTCTATGCCAAGGGCCAGTTATTTGAGCCTTGCATTTTCCCGGTTTATCCGAAGCCTTAATAAAGAAGAGGGTATGAATGTATGGCTGCGGGAGACAAATTCTGCAGATACCTTAAAGGATGTGGAGACCGGAGAATATAATCTGGGTATTATTCGGTATCAGTCGTCTTCAGAAGGATACTATGCCCAGGCAGCAGCGGCAAAGAGCCTTTTACTAGAGCCGGTTTTGGAATACTCCCGAAGGCTTCTCATGTCCGAACATCATCCCCTTGCAGGGAAAAAGGAAATCATGGGAGAAGACTTGCTGCCTTATATTGAGATTACCCATGGCGACGGACCATCTGGCCGCCGGGAGAATTTTGAAAAGAAAGGAAAGGCTCCGGAATCTCCAAAACATGTTTACGTATTTGAACGGGGAAGCCAGTTCGACCTTTTGGAGGAAGATCCTCACACATATATGTGGGTCTCTCCCATGCCGGAAGAACTCCTTACAAGATATGGCCTGGTGGAACGGCAGTGCAAAAAAAAGGCCGGAACATATCAGGATGCGCTGATCTACAGGAAGGGGTATTCGTTTACGGACTGGGATAAAGAATTTTTAAACCAGCTGGAAACAGTGAAGAGTATTTTTTTGGAATAAGAACGTTAAATATATATCAGTATTTATATACTGATATATATTTTTTTACCTTTGTATTTCCTGCCTGTTTGAGCTACAATACAGCTATAGCAAAGAACTGGAAACTCACAAGGAGGATTATACGATGGCTAGATTTACATTACCGAGAGACCTATATCACGGGAAGGGCGCCCTGGAAGAGCTTAAGAATATAAAAGGAAAAAAGGCGATCGTGGTTGTCGGCGGCGGTTCCATGAAACGTTTTGGTTTTCTTGACAGGGTGGAGACATGCCTGAAAGAAGCCGGAATGGAAGTAAAGCTGTTTGAAGGCGTAGAGCCGGATCCCAGCGTAGATACGGTGATGAAGGGTGCAGAAATGATGCGGGAATTTGAGCCGGATTGGATCGTTGCAATCGGCGGCGGATCTCCTATTGATGCGGCAAAGGCAATGTGGGCATTTTATGAATATCCTGATACCACATTCGAGGACTTATGCATTCCCTTTAATTTCCCGACTTTAAGAACAAAGGCAAGATTCTGCGCCATTCCGTCTACTTCCGGTACGGCTACCGAGGTAACGGCATTCAGTGTCATTACGGATTATAAAAAAGGAGTGAAATATCCGCTTGCAGATTTCAATATCACACCGGATATCGCAATCGTTGATCCGGACCTGGCTGAGACCATGCCACAGAAGCTGACCGCCCATACCGGTATGGATGCTCTGACTCATGCGGTGGAAGCTTACGTATCAACCCTCCATTGTGACTACACCGATCCTCTGGCGCTTCATGCAATTAAGATGATACATAATGACTTAATTGATTCTTATAACGGGGACAAGGAAGCCCGTGCCCGTATGCATAATGCCCAGTGTCTGGCCGGTATGGCATTCTCCAATGCCCTTTTAGGCATTGTTCATTCCATGGCTCATAAAACAGGCGCTGCTTATTCAGGGGGACATATTGTCCATGGCTGTGCAAACGCCATGTACCTGCCAAAGGTAGTTAAATTTAATTCAAAGGTTCCGGAGGCTGCAAAGCGTTATGCAGATATTGCCCGCTTCATTGATCTGAAGGGGAATAATGATGAGGAACTGGTTCATGCATTGATCGCAGAGATCCGTTCCATGAACGAAAAGCTTAATATTCCTGCTAGTATTAAGGAATATGAAGGCGGAATCATTGACGAAGCAGAGTTCAATGAAAAATTAGGGACAGTAGCAGAGCTGGCAGTAGGTGATGCATGCACCGGCTCCAACCCAAGACCGATCACGGCCGCTGAGATGGAGAAACTGTTATCCTGTTGTTACTATGATAAAGAGGTAGATTTTTAAATAATCTCCAGTATATGAATGCAATGTGTGCGGCAGGCGCAGAACCCTTTGGTTTTGCGCCTGTTGTACGTGAAAAGAGGTTTGACAGTAAAGTTCATCTATGATATGGTAATCGGGAAAATAATTGAAGTTTAAGCAAACCGAACCATTAAAGAAAGCATGGGATATCAGAATGAAACAGGCAATTTTAGTAGTAAGTTTTGGAACCACTTATCATGAAAGCAGAATGAAAACCATAGAAGCCATTGAACAGTCCATAAAGGAAGAGTTTCCGGAGTATGAGGTGCGCCGGGCATTTACAAGCCGGATCATTATTGGAAGATTGAAAAAAAGAGACAACATTTATATAGACAGTGTGGCGGAAGCCTTAGAGAAGCTGGCACAGGAAGGATTTCAGCATGTGATCGTGCAGCCCACCCTGGTTATGGGAGGGGAAGAAAATGACGGCATGATAGCTGCCGTGAAACAGTATGAGAACCGGTTCCGCCGGATCCTTTGGGGAAAGCCGCTGCTTTCGGAGGAAGAGGATTATAAAAGGCTTTGCAGCGTGCTGACAGAGGACACGAAGGAATATGACAGGGACGGAACGGAGATCCTATTCATGGGACATGGTACGGAGCATGAGGCCAATGAGTGCTATCCGCGTTTGGCGGAGGTTTTCAGGCAGAATGGATACAACAGGTATCATATAGGGACCGTGGAAGCGGAACCAACCTTTAAATTCATAAAAGAAGAGGTGGAGAGTACCGGTTCTAACCGTATGGTGCTGCAGCCGCTTATGATCGTATCAGGAGACCATGCCCATAATGATATGGCAGGAGAAGGGGAAGAATCCTGGAAAAGCCAGCTGGAGTCTGACGGCTACCAGGTGGTCTGTCGGTTAAAGGGCATGGGAGAATTGGAGGGAGTCCGCCGGATGTTCCTGGATCATGCCAGAGAAGCCTGCAAGAAGCTGGAGGATATGGGATGAAAAAAGGGAGAGCAGTTGTTTTGGCGGCAGGCTTCACAGCCCTTTTTCTTATGGGCTGTGAAAGAAGGGTGGAGCCGCTCAGCAAATCCGATTTTATGCTGAACACCTTTGTAACTGTGACTCTTTACGATAAGGACGATCCTAAAATTTTATCTGACTGTCTGGATTTATGCCGGTCCTATGAAAATATTTTCAGTAAAACCATTGAGGGCAGTGAGGTTTACAAATTAAATCACAGGCCTGCCAGTGAAGAGACCATGACAGTATCCCCGGATGTGGAGGCTCTTATTTCCAAGAGCCTTTCTTATTCTCAAATATCAGACGGGGCTTTTGACATTACCGTGGAGCCTTTGTCTTCTCTATGGGATTTTACAGCCCCTGATCCGGTTGTACCGCCTGATGCAAAGATTCAGGAGGCAAGGGAAAAAGTAGATTACCGGAATTTAAAGCTGCAGGGAAATACCCTTACATTTTTATCTCCGGATACTTCCCTGGATTTTGGGGCAATCGCCAAGGGGTATATTGCGGACCGGATGAAGGATTTTCTTTTAGAGCAGGGAGTTAAGAGTGCCGTGATCAATCTGGGTGGAAATGTCCTTTGCGTGGGGCAGAAGCCTGACGGCACACCATTTAAAATCGGCCTTCAAAAGCCTTATGCAGACCGGAATGAAACCATAGAAATTTTGAATATCAATGATATGTCCGTAGTATCATCCGGAGTGTATGAGCGGCATTTTATTAAAGATGGCGTGAACTACCATCATATTTTAAACCCGGGGGATGGTTATCCATATGAAAACGGGCTTGTGTCCGTCACCATTTTGTCAGAGCTGTCAGCAGACGGGGATGCCCTTTCCACCACCTGTTTTTCCCTTGGACTTAAAAAGGGAATGGAGCTTCTGGACTCCACGGATGGCGCATACGGCGTATTTATTACAGAGGATGGGGAGGTTTCCTATTCCCAGGGAGCCAGGGAGTTTCTGGTTGGGAAGCCTTAGAATCCCTTTACAATTTTCTTTCCCTATAATACAATAGAAGAAATACCCTGCGGGTATACCTGTATGCCCAGAAAGCATGGGCAGGAGAGAAGAAACACCCTGCGGGTATACCTGTATGCCCAAAGAGCATGGGCAGAAAAGAGGAAACACCCTGCGGGTATACCTGTATGCCCAGAAAGCATGGGCAGAAAAGAGGAAATGTAATTTTGCAGGAGAGAAAAGATGATTAGAAAAATCTGGGACAAGGTCATGAACCGGGAAGTCATATCCTATTTGATATTTGGAGTGCTGACGACCCTGGTTAACTGGGTTGTCTATTGGTTCATGGTAAAGGCGGGCATTGACTACCGTGCCGCAACTGCGGCAGCATGGGTTGTTTCCGTCCTCTTTGCCTTTATTGTAAATAAAATCTTTGTTTTTCAAAGCTATGACCTGCATCTGAGCTTTGTCATGAAGGAGATTCTATCGTTTACCGCATGCAGAGCAGCGTCAGGCGTCATGGAAATGATTCTTATGGTGATAATGGTTTCCTGGCTCAAAATGGATGAATATGTAAGTAAAATTCTGGTATCCGTGGTTGTTGTAATTGCAAACTATGGATTCAGTAAGGTTTTCATATTCCGGAAGAGAGAGGAAGAACCCCTGTAAAGTGAGGTAAATGAAATGGAACACGATGACGAGATTGAAAAGATATCGAAAGAACTAGAGGATATGCTGCAAATGACATCAGGTGAAAAAGAAATTACAACAGGGGAAAATGACTTGAAGCAAGGAAATGAAGAGGAGAAGGTGACTTACGATCCCCATGGGGAAAGGGCAGAACAGGAATTTGACCTGGCTTCTGCACCCAGGATACGCCTTGATATTCCGGTTGACGGGATGGAGGAGCTGTATGATGGGGAGCTGGGTTATGAAGATTTGAATTACGGAGAAAACCTGGGGCAGGAGAAAGAGGCCGTTTCTGTTAAGGATTTCGTGGACATTCCTGAGGAAACGGAAGACGATGAAGCTGAGGAAGAATTGGAAATCGGGCAGTTAGAAAGCTTTAAAGAAAGGATAACCGGTAAAAGAGAGGGGACAGGCACCAGCCTGGTAAGGCCCTCTGATGGACTCCTTGCAGCTTTTTTTGTGCCAATGGTGATCATGGTCATCATATTTGCCCAGCGGGGGATTTTTCCTTTTGGTGAGGAAAGCTTTTTAAGGACTGATATGTATCATCAGTATGCTCCGTTTTTTTCTGAGTTCCGTTATAAGCTGACCCATGGTGGCAGCCTTCTGTACAGCTGGGATATCGGCATGGGGGTGAATTTTGCTGCTCTTTATGCTTATTATCTGGCAAGCCCTTTAAACTGGCTGCTGGTACTTTGCCCGAAGAATTATGTCATTGAATTTATGACCTATCTGATCGTATTTAAGATCGGATTAAGCGGACTTTCCTTTTCCTGGTATCTGCGCAGGCATAACAAAACCATGGACTTTGGAGTCGCTTTTTTTGGCATCTTCTATGCTCTGTCCGGATATATGGCGGCTTACAGCTGGAATATCATGTGGCTGGACTGCATTCTACTATTCCCGCTCATTATGCTGGGCCTTGAGAAGCTGGTAAAAGAAAAGAAATGTTTCTTATACTGTATAACACTGGGATTATCAATTTTATCAAATTATTACATATCCATTATGATATGTATTTTTATGGTATTCTACTTTATCGCCCTTCTTATATTAGAAGGCTTGAGATCCTGGAAGGAAATCTTTATCCGCGGGGGACTGTTTGCTCTGTTTTCCCTGTTAGCAGGAGCACTTTCCGCTGCAGTTCTGCTTCCTGAAATTTATGCGCTGCAGTCAACTGCTTCGGGAGATTTTAATTTTCCCCAGACCATCAGCTCCTACTTTTCCATATTTGACATGATCGCCAGACATCTTCCGGCGGTGGAACCGGAAATCGGGCTGGACCACTGGCCTAATATCTACTGCGGTGTGGCAGTTCTCATGTTTTTCCTTCTTTACCTGGGCTGTAAACAAATCAGGCAGAGGGAAAAGATTGTTATGTGCTCCCTGCTGCTGTTTTTCTTTGCCAGCTTTTCCGTTAATACACTGAATTTTATCTGGCATGGATTTCATTATCCCAACAGCCTGCCATGCAGACAGTCTTTTATTTATATTTTTCTCATGCTGTTTACGTGCTATCAGGCTTACATTCACTTGCATGAGATTCCATGGAAGCATGTAGTAATGGCCTTTTTTGCTTCGGTGATCTTTGTTTTGATGGCGCAGAAGCTTATAACGGATGAGGCTTATCATTTTTCCGTATTTTATGTGGCTATTTTGTTCCTTTCCATTTATGCCGGCCTTATCAGCCTTTATCAAAGGGGAGTCAGCCGGAATGTGCTGGTACTTCTGGCCCTTGGCGTGATTTCCTTAGAAGCCGCGGTTAATACCACGGTCACCAGCGTGACGACCACCAGCAGGACCAGCTATATGAAGGATAATAAGGCTTCTTCGGAGCTGGCAGAAAACCTGATGCCGGGTACCTCTTTTTACCGGATCGAAAAGGTCACCCGAAAAACCAAAAATGACGGAGCCTGGCTGAACTTTCCTACGGTCTCCCTCTTTTCCTCCACAGCCAATGCAGATCTTACGGCATTCTTTAAAAAGCTGGGCTGCGAAAGCTCTACCAATGCTTACAGCATTACGGGAAGCACGCCTTTAATAGATGCCCTTTTTGCGGTTAAATACGGGCTGTACTCGGAAGAAACCGAGGAGGACGGTATATCCGTACCGGTTGCTTCAAAGGATGAGATGTATCTCCGGGAAAACAGCTTTGCCCTGTCTTTGGGATTTCTGTTACCATATGACTTTGAAGATAACTGGCAGCTGGACTTAACAAATCCGGCGGAGGTCCAGAATGATTTTTCCGTGGTACTAGGAGCCAATCCGGTACTGTCTGAGGTTCCAAGCGAAATCACAGGAACCAGCTTTACGTTTACACCGGAAGCGGATGGAGACTATTATGTGTTTGTCAGCAATAAAAAGGTGGAAAAGGTAAATGCCCTGTTAGGGGAAAAGACCAAAAATTTTGATAATGTGAGCCGCGGCTATCTGCTGGAACTGGGCTATTTAAAAGCAGGGGAAAAGATTACCCTGCGAAACGATGACAACGATCAGGATCTGGTAGCGGTCGCTTACCGTTTTGTTCCTGAGGGCCTTGAGTCTGTGTACAACATCTTAGACAGGAACTCCATGAAGCTTACCAAATGGACAGATACGCAGATACAGGGAACCGTCACGGCTGATAAGGCCGGTCTGCTGTTTTTAAGCATTCCTTATGACAAGGGCTGGACGATCAAGGTTGACGGGAAAGTCGTGGAGCCTTATAAATTATTTGATACGTTTTTAAGCGTGCATATGACTGCCGGTACCCATGATATTTCTCTGGAATATATGCCCCAGGGACTTAAAACAGGCGGTATCATAACGGCTGGAAGTGTGGTATTTCTGCTGATACTTGCAGGTGTATCTTCTGGAATAGGGAAAAAGCGCAGACCCATGCGGGTCCATTCTACAAATTAATCAGCCGCAGCAATACAAAGGAAAGGAGAATTCTCAATTATGAAACTATGGGGCGGACGCTTCACAAAAGAAACCAATCAGCTGGTTCACAATTTTAATGCATCCATATCATTTGACCAAAAATTCTATCATCAGGATATTGAGGGCAGCATTGCTCATGTGAAGATGCTGGCAAAACAAGGACTTCTTACGGAGGAAGATAAAGATGAGATCGTAAAAGGCCTTATGGAGATCCGGGAGGATTTAGAAAGCGGAGCCCTGGTAATAACAGGGGAACATGAAGACATTCATTCTTTCGTGGAAGCAGTTTTAACGGAACGGATCGGTGAGGCCGGAAAGCGCCTTCATACCGGACGGAGCCGCAATGACCAGGTGGCTCTTGACATGAAGCTGTATACCAGAGATGAGATCGATGAGCTTACCCTTTTGGTGGAAGGGCTTCTCTCAAAGCTTTTAAAGCTTATGGAAGAAAATCTTGACACTTACATGCCTGGATTTACCCATCTGCAAAAAGCGCAGCCAATTACCCTGGCTCACCACCTGGGTGCTTACTTTGAAATGTTTGACAGGGATCATTCCCGCCTTCATGACATTAAAAAAAGAATGAACTATTGTCCCCTTGGCTCTGGCGCCCTGGCTGGAACCACTTACCCCCTGGACCGGGAATATACGGCAGAGCTTCTGGGATTTGCAGGGCCGACTCTTAACAGCATGGATTCCGTGGCAGACCGGGATTACTTAATCGAGCTTTTAAGTGCGTTATCCACCATTGCCATGCATTTAAGCAGATTCTGCGAAGAGATCATCATATGGAATACCAATGAATACCGATTTGTGGAAATTGATGATTCCTACAGTACCGGAAGCAGCATTATGCCTCAGAAAAAGAACCCGGACATTGCAGAACTGATCCGGGGAAAGACCGGCAGGGTTTACGGCGCCCTGGTGTCGCTGTTAACCACCATGAAGGGAATTCCTCTTGCTTACAACAAGGACATGCAGGAGGATAAGGAGCTGGCCTTTGATGCCATTGATACGGTGAAAGGCTGTCTTGCCCTGTTTACAGGAATGATTTCCACCATGACCTTCCGAAAGGATGTGATGGAAGCCAGCGCCAAAAACGGTTTCACCAATGCAACCGATGCGGCTGATTATCTGGTAAATCATGGAGTGGCCTTCCGGGATGCCCATGGAATCGTTGGACAGCTTGTACTTTTCTGCATTGAAAAGGGCATTGCCCTGGATGATATGAGCCTGGAAGAATATAAGGCCATCAGTCCGGTGTTTGAGGAAGATATTTATGATGCCATCAGCTTAAAAACCTGTGTGGAAAAGAGAATGACCATTGGAGCTCCTGGCCAGGAGGCAATGAAAAGAGTCATTGAAATTTATAAGAAGAAGCTTGAAAAATAGAATCATTAGAAAAAACCGGAAAACAGCGGAAGAGCCAGCCGCTGTTTTCCGGTTTTTTATGGTATTCATTGCTTATCCGAAGATCTGCTTACGTAAGCGGCAGCCGGTAGGGGTTGCGGCCAGGCCGCCCTCTGAAGTTTCCTTTAAGGAGGAAGACATGAGGTTTCCCACCTGCTTCATGGCAAAGATCACCTCATCTGCGGGAATTGCGCTTGTGATTCCGGCACAGGCAAGCTCCGAAGCGGTAAATGCATTGGCTACTCCCATGGCATTGCGCTTGATACAGGGAACCTCTACCAGACCTGCCACCGGGTCGCACACCAGGCCCATGGTGTTTTTCAGGGCGATGGCGCAGCTGTCGGAAACCATCTGGGGCGTTCCGCCAAAGATTTCCGTAAGAGCAGCAGCAGCCATGGCGGACGCGGATCCCACCTCCGCCTGGCACCCGCCCTCCGCTCCGGCGATGCTGGCGCATTTGGCAATGACCATGCCAATGGCCGATGCAGTGAACAGGGACATGATGATATCATGCTTTGGTAAGTCAAATTCTTCCATAACGGAAATGAGGGCTGCCGGAATGACACCGCAGGAGCCGGCCGTAGGAGCCGCCACGATCTGCCCCATGCAGGAGTTATATTCCGTCACGGCAAGAGCCATGCTAATGGCATTGCCAAGGAGATGGCCGTAATGGTTTTTTCCTTCCTCTACCGCCTTTTTTAATTTGGCGGCAGCTCCTCCGGAAAGTCCGCTGGAAGAACGGAGGGATTCATCCATGCCGTTTTGCACAGACTGCCTCATAACCTCAAAACTGCTTTCCATGGTGGAGTAGACAGCTTCCGGACTGGTCTCCATATCCTCGGCCTGTTGCTCCAGCACAATTTCCGATATTTTTTTATTGGAAGATGAAGCGGCAGCCACAAGTTCTTCCACGGAATTATATTTTAATTGCATAGGTTCCTCCTGGTCAGTTTAATTTTAACAAAATCGTATTGTATACATAAGGGATGGTTTGGATCTGGGAGACCAGAGACTGGTCAAAGTCAGAATCCATTTCAATGGTCATGATGGCAAGTCCGCGTTTTTCCTGCCTGTTTAAGCGGAAATTGCAGATGTTGGCATT
The DNA here is from genome assembly GCF_032078915.1 of Lacrimispora sp. GTDB lineage: Bacteria > Bacillota > Clostridia > Lachnospirales > Lachnospiraceae > Lacrimispora. The sequence continues at coordinate 1,332 of NZ_DAMAUN010000081.1, read as the reverse complement.
GCCCACGGCTACCAGGTTCGTCACATGGGCGATGATTCCGGGAACATCCTGATGCATGACGATCAGAGTGGTATTTTGCCCAGTAAAATAAACCTCCATGTCATTTACCTTGTTTATGACGATGTTGCCGCCTCCCACCGATGCTCCCTGGACGGAGATGGTGCTGCCCTGATCTGAGGTAAGGGTGACTAACGCTGTGTTTGGATGGGCATTTTCAATGGTTCCGGTGTGGATCGTGACGGATATTCCTTGTTCCTTGGCTGTTTCAAGGCTTGTTCGGATTCCAGGGTCCCAGGGATCCAGTTTTAAGATTCCTCCCACAATGGCTTTGTCTGTGCCGTGCCCTTTGTAGGTTTTTGCAAAGGAGCCGTGAAACAGGATATCTGCTTTTGCAACAGGAGCACCTAAAAGCATGGCAGCCGTTTTGCCGATGCGGGCAGCGCCGGCCGTATGGGAGCTGGAAGGCCCGATCATAACAGGCCCGATAATATCAAATACATTCATGGCAATTCTCCAATTCCAAGTATTGTTTCTCTCATTTGTTTACAGGGGTTTGAATTCCGGCTTTCGTCCGCGGAACTCCGTATAATAGGAAAATCCGCATTGCTTAAGAAGTTCACCTGCTGTCTGAAAGTCTGCTCCTAAATCTTCCGGTATATGGGCGTCGGAACCGATGGTTATGATCTCCCCGCCTAATTCCTTATAGCGCTTTAAAATACCGGCACATGGGTTTGGCTGTCCGATCCCTTTACGGAAACCGGCTGTGTTGCATTCAATTCCTTTGCCCCGCTCTATAATCGCTCTTAAAATGTCATCTAAAATTTCCTGGTATGCTTCGTAACTGTAGTAACGAGCTTTATTGGGGCCATAACGGACGATGTAGTCGATATGGCCTGCTACGTCATAGTTGTCAATATTTTTCACATTATCCAGTGTGGCCTGGAAATACTGTAGATATGCTTTCTGCTCCTCTCTTCCTTTAAAGAACTCCGGATAAGCAGGATCCTTTCTATTAATAAAGTGGGTGGAGCCGATGACAAAATCAAAGGGATAGCTTGATAACAATTCCCTGTAGTATTCTTTTAAATGGGTCTGAAGTCCCAGCTCGATCCCTATGCGAAGGTCGATCCGGTCTTTGTATTCTTCCCTTAAAGCAGACATTGCTTCAAAATACTGGTCCGTCTGAAGGGTAAAATCGATGACAGAGTCCACGTCATAATCGTGGTGGTCCGTAACACAGAGGGAAGACATTCCAAGGCTTATGGCCCGTTCTAACTAGGTCCGCATTGGGGCTTCGGAGTCTCCTGAAAAATTTGTATGAAAATGATAATC
>NZ_DAMAUN010000080.1:0-27317 GCF_032078915.1 Lacrimispora sp. | reverse complement strand
TATTGCGAGAATAAATACACCAATAATCATAATAATAATGATTGCACTTTTTATCCCATTACTTCTCATCTATTTACCCCAGCCATTCTTTTCTGAAAAAACAATTCTCACATCATTTCTAAGATTCCGATAATGCGTCCAGCCCATTCCAAATGGATATCTGATTTGCAATCCTGAAGGAACAAAAGTACGGTCCGCCAGTGTTACTCCCGGTTTGATAAAATAATTCGGTTTATGTACATGGAAGAAATACATTTTTAAATTAAATCCATCTCCCAAAAGGTCAGCATTATAACACTACACTCCCGAATCAAAGTAAATCGTATTTTTATTGCTCCTGGTTTTCGTAAAAATCTGGCTGACCATATCCCGGTATTCGTTGATGTTATGAACAAGGTTCAAGGCAAGGTTCTGTTTCCATCCACTGATTTGACTTAAAAAAGTCTTAGACAGACCCTGACCATCACAGGAATAAACCTTATCCACCATTCCAGGCGGAAGTGCATATGCACAGGCAGCAGCCAGATTTCCTCCCTTGGAGTGACCAACCAACGTTACATGATCATGTCCTGAATTGGCAACATATTTGGTCGCCTCTCTTTGGGACGGTGTCATAGAGGAAAACATGGCGGCAAAGTTATCTCCCCAGCCATAATTTCCAGCCGTTCCCCGACCCACACCTTCTTCCCCTCCCATTATTATCTGCCTAAGCGTTCCCTACCATCATTCCGTTTTCCCTTTATAAGTCCACGTTGCATGAGCAGCCGCATTGCAGTTTGTCATATCCATAATATTCAATTCAGGAATGTAAAATCCTATATAAAGAGAATCCTTCTCAATTTCCTCTTGCTCTCCTTCTGTATTGGCATATATCATATTATGAAAAACAACCGCATAAAATGTATCCTTGCATATCTGATACCGAGGCCGTGTATCGGTCATTTCCGGGCTTGTCGCATACATATAATCTATAGGCCTGCTTCCCTCAGGTATATATCCGTTCATATTTGCAGACAGCATTTGCTCCAGTTCCTCTTTCTCAAGACCATATTCTGTCATGGATGCCACTTGATCAAATGCCGGCTGACCGTAAAAAGTTTCATAAGTTCCTGCCAGATATTGCTTTTCATGTTCTTCTTCCTTTTCGTAATAGGCAAATGTCCCATCTTCATGCAGGCATAGTTCAGAACCATCGTCATATAAATATGTATTACCGCTTACATAATCAGCATTTCCCATTTCAAACATAAGGCTTTCCCTTAATTCTGTTACATTTCTTTTAATAGTCGATTCCGTATCCTTATCTATATCAATATAAGAAGTCTGCCCCACAAAAGTAAGAACAAGATTTTTTTGCGGTGCAATAACAACCTCCGTATAAGTATATCCACCTTCCATCTCCCCAGTAATCGTTCCTAAGTAGCAGAGTACTTTTTCTTCGGAATACCATTGTGTCAGAGATTCACTTTGATCCAATAATTTAAAATAATCTTCCTCCTGATAATATTCAACCAAAAAGGAAAAACACTCCTCTGGTGCAATAGAACCAAGCGGAGAACTGGCATTCAAGCCATAAACATTGGTACGTTCTCTATCCCAAAAGCATTCAGAATCCTGAACTTTCTTCCAACCAAGGTGAATATTAAAAGACACCTCTCCTGTCGAATATCTCATATCCGGTTCAACACCGCCATTTTCTTCAATAACCGATTCCAGGACTTTTTGCGCTTCTGGGCTCACACCCTTATTGGTTTCTTTATACAAATTTATACAGGAACATAAAAAAACTGTTGAAAATACAATCATCATCATCACTGCGAAATTCAGACACAGCCCTTTTTTCCACTTATTTATCATCAAAATCCCCTCCTGCCTTTTGTATCGTTTTCATCATAACAGCAATACTGTTTTTCCAAAATGAGTAACTTTCTTCCCTCATATTAAAATCAAGGATAACGGTTTTATTATCTAAGCAGAATAAAAGGATATAGTTTATCTGATTTTGTTCCGGCATAGAATGAATTGCAGTAAAATAAAAAATTTCCACTCCATCCACCACTTTACTTCCGTCTATATCAAACCATGTTTGCTGTTTTGACATAGTCATCTGTTTCTGATAATTCTTTTTTATATGTTCTAAATCAATGGGCTTCTTACAGTCCACAGCCTTAATCACCAATGCCAGGTGTTCGGACTGTGAACGCAATAATATGACCCCCTCTTCCCTAATTTCATTTAGTAGTAGATTCTTAGGAAGGCAGATAGAAAAAAAGTTTCCAAAAAATACTGTCCGCTCCATGTTCAGTTCTTTTAACTTCTGGATCTCCTGATGGAGCTTTTCTATATTTTCCAATGCTTTTTGTTTCAGCTTTTCTTCACTGCTTTCTGTTTTTTCTTCTTTCTCCATACAGGCTAAATACAAATCAATGTCCAGCCGTTCCATCTGCTTTTCCCTCCTTTGAAGGTCCTGACTATCCTGTTCCCCCTATTTTCTCCCCTCAAAAAACCGTTGGCTTTTTCCTCATTTTTTCACGCCAAAAAATGCAGAAAACAGCTCATTGGTATTGACCGGCCCATCATGTTTTTTCGCCCCGTCCCCGGTCCCACGGTATGTCTCCATCCCTTTTCCCGGCTGAAATCCAAAGAAGCGTTCAAACTGACTCATATCCGGAGCTGCATTTCCCGGTCTCTCTCTTTGTTCCCGGGAGTCTTCCCTTTTGGCCGTGCCTCTTTCCTTTTTTTCTTTCTGGAAAGAATCATATTGTTTCCTTTTCTCTGCATCGCCCAGAACCCCATAGGCTTCCTGGATCTCATACATCTTCTTATTTCCATCCGGGTCATCCTGTATCACATCCGGATGATATTCCTTCGCCAGCTTTCGGTAAGCGGCCTTAATATCCTTTTCTGTTGCCAGAGGGGTTACCCCAAGGATTTTATAGTAATCAAGCATTTTTTCTTTCCTTATCAAAAAGGGGCTGCCTTTTCGGCAGCCCCTGCATGTTTACACGCTGTATCCGCCTTCCACAGCGATCTGCGCCATCTTGTCCTTTTTCTGCTTGATGATGAGCCGGAACGTTCCTACACCTTCCGTATCTCCGTAGTTTTCTTTATAATCCACTACAAATGCGTTAGGATATGTATATTTTCTCACTACCTGAGAAGCTGCAATCACCTCAACGGTCACCTTCCGGTAACAGTCCGACTTTTCTGCGGGTACTAAGGACCAGAGTCCTAACTGTCTTGTAGAATCAAAAGGATCTCCATCCACTGCAGTTAAAATCTTTCCTGAAATTTCCACAGTACTCCCCAGATCGGTGGAACGCGCGTTGGAATCAAGTGGAATATCTGTCTTAAACTTTACTCCTGTAATGCTGGTGGTCCCTAAGTCAATGGTAGACGGGCCTTCTACTTTTAATGTAAATCCCATAATCTGTTCCTTCCTTTCTTTTATTCTTCCTGATTACTCTCCGCTGAATCCGCCTTCGAATTTAAGAGAAGCCATTTTATCCTTCTTCTGCTTAATGAGAAGCTTGAATACTCCGGTTCCTGTTTCATCAGTAAAATCTTCCCTGTAATCAACCACAAATGCATTGGGTACCGTTATCTGACGAACTACCTGGGATGCATTTACCACGTCGATCTGAACATTCCGGTAGCAGTCTGAATTTTCTGCGGGAACTAAAGACCACCTGGCCATCTTGCTGGTATCATCGGCGGCCTCCCCGCCTACTGCCGCCAGTATCTTTCCTTCAATCAACACCGTTGAACCAAGATCTGTTGATCTGGCGTTGGAATCATGGGGAATGTCTGCTCCAAATACTACGTTGGTAATGCTCGTCTCACGCAGTTCTACGGTTTCGCTGCCTGTGATTTTCATTCTAAGTCCCATATTACGTCCTCCATTCTTAATAAATAATTTTTTATAATCCATAAGCCTTTTTATAGCTGGCTTTCGGATATCAGATTTTTAAAATAAAGCTTTTATTTGTTTTTCTTTCTGACTCCTTTATAAATTGTATAACCTGCAATTACAAAGAATATAACTGTTACGATTGTGCTGACATTTCCATACATGATTGATCCCACCTTTCATATAATTATGTATGGACAATCCCTGGTATTATTTACGCAGTCTGTCCTTTTCTTGTCAGCTCCACCTTAAGGTTTCTGGTTGTGTTGCTGAATGTAAGCTGTATGTTGCAGATACCATTCTTCTCATCTATGCTGAAATCCAGCTCATCTCCATCCTGTAGCAGGGAATTGACATACTGGCGGTTTGCATCCCATTTGCTCTTCTGGCTGCTGGGGTTATTGCTGAAAAACTGCAATATTTTATCCTGTTTGAAGTCTCCGCTGTAAAACCGTAGCATTCTCTCAATATAAGTAACCAGAAGGGTTTTGTAGATGGGTTCAAATTCTGTCCCATTGCTTAATAAATTTCTGGCTTTATAGACCATGACATTCTTAATTTCCTTGCCCTTATGCTGAGCATTATCCGAGGTGAAAACAAAACCAAAACCTGTGTTGTTAATGGAATTTTTAATGGCATTGGTAAATCCTGATATCTCTTTTGTCATACTGGTTGTGACTAAAAGAGCATTGTCTCCTGCCTCTATGTCATAGCGCACTCCGGGGTATTCCATGGTAGTATTAGGGAATCTCTGCTTTAGATATTCCGGACACTGCCATGCGGCGGCAATACCGGCAGCTCCGTATGCAGCCCCCACATATACCCCCTCGATCCACATCTTCATAATGTCCTCTTTCTCCTCAGAAAGAGTCACATTTCCATTTTCATTAATGACCATTCGCTTATCTAGTATAAGCCCTGACTTATCCTTTGGTATGATAGTTACATTGGGAATGCAGGGAACTACAAATTCACTGTAATCCCTCTTCATAAGAGGAGTGCATTTATCCTTAAAGATTCCAATTCCCTCGGTAGCTATATAATTAAACGTACTTTCTTCTCCGGTGGAAAAACTGAAAAAGGTTGTAATCTTATAGGGATTAATGGCATTCATCAAAATAGCAAGGTTTTCCATGGTATTGGTTCCCGGTTTCTTTACCTTCTGATTTCCTGCAAACCGCATTCTCTGAAGCTTACCATCTCCTGACTGGTTTAGTTCTACATCCGGAACAATCCCAAACCATAGAGTATTCTCAAATTCATTCTTATCATTTGTAGTATTTAAATAAGTGATAAGTCTAGGCAAATTGCTGGATTTTATCATCATTTCCAAAGGAGTGTTCGTGATTAAGAGCCTTGGCTGCATTCCTTTCTCTTTTACCTGGTACTGGTCAAAGAACGCCTTTACACCCAGAATCTTCTCAATCAATGGTTTTACTGCTTTTACAAAATCATCTTTGCTTTTTTTATAAAATTCCAGATAAGTATTATAATTATGTACTTCTACCTCCCGGTCAACGGAGCTTTCCACCGTCGAAGAAAGGGGGCAGAAGGTCCTGACCACCAGTTCTCTGACATAGTCAGACCTGTTATCATTAAGGGCATCGTAATCATCCCGGAATGTCTGAATTAAACTGGTATTGATGTGGTCATCCACGATTGCAAGCTGGGTTCCTTCTTCCTGCTTCATTTCCAGGATTTTCAGCTCTCCATCATCTCCCATACTTAAAAGCCCTGCTTTAAATTCCTGACCTCTTTGTGCAGTTTCCCCACTTCCTAAAAGCAGGCGGGTTTTGATATCTTCAATTGCAAGAGGAAGCATAGCCAGTACATTGTTGTAATTGTGGCTTGCCTGTTCAAACTGGTAATTCAGCTTGTCTCCCAGATCAAGACGCTTAGGATCTTCCTCATCCAGCCCCATGTAATTCCCATAAGTATATTGGATCTCTCTCCGCACCTGGCGGATATCCTCCATAATCTTTTTGGGAGAGATCATCTCTAAAACATTACTGAATTTAAAATCCACATTTGCTACTCCCAAGGAACCTCTTGCATCCTGCAGCGTAATGAGCATGTTGAGTAAATCGTTCATTTCATTAAGCGGTATTTCAGTAATGCAGTTATCCGGTATATTCTCCGGTTTGATCAGATTGTACTGAATGTTACCGGTATTCGCATCACACCAGGAATAAACAACTGGGGCAAACTTCTCCAAAAAATCCTCAAAACTTTCTACCAGAAGCGTTTCATTAATTTCCTTAATCTTGTCATCATCAAGGCTTGTCTTCCCTCTTACATCCCCAATCAGGGTCAGAAGATTCAGCTTTTCAGGATTCATTTCGGAAAACAGAATGGTCCGGTTGGTTTGTGTAATAGTTTCCATATGCTTTTGCTCCCTCTTTCTCACTTTTATTCAATCGTTTCCATCAGCTGTCACTAACAGAGAACGTGAACATCACAGTCCTTATTACAGGCTGTTACAGCCCCATTTATTGAATCATAGAAATATAATGAACCTCCAGATCATAAGCTCCATCCGGAGATGTAATGGATATGATATCGCCAAAGCTTACGCTGTACTGTATCTTTCTGCACACAATGGAACTTCCGATCATAAGTGAAGACTCCGATGAATGATATAAAATCATCCGCCTGTCTTCATCCGCTATGAGAAATATGTGGTCCAGTCCCAGGGCTGCAGAAGCGTCTGGATATTCTTTCATTAAATCTCCAAGGCTTACCCGGTTATCTTTGATCTTATACATAGGGAATGTAAGGGGAGGTATCTCATCTTCCCCCTCCGGCTGCTCCATAAAATAGGCATCCATCTTTCCCTGGAATCGGTTCTGTGCTTTCTTTTCCGTAATCACTTCCAGTTCAGGCTTTGGTTTATGGAACAGTCTCCAAATGACAGCGCCTGCGGCTGTCAGAATAAGAACAATGACCCACCAGTATGCCTTCCACAATGGGGTTACCTCTAAAGAATAGGTATAGGAAACTGCCGCCTCCCCATCGGATATCTTAAGTATCAGATTTCGGCTTCCAGCCTTTAAAGGTTTAATAGTAAGGATTCCGTTATTCAGACCTACGTCTGCCAGATCACCGGCATCCTTTTCTAAAGTATAAAGAATACTGTCTGCATCAGAATCGGTAAAATATTCGTTAAGCACCAACTGTTTTTCCCCTGTTAAGGGATTAAAATGAATGTTTTTGGGAAGTTCTCCTGTAGGGGGCGTGTTAATTACCTGAATTCTTGCCGTATTAAAGATGCAGGACTCCATCCTGTCATCCAAACGGGCTTCTATGTAATAGGTCCCTGACTGAGACAAAACCATTTCTCCTATAAGAATCCCTTCCTTGACGGCAGTTTCTATATCCCTTCGGCCGCTGTCCGATTGCCCATCCGGGTAAATTACCACTTTAGGGGTAAAGTTTGTGTAAAAGGCTTCGTCCCTGATTACGGACCCGCTTTTATCCTTAAAATAGATCTTATAAGACAACAGCTTGTTTCTGGCAATCGCTGTTTCGATTTCCATAACAGGGGTCAAGTCCCTGTAGCTGATCAAATATATCTTCAGTTCCTGATTCTTTTTTGTACTGGTCTGTATGGTCATTTCGCTGATATCTCTTTTTATATCCGATACCTTTGCCACAGAATAGTGGACCAGATTGACCGGTTTTATCTGCTGCTCCCCGTAAACGACCGTAGTATCTCCTATTTGCTGGGGTGATATCATCAGGACATCCATTTCATCTAAATGGGAATCATCTAACTTAATGCGCAGACTCTGGCTGCCTTCCCCATAAATGCCGCCCGCGATTTCCTGAATACGGTAAGCCATGTTGTCATGAAAAATCCCGTACAGCACTTCGATCAGGGTTTCCGGCTTTTCAACCGTATAATTTTGTCCGCCTGTCTGGTTGGAAATTTCTTTAAGAATCTCTTTGCTGCCGTCGTATTTGCCAAATGCCACTGTATAAAGTGGTATACTCCGGGACTGGCATGCCTCTACAGTATTTCTCAAGTCCTGATCAGAGATTGCTTTGGTTCTTCCGGCCTGGGAGCCTTTTAAATCTGTTTCTCCATCCGAAATCAAAACAATCATACACTTTCGTCCGTTTTCCTGACCGGCCAGGCCATATGCATAGTTTACTCCTAAGCCAATGTCCGTATTGCCCGAATAACCCGCGGAATCCATCAGATTTTTTAATGAATCCCTCTCTTCCTGAGTTCTCACAGAAACAGGAGCAGCAGATGACACAATGTGGTCATTATATGCCACAAACCCGATTCGGATATCAGCACTGTGAACTGTATCAATAAACGCTTTTACCATACCGATGGCAGTGTGGTCCGGATCATTGGCAGACATGGAGCCGCTATAGTCCATGACAAACATGACATCCAGACCGTTTTTCCCACTTGCTATTTCCTCCCCGGATGCACAAAACGATGCGGAAATAAAAGCAAGACAACTTAATAAAAATAAAACCGCCTTTAACCTTTTCATAAATTCTTACACACCTTTATCTTATGGTATTTTCTTGTTTGTCTTATTCTCAGGATTTTATTCATTCCACGTTTCTATTTTTCCACTTTCCTAAAATCATAAGTATGTACACAACATCCACCGTCAAAGCAATCAAAAAGGAATACCTCGAAAGTGCTAAGAGTGTCGTTGTAAAATAAGCTAGCGTAATGACGACAAGAAACTGCCTTAACTTACTTTTAAAATAGGCATCCTCTTCATCATTAACTTCTCTATTTTTATCGTTCACAGGTTTTGTCAGCCAAAAGGCTATCACTCCTCCCCCCATCATGATTCCTGATACCGCAAGTGACACATTCAAGCGCTTTACAAGCAGCATGGATCCTGTCGTAACGGCAAACGAAAACAAAAAGCAATGCCTGAATTTATCTAAATGCAATCCTCCGGCATAGGAACGTAATACACAAAATATAAAAAAGAATACAACTACTTCCAGCTTCATATTAAGACAAAGCGCGATCGCGATATTTGCCAATATCCCCACCAGCATTTCCAGTGTCACCTGTGCAGCATATTCATAGGTTTCAAATGACGCTGATGGTAAGCTATCTTTTTTATATGCATACCTTGCCAACATGAGTTCTAACTTTTTCACCGATTAAAACCTCTTAAACTTTCTAACATCTTCTGTCATCTTTGGCTGATGAGATATCCAGCAGCAGCGAGCATTTGCGCTATAACGAATTACCGACAAAATCAAAAAATCAAACACCGAATGATTCTTTTTAAAATTTTTCATAAATCCCATAATATCGCCTCCCTATGCTTTTTTTACAATATACTACATTTTTTGCGTATTTTTCCCACCATGTAATTATTAACGGTTTATATGTCATTTTGAGTTTTATTTTTTAGAATAACGATGAAAGTAAGACTATTTCAGTATCCACATTTACCCAATAAAAAAGACAAAATGACATCCGGCTCTTGCTCCAATGTCATTTCGTCTTTCATAAAATCGTTCTTTTTATTAAATTTAGCTATATATCGTCATATAATATGGTTTCCAGTGAAAATATATCTCCCTCCCAATTCAGTTCCACTTGCCCATGGTATCTTTCTGCAATCTTCTTCATCGAATAAATTCCCCATCCATGAAAAGCCTCTTCTTTCCGGCTTACCAGTCTGTGTCCCTTATTATGCTCTATTTTTCCCTGATAGCGGTTTCTAACAAAAATATACAAATATCCTTTTTCATGCGTTATCTCTATCCAGATTTCTCGCTTACCCTTTTCCACATATTCAGAGGCCTCTACCGCATTATCGAAGGCATTTCCCAGCAATATCCCCAGATCTTCATCTTTTATCTTCATAACCCCAGGTATTTCCAGCTTTGTATGTAAAAGAATCTCTTTTTTACAGGTCTTTTCCCACACATGGTTCACCATCGCATCTATTATTAAATTTCCTGTTTTTGACTCCAATCGCCCTATATTTGCTGATTGGCCTATCAAATTTTCTAAAGTTGTTAATAACTTATCTTTTTGGTCAGATTTCACAAGCTCTTGCAAATAGATTAAACGCTGTTTCATATCGTGCTTCATTTCCTGTATTTCTGCCGATGCTGCTTCCTCCAAATCATGCTGCCTTCCATAGTATTCCAGTTGCTTTACATACATATGGGCATTTCTCTTCACCTGAATCGTTTCCACAAATCTTAAATAAATGGGATACATGGATAGATTCATAAAAGTTAATATTAATGCTGCCATCAGCAGCCAGCCAAAGGAATCCGTTCCTTTTCTATCCGACGTTTCTACCAGCATGTAAAATACGGGATACAGAATCAGTCCGGATAACAAAAATATGGTTAAATAGGCACCTCCGCCATAGGGAATCCTTCCACCTCCATGGCGGTTCACGAACCAGCGGATTCCCATCACTATTAAGAACAGCAAAAACTTTGCAAAAATAGAGTTGATCATAAATGATGGGTTTTGTCCATTATTCAAATACACATAGCCAGCATCCCCAATTCCCTCCAAAAGCATCCACATCATAACAAATGTAATAGGAAACGTAAACCGCTTCCACAATATCCCCTCATAAGAAGTAACACCAACTGACAAAATTGTCATCAATGTCAGTATCAGGTTTATTACGGGATGGAAATACATCACTTCCGTATTAATGCAAAACTGCCATAGAAAAAAAAGAGCCCAGCCGACCAAACCCACATATCGGCTTTTCTTTACAAGAAAAATATCCAGATACACTTTCAGTAAAAGCGTAGAATACAACGACATGCTAATGCTTGTAAAAATTATTTTAACTGCATTCATTTTTTACCTCTTTTTAAACTGCCTCAATTTTTCATCCACCGTCTTTTTATATGCTCTGCTTAACGGTAAAATGATTCCTTTCGGCATTTCCACCTCTTCATACCCCATACGGATAACATGCTGGTAATTTACCAGATAAGACTTATGTATCCGTAAGAATTTCCCCTTACTTTGATCCATATTTTTTTCTATCTCATTCAATGCTTTATATTCCTTTAAGAAGCCTTCATGCAAAACAATTTCCGCCACTCGAAGCTTGCTTTCAAAATACAAAATATCACGTATTGCCACTTTATAATCCGACTTCATATATCGGAATCGGTAATATGAATCCTGCTCTTCCACAATCCCTAAAACATAATAAAAAGTTTCTTCAAATTCCTTCTCCTTTATAGGTTTTGTAAGAAAACCAATCGGAGATACCCGGAAGGTTTCTTTCATGTAGCCATCATGTGATGTCACATACACCATCTGTACCAAACGGTCTATTTCACGTATTTTATATGCCGCTTCCAGACCATTCATATATTTCATTCGTACATCTAAATAGATGATATCAAACCGTTTTCCTTCAGTTACCGCGTTAACCAGATCACTCCCATCTTCATAACATTCCACTTCTACTTGAATTCCGGCTTTCTTCCCAAGTTTTAATAAGCATGCTTCCAACCTTCTCAGCAAGTAAAGCTCATCATCACAAACAGCTATCTCTATCACATTCATTTTCCCCTGTAAAAAACTTAAACTTTCCTGCCTGCCGGACATTATATCTATCAAGATACATAGCCACTTCTTAACATATACACACCGGGACAATACGTATTTCCTAAAATCATTTCAACATATCTTGCTATTTTAAATATCGGCAAAATTACTAATTTCCATAAATTTCCACCTATATTGATAGTACCATTATAGTTTTAACAAAATTCCATGTCAATACGTATTCGATTTTAGCAAAATTAGTTTTTTTCTATAACAATATATGCCTGCCGGTGATGGACAGCTCACAGCTAAAATTACGTATTACCCTCTAAGGGGATAACGTGTCCATGCAAATGCTTTATTATATTGGATACAATTAAAAAAGACGCCCGGCCCACTCCGCGTACCCGCGATGGCCATAGCGTCTTTAACTTCAAATTCCCTTGCGTTTATCTGTTCTTCTCGCTCCTCGCAAAGAACATCGTTCCCACGATCAAACACACCAGCGTCAATCCAGCAATCGCAAGGCAGTTCACGAGCGGATTGAACATCACGATGCTGTCATACTCCGGCGTTCCGGCATAGACCACAGCGCGGACAAGGTCGAGGCAGTACGTCATCGGCATACAATGAGAGATAAAGCCAAGTGCCCCTGTGGAATTGTTTACCGGAATAATCGCACCGGACAGGAACATCTGTGGCATTGTGATCAGCGGTGCTGCAATATTTACCGCCTTTTTATTCTTGATAAGCCCTATAATGAGCATAGACAGCGCACCAGCAGACAGGCAGATAAGCGGTGACAGTGCGAGTATCGCAAGCAACTGTCCGACAGGGAGTGTGATTCCCATAAACAGGCCGACAACCAGCGTCCCTATCATACTCACGACCGCACCGACTGATGAGCCGAGTATTTTCCCCACAACAATTGAATAGCGTGACACAGGCGATACGAGCATCTCCTGATTGAAATCGATATCATGGTCATCTACAAGTGTAGCCATTCCCATTGTCGTCGTCATAAACAGCATATTGACGAGCATTCCGACGAGCATAAAACCGCCGAACGAGAAGTCCATGCCGCCCGCCATGTTTTGCATAAGGTTGCCGCCTATCATCCACATCATAACAAGCGGCATTGCAAGGCTCATAATGATCGTACTCGGTGACTTGACAAGAAGAGTGATCTCCCGTGCAATGATGGCGACGACCGAACTGAGTTCCCGATAAACCCGCGATTTATTACGGACTAAAACGAATTCTGACATTATGCAATCCCTCCTTCTAAGCTTAAAAATTTAACGTAGGCATCTTCAAGCGTTGGCAGACACACTTTCGGCGTGGGGTCAAAATCGATGGTCTGTTTCAACGTCTGAGGCGAACAGCAGACAGCGATCCTTCCATGATTGATAATGCACACCTTGTCAGTTTTCTCGGCTTCGTCAATGTAATGCGTGGTGAGGAAAACCGTTGTGCCATTCTCACGCCGCACATTGTCAATGTACTCCCAGAGGCTGTGGCGGCTCACCGCATCTAACCCCTGTGTCGGCTCGTCTAAGAAGAGGACCTGCGGCGTGTGAATAAGACTGCGGATAATTTCCAGCTTTCTCTGCATACCGCCCGACAGCTTCTTTATCGGCTTGAACAGCGAGTCCTGAATTCCTACAATCTCGGCCAGTTCCAAAACCCGGTCGCGGTAGGCCTTTGGCATCAGCTTGAACGTTGGGCGGTAGGTGCACATCCCATACATACAGGCATGAAAACGGATGTTTTGCTCGGCGGTGAGCTGTGGGTCAAGGCTCGGCTGCTGAAAGATAATCCCGATGTGTTCGCGGACTTGACGCCCCTGCTTATCAAGGTCAAATCCAGCGATTTTGACTTCCCCGCTGGTTTTTGACAATGTGGTTGTCAGGATTGAGATCGTAGTGGTCTTGCCCGCACCGTTTGGTCCTAAAAAGGCGAAGAATTCCCCTTGCTCCACCGAAAAACTAACGTGGTCGACAGATGGTGTTTTCGCCCTGTTATATTTCTTGCACAGTTCGTTGACTTCAATTACTTTGTTCATAAAATTACCTCCGTTTTTGATTTACAGCCATAGTATACAGCCGCAAATTAAACGGAGGTTAAATGCTATTTAAACGCAGTGTAAACTTGAAAATTATTTTTTAGGAAGCGGAAGCAGGACGGTAAATACGGTGCCTTTGCCGATTTCACTTTCGACAGAAACGCTGCCGCCGTGAAGCTCTGCGATTTTTTTCACAATTGAAAGCCCCAGCCCGTTGCCGCCCAAACTGCGGTCGCGGGCTTTATCAACTTTGTAAAAACGCTCGAAGATGTGAATTCGGTCTTCGGCGGCAATGCCTGCGCCATTATCCGAAACGGCAGCAAACACCGTATCGGAGTCCGACGAAAGGGTGACTTTTATTTCTCCGTCCATTGGCGTAAATTTTATCGCGTTGTGAATGAGATTGATCCACACCTGGCCGAGCAATTCTTCATCTCCGCCCACTACGATTCCTGGTAAATCTGCCTCTAAATTTATATTTTTCATCGCCCACTGTGGTTCTAACAATAAAATGGCGTTTTCTATCTGCTTGTCCAGGCGATACTCGTGATAATCTATAGTTTCCGCTTCCAATGTAGATAGTTTCAGCAAATTTTCGGATAGTTTGGAAAGCCGTTTGCTCTCGGTTTCTATAATATTGATGTAGTGCAGACGCATATCATCCGGCAAACCGCCGTTACGAAGGAGTGCTGCAAACCCACTGATCGATGTGAGCGGCGACTGGATTTCATGGGATACATTCGATATGAAATCCTGCCGCACCTGCTCCATCGATGACAACTCCTTTGCCATTTTATTTACGCTTGCG
Organism: Lacrimispora sp.; assembly: GCF_032078915.1. GTDB lineage: Bacteria > Bacillota > Clostridia > Lachnospirales > Lachnospiraceae > Lacrimispora. Next base: position 12,997 of record NZ_DAMAUN010000080.1, on the reverse strand, counting down.
GCAATTTCGCTCATTGGGTCGTGGTCTTCCACTGAAATAAATACGTTGAAATCTCCGTGGGAAATACGGTTCATAGCGTCAAGCGTATCTTTAATAACTACGCCGTGCTCAAACCGTTTTTTCCATTCTGGATGTTTCTTACCGTAAATATCTGTTGACAGGCGAAGCAGCGATAATACAGCAATAAAAACCGCCAGCCCGAAAAGCCCGGTCACAACGCTTGCAATCATCTCCTGCGGCTTGCCCATAAGCCGGAAAACAAGGCTTGAAAGTCCGAAGCCAGCCGCAAAGCACAACGCAAACACTGCGAAAAAAATTAACAAGTAAAACGGAATCAAGCGATGTTTTTCACGTTTATTCATTTCACCGCCTCCAAACGATAACCCAAACCGCGTATTGTGGTAATCTTAAACCCCGAAGTTTCTGCGGGGAAACGCTCGCGCAGACGGTTTATGTGAACGTCAAGCGTCCTTTCGTTGCCGTCAAAGTCGTAGCCCCAGATATCCTCAATTAATTTATCACGAAGAAACGTTCTGCCGGGTCTTCCCGCAAGCACAAACAGCAGTTCAAATTCTTTCAGCGGAATGTCAGACTTCTCACCGCCAATCTCCACAGTATGAGATTCCTGGTCAATGATGATATTCCCGATCTGAACGCTTTGGGCGGTCATAACCTTGTAACGCCGAAGCAGGGCGTTTACCCTTGCAATAAGCTCCTGCGGTTCGAACGGCTTCGTGAGATAATCGTCCGTGCCCAGCGAAAAGCCTTTCACCTTTTGGCTGATTTCGGCTTTCGCCGTCAACATTAAAAGAGGCATTTCTCCGTAACTCCTGCGGATTTGTCTGCACAGTTCAAAGCCGTCCATTTTCGGCATCATAATGTCAATAATGCACAGCATGGGCTTTTCGCTCTCAATCTTGCAGAGAGCGTCTTCTCCGTTGACGGCTTCACAGACGGTGAAACCATCGTTTTTAAGTAAAGTACCGACAAGCTCGCGGATATATTCGTCGTCATCGGCGATCATAATTTTGGTCATACTTTCACCTCGGTGGAATTTAAAAACTTATCTGATTATTTTCACCGTTCCCTGTTTACGTTCCGGAGCGTTTGATGACTTTGCTTTGCGGCCGACAGCGGCGGCGGAACAGATAACATGTTCTCGAGGAACTCCCAGTTCTGCGAGATAATCACGTAACGGCACGTAGTCGTTAAGCCAGCGGAGCTGGTTGATGTAGCAGCTTCCTAGTTCCATTGATTCAGCCGCCAGGAACATGTTCTCAAGAGCCAGCGCACAGTCCGCCATAGCGTTGTCATAGTTCGGGCGGTTGGATGCAATGATAAGCGTTGGTGCGTGGTAATAGAAATTGTAATCTTCCTTTTGCGCATGCTGCCGGATTGCGGGCATTTTGGAAATGTAGTCGTCTTTAGGAGTCCAGGTTTGAAGTCCCTCCCGCACATAGTCATTGAGCTTCATCAGCACTTCTTTACTTTGTATCGCTGTGAACAGCCAGCTTTGACTGTTGCTGCCGCTGGGTGCCCATATTGCGGATTCGAGAAGTGTGTCCATTTGTTCGTCCAGGATTTGTTCGTCGGTGAACTGGCGCGTGCTGCGTCTGTTTTTGATTGCATCAATAATCGGGTTTGTCATAATGGTTTCCTCCATTCTACTTTTTTATTAATTATACAGGTCGAATGTAAACGGAGATTAAACGTGAGATTACAGTTATCTTTCCTATATCTTTACTTACGTTTAACTTTCCATACGTATGTTCATATATCAATCATATATTATCTAATTCACTAAAATGAAAAACTAAATTCCAGTTTGAAAGACTAAATTCCATAGGTACAGAAGTAAGTTGCGGCAATTGCCAGGAAAACTGGGAAAGACTCAAGCACGATTTCCAAAGAGGTGAGGCGGAAGCCAAATTTCTACTGCACCAGTGTTTGTCCTGATTATCAGGCAGCAGCATGCCCCAAATTATTTTATTTCTCAAGCAGCCAGCAGATTGATTCATAAGGACGCAAGGAAATAATACGGGTAATTTCAGAAGAATCCTTATAGTTGGATAATAAAACTTTAGATTCATATTCATCAATAATTATTTCCTGCGGTAATGGGAATTTGGTGTTTTCTCCATAGAAGTTATTGACAATGATTAATTTCTGCTCCTCAAAGCTTCTCATGTATGCATAGACCTGCGGATGTTCCTTTGATAAAGTTTCATACGTTCCATATGCAATAATGTCATACTGTTTGCGAAGCTCAATGAGCTTCTTATAGTGGTAAAACACGGAATCCTTATCACGCAGAGCAGCTTCAGCATTGACTGACTCATAGCTTTTCCCAACGGACAACCATGGGATTCCTGTTGTAAAACCACCATTTTCTTTATCATTCCATTGCATTGGTGTACGGGAGTTATCTCTGGACTTTACGCTTAATATGTTTAACACTTCTTTTTTTGGTACTCCTTGCGCCTGTAAAATCTCATAATAATTTAAGCTTTCCACATCTTTATACTGTTCAATGGAATCAAAGTAAGGATTTTTCATTCCAATTTCCTCGCCTTGATAAATATACGGAGTTCCTCTGAGCATATGAATGGCTGTGGCAAGCATTTTGGCTGATTGCTTATGGTATTCCTTATCATTCCCAATACGGGATACAATGCGGGGCTGGTCATGATTGCACCAGAATACTGCATTCCAGCCATTTTCTTCTGCCATTCCCTTTTGCCATGAATCAAGAATATTTTTAAGTTCCCCAAAGTCAAAATCCATTAATGACCATTTTTCTCCATCTTTATAGTCAATTTTTAAATGATGGAAGTTAAACACCATTGATAATTCTTTTTCCTTTGAATTGGTATAACGAATACATTGATCTATGGTTGTAGATGACATTTCCCCTACTGTGATAATATCATCATATTTTCCAAAAGTTTCTTTGTTCAATTCCTTTAAGTGTTCATGAATCCTTGGGCCGTCTGTGTAAAAACGTCTTCCGTCTCCCATATGATCGTCCATCCAATCAGCAGGCTTGGAAATAAGGTTAATAACATCCAGGCGGAATCCCTTAATTCCTTTTCCAATCCAGAAGTTTACAACATCAAAGATCTCTTTTCTTACTTCTTTATTCTCCCAGTTTAAGTCCGGTTGTGTCTTGTCAAACAAATGGAGGTAAAACTCATCGGTTCCTTCAACAGGCTCCCAAACAGAACCGCCGAACTTGGATACCCAGTTGGTTGGTACCTTACCGCCTTTTCCTTTTTTTAAAATATAGTAGTCCCGGTATTTTTTCTCTCCTGCAATTGCTTTTTTAAACCATGCATGTTCAGAAGATGTATGATTAAATACCATATCAAGCATAATATCTATATTTCTTTCCCTGGCAGCAGCTACCATTTCCTCAAAATCTTTCATTGTCCCGAAAGCAGGATCAATATTCTCATAATCCGCAACATCATAGCCATTGTCATTTTGCGGTGATACGTAAAATGGGGTAAGCCAAATATAATCAACACCCAATTCCTGTAAATAATCTAATTTTTCTGTTACACCTTTTAAATCTCCAAGTCCATCCCCATTTGAATCCTTAAATGACTTTGGATAGATTTGATACACAACGCTTTTTTTGAAATCTTTCATAATTGAACTCCTTCCTCTTCCGGATGCAGCTCATAATACTTCTTTCTTCCAGGGTATGCCCGTCCCTCTTCTATTTCTTTCTCCCATCTTTTTGATCCTGTACCTGCAATAGGCCCTTTTAAAAGAGGGTCCTTTGTCTGAACCATCCAATCCCTTACCTTCTCTCTAAGTTCAGTAGCAATATGCTGATAATCCGGATGATTGATCACATTATTTTCCTCTAAAGGATCTTTTTGTAAATCATATAATTCTTCCTCATCATTTGGAACATAATATTGATCTCTGATATCAACACCAGATAAACTTAAATGGGAATCTATGGGCAAGTACACTTTCGGACCGTCTGCAAAGTTTTTTACATAACTATATTCCCTGGTTCTGATTCCTCTCATTGGGTGATATCTGTCATGCCAGGTCAGCTCTACAAAAAATGATTCTCTTCCGTCATCCTCATTTGATTTCAGCAAATGGGCAAAGCTTTTTCCATCCAGATGATCAGGAATCTCGGCTCCAATTAAATCTAAAATCGTTGGCAGCAAATCAACGTTACACAGCAGCGCTTCTTTTTGAGTATTTTTTTGTTCCCCGTCAGGCAGAACAATGATTAACCCTGTTTCCAGGCCGGCTTCCTTTAAAGTTCCTTTTGCTCCCGGAAAATCCACTCCATGATCTGTTGTAAGAATAACAATTGTATTTTTGTCTAATCCTGTTTCTGACAATGTATGATTTATTTTTCCAATGGCAGCATCCAGCACTTTGGCAGAAGCGTTAAACAGCGTAATATCTTTTCTTACATTAGGCGTATCCGGTAAAAAGTCAAACACCTTTACTTCTTCCTGTTTGTCTGCATATGGTGCATACTCATCAAAGCTCCTGTGAGTTTCAAAAAAGCCCACGTTTAAGTAAAATGGCTGTTCCTGATTGTCCTTATGCTTTTCCAAGAACCCGATCACTTCATCTGCAACCTTCGGAGCTCTGTCACCTGGAACAGGAATAAAGTTGTCATACCCTAAATCATAAGTTGAAGAAAATACCCGTTCTTCAATAGGTGGAGCCACATTGATTGTTTCATGGCTTAATCCAATCAATGTTGTTTCATATCCGTTTTTCTGCATCTCTTTAGGTAAGGTTGTATGACTTCCGTCAATACAGAAACCTAAGTGCGCCAGTCCCAGCATTCCATTATTGTGAGGATACAGGCCCGTTAAGATACTGGCTCTGCTGGGACTGCACTGAGGCGCCGGGCAGAAATACTGATTCAACTGAATTCCCTCCTCCGACATTTTTTGAATCGCAGGAGTATCAACTTTGTATCCGTAATTGCTGAATTTCCTTCCGCTATCATGAGAAATCATAAATAGAATATTTGGTTTCATTGCAATCTCCTTTTTTAACCTTTTTTCTTAACTGAAATTAAAACAATTTGTTTCCAAACACATACGTCCGAAATTTGACTAGACAAATCTATAATTATGATTATATTCATTATTGATCAAAAAAGCAATACTTTTATAAAAAGTAAAAAACAATCAAATGAAATCCAGATATACCAATGTTTTTTGAAAGTATTTCTTGACATACATGATTCAGCCATGTTAAATTATATTTATAATTTGTCTAGTCAAATTTCAAAAGGCATGTGAATAAGGAGGAGGTAGTTTCTATGGACTTAAATGAGCAAGTCAAACAAATTATTAATGCGGTGGGCGGACTTTCCAACATAACATCCGCAACCCACTGTGTCACCCGGTTAAGGTTTATTTTAAAAGATGAGAAAACGGTTGACACAAAAGAATTGGAAAAAATAGAAATTGTAAAAGGCAGCTTTTCTGCCAATGGACAATTTCAGGTCATTGTTGGCCCGGGGTTGGTAAACAAAGCGTATGCTGCGCTTATCAAGGAAACAGGGTTAAAGGAAGCCAGTAAGGAAGAGATAAAACAGGCGAGTAATGAAAAATTACACCCTGTTCAAAAAGGTGTAAAGGTCCTGGCAGATATTTTCATCCCGATCTTACCGGCCATTGTTGCCGCCGGTATATTGATGGGATTAAACAACCTTCTTGCCAATCCGGGGATTTTTTATGAAAAGCCGGTTTTAGAAGTCCATCCTGGCTGGGCCGGCATTTCCAATATGATAAATATTATTGCCAGCACATCATTTTCATTTCTACCTGCATTAGTTGGCTGGTCAGCTGTTAAAAAGTTTGGCGGAAATCCTGTTTTAGGCATTGTTCTTGGGCTTATCTTAATAAACCCTGCATTAATGCCAGGTGCACAATATGCAAGAACACCTGAGGACGTTCAATATTGGAATATTCTGGGACTGAATATTGCGAAAATCGGATATCAGGGACAAGTAATTCCCATCTTATTCTCCTCTTACCTTTTAGCGAAAACCGAGCAGTTTTTATCAAAGAAAATTCCGGATATGGTTCAGCTGATTTTTGTTGCTCCTTTGACACTGTTAATCACCGGATTCTTTACCTTTACAATTATCGGACCTGTTACCATGTGGTTTGCAAATTTAATTACAAACGGAGTTGTTGGTTTATTTGATATTTCTCCTGTAATAGCGGGAGTAATATTTGGTGCGCTTGTGTCTCCGCTTGTTGTTACCGGAATGCATCATCTGTTCTTAGGAGTTAATTTACAAATGATCGGGGCCCTCGGTTATGCAACACTTTGGCCGATCCAGGTAATGGCCAGCCTTGGACAGGGTGCTGCAGCTTTGGCAATATTCTTTATCTGTAAAAACAAAAAGATGAAAGGCGTTGCAATATCGGCCGCTATTTCAGCATGGCTTGGAATTACAGAACCTGCTATTTTTGGTGTGAACTTACGTTACCGTTTCCCATTCATTGCATCAATGATTGGTGCCGGAGTTGCAGGAGGAATTGTTTCATTTGCCGGAGTAAAAGCCGGATCAATCGGAATTTCCGGATTACCTGCCTTCCTTTCTATCTTTACCGAATATTGGGGCGTATATTTCCTTGCAATGGGAACTTCTATTACGATTACAATTGTTCTTACCATTATATTTTCTAAAATGAAAATTTTTGAAAAGCAATTACAAGATGAATAATATTATGCACAACAAATGAAATGAGGCTGTGAAAAAAAAATTATTTTTTTCACAGCCTCATTTCATTTAAAAATCTACTATATTTTTTCTTCTTGCAAAGTCCACAAACCGGAATGTATCCACACGCTGCCTTGATTCATGGTATTGGAAAAACCTTGTATCTTCTAAATAAACTTCACTTCTGACAACCGCCACATGAGTATCATTATGAATATCAAGCAATATTCTGTCTTCTTCTGTTACAGGTTCAACGGTAATTTCTTTGTTAGCATATCCAATATTCAGCCCCAGATCATTTTCAATATAATCGTAAATGGAGAGCTGCGCAGCAGATAAAGGAATCTCCGGAATGATTTCAGCTATTAAGTAATCCTTATCTAAAATAACAGCTTCTCCATTTATCTTTCGCAATCTTTCAAGAGAAAGCACCTCAGTCTTTTTATTTAAATTAAGTTTTTTCGCTAATTCTCCTGAAATTCTTTCCCTTTTATTTTTTAAGATAGTTGTTTCACTTTTTAAATGCTGCTGTTTTTGCATTTCATTAAAGCTGACCAAGCCGGAACCGGCAAATTTGAGCTTATTAATATCCAGAACAATCGCCCCACGGCCTTGTTTTTTTTGAATAAGGCCATTCTCCATTAAAAGCGCCTGCGCTTTTCTCACTGTCTCTCTTGAAACATGATATTTTTCAACTAACTTCATCTCAACAGGCAAAAAATCTCCTGGCAAATATTTCTTTTCTTTTATATCCTTTACCAAATCCAAATATATATCATAATATTTATTCAAGGAAATCACACTCACTTATCATTCTGCTACTCCTATTATAGCAAACATGTACTTGACTATTCAATACCATTCTGGAATATTTTTGTCTATACAAATTGATTGAAAGGTTTTTAAGCATGCACTGATAAATTATATACCAGGCCCGCCTCCTGTGACCAGCTTGTGCCCCCAGACTTGACAGCCAATTACTCATTCCGCCATCACTTGATAAGCCAGGTGAAATGGCTGCAAACGCAGCAATATACAGCACGATTCCCACCAGCCAGCCAATAAAGTTTTTCTGGCGCAGTCTCCAGGCTAAGGCCAGAGGGCGATATGGCCGGGCCAAGAAGGGCAGATATTAATGGTTCCTTATTGAATTCACTTATAACATACCCAAGATCCTCACCACCTATGGCAGTGAACGTTACTGCTGTTACAAAAACCAGCAGCACAGAAAAGATGATCCAAAGAGGCAGCAGAACCTCCATTACTTTTGTTATTTCATTTGAATCCACTGAAAAGCTATACTTTAATCCATCTATGGATACATTGTAAACTCCTGTTAAATGTTCCAGCCCTCCATATTTTTTCTCAGGAGTGAAGGGAATGTGCAAAAAATATGGTACAAAAATGCTTGAAGTTACAATTTCATTTGACCATATTATCTAATTCTTTCTCCATTCATGCATACTTAATCTCATACATTTCATTCTGATACAAAAATTAAGGATTTTAAAGTAAGAAAAACTATTTATATATAGTGTATTTTAATATTTGTAATTTTGTATTTTATGTTATATACTCAGGTAAATTGATAATTATGAAAAGCAAAATAGTTAATATTCATATGATAGGGGGTGAAACTATGAATCATTTTGGATAGAGGAGAGTGTAATTTATTCGAGCTTTTGACAAAGGTTATTAAATATTTTTTAATTAGATATCGTCTAATAATTATTTATTTCAAAAAGTCATAAATCCTGATATATAATATTTGCAATAAATTATAACTTCTATAAAGAGTTCGGAATGAACAGGTGCTCATTATTTTATGCTTCATACATCAGATAAAAAAGAGCAGACACGGTAAAGCATATGTTTTTCGTCTGTGGTATATTGTTTTAAGGAGAGGAATCTATATGCACGCATGGGAAGCCATACAAAAAACTCTGGACCACATCGAAGAACATCTGGGTGAAGAAATCCACATCGAAGAACTGGCAGAAACTGCCGTACTGTCACTGTTTTATTATCAGAGATTATTCACACGATTGGTAAAAACATCGGTTCGGGATTATATTAAATTGCGCCGATTGGCAAAATCTCTCACGATGCTGCGTGATAAAGAAAAACGCATTATCGACATTGCAATGGAATACGGTTTTGGCAGTCACGTAACTTTTACGAGAGCTTTTAAAGAAACCTATGGGATTACCCCTTCACAGTACCGAGATAAACCGATTGGCTTACAGAATTTTGACAAACCCGATTTATTGCTTGGTTATATTGTGGTCGATGAGGGTGTACCGCTGATTAGTGATGGATTGGTTTTGGAAATGAACCGTAAATTTCTTGAAGAGCCGATGAACTTTCTTGGTGTTACAGGATATTATCCATTCAAATATGGTAAAATGTTTGGCGAAAGAACCGGCGTTGACACGGTTGGTGAGATTTGGGACAGTTTTTTAGGGTTCTTCCGAATATCTCCCATACCTCAGAGGGGCGATGGGTTGGTGTTTCTTATCATGGCGATGCACCAGACGGTTATTCCAGTTATTTTGTTGGTGCAGAAGTAAAAAAAGACGAGAAAAACCCCGGGGTTACAAATTGGCAACTTCCCATACGAGAATATATCGTCTGTGGCTTTGAATCGGAAAATCATGAACAGATGATCATTAATTTGGGTAAGGCGATGAAATACACTCGGTTTTGGCTTAAAAAGCACAATCTAATTGCCGATGGATTTTTCCCTGAGATGTACTATAAAAGCACGTCCGACATCTCTTATGTAGAATTGTGGATTCCTTTTAAGAAACGAGAAAAATAAATAATGAATGCTGGAGGAAAAGTAAATGAGCAATTACGAAGAAGGATTAAAATTAATCGAAGAAAAGTTCGGAAACGGCAAAGATAATATTATTTCCCTCGCAACGATTGCGCGGGAGCCGGGCGCTAACGGAATGCCCCGTCCGGTTGTCCGTAGTGTGGACGCCTATTATGAAGACGGCACATTTTATGTTGTAACAAATAGAAAATCAAACAAAATGCAGCAAATCTCGAAAAATTCGGAGGTTTCGGTTGCAGGTTGTTTAGAGATGATCACCGCTAATGGAGTAGGTGAAAACCTCGGCTGGGTGCTTGATCCAAAAAATACCGGAATAAGAACCAAACTCCGTACAGCTTTTGCCGAATGGTATGATATGGCAAATAATGAAAAGGATGAAAACTGCTGCATTTTAGCAATCCGTCTCACTAAGGGAACGTTAAACATTAATCATTGGGAAAAACTATACCATATGGATTTTGTGAATAAGACTGATATGGAAAATGGAGGCATTTTTTAATTAATGAAACATTTCAAGTGACCCGCACGGCAGTTTTAAATTTATGACAGACAATGTGTCATACCTAATAAACATTTGTATAATATCATTAATAAGGTCAACTTCTTATCCTGTTGTTTTCCCACGTTTCCAGTACTTAATAAATGCGCCCCTATGAGATTTCATCTATACAGCGCATTATCCATATAATATTAATCTACTAACAAAGAAGCAAGACATACGCCTTGCTTTTTTGTTTTGTATAAATAGTAACAATATTCATTAGTTTTTAGTATGGGAACTTTGTCAACAGTCCCTTTATTTTGTGTAATGTAAATACCCACATTAAAAAGCTTAACACAACCACTAAATCGGTCAATTTTCTCTTCATGTAGCAGTATTTCTCCTACTGCAAATTTCTGTAAGCAACATTGAAGCAATGAGTAGGATACATCCTATTGCTTTCATCGACGAAATCATTTCTATTGTACCGTCTAATTTGGGTATTAATAAAGCAAAAACCGCACCAAACACAGGCTCCAGGATAAAAATAATTGCAACATGAGAGGGTGTAGTATATTTTTGTATGTACGTTTGTCCTACAAATGCTAGCGCGGTGCCCGCAATGCCAGTGATGAGAATAGTTACAACTACAGTAGCATTTATTTTAAAGGAAAAATCTCCGCCGCCAATGAAACACATAATAAAATAAATTATTGCAGCCATATTAACCTGCAAACAACCTAATGTAATTGGGTCTTCATCTCTAGCAAAAATATCTGTTAAGATAATTTGAGCTGATATACACAATGCACATAAAAGCGCAAAAAAATCCCCATGATTAAATCTTAACTCCACACCACCTGAGATAAAGAACAAGCCGAATAATGCCAATATAATACTTATCTTTTTAATTAGATCAATCTTTTTCCTCAAAATAATATTTGAAGCAAATGGTACGATAACAATATTCAATCCTGTAATAAAAGCGACATTTGAGGCCGTTGTAAATTGTAATGCGACAACAGTAAAACCTAAAGCACCAGATAAAGAAATACCCAACATCACACCTTTCAATAGAACTGTCCTATTGATTTTCTTATATTTTCTACGAAATATAACTAACAAAACTAAACTCGCCAGTGTAAATCTATAAAACAAATATGTAATTTCAGAGATAAAAGCCAGAGAATTTCTCATAATTGGAAAGGACAATCCCCATATAGCGGTAATTAGTATCAATAACAAATCTGCATGCTTACTTTTCACTTTATTTATATTCTCCTTTAAATTCTAAGATTTCATTCAGAATTGCTGAAAAGTCCAGCACTCCAGGATAACGTAACACGGAAAAATTATTTCCCTCTATATTATACAAATCAATTTTTTCTTCACAATATTTATTCCATAATAGAGCATTTGCTGCTGCTTCTTCTGTGGCCATAAAAAAATAGCATTGTGTTTTTAGCTTTCTTGTTGGCATATATAAGGCCCTAACATTATCAAAAGTACGTAATACATTTATGTAATATACAATATCCTGGACTTTTATGTTTTCAGCATCAAAATTGGGAATTGCTCTATCCATATCATCATAAACATATTTCTTAAGTTTCTCTACAGGCAATTCGATCTCTTCATATAATTTTAAAAGTTTAGTCCATATATCTTGAATGCTGTCAAACTTATTATATTTCTTTTTAAAAGTTGAGTATTCCGGCAGATTGCCAATCTCATCTTCTTCCGTACTAATAGTGAATTCAGGAACCTCACCCCAAAATTCTCTATCCGGTGCAAAGCTATTAATCATTCCGAAAAAGCTAAGTTCTTTTCCTCTCTTTTCGAGCTGCAACGCTATTTCAAATGCTATACTTCCTCCTATGCACCATCCAATTATGTTATAACTCCCTTCCTTTTGCACCGTTTCAATTTTTTGAACGTATTTCTGAGCAATCTCCTCCAACTTTATGTTTTTAGGCGAATAATTATCAAGCTTTTTATCCAATGCTTACCGATCTGTTATGCAAACTTCCTCTCATAAACTGATTCTCTATATTTAATTGAAAACATAACTATATTTTTTTCGGTTTTTGCTTTCAGAATCATATTACAATTTTCACTAGCATTAAATATAGTATCTTTATCAGAGAAATCAAATAAGATATCGGCTACAGTATTAGCTGCAGCTTCCTCCTTAATCTTCAGCTTATTATCAATCTCTAAAAAAATATCTGTAAGAAACATATCGCTATCAATATTGAGACTCACACTTTCTTCAAGGTTGTTAAAATACTTCAATAATATTTTTTGTCTATTTGTATATTTATATATTAAACAACCCAAAGCAGTAATACTAGCTGCTACATACATATCCGTGTATGCGAGACTTTCCAAAAAAAATTCATTTTTGATACCGTCATTTTCTATATAGTTAACTCCATATATTAATGAAAAATTCTTTCTGTTAATATTTTTCAGCTTACCTTTTTTTATATAAATGTATCTCTAACACTTCTCATAATTTATCCCTCGTAATTAAGCTTATTCTACTGTATTCGTTTCCTTTTTCTAATCTTCATACTGAAAGTGCAGCAAATATGGGTGATACAGTTGGTGCATTTATTATGCCATTAATAATATAAAAAATAGTCCATATTTCACTAAATGAAATCTCATCTTCATTTATCGTTCGGCTGGTTTTCCCTATAAACTTGAAATGTCTTTCTTATCTCCTTCCTAATTCTTCAATAAATTGTAGAATTATTTTTCTTAAGCCCATAATTTTGCTACTTGGCGGTTTATTATAAAGGTCTATTTCTATAGTGGGAGTAATTATACCTCAATTGGTTTATTTTTGTTCTAAATTATAAATTAATGGAAATTATTTTATATTAATGGTCAATTGCAATCCGAGCTTCCCGTTTTGTAATCGAGTTTCACAGTTTGAAAT
>NZ_DAMAUN010000079.1:0-27836 GCF_032078915.1 Lacrimispora sp. | reverse complement strand
TTGCCTTTTTAGGTATGGGGCTGATGGGCACTCTGGCTGATCCGGAAGTCGCGGCTCAGGTGGGGCAGGGTACGGTCCTTGGTATTCAGACACTGAAGATCGAAGCGCTGGGGGGCCTGATCGCAGGTTTGGTGGCCGCCAAGGCAGCGGACCGGTTTTACCGCCTGGAGCTTCCCCTTGCATTTGCCTTCTTTGGAGGGAAGAAATCCATTCCTATCATTACGTTTGCATCAATGATCCCTATCGGACTGATCATTCCGGTGTTCTGGAATCTGCTGACCAATTTCCTTATCAGCATTTCCTTTATCTTTACAACACCGTACATAGGAAATGCCATTTATTATGCCTTAAACCGTGCGCTGATTCCTTTTGGCCTGCATCACGTTCTTTCCTCCATGGTCCGTTTTACTGAGGCCGGCGGAACCTATATGATTAATGGGACCGAATATGTGGGAATCTTAAATGCCACCAATGAAGTTCTTTTTAACTTAGGGCCCAGCAGTGAATACTGGGGCCAGCTGATGCCTACCCTTACCAGTTATCTGGGAGGCGCACAGATGTTGACAACTTTATTCCGCGTACCGGCTGTGGGGCTGGCAATGTACCGAACCTCTTATTTAAAGAACAGAAAGATCGCAAAAGGCGTAATCCTTACCTGCTGCCTGACTGCGTTTTTAGGCAATATCACAGAGCCGCTGGAATTCTCATTCCTGTTTATTTCACCGTCTTTGTTTATTCTCTACTGCATTATGAGCGGTATTGGTGCGATTCCTTACCAGATGCTTCATATCTCCATTGGCTATATCCGCGGTACGATTTTTGACTTTGGTATTTTTGGACTTTTATATGAAAATACACATTGGCTGAACCTTATCCTTCTGGGAATTGGAAACTTCATCGTGTTCTACCTGGTGTTCAAATGGTTTATTGTAAAATTCAATTTGGAAACACCGGGACGGGAAGGGTTTGAAATCGAAGAATCAGCAAGCATTCTTCTGAAGGAAAAGAACTGGCCGGCAATTGCGGAAGTTGTTATTAAGGGATTGGGCGGCAAGGACAATATCCTCAGTGTGGAAAACTGCATTTCCCGCCTGCGGGTGGACTTAAAAGATCCGACCAAGGTGGATCAGATTAAAATCAAGGATTCTGGCTGCGCGGGTATCTTCTTCCCGTCAACGGATCACATTCACGTTGTATTTGGGCCTCATGTGGAATTTGTCCGGCATGCGGTAGATGATGCAATGAAGAAATAAGAGGTGTACGATGAGAGCTTTCTATGATTCTAAGAGTAAACTGGATGACAGAGGGATTAAAAGACTGTTAAGTGAAACATTCAAATATGAGACGTGGCTTAAAGTGGAGGCTGCCCTGGCTCTTTCCCAGGCAGAGGAAGGCTTCATACCAATGGAAGCTGCTAAGGACATTGGGGCGGTTCGGTTTGAAGATCTGGATCTTGAGGAAATGGACCGGATCAAAGCAAAGGTAGGCCATGGGTTTGTCCCCTTTGTAAAGGTGCTGGTCAAGGCATGCAGTGACGAGGGCGGAAAACATGTCCACTACGGGGTTACAACCCAGAACATCCAGCAGACTTCCCAGCTTTATATCGCAAAGCAGGTAAATTCTGTGTTCAAAAGCTTTCTTGCAGATATCCTGGAAAATCTGGGCAGGCTGGCCTTAGACCATGCAGATACGGTCATGGCTGGGAGAACTCATGGCAGGCATGCCATACCCATCACCTATGGATATAAGGTTTCCGTCTGGATCAGCGAGCTGATGAACACTCTGGAACGGCTCGAGGAAAGCGAGAAGCGGGTGTTTGTAGCCATGATGGGAGGAGCCGTAGGAGGTTTTAATTCCACAGGTCTTGTGGGCCGCAAAATCCAGAACCGGGTTGCCCATAAACTGGGTATGGGCTCTATGGAGGTGCCCAGCCGGAACATGAGTCAGATGAAGCTGGAATATTTAATGAATCTGTCTCTTCTATGTAATACGTTTCACAAAATGGCGGAAGAGGTTTATTATACAGGCGTTGAAGAATTTTCTGAGGTCAGCGAATCCTTTACCCCGGGAACCATCGGCAGCTCCACCATGCCCCAGAAGATCAATCCCAAGTTAGCCAAGGGGATTATCGCCAATTCCCAGAAGCTTTACTCCCTTCCCTCTGTCGGCCTTTATTCTGCAGTGCGGATGTTTGAAGGGGACAGCAGCTCCTATATGCTGTTTGAAGGAATTATGGAGGAAGGCCTTCAGCTGACGACCGAGGTCCTGATAAGAGCCGAAGAATTAAGCCGCACCCTGCGGATCAACAAAGAGCGGATGCTTAAAAATGTGAATTTAAACCAGGGCCTTGATAACAGTGAACTTGTGATGATGAACGTGGCTGAAAAGATCGGCAAGGACAGAGCTCATGAACTCATGTATGAAAAAGCCATGATTGTGGAGCTGGAAGGAAATGATTATTATCATGTGCTGACAGAGGATGAAACCCTTGCCTCCATGTTTACGGCAGATGAATTAAAATCCATGATCGACCCCGCAAACTATACAGGGCTTTGCAGCGTGCTTGCAGAGGAGATGGCCCATAAGGCTCTTATAGGAGCAAAGAAGCTGAAAGAAAAACTGGAGTCAGAAAAGAAAAACGGCGTTACGGAAGCTGCGGCTGGCGAATAAAAAGCAGTATTTATTCAAACAAGGGGATGCGGCAGTGATTTGCGGCATTCCCTTTCATGATTAAGAATACAAGGAGAGTAACATGAGAAAACAACATGTGATTACAATTTCCGGGGCGGGGAGCGCCCGCGTTCCGGCACTTGTGGGTACGCTGGTCAATTATAAGGAACGTTTTCCCCTTTCAAAAATTATCTTCTATGATATAGATGATGAACGTATGGGATTAATGGAGGCCTACGACCGTCTGGTATTAAAATCCTATTATCCGGAATGTGAGGTGGTATTTACAACGGATGAGGATGAGGCATACAGGGATGTTGACTTTATCTTCTGCCAGATGAGGGTAGGAAAGACGACGATGCGTTCCCTGGATGAAAAGATTCCCCTGCGTTACGGACTGGTTGGACAGGAGACCTGCGGTCCCGGCGGATTCGCTTATGGTATGCGTTCTCTGGGAGCTATGAAGGAGATGGTGGAAAAGGTCCGTTCCTATTCCAAGGACACCTGGATTTTAAACTACACCAATCCCGCCGCTATTGTGGCATTGGGACTTGACCGGCTGTTTCCTGATGATAAGCGTATTTTAAACCTGTGCGACCAGCCTTTTTCTTTGATGAAGAGCTATTCCAAAATTCTTGGAGTACCCCAGGAAAGCCTTCGGGCACGTTACTTTGGGCTGAATCATTTCGGGTGGTTTACGGAGCTTGCGGATACGGAGGGAAATAATTACTTTGACACGCTGCGGTCTTATCTAAAAGACCATGACTTTAAGCCCTTTAATGCGGAACAGCGTTCAAAATCATGGCTGGATACCTATGTAAGGGTGAACAAATACATGAGACTAATGGATGAATATATTCCTACCACCTATATGCAGTATTACATGTTTCCCGATGAAATTGTGGAAGAAAGCGACCCGGATTACACCCGTGCCGATGAATCCCGGGATTCCAGGGAAAAGGAAGTGTTTGAACTTTGCGCCAGGGCTGTTGGGAAAGACCATATGGATGGACTGGAAATGCTGACCAACAGTGTGTTTGGAAACCTGATGGTGGAGGTTGCGGAATCCATTGCCTATGATCTGAACAAGGAATTTATTGTGATGGTGAAAAACCAGGGGATCATTGATAATTTTGAACCGGAGGCAATTGTAGAGGTGGCAGGAACCATTGGAAAGGACGGAGCAAAGGGCTATCCCTTTGGACCAATAAAGCCTTATTACAAGGGACTGATGGAAGGGCAGTATGCCTATGAGCTTCTGACTGTGGAAGCATTTTTAGAAAAAGATTATACAAAGGCATTAATGGCGCTGACGCTGAACCGTACGGTTGTGGACCCTTCTAAGGCGAAAGCGGTATTAGATGACCTGATGGCTGCAAATAAAGATTATTGGACGTTAGGATAGGTGGAGTATGGTACTTTATTCAAAACATATAATTCTTGAGAACCAGGAATTTGACGGATTTTTAGAGATGGAACATGGGAAAATAAAGGCGCTGCATAAGGATTATACCGGGCAATACGAAGACTTTTCTGATTTTGTCATTCTGCCCGGATTCATTGATATCCATATCCATGGCTGGGCGACTGGCTCTTTCTGGTTTGAGAAGAGTGCGGACGCATTAAAAGAAATGTGCCGCACCCTTCCCTATGCAGGAGTTACTTCTTATTTGGCGACCTCGGGAGCGGATACCATTCCGGAAATCGAGCGCTGCATCAAAGCTGCGGATGATGCCTATGAGGCGGATTATCCCGGGGCTGAGATGCTGGGAGTTCATCTGGAAGGGCCTTTTATCAATCCCCTTTACCGGGGGATGCAGCGGGAAGAGTGCTGCATTCTTCCAAGCCTTAAGGTGATGGAGGACATCTATAACAGCTTCCGGAACAAAGAGCTTTGCCGGTATATGACCATTGCTGTGGAACAGGAGGGGGCAAGAGAGGTACTGGAATTCTGCAGGGAGAAGGGAATACAGACCTCTGTCGGCCATAGTGGGGCCACCTTTTCCCAGATCAAAGAGATAAAGGATGCCGGCATCGGCGGTTTTACCCATACCTTCAGCGGGATGCGTGGATTCCATCACCGGGAGCTGGGAGTGGCGGGCGCCGCCCTGTATTTTGATGATATGATGTGTGAATTTGCCAAGCAGACAGGCATGACTGTGTCTCATGAGGCCTTTGACATCGCTTTCCGGATCAAAGGCAGCAAACGCATTATCATGACCACGGATTGCAGCGGTCTTGCCCAGACCCGGACGGAATTTGACCATTATGTCAGGAAAACGAAATTTATAAAAGAGGGAGACAAGGTACGGATCGCTCACTATGACGGCAGGGAAGAATGGATGGACCCCAAGGATTATCAGGCAGTCAGAGAGCTGGAGTTAAGTTACATAGGCTCCATTCAGAACATGGCAAGACATACCTCTGTGGATTGGTTTGATATCATGAGGATGACCAGCTTAAATCCTGCCCGGTATATTCATACGGACGACAGGAAGGGCAGCATAGAACCCGGCAAGGATGCGGACTTAACGATCGTGGATTCGAATTTGAATCTGGTTAGCGTATTTTGCCGTGGAAAGGAGATACGGGAATAGATGAAATGTGCTGTAAGTGACTTTGACAGGACCTTATATATAGATGGCTGTATCAGTGCCAAAAACTTAAACGCGATTAATGATTGGCAGGCAGCAGGAAACCGGTTTGTCATTGCCACAGGACGCAATGAATCTTCTGTCCGTGTGTTTTTGGAGAAGTATTCCATAAAGCCTGATGCCCTTATACTAAACAATGGCGCTCTCTTATTAGATGAAAGCGGAAAAGAGCTGTTTTGCAGGACCATAGATGAACATACGGCCAGAGAAGTGCTTTGGTACCTTCACGGTCTTGGTGAAGAAGGAAGCGGTGTATCCATGCGAAACGGAAAGGTGAATGTGCTTTCAAGTTCCGGAGCTACCACCCAAAAGCCCTGTGACGGGCAGGTTTCCATCGACCAGATCCATTGCCTGAAAGAGATCATCCAGATTCACAGGCGCAGGCAGGATGTGCAGTGGATCCGGACGCTGTGTGCCCGGCTGAACGAAAGGTTCCCTTTGATATCCGCTTACGCCAATGTCTGGAACGGGGATATTGTGGCAAAGGGTGTGAATAAGTCGGCCGCTGTGGAGTGGATCTCCAGGTATTGGGGCGGGTTTGATGAAATAAGGACCATTGGCGACAGTTCCAATGACTTACAGATGATTAAAGATTATAGCGGTGCAACCCTGTTAAGCGGGGATTCAGAGGTTGTGGCAGCTGCCTCGTTGATTGTAGGAGATGTGGCAGAATACTTATCAATGCCTTAGCGGACTTCATAAATAACTTTTGAGAGGCTGAAGGAGCAGCCTGTACGGATTTTTATTAAAGTTCTCCTATAGAATGGCGAAAGAGGGAAACAGTTCCCTGCCGGTTAGAAACAGTTTTTTACTGGATCTGGCCTGCAGGCTGCTGTTTCCCTCTTTTTAATGATAAAAATACAACTAATACATCACTTTAAACATAAGTAAAACAGCGATGAGTTTGATTACAAATATTTTTTGTTAGTTTAATACTGTTTTGTTTGGAAGAAAATGGGTCGATATATATAATAATGAAAAATACATCTTGAATAGGACATAAAACAACATAAAACACAATGAAATACAGTATAAAACAAAATAAATAAATAAAATCAAATAAAAATATTGCAAAACCGGATACAATATGCTACAATTTCTACAGGAAGGACAGGTTGGGTGTGTCCGGAATAGAAAACTATATTTTATATTTTAAAGGAGGTTTACTTTATGAAAAAGAGGTTTGCAATGGTGCTTGCAGCAGCAATGGTATTGTCAACAACTGCATGCGGCAGCAGCGGCACAGCCGCAACAGCTGCACCGGCATCTACAGAAGCAAAGACGGAAGCTGCTAAGACGGAACCGGCGACTACAACGGAGAAGGTAGAAAACGCCCAGTCCACAGGCTCTCTGGCAGGAAAGAAGATCGCCGTTGTACGGAATCTGGCAGCAGGAGATCATACCCAGCAGTTTTTAGACGGCTGTGTATCCGAAGGGAAGAAGTTTGGCTGGACCGTAGACACTTTTGTAACGGACGGCGATGATGCAAAGGCTCAGGAGACTGTGGCTCAGGTTATTGCAAAAGATTATCAGGGAATTATCGTGTCTCACGGACAGCTGTCCTATTCCTATGATATGTTAAAGCCTGCCAGAGACAAAGGCATGGAGGTCGTTACCTTTGATACCATGCCATTTAAGGGCGGCGATGCAAGCGGCGAGCTCCTTTCCGGAGTAACTTCCACCGCTCAGAACGATCAGGCGCTGGCCGAGCTTTCCCTTGGCTACATGATGAAAGAGTTTGAAGCAAAGGGCGGAAAGTACCCAATGAAAGTTTTAAAGACCTTCATGGGCCCTGGAATCCCTCCGTTAGACAGACGTAACGAAATTTATACCAAGCTGGAAGCAGAAGGCAAGATCCAGACTCTGGAAGTGATTGCGCCATCTGATTCAGCCAATGCCCGCGGCGATATGACCAACAAGACTGCTGCGATTCTTCCGAAATATCCGGAAGGTTCCGTAGATGCCATCTGGGGCTGCTACGATGAGCTGGCAAAGGGTGTATTACAGGCATTAAACGATGCAGGACGTACCGATATCCCGATGTACACCATTGACGTATCCAACGATGACATTCAGTTAATGGTAAAGAATCCTGATGTATGGAAATCTACCGCAGCCGTTGATCCCAAACTGATCGGTATTGTAGATGCCCGTCTTTTAGCCCTTAAATTTATGGGAGAAGAGACACCGGATTACTTTAACTTAAATGCGTGCAACATCGAAACAACACAGCTCAATGATCAGACAACCATGAGCGATTTAGGAAGCATCATTGATGGCTGGGGCGATGCCGAAGATCCTAAGGGTGCTTTATATACTGACGCAATCAAGAACAAATATGTAAATTAAGGAAACGCTCTGTATTCATTACATAATTAAGGAAGAGATGCCATGACCGAAGTAAAACTTGAAATGAAAGATATATCCATCGAATTTCCTGGAGTTAAGGCTTTGGATGGAGTTGATTTTGGTCTGAAAAGTGGTACGATTCATGCGCTTGTAGGAGCCAATGGCGCAGGTAAGTCCACCTTGATGAAAGTGCTTGCCGGCGTCAATACGCATTATACAGGACAAATTTACGTTGGAGGGGAACCGGTGGAAATCCGGTGCCCCAAAGACGCAAAAAATCTTGGGATAGAAATCGTATTTCAGGAAGTTGACACCGCGCTGATTCCCTATCTGTCCGTGGCTGAGAATGTAATGTTCAACACTCTGGTCAATAAAATGGGGCGAAAGCAAATCGTGCACTGGAAAGAGATCAGGCAGGCAGCAGAAACGGTATTAAAGAAATTAAATGTAGATGTGGATATTAATAAACAGGTATCAGGACTTACACTGGCACAAAAACAGATGGTCCTCATAGCCAGATGTGTGGCGGAAAAGTGCCGGTTCCTGATTTTGGATGAGCCCACGGCCCCTCTTTCCAATTCCGAGACACTGGAATTGTTCCGGGTGGTCCGTGAGCTGGCGAAAGAGAATGTGGGTGTCGTATTTATTTCCCACCGGTTAAGTGAGCTTTACGAGATTTGTGAAAATATTACCATTATGAGAGACGGCAAGCTGGTGACCGAACTGCCGCTTTCTAAAGAACTGGAAGTAAATACTCTTGTCGAATATATGTTGGGCCGTAGCTATGAGGATAATTACATCAAGAAAAAGTGCGAGATCGGCGGGCCGTTGCTTGAGATAGAAAACCTTTCCGAAAGAGAAGGGAAAGTAAAAGATATCAACATGACCGTTTGCAAAGGAGAGATTATCGGCGTAGCAGGATTGGTGGGCGCGGGCAAGACAGAACTTTGCAAGACCTTATTTTCCGCTTACCAGCAGTCAGGCGGCACCATGAAGCTAAACGGAAAAGTGATCAAGGCAAAGGGGCCTACCCAGGCCGTGAAACATGGGCTTGCACTGGTTCCGGAGGAACGGAGAAAAGAAGGCGTCCTGATTTCGGACCCCGTTGTATCCAATATCACTGTGGCGGCCATGGAAAAATATACGAACCGTCTTTCTGTAGTAAACAAGAAGCGGGAAAAAGAGGATGCCAAAAAAATGATACGCGGCCTTGGAATCAAGACCCCATCCGAAAACCAGGTTGTTGCCCTGCTGTCCGGCGGAAACCAGCAGAAGGTGGTCGTTGGAAAATGGCTGAATAAGGATTCGGAGGTTTATATTTTTGACGAGCCGACCAAAGGGATCGACGTGGGAGCCAAGCAGGATATGTATGAGCTGATTGAAGGCTTGGCCGCCAGGGGAAAAGGTATCATTTATGCCACCTGCGAATTCCAGGAAATATTAAGTATCTGCGACCGCATCTATGTGATGTATGACGGAGAAATCATGAAAGAATTAAATGCAGCAGATACCAACGAAAAAGAACTGCTTTACTATTCGACAGGAGGTAAATGATATGTCTGGGGCAGAGAAGGTAAAAAAGAAAAGGAACGTTGGGGATTTTGTGACAAAATGGGGTACCATCGCAACGATGCTTATCATGTTCATCCTGTTTACGTTTGGAAACTGGAGCAAGGATACGGGAGCGAGCATGTTTCTGACCCAGTCTAATATGATCACGATCCTTCGTGCGGTATCCATCACCACCATCATTGCAATCGGTCTTACGTTTGCCCTGGCGGTAAACGGCATGGATCTGTCAATTGGAGCTACGGCTCAGTTTGCCAATGTTTTTGTTATGACGTGCTTTGTATGGCACAATATCAATATAGGTGTTTCCATCATTCTTACGGTGTTCATATGCTTAAGCGTTGCAGTCATCAACAGCATTTTGATCGTTAAATTCAAGATACCGGATATGGTCGCGGCACTTTCCGTAATGTTTATGTATCAGGGCGTTTCCATGACCTATTCCAAGGGCGGCGCCATCACCGAGCGTATGACCCGCGCCGATGGGACCCAGGCTCCCGGTCTTGTTCCCGAAGCCTTCCGGGCATTGGGAAAGGAACCATGGCTGATTATCATCATGATCTGTGTGGTGCTGTTTGCATATTTTTTCTTAAATTATACCAAACACGGCAGATACATGTATGCGGTAGGCGGAAATCCTGAGGCAGCCCAGCTTTCCGGAATCCCGGTAGCAAAGTATAAGATCCTTGCATACTTTCTGTCAGCCACCTTTGCGTCAATCGGCGGAATCTGTCTGGCGGCGCGTGTGGGAACGGCGCAGATTTCAGCAGGTGATGCATACCTGATGCCATCTGTGTGTGCGGCCTATATTGGGTTTTCTGTATTGGGCGCCGGAAAAGCCAATGCTTTTGGCACCTTTGCGGGAGCGGTGCTTGTGGGTATGCTGGAGAATGGCCTTATCATGATGTCCGTGCCATATTATGCCATGAACATCATAAAGGGAGCGGTGCTTGCCATTGCCCTTGCCATGACCTATGCAAGCGGCAAGACAAAAAATGTAAACTAAAAACGTTATATTGATCAGGGGAAGGTGACAGGAATGTCTAAATACGACAGTTATTTTTTGATGAAAGCGGAAGAGGTACCGGATTATGTTAAGGAGAAGCTCACCTATTTTGATGGGGATGCCAGGCTGGAATGTAAGGAGATCGGAGACGGGAACTTAAACTACGTGTTTCGTGTAAAGGATCCTGCAAGCGGGAAAACCATCATCGTAAAGCAGGCAGGAGAAGCGCTTCGTATTTCAGCAGAAATGCATGTTTCCACCGACCGCGGAAGAATTGAAGCAAAGATTCTTGGGATCCAGGATTCTTATGCGCCGGGGCTGGTTCCAAAGGTTTACTTATATGACGGAACCATGTGTGCCATGGTTATGGAGGATATGATCGGCCATACCATGATGCGGACCGGTCTGCTAGAACATGAGACTTATCCTAAATTTGCGGATCATGTGACCACTTTTATGGTTAATTCCCTTCTGCGCACAACGGATGTTGTCCTGGGACACAAAGAGAAAAAAGAGCTGGTTAAAAGCTTTATCAATCCGGACCTGTGCGAGATTTCAGAGGATCTGGTATACAGCGAACCCTTTATTGATTACAACCAAAGGAACAATGTATTTCCGCCTAATGCAGATTTTGTAAAGAAGGAACTGTACGAGGATCAGGCTTTGCATCTGGAAGCAGCCAAACTGAAATTTGAGTTCATGAACAATGCCCAGTCTCTGATTCATGGAGATTTACATACTGGCTCTGTGTTTATCAATAAAGAGCACACTTACATCTTTGATCCGGAATTCGCCTTCTTCGGGCCTATGGGCTATGATATCGGCAATGTTATTGCAAATATGTTTTTTGCATGGTGCAACGGGGACGCTACCATAGAAGATGAAGGGGAAAAAGAGGAGTTCTGCGGCTGGTGCTTAAGTACGATTTCCGACATTGTGGACTTATTCATTGAAAAGTACAACAAGGTCTTTGATGAGCACGTAACGGAACCCATGGCAAAGGTCCCGGGATTTAAGGAGTGGTATCTGGAAGGCATCCTTTCTGACACTGCAGGTGTGGCAGGGCTTGAATCCATCCGCCGGACCGTAGGAATGGCTAATGTCATTGACATTACCACAATTCCCGACGAGGAAAAACGGGCCAGGGCCGAGAAGATCGTCATTACGCTGGCAAAGAATTATATCATGAACCGCCGCAGCTTCCGTAGCGGAGAAGATTATTTGAATGCAATAAAAGAGGCAACAGGTAAGTTTGAAAGCCGGTAATACGGGATAGAAAGCCGGTAACAAGAAAGGGATAACAAATGAGCGAAGAAACAAAAAAATCCATCATGGACTATGATACCGTTGCCCTTGATGAAAAGAACAATGCCCTGGTCATCATTGACCAGACGCAGCTTCCGTATCATACGGAAATCCTTTCCCTGACAAAACAGGAGGATATCTGGAATGCAATCTATCTTCTTAAAGTAAGAGGGGCACCTGCCATCGGTGTGGCGGCAGCCATTGGCATCTATCTGGCTGCACGAGAGATCAAAGCAGATGGCTTTGATGATTTTTATGGAGAATTTCAAAAAGCAAAGGACTATCTTGATTCCGCACGTCCCACTGCCGTCAATTTATCATGGGCACTTAAACGGATGGAACAGGTGGTTTTGAAAAATAAAGAGAAAACCGTTCCTGAGATCGTTGAGCTCCTTCATAAGGAGGCGATGGAGATCCGGGAAGAAGATATCTGGGTCTGCAAGATGATCGGGGAATATGGCTTATCTCTTGTAAAGCCGGGCGACGGTCTTCTGACTCACTGCAATGCCGGGCAGCTGGCAACGGTAAAGTACGGAACTGCAACAGCTCCCATGTATCTGGGACACGAAAGAGGCTATAACTTCCGTATCTTTTCAGACGAGACGAGACCCCTTCTTCAGGGAGCGAGACTGACCTCTTTCGAATTAAAGGAGTCTGGTCTTGATGTCACGGTGATTTGCGACAACATGTCAGCGACCGTCATGAGAAATGGCTGGATAGATGCCGTATTTGTAGGCTGTGACCGGGTGGCTGCCAACGGAGATACTGCAAATAAGATCGGAACCTCCATGGTAGCCCTGGCAGCCAAACGCTACGGTGTGCCCATGTATATCTGCGCCCCGACCTCTACCATTGACAGGAACACTCTTACCGGTAAGGAGATCCACATTGAGGAACGTCCGGCAGAGGAAGTGGTGGAAATGTGGTATAAAAAACGGATGGCACCGGAAGACGTAAAGGTATTCAACCCGGCATTTGATGTGACTGATAATGATCTGATCGCAGGGATCGTGACGGAATACGGGATCGCCAGAGCGCCCTATACAGAATCATTAAAAGAAATATTCAGGAAAAAGGAAGAAGCCCTGAAAGCAAAGGAAATGTAAGCGGTTGTTGGCGGAACCTTACATAGGAAAAGAGGATGTCTCATAGGAACTGGGACATCCTCTTGCCAAAATCAGATCATGCTTCCGCAGCTTCAAGAAGCTCTACGTTGTTTTTTAAAAGATATTCTCTCCATTGTTCATTCATCTGCTTGTCGGTGACCAGTCCTTTGATGGCTTCAAAACCGGATATCCGGATAAATGAGGTTTTATCGAACTTGGAGTGGTCGGCGATCAGATACACGTGATTGCTCCGGGTCATCAGTGTCTGGCGTATGGCTGCAATGGCTTCGTTGGAATCGGTGATCCCATGTTCCATGGAAACGCTTCTGCAGGACATAAAGGTCTTGTCTAAGTAAAAGGATTCCAAGTTCCGGATTGCTGTATTTCCTACAAAGGCTTTGTCCCGGGGCGTATAGGAGCCTCCGATGGAAATGAGGCGGATATCTTCTTTGTCATAAAGTTCATTGATGATCAGCAGGGAGTTTGTCACCACGGTAAGGCGCATCCCCTGGAGAGCTTTTGCCAGCTGCAGGGATGTGGTAGAGGCATCTAAGAAAATGGAGTCACCGTTGTGGATGACGGACAGGCACTTTTTTGCGATAGCCTGCTTGCTTTCCATATATGCGGTTTCCCGGATCGTTAATTCTACGTTATTCTCAACCCCATCTTGTATGAATGCACCGCCGTATGTTCTGGTCAGGAACCCGTCATCCTCCAATTGCTTTAAATCCCGCCGGATGGTTTCTTCGGTCACGGAAAAGATTTTGGAAAGTTCGGTCACCGTAACGCTTTTCTTTTCTAAAATAATATCTTTGATCTTGGCTTTCCTTGTTACTGCTAACATAGGCATATTCCTTTCTTTATGGCAATAAATGTTAATTAAAATAAAATGCAATACAAAACCATAGAAATCATGTGGTATATATGTATATTGTATAATTATTTTGTTTAAATGTAAAGGAGAAATAGTTGAAATAAAAATAAAACAGTAAAAACAGAAATAAAACAACATAAAACATTGACAAACGGACACAAAAATGGTAAAAATACAGTATAAAAGAGGAAGGTTCGGACAGGAAGAACATGTAGTTGTTTGGACTTTGGAGGTAAAGATATGATGACAGTTCAAGGCGTAAAGTACATGTCTGATTTTGAGGCCAAAAAGGCAATTTTGGATATCGGCAGACGCATGTACGAAAAAGGCTTTGTAGCCTCGAATGATGGAAACATCAGCTGTAAGGTAGGGCCGAACACCATCTGGACGACTCCGACCGGGGTATCAAAGGGATTTATGACTCAGGATATGCTGGTAAAGATGGATTTAAACGGAAAAGTGCTGATGGGAAGATGGAAGCCCTCCTCAGAAGTTAAGATGCATTTAAGGGTATATAAGGAAAATCCGGATGTGCAGGCAGTTACCCACGCCCATCCTTTGGTGGCGACCAGCTTTGCCATTGCCGGGATCAGTCTGGATGCCGCGATCCTTACGGAAGCGGTTCTGGGGCTTGGGTCTATCCCGGTTGCCAAATACGCCACACCGGGTACAGAGGAAGTTCCTGATTCCATTGCGCCCTTTGTGAAATCTCACAATGGCGTGCTTCTTGCAAACCACGGCGCGCTGACCTGGGGAAAAGATATCCACCAGGCGTTTTACAGGCTGGAATCCATTGAATATTATGCGACTATATTGATGTATACAGGCAATATCATCGGCCGCCAGAATCTGCTTTCCTGCGATCAGGTAGATAAGCTGCTGGATATCCGGCATAAGCTTGGCATCACGGCAGGCGGGATTCCACCGTGTTCCGTAGAAGTAACGAATATGAAGGATGTGGTTACGGCAGCAGATGTCCGCCCGGCAGAGCAGACAGGAACAGGACCGGTACTAAAAGGGGTGACATCCATTGTAAGGCCGGGAGAGAGCCTGCCAGTCTCCGGCTGCGGCTGTACCGGCGTGACACAGAAGACCTTGACTTTAGAGACACAGAAGCCTGTGGAGGCGGAAGCTTTAGGTAAGGCAAAGAAGGAAATCATAGCCGAAGTAGTGAGAAGAGTGATAGAGCAGCTAAACTAGGAGGCAATCATGGAAATTGGGGCAAAAGAGATAGAACTGATTGTAAAGGAAGTGCTTGCAGGCATAGAAAACAGGGGGATAAAGCCTTCTTATTTTTCCTCCCAAAGTGAAAATGGGGTATTTGAACGGGTAGAGGATGCCATTACAGCGGCCTACACGGCCCAGCGTGAATGGGTAGAGCATTACAGGATAGAAGACAGGCGGAGAATCATTGAAGCCATACGAATGACCGCAAAAAGCCATGCAAAAACCCTGGCAAAGATGGTTTGGGAAGAAACCGGCATGGGGCGCTTTGAGGATAAGATCCAGAAGCATATGGCTGTTATTGATAAAACACCTGGCGTGGAATGCCTGACCACGGATGCCATTTCAGGAGATGAAGGACTGATGATAGAAGAATGTGCTCCTTTTGGGGTAATCGGAGCCATTACGCCATCCACCAATCCCACAGAAACCTTGATCAATAATACCATCAGTATGATAGCCGGAGGAAATTCCGTTGTGTTTAATGTCCATCCGGGAGCGAAGAGATGCTGTGCCCACTGTCTGAAGCTTCTTCATCAGACCATTGTGGAAAACGGAGGTCCGGCTAATTTAATCACCATGCAGAAAGAACCTACCATGGAGGCCGTGAGCAAAATGACGGCTGATCCAAGAATCCGCCTCATGGTTGGTACAGGAGGAATGCCCATGGTAGATGCCCTGCTTCGCTCCGGAAAGAAGACCATCGGAGCAGGCGCGGGAAACCCGCCGGTCATTGTAGACGATACGGCGGATATAGACCTTGCGGCAAAAGAAATTTACCGTGGAGCTTCCTTTGATAACAACATTCTGTGCCTGGCGGAAAAGGAAGTCTTCGTCATGGAACGTGTTGCGGATGAGCTGGTGAATAAGATGGAAAAGGAAGGCGCGTACCTGCTTAATTCCATGGAGTTAAATGAAATCTTTAAGTTTGCCATGATTGAAAAAGACGGCAGCTATGAAGTGAATAAAAAATGGGTAGGAAAGGATGCGGCCCTGTTTCTAGAAGCAATTGGGGTTTCCGGACACAAGGATGTCCGTCTTCTGATCTGCGAGACAGACAAAAGCCATCCCTTTGTCATGGTAGAGCAATTGATGCCCATACTTCCCATTGTGCGCTTAAGGACTTTTGAGGAATGTGTGGATTGCGCAGTGGCAGCAGAGTCAGGCAACCGCCATACGGCCTCCATGTTTTCCAGAAACGTTGAGAATATGACCAAATTCGGAAAAGTCATTGAGACTACCATCTTTACGAAAAACGGCTCAACCTTAAAAGGGGTGGGGATCGGCGGAGAGGGCCATACGACCATGACGATCGCAGGTCCTACCGGAGAGGGTCTTACCTGTGCAAGAAGCTTTACCAGAAGACGCAGGTGCATGCTGGCAGAAGGAGGCCTGCGGATCATCTAGAGAGGGGAAGGTACATATGGCAATCGGCTTTTTGGAATGTGCAGGATATGGCGCAGTTCTTTATGCGATGGATAAGGCCTGCAAGGCAGCAAATGTGAGGATCATCGGGATCGACACCATCAATCCAAAGGATGCGACCGCATTCATTCCCCTTACGGTCCAGGTGAAATTTGAAGGCGGAATCGATGATGTGAAAGAGGCCTGTGAGGCGGCAAAAAGGGCGGCTCTTAAGTTTAACAGTCCGGAAGAGGTTTTGGTAGAGATGATCGAAAAACCATATGAGGGAACAAAAGCGTTGTCTCATATAACAAAGGTATCGTTTGAGGAAGAAAACATTATAAATTTCAGGAGGTAGCAGGATATGGGATCCACATCAATTGGGTTAGTTGAAACAAGGGGTTTGACAGCATCCATCGAAGCAGCAGATGCAATGTTAAAGGCGGCGGACGTTGAGCTTGTAGGGACCGAGAAAATCGGCTCCGGTCTGGTAACCGTTATTGTGACCGGAGAGGTAGGCGCGGTAAAGGCAGCCACCGAAGCAGGAGAAGCGGCGGCTTCCAGAGTCGGAGAACTGGTAGCAGTTCATGTGATTCCAAGGCCGCACCAGGATATTGACAAAATTTTGCCAAGGATCAAATAGACATCAGCGAAGGTGGGCGTCATGAAAACAAACCGAAACGCCATAGGGGTTTTAGAAATCAATTATTATGCCAATACCGTTGTGGTGGTCGACCAGGCCTTAAAGGCGGCTGAAGTGGAAATCGTGAGCTGCCACAAGAGGCTGGGAGGAAGGATGTGCCACACAGTATTAGCGGGTGAGACCTCGGCGGTTCGTGCCGCTGTGGAGGCGGCCAGAGAGGCAGGACGGATCGTGGGAGACGACAATGTAAAGGTATCCGTGTCCATCGAAAACCCTCATCCGGAGGTATTGAAGCTTTTAAATATGATAGACAGGCATGAAAACGAAAAGAATTCTGTAAAACCAGAGGAAGAAGAGCACAAAATTAAGGAGGAAAAGTAAATGGCAGAGACAGCAGTAAAAAAGGGAATGTTAGCACTGGGAATGATTGAGACAAGAGGCCTTACCGCATCGATTGAGGCAGCAGATGCCATGTTAAAGGCAGCAGACGTTGAAATGGTGGGAACCGAGAAAATCGGCTCAGGTCTGGTGTCGGTCATGGTTCAGGGAGATGTGGGAGCTGTCAAGGCGGCAGTGGAAGCGGGAGAGGAAGCGGCATCCAGAGTGGGAGAGGTAGTAGCAGTTCATGTGATCCCAAGACCCCATAATTCCATAGGCGGAATCCTTCCGTTCCTTAAATAAAAAGAGCAGAAAGTGTTTAAAGGCGGAGGCTTACAATGGAAAACAGGGAAGAACTGATTCAGAAGGTAACCACACTGGTCCTGGATAACTGGAAAAGGCTTAGCACACAGCCTTACCAGGTTCCCGTAGGAATCTCGGCAAGGCATGTGCATCTGTCAAAGGAACATGTGGAAGCGCTTTTTGGACCCGGCTACCGGCTGACTCCCTTAAAGGCTTTAAGCCAGCCGGGACAGTTTGCCTGTGAAGAACAGGTTGTTGTCTCCGGTCCGGCAGGAACGCTTCCTAAGGTGCGGATTCTGGGTCCGGAGAGAAAACAAAGCCAGGTGGAAATGGCCTCCGGTGACTGCAGGATCCTTGGAATACAGCCACAGGTAAGATCATCAGGAGATTTAAAGGGAACTCCCGGGGTAATGCTGAAAGGACCAAAGGGAGAGGTCCTCCTGACAGAGGGAGTCATAATTGCGGACCGCCATATCCATATGACGCCGGAAGATGCCCGGTGGTTTGGGGTATCGGATCAGGACCGGGTAAGCGTTTCCGTTGATGGGCCAAAGGGCGGAGTGCTCGGTCATGTACTTATTCGTGTTACCCGTGACAGCAGGCTGGATTTCCATGTGGATACAGACGATGCCAATGCGTTCCAGTTAAAGCAGGGACAATGGGTAACCATTAGAAAGGAAGAAGCCAGGTGATATTAGGAACAATAAAGGGAACTGTGGTTTCTACAAGAAAATGCAGGAACTTAGTTGGGTTCAAGCTTCTTTTGGTAGAACCATATTATGGGGATCAGAAGGATACTTTTGTGGCGGCCGATACCATTGGCGCAGGGATCGGGGAACTGGTACTGGTAACCACTGACAATACGACTCAGTATGCGCTTGACCGCTCGGCCCCGATTGATGCCTATATCGTTGGCATCGTAGATGCGCCGCCGCAGCCGGGAAGGTAAGGCTTACTGCAACAGGAGAGGTAGTGCTTATGGAACAGGAAACGCTTAAGGTTTTGGCAGTGGCAGATCCGTCGGTGGAAGGTTATCTGGATAAAGAACTGGGGATTATGGACGGATATGGAGGAAACGTGGATTTTCATATCGTGCCCTGGGCGGATTACTATCCGATGATGATGAAAGCATTTGCCGGGGAAGCAGATTATGACATTGTCATGGTTGCAGGCCATTTGTGGCTTCGTGACTTTGTAGAAAACGGATACCTTTCGGAACTTGAGCTTGAGGAAGAAGACATCCTTCCAGTCATTGCTGAAGAAATGAAGTTTAAGGGAAAGGCATATTTATCTCCCTCTTTCTGTGACGGACATATGATCGTCTACCGTAAAAGCCTGCTTCATCAGGTATTGGGTAAGGAGCTTGGAAGCGTCATCGCCCCCCAGGAATACATAGAAACGGCAAAAGCTTACAAGGCGGCCTGCGGGGAACAGGCAGTAGCCATGAAGGCTGATAAGTCCGAGATATTTACCGATGCCCTTCCCTTCCTGCGCATGTACGGAGGAGATGCTTATGATCCCGATGGATCTGCGGCCTGCGGAAAGGAAAATGCGGTAAAGGGTCTTCAGTCCTATGTGAAACTGGGAACCTGTGCGGTTGGCGGTACAGAAAGCTTCGGCAACGGGGAAATTGCAGAAGCTATCCGTCAAAAAAGAGCAGCTATGGCAGTTACCTGGAGCGGTCAGATGGGAGAAGTCTTTAAGGAAGGCTGTCTGGAACCAGAGGATTTGGGATTTTCCACCTTTTCCACGGCCTGGAACGTGACATGGTCCTTTGGAATCTGTTCAAGCTGCAGGAAAAAAGAAGCTGCGGAGGAATTTCTTTCGTACCTTCGGTCACCGGAGGTGGATCAGAGGGCGGGAAGAAAGAGTGGCGCTCCTGTAAGAAGAGGAAGCTATCTAAAAGGGGCCGGTGACTGCCCCTGGTTTCCAGTGCAGCAGAAGATGATGGAACTTGCAAGACCCCTTCCCCATCTGTCAAAGGCTGGAGAGAAAAACGGAGTCCTTTATGAGAAGATCTATGAGGCGTTTTCCGGAAAAAAGACAGCAGAAGAAGCCATGAAGGAAGCCGGGAAAATGATAAATGGCATGACCGAACGGTAACGATATAATCAGGGAGAAAACATGAAGATTATTATAATTGGAGGAGTAGCGGCAGGTATGAGTGCCGCCTCCAAGATCCGCAGGGTCGACCCGGACACGAAAGTAACGGTCTATGAAAGGGGAGGTTTTCTCTCTTATGGAGCGTGCGGACTTCCCTACTATGTGGGAGACTATAACGATGATTACCGCAAGATGATCGCCCGTTCACGGGAGACCTTTACCAAGATGGGCATAGAAACCTTCCTCCGCCACGAGGTACAATCCGTTGACGTAGAAAGGAAAGAAGTCCTTGTAAAGAACCTTGAAAATGGCCAGGAATTTACGGATTCCTACGATAAATTAATGATAGCTGTGGGGGCATCGGCTGTGGTTCCTCCCTTTCCGGGCAGGGAGCTTATGGGGGTCCATGTACTAAAGTCCATGGAAGACGGGATCTTTTTAAAGGAATACGCAAAAATGCCGGAAATCCGGAACATCGTCATTGTTGGAGGCGGATATATCGGAGTGGAGTGTGCGGAAGCATTTTTGAATCTGGGAAAGAATGTCCGCGTTCTTGAGGCAGCTCCCAGAATCCTTATGCCCTTTGACGAAGAAATTGCCGCCCTGGCCCATGAAGAGCTGGTAAAGTCAGGGGTCCTGCTTAACACCGGAGAAAAGGTGGAAGGGTTTTATGGAGACGGTCTTTATGTAAAAGGTGTGAAAACAGATAAGGGAACCTACGATGCGGATTTGGTAATCGTTGCCGTGGGTGTCCGGCCCTGTACGGAATTTTTGAAAAACACAGGAATCTCCATGGGGAAAAACGGCGGACTCATCGTGGACTGGGAGATGAGAACCTCTATTCCGGATGTGTATGCGGCGGGAGACTGTATTTTAGTCTATAATGAAGTATTGGAGGAAGACAGCTTTTTGGCTCTCGGGACAGTTGCAAACAAATGCGGCAGAATCGCAGGCGCCAATTTAGCAGGGGGCCATGAATCGTTTATCGGTGCCCTTGGGTCTGCGGCGATCAAGGTGTGCGGGCTGGAACTTGGACGTACGGGTATGGGAGAAGGAGATGCCATACGTCTTTCCAAGGATTATAAGACTTTGATTATCCAGGCAAATGACCATCCGGCGTACTATCCGGATCCAACGCCGATCACCATAAAGCTGATCTATGAAAAAGGAACAAAAAGGCTCCTTGGCGCACAGACCTGCGGACAAAAGGGAGCTGTGCTGCGGGCAGATGTATTTGCTGTGGCAATTCATTGCAGGATGACAACGGCAGAGCTTGGAATGACGGATCTCATATATGCACCTCCCTTTTCCGGCGTATGGGATGCCATCCAGATTGCCTGCAATGCAGCGAAATAAAGGAGTGCAGGATAGAAAGTGAGGTCAGATCATGAGTAAAATAATGACTTTGCAGGAGGCGGCGGCCCGGATCCATGACGGGGATATCCTTGGCCTTGGCGGCAATGTCCTCCACCGGGCGCCCATGGCAATGGTCCGGGAGCTGGTGCGTCAGAAAAAGGGGGGCTTAAAGCTGGTAAAGACTGCAGGAGCCATGGATGTGGACATGCTTTGCTTCGGAGGCTGTGTTTCCAGCGTAGATGCCGGATTTATCAGTTATGAAAGTGAATATTCCCTGGCCGGACATTACCGCAGGGCCGTTGAAAGCGGAGCTGTGAAAGGAAATGAGCACGCCTGTTATACGGTGATCTCCGCGCTCCGCGCCGCCAGCTACGGAGTGGGATTCATGCCTGTAAAGGGGCTTGTGATCAGCGGCTTAATCGATGCCAACAATTATTTTATACGGGTCGAGGATCCGTTTACAAAGGAGCCGGTGACAGTGGTAAAGGCCATAAGGCCGGATGTTGCAGTCATCCATGTACAGGAGGCGGATGTAGAGGGGAATGCCAGGATCACAGGACCGTTATTTGAGGATGTTCTGTTTTCCAGGGCAGCCAAAAGGGTCATCCTGACAACAGAGAATATCGTCCATGGATCTGCATTTACCGGCAGCTCTAAAAAGGCGGATATTCCTCATTTTCTGGTAGAAGCAGTTGTCAGGGTTCCCAAAGGGGCTGCACCCTGTTCCTGTCCGGGTTCTTATGATATTGACGGAAAGAAATTAAAGGAATTTAAAGGGCTGAAAGATCTGGACGGCTTAGATGCCTATTTAAAGGCATTTGAAACGTCCGACTACAAAGGATAAGGGGGCGTGACATGATGGAAGAAAAATACAGAGTCTGCGATATTATGGTCTGCGCCATGGCCCGCCTCATACCTGACGGCAGCAAGGTGTTTCATGGAGTGTCCTCCCATATGCCCATGATTGCGCTGCTGCTTGCTAAAGCGCTTCATGCGCCGGGAGCTGTGCATTTGAATATTCCGGGCGGTACAGACCCGGATCCGGTGAGGCTTAAAAAGTATACCAGTGCAGGCCCGGAGCTTTTGGAACGTGCCACAGCCTATTTTCCTTTAATGGAAGTATTTGACCTGGCCATGAGAGGGGAGTTAGATGTGGCATTCTTAAGCGGAATCCAGTTTGATTCCCACGGCAATGTCAATGCGTCGGTTATTGGTGACTATAAAAAACCAAAGGTGAGGATGCCGGGAGGAGCAGGCAGTGCCGTTCTCATACCAACGGCAAAGAGGGCGATTCTCTGGAGGACAAAGCATGACAAGCGCACCTTTGTGAACCAGGTGGATTTTGTAACTGCCAGGGGAAATGTGGAACGGATCATCACCCCTTTATGCATCTTTAAAATGGAACATGGGGAAATGGTTCTTGAAACCATCCACCCGGCTTCCAGCTTAGAGGAGGTACAGGAAAATACCGGATTTCCTATAAAATACTCCCATATCGCCTATACGCCCCTTCCTACAAAGGAAGAGCTGAGCGCGCTGAAACGGATCGATCCGGGAGATTTCAGAAATATAGAATTCTAAGGAGGCCATTTATGGCACTTGAGAGGATCAATGCAGTAGGGACCAGCTTTTTTGGCCGCGGTTCCATCGGACTGCTGCCGGATGAGCTTAAGAAACGTGGGTTTAAACGGGGACTTATCGTTACGGACCCCTTCCTGTATAAAAATGGTACCGGAGACAAAGTGGGAGCCTGTCTTTTAAAGGCCGGGGTGGAATATGCCATTTATTACCTGGTTGAGCCTAATCCCACCACCATGGTTGTGAGTGACTGCCTGGAGGCTGCGAAGGCTTTGGAAGTAGATCTTTTGGTGGCTGTGGGCGGAGGCTCTGCCATAGATACGGCAAAGGCAGTCAGCATT
Organism: Lacrimispora sp.; assembly: GCF_032078915.1. Classification (GTDB taxonomy): domain Bacteria; phylum Bacillota; class Clostridia; order Lachnospirales; family Lachnospiraceae; genus Lacrimispora. The sequence goes on along the minus strand of NZ_DAMAUN010000079.1, from coordinate 4,973 downwards.
GTGATGGCAAACGGCGGCAAGGTGGCGGACTATGAAGGGACAGACCGTTCTCTTAATCCGGGAATGCCAATAGTTGCGGTGAATACGACTGCAGGAACCGGTTCTGAGGTTACGTCGTTCTATATCGTGACCGACCCGGTGAGACATTCCAAAATGTGTATGGTAGACCCTAACTGTATGGTCACCATAGCTGTTAATGATGTGGAACTCATGATGAGCATGCCAAAAGCCCTTACGGCTTCCACAGGAATGGATGCCATGACCCATGCCGTTGAAGCGGCTGTGGCAAAACGGGCAACCCCATATACGGATAAGGATGCCCTTTGGGCAATGGGGGTGATTGGTACATATCTTCCGGAAGCGGTGGCTGATGGAAGCAATGAAAAAGCCAGGGAAATGATGGCTTATGCGGAATACAGCGCGGGCATGGCATTTTCCAATGCAGGTCTTGGCATGGTACATGCCATGGCCCATTCTCTTGGAGGGCTTATGAACCTGCCTCACGGCATCTGCAATGCGGTTTTGCTGCCTTTTGTCATGGAATTTAATGGAAGCAGGCCGGAAGCCGCAGAACGGTATAAGAAGGTGGCAGAGGGACTTAAGCTTCCCGGGGCGTCTGCCATGACTGGGGAAGAAGCCGTGAAGGAAACGGTGGCCTGTATCAGGCGTCTGTCCAGGGAGGTGGGGATTACACAAAATCTTAAAGAGCTTAAGGTAAATCCAGAAGATTTTAAGGCTCTGGCGGAAATTGCGCTTAAGGATTCCTGTATGGAGGACAATCCCTTTAAACCAACACTTGGGCAGGTCATAGAAGTGTATCGGAAGGCATATGGTTGAACTGCAATAAATTGTGGGAAGGAGAAGGAATAAATGAAAAAACTGATTAATGTACCGGAAAACTATGTGAATGAGATGCTGGAGGGAATCTACCTTGCTCATCCGGACTACGTTACTTATACGGAAGGTGACTTGCGCTGTCTGGTTACCTCCAATAAGGTGGAGGGAAAAGTAGGGATTGCAACCGGAGGGGGTTCGGGGCATCTTCCTCTGTTTTTAGGTTATGTAGGAAAAGGCATGTTAGACGGCTGTTCGGTGGGAGATGTTTTCCAGTCTCCCAGTGCGGAACAGATGCTTAACGTAACGAAACGCATTGATTCCGGGGCAGGTGTTCTTTATATTTACGGCAATTATAACGGGGATATCTTTAATTTTGACATGGCCGCAGAGATGGCAGAGATGGAAGAGGATATCCATGTGGAAAGCGTTGTTGCAGGGGAAGATGTGGCATCTCCCAAGGCAGCTTTAGGAGAAAAGAACACCAGAAGAGGAGTAGCCGGCATCTTTTTTGTATATAAGTGCGCCGGAGCAGCTGCTGCGGCCGGTAAGGATTTACAGGAGGTAAAACGGATTGCAGAGAAAGCGGCTGCCAATGTAAGGACCATGGGAGTGGCACTTACCCCCTGTACAGTACCGAGAGTCGGTCATCCGGGATTTGAAATCGGAGAGGATGAGATGGAAATCGGCATGGGAATCCATGGTGAGTCCGGAATCCGCCGGGGGAAACTGGAGACAGCAGATGAGATCACAACGGAAATGATGGAAAAAATCCTTGAAGATATTCCATACTGCGCCGGAGATGAGGTTGCGGTTTTAGTAAACGGACTGGGGGCTACTCCTCTTGACGAGCAGTATATTGTAGCGAGAAAGGTCAATCTGATTCTTAAAGAGAAGGGAATCAAGGTGCACCGTTATTATGTAGGTGAGTATGTGACCTCCATTGAGATGGCAGGCTTGTCCATTTCCCTTTTGAAAATGGATGAGGAACTGAAGGGCTGCCTGGATGCTCCGGCTGATACCCCATTCTTTAAGCAGGGAATTATCTAAAGCTCCTATTGGAGCAGATGGCACAGGCGCATACCGTTTGTCACGATTATATATGCCGCCGGCATCAGCGGCAGAATGGAGGCTGATATGAACCAGCAGGAACTGATAGCCATGCTTGGCAGAATAAGTAAGATCATGGTGGAAAACCGAAACTGCTTAATTGAACTGGACAGTGTTGTGGGAGACAGTGATTTAGGGCTTACGATGACGGATGGATTCCAGGCGGCCTACGATGCGGTTTCAGATGGATCGGAGCCGGATCTGGGCAAGCTATTGTACAAGGCAGGAAAGACCATGGGAAATAAAGTCCCTTCTACCATGGGGACGTTGATGGCAGCAGGACTGATGCGCGCCGGAAAGACATTAAAAGGAAAGACAGAATTGTCCGGTGCAGATGTTGTTTCCCTGTTTGAAGCCTATGAAGCAGGTGTTGCTGATCTTGGTAAGGCGAAATTAGGGGATAAGACCTTTTTGGATGGATTTCATCCCGGAGTGCAGGTGCTTAAGGCTGAAGTGGAAGCCGGAGTGTCCCTAAAAGAAGCTTTTGGGAAAGCAGCAGCGGCTGCACGGGAAGGTTTTGAACGTACAACGACCATGATTGCCGTTCATGGAAGAGCGGCAACAAGAGGAGAAGCGTCCCGATCCTTAAAAGATCCCGGGGCTGCTGTGGCGGCGCTTATCATGACGGCAGCTGCAGACATATAAAATTAAGCCTTGTTATTTTACTTTTTCTTCTTTATAATTTAGGAAACGGTAAGGGGGTTTAAACATGAACTTTCAACAGCGGATTTTATCTCGTGAATTTGGGCTCAATGACACAGATGATTTGATCATTGACTATATCAATCTTCATAGGAAAGAGATCATGAACCTGTCAATACGAAAAATAGCAGAGGACATTTACGTTGCGCCGAATGCTGTCATGAGATTTTCAAAAAAGATTGGGTACAGTGGTTTTTCTGAGCTTAAATATGCTTTGAACAATGAGGACAAACCAGAGGATGGAGATAAGACACTGGTTCATCAGCTTATGGAACACCTGCCGCAGAATATAGTGAGAACCCTGGATACGATCGATGAAAATGTGATCAAAAAGGTATCGAAAACCTTAAAGGATGCAGACTGCTGCATATTTGCCGGACTTGGGGATTCTTATCCCTTTTGTGAAATGATGAAAAATAACCTTCGGTGTTTTACAAAAAAGGTAGAATGTGAAATTCATATTCATGATATGTTTTACTGCGTGGAGCATGGAGGAAGCGGAGATGTCCTGGTTGTCATAAGCGCCCGCGGAGAAAATGAACGGCTTCTGGAGCTGACGCAAAAGGCAAAGGCAAAGGGAATGAAAACAATCAGTATCACTCATTTCAACAAGAATCCACTGGCTGATATGACGGACTTACAGCTGTTTTTCTGGGGAGAATACCGGGTTGTAAATGATTATAATGTAACGGACCGGTGTGGTTTGATGGTATTGCTGCGGCTGCTGAGTGAAGATTTTTGGAATACATATTATAAGGCTTAGTTAATCTTTCTTTAACAGGTATTGTATGAAAACAATACCTGTTTTTGTGTATTTGTATCATACTCATTTGAAAACCTGTGTGCAAATGACCAAAATACAGTTTTTGTTAAAATAAGTGCTATAGTGTTCTTAAAAAGAAATAAGGAGGAAGGGTTATGAATCTTCAAGGGGTAACAAGTGAACAATTGATTGCTTTGAATTGCAGCTATAAAAGCAAAGATGAGGCGATCCGTGCTTTGATTGAAAAGCTTTATAAAGAAAAAAAGATTCAGTCAAAAGAAGATTTTTATCAGGCAGTAAAAGAGAGGGAATGCTTATCCGCTACCGGAATTGATAAGGGGATCGCAATTCCCCATGGAAAAAGCAGGACGGTCAATGCTGCAGCATTTGCATTTGCTTCCATTAAGGAGCCGATAGAAGACTGGGAGAGCCTGACTCCGGATAACAAAGTGCGTTATGTATTTTTACTGGCGATCCCGGAGGCAGAGGCAGGAAGTACCCATCTGGAGCTGTTGGCGGAGCTGATGACTAAGATATCGGATCATCGTTATCTCGAGAACCTTCTTTCGTCCAAGACGAGTCAGGAATTCTATAAAAATCTTTCCTATGAACCAGTGAAAGCGGATTTAAACAAAACATATAAAAAATCAATTGTAGCAGTGACGGCCTGTCCGGCAGGAATTGCCCATACCTATATGGCTGCCGAAGCCCTGGTTTTAGCCGGAGAAGAAATGGGAGTTAAGGTTTATGTGGAAAAACAGGGGGCAAATGGCGTGGAGGGCCGCCACACCGCAGAGCACTTAGAGAAAGCGGATGCTGCGATCTTTGCGGTTGATGTGGCTGTAAAGGATTCCGAACGGTTTGATCACCTTCCGGTTTATAAAACAAAAGTATCCGCGCCCCTAAAAGATGCCAAGGGTATCATAAGGGCAGCGCTTGACAAAGCAGAAACCCAGGAAAAACGAGAATATACGGGAAGCAGGGATGAAGAAAAACAAAGCTTTGGAAGTGAAGTCAAACAGGCGGTGCTGACCGGAGTTTCCTACATCATTCCGATCATTGTTGCAGGCGGTATGATCAATGCGTTTGCAGTATTAATTGCCCAGGGATTTGGGCTGCAGGATTTATACAATCTGGATAACAGCTGGCTGTGGCTGTTTCGAAAAATGGGCGGTAATACCCTTGGCACACTGATGATCCCCATGCTTTCTGCCTATATGGCTTACTCCCTTGGAGACAAGACAGCCCTGGCTCCTGGTTTTGCTGCCGGAATTGCTGCGAACCTGATTAACGGCGGATTTTTATGCGGCATGTTAGGTGGACTGGTTGCCGGCTATACGGTGAGGGCCTTAAGGAAGTACATTCCTGCAAAAGGCATCTTTTCAGGGTTTGTTTCATTTTGGGTCTATCCTGTATGCAGTACGTTAATCGTTGGAATTGTTATTATCTTCTTGCTTGGAAAACCAGTTGCATGGCTGAATCAGGCACTGTTCCAGGTGCTGGGAAATATGAGCGGGTCCAATGCCGGCCTTCTTGGCGCCATCATCGGAATTATGGTATACTT
>NZ_DAMAUN010000078.1:0-28221 GCF_032078915.1 Lacrimispora sp. | reverse complement strand
TTATTTTTGCATCCAAGTCTTCAATAACAATACCTGCCCATACCTCCGTGCCGGTTGATGCAGGAACTGCTCCGCCCAGATCAGGGGCTGCCATTGCCGGCATCACCATGCTTGCTGCCATTGCGCCAGCTAATAATGCTGTTGTAAGTCTCTTCTTCATTCTTCTTTCTCTCCTTTTAAAGAAATTTTATTATAATAAAAAGAATATCTCTTTTTATTTCATAGTGACCATCGGAACGTCCAGCTGATTCTCTTGTATCTCCTGCTGGCAGCTCATTTTGCAAATCCTGTTTCCGGACCTGAGATTCGGTTCTTCTGGCAACAGATCTGTTGCCGTCTCAGGGGTAATCAGCAGTCTTTTGTTCCAAACTACACCACTGTTCCCGCTTCCGAGTATATTTCCATTTCCCGTTTCAAACCTGCATAATAATATCTCCCTACTGGCAGCACCACCCCCGTATCTAAGGTTATTTCTTTAAATGAAATATTTCTGATATGAGATATTGCCGCCACATAAGACTTATGGACTCTTACAAAGCCATAATCCTTAAACCTTAATTCAACTTTTCCTATAGTTGAATTGAAATGAAACTGGCCATTATTGTAATAAACGGTCACAATCCGTTTTGTAACTCCAAAGTAATGAATCTTTTTAATCTCAATCTTTCGGAATTCACCGACACCTTTGCACATAATGTATTCCGTTTGCTTTTCTTGTACGGATTTTACTGCCCGTATGAAAATATCTTCGAATTTTTCTGCCGTTGTCTCTCCTTTTACTACATAGTGCAATGCTCTGACATCAAACGCCGTAGTATAAAAATCTTTTGAGACTGTAGAAAATATTATTTCACCCATATATCCCTGACCTCTCAGCTTTCCGGCGACCTTATCCCCCTGCATCCCGCTCATACTCATATCCAGATAAATAATGTCCGGATATTTCTTTGGGTCCTGCAGACATAACAACAGTTCTTCGCCTTTGTGATATAAAGAAAACACAGCATTGACTTGATGAATTGACGCTAACTGTACCAACTGCCTTTTACATTGTTCCAGCTCTCGTTCATTATCATCGCAAATTGCAATAATCATGCTTTATCCCCCTTTTCACTCGAGTGTTATTTTGTAAGCGCTTACATTTTATTGTTATAGGCCGGTATCCGTGTATATGTCGATATTACGGGTCAGGCAGCACCTGCAGCTGATTAACATATGTTTATAGCCGTCTGTCTGGGCTTTGCATAGCGGTCGCCCGCTCTCGCGCGGACTCAAAAAATATCAGCCAGCCTCTGCTGGGACACGACCGCTTATGGCCATATTGACCATTTTTCTGTGAAAATCGTAATATTCCTCCAATACATCGTCGCTCCCACTGTCCGAGCGATACATCCAGCTCATTGCCATGGAAAACATAGCCCGTGTCCACAGGCGTGAAAAAAAGGCCGTGTCAAATTGGGGGATTTCCCCGCGCTCAATCAGCATGTCGAGGATATACTGAACGCTCCGCGCGCTTTCATCGTGCAACCCCCTTGTAACAATCGTGCCGGCCTTTTCGTTCGTAAACTGCTCCATGAACAGTACGCGGTACGCCCGCCGCATGAAGTCCTCATCTTCCTGCTTGAAATTGGGAAAGCACCGTCTCAGAATCTCCCGTGGTGAAAGCGTGCCGAAGAGGGGGTCCACCTTTTCCGGGGTCAGCAGGTAACCTTTCAGTATTTCAAAAAATCGGTCCATGATCCCATCCAGTATGGCACTCTTGCCGTCAAAATACCGGTATATAACCGAATCGCTGATGCCCGCCGCCGCGCCGATCTCGCGCACAGTCGTCACGTTATACCCTTTCTCGGCAAACAACCGGGCAGCCTCTCCAAAAATCCGTTCCTTTGTATCTGTCATAACCTTGTCCCCCTGTTCCCAGCTTAAACTTTCCGCATGACCGGCAAACGGTAATTGCCTCCTGTCCGGTTGTCGGTAATTTCATGCGTTCGAATCCTTTCCCTCAGTAAGCCGGACTGATATGACCACGGCTTTTTATGCCATGGACCGGCGAAACAAAAGGTAAGTACTTACAATTTATTGTTATAGGCTGGTATCCGTTCATATGTCGATACCCGTTCTATGCCGGTATCCTTTCATCGCCACATTTAAATAAGGCATCAGCCATTCTCTATATAGGCAGTGGTTCTGCCCTGTCGGATAGCATTTCGCTATTTTAGAATTTTCTCAATTAGAATATTATAAAATGGATATTACTGGAATTACATTGTTCTCAACTTGTGTTTTTTTGTTCCTAATTTGAATATTTTTATTATCCACTTACGGGTCATAGTAACCTCATAATGATAAAACGGCCGTCTGCATTGAACTGCTGTTCAAACATACGGCCGTTTTCATATATATTCAGTTGTGGAACCATCCTAAGCTTCCTTCGGTATGACAGTAATGATCATTCTCCCAACAATCTAATGTGGCTTTTATGTATAGACTACGGTCTGATTCAATAAAAAACCCCTGGCTTTTACCGCTTTGAGTTTTTGGGTGTTTCCCGGTAACCATGATCAGTGAATGATCCTTCCATCTATCAATACCAATTCTACCGAAGAGGAATAATCCAAGGGAGACCCCTGATACACCACAATATCCGCATCTTTGCCGCATTCTAAGGAACCCACCCGGTCTTCGATCCCTAAATGTCTGGCAGGATTGATGGTAATTGCTTTCAACGCTTCATATGGATCCATTCCGGCCTTTACCGCCAGTCCGGCGCACAGAGGCAGGTACTGCTGGGGAATCACCGGAGAATCAGTAATAATGGAAACCATACAGCCCGCTTCCGAAAGAATCTTTGGCGTATCAAATGTCTTGTTCTGCAGTTCAAATTTAGTGGCATGAGTCAGGGTAGGCCCTACCGCGCAGGGATAGTTTTCCTCTGCCAGCTCATCCGCAATCAAATGGCCTTCGGTACAATGCTCTAATGTCATCCGAACCTTAAATTCTTTGGCAATCCGGATTGCAGTCAGGATATCATTGGCCTGATGGGCATGTGCCTTTAAGGGAATGCTTCCGTCAAGCACAGGAAGCAATGCTTCCAGCTTCATATCATAAGCCGGCCTTTTTAATAAATCATCTCCGGCGGCTTCTATCCGTTCTCTGTAATCCAGGGCTTTTAAGAGCATCTCCCGCAGCTTGGCGGCGGTAGACATCCGGGCAAAGTTGTTCTTATCCCTGTAACACCGCTTGGGATTCTCTCCAAATGCACATTTCATGGCAACCGGATCCTTTACCACCATGGAATCCACCCGTTTTCCGGTGGTTTTCACCGCCATAAAGGTTCCTCCCAGCACATTGGAACTCCCAGGCCCTGTGCCTACGCAGGTAACCCCTGCCCTGGCGGCCATATATACCGAAGGATCCATTGGATTGAAGCTGTCGATTCCTCTCAAGTGAGGCGTGCAGATATCGTTCATCTCGTTGTGATCCTGCCCTTCAAATCCGATCCCATACCCGCTAACCCCCAGGTGGCAGTGCGCTTCCACAAATCCCGGATACAGATCCTTGCCTGAAGCATCATATAGTTCCGTTCCCTCCATAACGTCAATTCCCGTACCGATCTCTATGATTTTTCCCTCATCAATCAGGATATCTCCTTCATAAGCCTCCCGGCTTACCATATCATGAATCATACCATTCTTAATACAAAGCATTGCGTTCTATCTCCTTTCAAATTGTTTATTCGGGGCTATCCGGAACTGCTTCTCTTATTTGCAGTAGTGAAGGCTCACTGTTCCATTCTCGTTATACACCACAGCCTCTCTTTTCATGAAGAGCCGGTCAATTGCCTCCAGATACGCCTCCTTTGAACTGAAATAAGGACTGCTTTCCTCAATCACCCTTTTTGCCAGGGCCCCATCATCTTTTAAGAGCATATCTGCGGCCACAACCAGACACTGGGCAGGCTTTAGGCATGCCAGTTCTTTATCCACAATATAGTAATCACTGCCATGCCCTGTCCCCGCAGCACCTCCCGAATGAGGATGCACCACCGGCATAATGGCGGATAAATCCCCCATATCCGTGCTCCCGGTTCCCCATTTGCCGTCCATGTCCACGCTGTCCGGACCTGCGACCTCTCTCATGGCATCTGCAATGACCAGAGAAAGGTTCTTATCATTGTTCAGAGGAAAATACCCGGGTTGATCGTCAATTTCCACCTTACAGCCCATGGAAGCGGCGGCACCAGATACAGCCAGATTCACTTTATTGTTAAAGGTCAGAATACTCTCATAGGAAGCTCCCCTGACATAGCTCTCTATCCTTGCCACTTCAGGTATGGCATTCACCGCCAGCCCTGCTTCTGTAATAATAGGATGAAAACGGATGTGTTCCCCATCAGGAAACGTCTCCCGAAGAGCATTGACGGCGTTGATGGCACAGGTCGCCGCATACAGGGCATTCTTCCCATCCTGGGGCGCTCCTCCCGCATGGGCAGAAACTCCCTCAAAGGTAATGTTTTTTGTGACACAGCCGTTGCTGCCCCTGCTTACAGCAAGGGCTTTTCCTTCATCAAGTTTCCCGGAATGGATCATCATCGCTATATCCACCTGATCAAAGTACCCTCTGTAGATATATTCGACCTTTCCTCCGAAATATGTAATGATCCCCTTTTGTCTCAGTTCCTTGCGGTATCCCAGCTCAATCAGCTCCTCTGCCGGAACGGAAATCAGACGAATGCTCCCACACATACCTTCCAGAGCCTCAGGCTCTTTTAAGGCCGCCGCCACTCCAATGAGAGTGGCGCACTGGGCATGATGACCACAGGCATGAACATAAGAGGTTTCAGGATCAGCCTCAGGATGGTTTCTTACGATCAGAGAATCCAGTTCTCCAAGAATCGCTATCTTCGGCCCCGGTCTTCCTGTGTCTAAATCAGTATAAAATCCTGGAATGTCACCGGCCTTCCTTAAAGTGTACCCAAGCTGCTCAAACTTCTCTTCCATGTATGCAGAAGTATTCCACTCCCGGAATCCGGTTTCCGGATGCTTCCAGATATAGTCTGCAGTTTCGTAAATCAGCTTCTCATATTTCGCTGTCAAAGCAATCAGCCTCTTTGATTTTGTCATGTTCCCCTCCTATTTATATAGAAAGCAGGCAACCATGTGGCCGCTTCCTGTATCCTTTAACAGTGGCTTTTCTTCTCTGCACCGCTCCATACATTGTCTGCAGCGCCCTGCAAGGGGACATCCCCTTTGCTCGCCAATAGGGCTTTTAATATCTCCCTCCAGCAGAATGCGGTCCCGTTTCTCAAACGGACTCTCCGGAGGAATGGCGGAAAGCAGAGCTTTTGTATAGGGATGCAAAGGTTCATTATAGATTCCATCCGATGTATGGAATTCAACCACCTGCCCCAAATACATAATCATGATCCGGTCACTGACATATTTGATAATCCCCAGATCGTGAGAAATAAAAATGTAAGTCAGCTTATGCTCAGCCTGTAATTTCTTAAACAGATTGAGCACCTGCGCCTGAATGGATACGTCCAGTGCGGATACCGGCTCATCACAGACAATCACTCTTGGTTCCACGGAAACTGCCCGTGCAATATTGATCCTCTGCCTCTGTCCTCCTGAAAATTCATGTGGATACCGTTCCATGTACTGGATATCCATGCCTACCTCCCTTAAATAATCCAAAGCCTTCCGCCGCCGGTCTCCAGCGGATTCTCCCAGTCCATGGGCCGTCATGGCTTCCTCAATGGAATAAGCCGCGGTCCTTCTTGGATCAAGAGACGAATAGGGGTCCTGAAATATCATCTGAATATTCCGGCGGGCCTTTTCCTTCTCTGCTCCGGTTAAGGTCCAGAGGTCTTTCCCTTCATAGAAGATGTTTCCTCCGGTGGGCTTATGAAGCTGCACCAGACATCTTCCCAGAGTTGACTTCCCGCAGCCTGACTCACCGATGACTCCAAGGGTTTCTCCCTCATACACCTGAAAGGATACTTCGCTTAAGGCATGAAGCATTTTACTTTTCTCTGAAAATCTCCTGCTTTTGATTACGAAGGTTTTACTTAATGACTCCACGTTTAAGATCGGTTGTTTCTGTTCCGTCGCGGTTCACCTCCCCTCTGATTAACTGATTGTTCTTTGTCTGCCTGTGGCAGGCCACAAAATGTTCCGGACTGACCTCCAAAAGAGGAGGAACCTTTTGTCTGCATATTTCCTCCGCATAAAGGCACCGATTGTAAAAACTGCAGCAGCCCCCTGTAAGCCGGAGATCCGGAGGCATTCCCGGAATCGTGACCAGAGCTTCCTTTGATGAACTCTTAAGCTTTGGCATTGAGTCTAAAAGCCCCCAGGTATACGGATGGAGCGGTTCTAAATATAATGTTTTTGTATCCGCATACTCCACAGTAGTGCCGGCATACATGACCATGACCGTATCACACATATCCCAGACGATTCCCATATTATGGGTGATCAGAAGTATGGCGGTGTTTAATTTCTTCTGAAGCTCCTTTAGCAGCAAAAGCACCTGAGCCTGAACGGTTACGTCAAGAGCAGTAGTGGGTTCGTCGGCAATGATCAGTCTGGGATTTCCAAGTACGGCCATAGCAATGATGACCCTCTGGCACATTCCTCCTGACAGCTCATGGGGATATGCTTCCATCCGCTTTCTTGCCTCCGGGATACCTACCAGCTTAAGAGCCTCTACCGCCATCTCAAAAGCCTCTTTTTTTCCTGTTTTTTGATGGGCCCGGATCATTTCCACCATCTGATAACCGATCTTAAATACAGGATCCAGAGAAGTCATGGGATTCTGGAATATCATGGAGCATTCTTCTCCCCGGAACCTTAAGAGTTCCTTTTCAGTGAACCTCCGGATATCCTCTCCTGCAAACAAAATCTCCCCTTCCACAATCCTGCCGGTTTTTGAAGGCATTAAACGCATGACAGAAGCGCTTGTCACACTTTTGCCAGAGCCGGATTCTCCCACAATTCCCATGGTCTTTCCCTGCTTTAAAGAAAAACTGACCCCATCCACTGCTTTGGATACACCGCTGGCCTGGTAGAAATAAGTTTTCAAGCCATTTATCTTTAAGAGGATTTCTTCCTGATTCATTCCTGCCTCCTTCTACTGTCTCATTTTAGGATCCATTACATCGCGGATCCCGTCTCCCAGTAAGTTAAAGCCCACAACCGTAACAAGAATCACAGCTCCGGCAACTCCGGCAACATGGGGAGCCGTAGTCAGACAGTCGCGGCCTACCCTTAAGCTGCTGCCCCAGGAAGCAGTTGGAAGTGCGATGCCAAGACCCAGAAAGCTTAAAGAGGCTTCAGAAATAATGGCATTGGCAATGCGGAGCGTTCCATATACAATAATCTGCGAAACACAGTTCGGAAAGATGTGGGCAAATAAAAGCCGGCAATGAGATATTCCTATCACCCTGCAGGCATTGCAGTACTCCTCTTCCTTTACCGCCAGCACCTGCCCCCGGGTAATGCGCGCAAAACCTGGCACACTGGCAATCCCGATGGCAAAAATGACATTTATTACACCGTTTCCAAGTACAGTAATTAAAATCATGGAAAGCAGAATAAACGGAAAGGAGAACAGACCATCCATAAAGCGCATCAACACCGTATCTATCGCTCCGCCGCAATAGCCTGCAAGCAAGCCAACCAATACCCCGAGAGCAGCGCCTACAAGCGTTGCTCCTGCTGCTACAATTAAGGAGACTCTTGCCCCATAAAGAATGCGGGACAGAATATCCCTCCCCAGATCATCGGTTCCGAGAATGTGCCCCTGAAAGCCGATTCCTTTAAAGGGGATCCCCGGATTGATGGTATTCGGTTTATAGGGGGCAAGAACCGGTGCGAATATTGCCATAAGCACCATAAAACATACAATAGCAAATCCGAGCACAGCAGTTCTGTTTCGTTTCAGCTTATTCCAGGCATGATTGGATCTCCGTTCTTTCATAAGCAATTCCATATTTGCCTCTGTTCCCAACAGATCCTTTTCTTTTTCCGCCATTCCGGCTCACCCCCTCCCTGCTTTTATTTTAGGATTCAGCAGCATATAGGCTACATCCACCATCATATTACAGAACACGAACATGACGGCGGAAAAAAGCACCGTACCCTGAATCAGGGAATAATCCCGGTTATTAATGGCCGTATTAATCATGGTCCCCATACCCGGCCAGGAGAAAATCCCCTCTGTAATAATGGCTCCGGTAAAAGTATTCGCAATCTGGAGTCCTAAAACCGTGACAAGGGGAGGAAGCGCATTTTTCAGCCCATGAATGCAGATGATACGGACTCTCTTAATTCCCCTTGCACCCAGGCATCGGATATAATCACTGCTTAAGGCTTCTATCATGCTGGACCGTATGGTTCTTGCAAAGGTAGCCATGGGAATTGTGGACAGGCAGAAAGAGGGAAGAATCATATGACGGATAATATCTCCCAGCCCGTCTTTTATATTTCCCATTCCCATGACCGGAAGAAGATTCATTTTTACGGAAAACTGCAGCACAAGCATTAACGCCAGCCAGAAAATGGGCATGGATACTCCTATCAGCGTCAGAACCATAAACAGGTAATCGAACCAGGTATTCTGCTTAACAGCAGCTCCCACTCCCACCGCCCCGCCGATCAGCAGGGCAAAGACAAGCGCCACCAGAGTCAGGGAAAGAGTATTTGGAATCCTGGAAATGATCAGTTCCAGCACGTCATTGCGGTAGCTGTAGGAATAACCGAAATCTCCGGAAAATAGACCGGAAAGGTATAGACCGTATTGTTTGGGTATACTCTTATCCAAATTCATTCTGACTCTCATAGCTGCAATATCCTCTGCCCTGGCCTCAATACCAAGGATTGCAACAGCCGGGTCTCCGGGTAACATTCTGGTCAGAGAGAACGTGATCGTAACAACGATTAACAGGGTTGGTATGGTCTGCAGGAGTCGTTTCAAAATCATTTTCAGCATAAACATATCCCTCTCTTTTTCGTAATGAAAGAGGCGGCCGCGGCTATTACTCAATCCAGATATTGTTAAACGGAGTAGCAATCAGCAGCTCACTGTCCGCCCTGAGGATCACATCATGAACTTTGCCGGAAACGCCCCAATTGCGGCCTTCATATGCATAATAGATACCTGTATATTCATTCATAACCGTTTCCATGACCTTACCGTAAAGTTCGCTTCTTTTTCCTTCATCCGTCAGAGAGAACGCCTCTTTCAGCAAATCATCCACCTCTGCATTGGTATAACCGCCTGCATTGGAGGATGCATGGAGCGTGGCGGTTCCGAAAAACTTATCCAAAAATCCGTAAGGATCCGGGGAACTGTTCCAGCTTACTCCATAGCTGTTTAACGTATCCGCCTGCCAGCTGTCAAGCACCGCGGCAGACCATTCCGCCATAGTGGAGGATTTGATATCAAGCTTCACTCCGATCTCTCCCCAGTAATACTGCAGCATCTGCGCCATCTTATCGCGATAGGTGGTGGAGCCGATATAAAGTGTCATGGTAAATCCATCCGGATATCCCGCTTCTTTTAAAAGGGCCATGGCACCTTCCGGGTCATAGTCCGGAACCAGCTTGTTGTAATCGGTATTATAAGCCCAGGAATATGCTGTTAAGGGCTGGTAGGCCCTGCTTCCTTCTCCGTACTGATAAATACCCGATACTAAAGAATCAATGTCAACTGCCATGGTAAGCGCCTTACGGACTTTGGGATCCTTTGTCGGACCGTTCTGCAAATTAAATCTCACGTAGGTGACGGATGAACTTGGAGTCTGCAAAAGCACCCCCTCATCCCCGGCCCGTTTGATTGCCTCTCCCTGAAGATACATGGCGATGTCAATCTCCCCTGTCTGCACTGCATTGATCGCCTGATTGGAATCTGAAACGATTTTAAACAGGATTCCGTCAACATGAGGCTTGGTTCCCCAATAGTTCTCATTCCTTTTCAGCACCACTTTCTCATCAGTAACCAATTCCTCCAGAGTAAAAGGTCCTGTTCCAACGATATGGGTCTTAAACTCCTCTCCCCTGCCTTCCACCTCTTCCTTGGGAAGAATTGCTGTTCCAATACCTGTAAGCTGGGAGATAAACGGACCGGCAGGAGATGTCATATGTAAAATTACCTGCGTATCATTTACCACTTCCACATAATCAAAGAAATCCCGGCAAATACGGTCAGTGGCAGATTCCTCTTTGCTTCGCTCCAGCGAATATTTGACGTCCTCAGCCGTCATCTTTCTACCGGTGCAATATTTGCCTTTCTGGAAGTAAACGTCATCACGGAGATTGATGGTATATGCTAATCCGTCTTCGCTGACTGTCCAGTCAGTTGCAAGCAAAGGAATAGGATTTTTATATTCCTTATCCCAGACAAAAAGTGTTTCCAGAACATTATACATAATATGATCCTCATACACGGTGGAATATTCCACAGGATCTAAGGTCAAGGGGGAAGACGGCATGGATGCCACCAGGGTCCCTCCTTCTTTTGCTGCTGCCTCCGTATTTCCCACTGAAACGCCGGCATCTAATGTCTGCCCTGTGGCATTTGCATCGGGAGTGATAACGGATGCTGTTGTTTCTGCCGCCAGGCTGCTGTTTGTCTCTGTCTGACCGGCGCAGGCGGAAAGCGCACAGACAGCCAGCATCACTGTTAAGGCGGCTGCTGACATAATCCTTGACTGTTGCCATAATCCTTTTCTCATAGTGATTGTCTCCTTTCCTTATTCTTATCTTATAGTCAATTGCGAAACTCTGAAACCATTGAAATTACTGAAATCAATCGCTTTTTGAGTTTTGCAATTACCTATTCCGATCTTAAATAAACAAAAAAAAGACGGCTTCATATACTAACGTATATCGCCGTCGATTTAAATAAAAGATATGTTAACATCAAATCAAGTAATTGTCAAGATGTTTATTCAATAGGCTTCTTTCTCCCTCCTGAAGGATTCTCACGGTTATAATATTCATTAAAATACATTGCTTTTTATCCTGAGTTCTGAACAGTTATATATAATTTATATATTAAACTATGGGTAAATATTCATGGGTATGACGCGATTTGTTACCATTTTTTATTGACAATGGCAGCTTAATAAGTTAATATCATACATACATATATGTTATATAGGTTATAGCGAAACAGGTATATAAATCTAAGAAAACATGGAAACCATAAAGGGCTTGGCAGATTCTGGGATTAACAATGTTAAGTGAAGAAATTTAGGCGCACTTTAATAAAAGTTATGAAGTTTTAAGTCTTATGCAATTAATGGTTTTTGATTCTGAATGTATTCATGGCGGTGGATTTTATACGGGCTGTGGTGTTTCACAATTACCTAGAATGATATATGCTGAAAGGGGTGTTCTCTGTCTTGCTGATGAAACAATTTTGTCTTGCTCTCATTAAAAAGTTGGCAATTATGTTCATTACGCTGTGGATTATTATTACAGCCACATTTTTTCTTATACACTTGCTGCCCGGTTCCCCCTATGTGAACCAGCAAAAGTTATCCCCCGCCCAGTTAGAGATCCTATATCGTCAGGCGGGACTGGATAAGCCAATCTATCAGCAATACTTCATTTACCTTGGCAATGTCCTGCAGGGGGATTTTGGCACATCTTTCCAGTTCAAAAACCAGCCTGTGGCAAAGCTGCTTGTTAACAGGATCGGGCCTTCTGTTCAGCTTGGGGTACAAGCTATCGTTGTGGGGACATTGGCAGGGGTTATCCTTGGAGTGATTTCGGCGATGTATCGCAACACTTTTGCGGACAGTATTGTTTCGGTTATAGCAATTCTGGGCAGGTCAATTCCGAACTTTGTTTTTGCTGTGGTCCTGCAGTATATTTTTGCGGTGAAGCTGGGGATCCTGCCAATAGCCATGTGGAAGAACTTTTCCTACACCATTCTTCCCACCCTGACTTTGGCGATGTCGCCAATGGCAAACGCCGCAAGGTTTATCCGAACGGAAATGGTGGAATCTTTAAACAGCGAATACATAGAGCTTGCCCGCGCAAAAGGCTTTGGGCCTTGGCAAACGGCGTTTCGTCACGCCTTGCGAAACAGCCTCATCCCGTTGATCACCCTGCTTGGCCCAATGTCCGTGAGTCTGATGACCGGCTCGTTGGTGATAGAAAATATCTACGCTGTGCCTGGAATAGGCGAGCAATTTGTAAAATCTATCATAACTAACGATTACCCCACGATTATGGCGATCACAATTCTTTATTCCGCGATGCTGATTGTTATCATATCTGCTGTGGATTTGCTTTACGGACTTGTTGATCCGCGAATCCGCGTGACAGGAGGCGAAAAAGTTGGAAAATAATGAAAGGTTTGATTTGATTCTGCCTGAAGACTCTTTCGAGCCCCTTGAATCCGGCAAAACCACTGCCAAAGCAGTTCCTTCGTCACCACGTTTGAGTTTTACACAGGATTCGTGGCGCAGGCTGAAAAAGAACAAAGGTGCCGTGATTTCCCTGTGTGTTTTGTTGTTCGTGGCGTCAGTTGCCATTTTGGCAGGGTGGATTTCCCCCCAGGACCCGAACAAACAAAGCTTGCTCTACGTGAATCTGCCGCCAAAAATCCCTGGGGTGTCCCTTTACGGATTCAACGGGTGGGGCATTGTTTCTGGCGAGCGTGTTGATATTTACACCGCTAAAAATGTTCCTGAAAACGTTTACTTTTATCTTGGGACCGATGCTTTGGGACGGGATGAACTGTCGCGGCTTCTCTTTGGGATACGAATGTCACTGATTATTGCCGTCCTGGCAGCGGTTATTGATTTGGGAATCGGCGTAGCTTACGGGCTGTTCTCAGGGGTGTGCGGCGGAGTTGCGGATACCGTCATGCAACGCATATTGGAGATTCTTTCCGGTATCCCCACATTGGTCATAATGATTTTAATGCTCACCATTTTTGACCCGGGATTGCTTTCCATTGTTTTTGCCATGATTATAACCGGTTGGGTGAATATGGCAAGGGTAGTCCGAGCCCAGACACTGAAAATCAAAGAGCAGGAATACGTCTATGCGGCAACCGTATTGGGAGCTTCCCGCTTAAATATTGCCTTGCGGCATATTTTGCCGAACATTGCGGGCGTAATCATTGTACAACTGATGTTCAGTATTCCAACCGCTATTTTTTTTGAGGCATTTTTAAGCTTCATCGGCTTAGGCTTAAAGCCCCCGATCGCTTCGCTGGGCACCTTGCTTAACGAGGGATACAAGACTTTCCGCTTTTTGCCGCATTTGATGTGGGTACCGGCTGCGGCTCTTTCGGTGATGATGATTTGCTTTAATTTGCTGGCGGACGGTATGCGCGATGCCTTTGACCCAAAGACCAAAGAATAATTTAAGGATTTGTGACTGATATGGAAAATGAATCGAAAGAAATTGCGCTTCAGGTAAAAGATTTAGATATATCATTTAACATTTATGAGGGGGAAGTGCGTGCCCTGCGCTCGGTAAGCTTTGAGCTTTACAAAGGTGAAACCTTGGCTATCGTGGGGGAAAGCGGCTGCGGTAAATCTGTGACGGCAAAATCCATCATGCGCTTGCTGCCCGGTTCGGCAAGGATAAATTCCGGTTCGATTATTTTTCACGGGGAAGATTTGGTCAAAAAATCGCAGCGTGAAATGCAAAAAATACGCTCCCGGAGTATCGGTATGGTTTTTCAAGACCCCATGACCTCCCTTGACCCAACGATGAGCATTGGAAAACAGGTAGCTGAATCTCTGCGGTTACATAAGAAAGTTTCTAAGCAGGAATCTTTAGAAGAGGCCCGCAGACTCCTGGATCTTGTGGGCATCCCCGATGCGGGGCGCCGGATGAAGTGTTATCCCCATCAGTTTTCAGGCGGTCAGCGCCAAAGGATCGTGATCGCGGCAGCGCTTATCTGCTCGCCGGAGATTATCATAGCAGATGAGCCAACCACCGCCCTGGATGTTACCGTACAGGCGCAGATACTGGAACTGTTAAAGGAGCTTAAGACAAAGTTAAACACTTCGGTGATCTTTATCACCCATAATCTGGGGGCGGTGGCCAATATTGCCGACAGGATTGCGGTGATGTATGCGGGCAAAATTGTGGAAATAGGCAGTGTTTGGGAAATGTTTTACAATCCCCAGCACCCTTACACCTGGGGGCTTCTTGCCTCATTCCCTGCCATTGATGATGGAGAAAAGCGCCTGCACGCGATTCCGGGAATGCCGCCGAATATGATTCATCCCCCGGAAGGTGATGCTTTCCATCTCCGCAACCCATACGCGATGAAAATCGATGCCGTGGCAGCCCCGCCTTTCTTTTCCGTTTCGCCTACCCATAAGGCGGCAACATGGCTTTTAGCGCCGGGAGCACCAGACATCGTCCCTCCGCCGGAGATTTTAAGACGCTGGGAAATTTTTAAACAATATCAAATCCGAGGTGAGAAAAATGACGACGACCGGGGCGATTGAGGGGAGACTGCTGGAATTGCAGTGTGTTACAAAGACTTTTAATTCCGGCAGAAAAAATGAGGTCAAAGCGGTAGATAACATTAGTTTCAGCATTTATAAGGGGGAAACCCTTGGTCTTGTGGGAGAAAGCGGCTGTGGAAAATCCACCACCGGCAGAATGATTGCAGGACTTTTTGCCCCCACTGGCGGTTCGATCATTTTTGACGACGAACACATCGGGAATTTAAAAGAAAAGAAAAGCCTGATGCGTTTCAGACGAAGGGTGCAGATGATCTTTCAGGATCCATACGCCTCCCTTGATCCGCGAATGAAAGTAAGAGAAATTATTGCCGAAGGCATAAAGCTTCACAAGCTGGTCAAAAGCAAAAGCGAATTGGACTTAAGAGTGGAAGAACTGCTTTTGCAGGTGGGACTGGACAGTTCCTGCTCCGGGCGGTATCCCCATGAGTTTTCCGGGGGACAAAGGCAAAGAATCGGCATTGCCAGAGCTCTTGCCGTTGAGCCGGAGTTCATCGTCTGCGACGAGCCTATTTCTGCCCTTGACGTTTCGATTCAGGCACAGGTGATAAATCTGCTTTTGGATTTGAGGGAAAGCCGCTCGCTTACGTACTTGTTTATCGCCCACGACTTAACTGTGGTGCGCCGTGTAAGCGACAGGATCGGCGTTATGTACAAAGGAAAACTTGTAGAAATAGGTGACAGCGATGAGATTTACCATTTCGGAGTTCACCCTTATACCGAAAGCCTGTTGTCGGCAATCCCCATCGCCGACCCGGTTTACGCTCAGAGCCACAAGCGCAAAACATACTCCCCGAATATGGAAGAAGACGGCAATGACGCTGCCTTAAGGGAGATAGCAGAAAATCACAGCATCTATTGTACCGAAAGCGAAATCGGATTCTACCGGGAAAAACTTTTAAATAAAAAATTAAAATCATAAAAAAGAAGGGAAACATCATGAAAAAAGCATTTTTAACATCTATTTTAGCAGCAGGGTTACTTTTGTCGGCCTGCTCCACTTATCAGACGGATAATTCGTCGGGCACAGAAAGCACTCAGTCAAATTCAGCAGAAAGCTCAGCCGCAAATACAGAGGCAGCTTCCGCTGAAACGAACAATCCCAAAGAAATCACCTTGGTGCTTTCCCAAGAGCTTAACACAATCGATCCCAAAAGCGGCGTGGATTCCAATAGTTCCAGTGCAATGAACAATATTTATGAGGGACTTTACCGCCTTGACGAAGGGGCCAGACCCTATCCTGCCGGAGCCGCCGAGCTGCCGCAGATAAGCGCCGATGGTCTTGTTTATACCATAAAGCTGAATCAGGCGGCACAGTGGTCCAACGGCGCTAAAATCACTGCGGATGATTATGTCTACGGTTGGAGCAGGGCAGTTTCGGCTGAAAACGCAGCCGAAAATCTGCATTTCTATACTTATCTCAAAAACGCCGACGAAATTATCAGCGGCGAGAAAAATATTTCTGAGCTGGGTATTCGAGCACTGGACGACTACACCCTTGAAATTACATTGAAGGCTCCAATTAGTTATTTCACCTCTCTTCTCGTGAGCCCTCCCTTCTTCCCTCTTAATCGAGAATACGTGGAAGACCAGGGGAATTTGTTTGCCTCAGATTCCGATCATTCCATATACAATGGTCCATTTGTCTTGACGGAATTTTCCGGGCCGGGAATCGGCGCGGACTGGGCTTATCTTAAAAACGACAGTTATTGGGATAAAGACAATGTACATATTGACAGAATCAACATCAAAATCATAAAAGAGACGGCTACCGCCATGAGCCTGTTTGGCACCGGAGAAGTGGACCAGATCGGGATTTCCGGCGAATATGCCCAGAATGAAATCAATTCCCCGGCTTTCGTTGCTGCGAACGCCTCTACCCTGGTCTTTATCGGTTACAATGCTGAAAATGAAATCTTCAAAAACAAAAATGCCCGGGAAGCCATCTCCTTACTGATCGACCGGAAAGCCGTGGCTAACAGCCTGTTAGGTGACGGATCTGCTCCTGCGAATGGCATTACTCCTTATAGCATACACGCCAACCCAACCACCGGACAGGACTTTGCAGAAACCTTGGGCGTGGAACTTAAAACAGATGTGGCAAGAGCGAAAGAACTTTGGGCAGCAGCCCGCTCAGAGCTAGGCCTTACCGGAGAAGTGACCATCGAATTCCCCACCTTTGAATCAGACAGAATGAAGACTGTAGGCGCTTATATTCAAGGAGTGGTGGAAGAAAACCTTGAAGGTGTCAAAGTTAACTTGAACGTGCTGCCCGTGTCGGTCTTTATAGACACCGCAAGAAGCGGTAATTATACAATGTTCATGTGTACCTGGTCACCGGATTTTTCGGATGCCACCAGCCTGCTGGAACTGTTTGAAACTGATGGGGGCAGCAACTGGAGCCGTTATTCCAATCCGCAATATGACGCGCTTCTAAAATCCGCCAATGTGGAATTTGCCGCCGATGCGGAGAAACGCTTTGAGAAGCTGCAAGAAGCTGAACGATTTATCCTTGATGATTTTGGAGTGGCTCCTATCTTCTATCAAAGCTCAGCATTATTGCGTAACCCCAAACTGAAAGGCATCATTTACCACACGACTTACCCGATTTACGATTATAAAAATGCCTATTTGGAAGATTAAGTAAGTGGCCAAATCCAATGGATTAAATCCATGGAAGAATATATGCCATGGGATCCTATGGTTCAAAACTTTGTCGCTAACAGACAGCCTTTAATTATAAACAAAGGTTGTCTGTTTTTCTATACACAAACTTATTTGACGTTTACGGTGTTCCGCACAGATTTGTGCGTTAAATAGTCTTGAATAAAGTTTTTGAGAATATCACTTCCCCCCTATACTTCTCGTTAGCTTGTGTCAAGATGTACAAACACAAAAATACTCACTTTCGATTGTAATACTGAAAGTGAGTATTTTTATATCTACATATAACATGTATTTTCTTAATCCTTCGTTTTCATCGTCGCGTTACTGGCAAAGAGCCTTGTCAACCTCCGCCGCCCTATTAAAGTCCTCTTCTTCCGGATTCCAAAGGCTCTTTATTATATGGTGTAGGAAGCAGCGGACCATTTTCGAATCTCATCGGAGGTGGAAAGTACATAGTGCGTGTCGGTCAACCAGTGCTTTTCCCCTTTGGAATAGTCTATTCCCAAAGCTGAACAATCATAGCTGAATACCTGCCGCCCCCGTTCGGACAGGGGATCTGGCTGCGGAATTGCAGAGAGAAGGGATTTTGTGTAAGGATGAACCGGCGTATCAAATATTTCGCTTGTGCGGCCCTCTTCCAAAAGATAACCCTGATGGAGAACCCCGATGCGGTCAGATATGTATTTCACCATTGACAAGTCATGGGAAATGAATAAATAAGCGGTATGTGTTTCTTTTTGCATTTCCTTCATCAGGTTGACGATCTGTGCCTGTATAGAAACGTCCAATGCGCTGACTGCTTCATCTGCAATGATCAGGTCAGGATCCATGATCAGCACGCGGGCTATTCCAATCCGTTGTTTTTGCCCTCCTGAAAACTGGTGGGGATAACGGTCAGCGTGATCTTTGGCAAGACCGACTTTATTAAGGATCCTGTAAACCTTTTCTTTCCGCTCTTCATTGTCAGAATAGAGGCCATGAATATCCAGGCCTTCCGCAATAATGTCTAAAACCTTCCTTCTGGGATTAAGACAACCTGATGGGTCCTGAAAAATCATCTGCATTTTTGTGCGGAGTAAATGGGAGGTCTGTTTGTCCATCCGGCCGGATATGTCATGCCCCTTAAATATAATCCTGCCTGAAGCCGGATTATAAAGGCGTATCAAGGTGCGGCCTATTGTTGATTTCCCGCTTCCGGATTCGCCTACCAGGCCGTATGTTTCCCCGTACCTGATTTTGAAAGAAACATCCTCAACCGCGTTTACCGTATACTTTCTTTTAAGGTTGAATTGCAGCCTCAAGGTTTCTACACGTAAAAGCTCTAGATCAGATTCCATATTCTTCCTCCTTCCGCATGTGCCTTATGCGTACTTCCAGCTCTGCCGGCATACTTACCTTTGGCGCTCTTGGGTCTAACAGCCATGTCGCCGCATAGTGTGTTTCTGTTATTCGAAACATAGGCGGGTCGATGCGTCTGTCAATATTCAAAGCATAAGCATTTCGGTCGGCAAACGGGTCCCCGCCTTTGTAGCCGGATAAATCAGGCGGGCTTCCTGGGATTACATAAAGCTCACCTGATGAATCCAGGGAGGGCATGGCGGAAAGCAGGCCCCATGTATAGGGATGCCTCGCATGATAAAAGATTTCATTTGCCGTACCTTTTTCTACAATTCTGCCGGCATACATCACCGCGACATAGTCGGCAACCCTTGCAACCACACCGAGGTCATGGGTGATATAAATGACAGAAACTCCTGTTTTCCTTTGCAGCCCGGCGATAAGGTCCAAAATTTTCGCCTGAATTGTGACATCGAGTGCCGTAGTAGGTTCATCACATATTAATATATCAGGATTGCATGAAAGTGCTATTGCAATTACCACCCTTTGGCGCATTCCTCCTGACAACTGGTGGGGATAATTTTTCATCCTCTTTTCGGCATCGTGGATTCCGACCATTTCAAGCAGCTCAGATGCTTTTCTCCATGCTTCCTTTTTGGGGGTTTTGTAATGGATAACCATTCCTTCTGTCAACTGTTTTCCAATTGTCATGGTGGGGTCGAGCGAGGTCATCGGATCCTGGAAAACCATGGCGATACGCCTTCCGTTGATATGTTTACGTATTTCTTTGCGTGAAAGAGAGAGCAAATCACAGCATACTGTTTCACCGTTTCTGCTATATGTAAAATTTGCCATGCCAGATTTGATTTTACCATTATTTTCAAGTAATCCCATGATTGCCCTGGCAGTAGCTGATTTTCCGCTTCCTGATTCACCGACGATAGCTATGATTTCTCCTTTTTTTAGGTCTAGGTCAAGACCACGCACTGCAGGAACTTCACCGACCGATGTTCGAAAGGTCACAGACAGATTTTTAATTTCCAATATTTTAGAACTATTCATCTAACCACCTCTTAAAACTCTTTCATTTTGGGATCAAGAGCATCCCGCAGGCCATCGGCAAACAGATTGAAACTGAGCATCAGAATGCCTAGCACCGCTACTGGAAACACTATCATATATGGATGCGTGGTAAACGATTTGAATGAATCGGATATAATCGAACCTAGCGAAGCAAGAGGTACTGGTATTCCGATACCGATAAAGGCGAGAAATGCTTCCGTGAAAATTGCGTTTGGTATTGAGAACATCGACATAATAAGAAGCTGCCCGAAGATATTCGGGAGAAGCTCTTTAAACAGCATAAACAGATGCCCCGCCCCTAGGGTTCTGGCCGCAAGTACGAATTCCTGCTCCTTAAGGCGAATTATCTGCGCCCTTGTGAGACGGCTCATGCTAATCCAGCCGGTAATCATCAGCGACAATATAATACTTAACAGGCCAGGTTTTAGTATTATAATCAGCAGTGTAACGATGATGAGGTTCGGGATGCCGCTGAGGATTTCAACAAAGCGTTGCATGTATAAATCAACTCTACCGCCAAAATATCCGGAAATCATGCCGTAGGTCAAGCCGAACAGCATATCAATCATAACGGCAACAAACGCTATAAAAAGTGAAATTCTCGTCCCTTCCCAAACACGTGTGAACATATCGCGCCCCAATACATCGGTTCCGAACCAGTGGTAGACTCCCTGACTGTCCACAAGTTTCTCGTATTTATTGATGACAATAACGCCTGCTGATGTTCTCGCCGTCTCGCGTCCATTGAAGATACCCAGTTTTTCAAGCACCTGAATGCGCGGAGCCAGGTTTTCATGCCCGGGGATCTGTTGGTCATACCTATACCCGCTGAATATCGGCCCGGTAACGGCAAGAAATACGATCAGGGCGATACCTGCCAGTGCGGCTGCAGATCCTTTGTTTTCAAAAAGGAGTCTCAAGATCTCCTTGCTGCGGGAGATTTTCTTGACGGCTCCAGCTTCAGCAGTGCGGCTGCCTGGATCCAGGAAGTTAAAATCATCGGCCAAAAATTCGATTGTTTCATTATCCATGTTTTCCACCCTCCGCTCCTGCGGTTCTGATTCTCGGATCAATCATTCCGTACAGAATGTCCACTAATAGCATGATTCCAATATACAGGAGACTGTATAGGAACACAATTGCACTTATAACATTGTAGTCATTCGTTTGTATCCCTTCAATGAGTAACTGTCCGATACCCGGTATGGAGAAGATTCTCTCGATTACAAGGCTGCCGGTCATAAGTCCAACAATCAGAGGGGCCAAAACGGTGATGACAGGAATCAGTGAATTCCGGAGTGCGTGCTTTACTATCAGGCTTGAGTCGTTCACACCCTTGCTTTTGGCAAACAGTATGTAGTCGGAGCCAAGAACCTCCAACATTTCTGTTCTTGTGAAGCGTGAAATGCTTGCGATGGTGAACATACACAACGAAGCTGTCGGCAGAATTGATGAAGTGAATGGGTGATCAGCTTGATAGAGCATCGGCAGCCATCGAAGTTTATAGCCGAAACAGTAGGACAACGCAAGGCCGAATACATAGGACGGAATGCTTACACATATTACCGAAATCACAGTGGCAGCGGTGTCCCATAACGTATTGTGATGCAGTGCGGCAACAGTACCGAGCGCAAGACCGCAGATCGTGCCGGTCATTACCGCCTGTCCGCCTATACGGAATGACACGGGCAGCCTTGTCTGCAGCAGCATTGTTATGGGCGTGTTGCGCGAAATTGCATAGGAGGTTCCGAAATCACCGGAGAGCATGTTTACCACGTATCGAAAGAACCTGATAGCGACCGGCTTATCAAGGCCGTATTTTGTTCTGAGCACTGAGATCTGTTCCGGTGTGAGTCTTTCATCGTTGAAAGGAGAGCCAGGAAGGAAAGAGGTCAGGATAAATAACGCAAAGAGAATAACGAGTAATGTAACACAGGAAATGACGATTCGTTTCAGAATGTAGTTTCTCATTGAATATCCTCCTCAAAGAGATTTTTCTGCTGATCCTGATTATTTTTCTGCGTACCAGGGAATGTGGCCTCCTGTCTGAGTAAATCCATAGCCTTTAATATTTGATTTTATCAGGACCGCCTCCGCTTTCTGGTAAACCGGCAGAACCGCAGCGTCATCCGCCGCAATTTTCTCTGCTTTCTTGAGCGCTTCCCATCTGGCGCTGAAATCGCCGGACAGATCTCCGGATTCACAGGCGGCAAGCAGTGCGTCGTATTCGGAATTCTCCCATGAGCCATAGTTGTAGGCGCTTCCTGTTGCCCATAAGTCAAGATACGTCGTTGGATCAGGATAATCAGGTCCCCACCGGGTAAAACCTATCTCGTAATCCTTTGCGGTCATGCGTTCCACCCTGTTTTTCTTTGGCATTTGTTCGATATTTAAGGTGAGTCCTGGCAGGGTTTCCGCAACCTGAGCCTGAATGTACTGCACGACGTTTATGGCAGATTCCGCATCCTCGACTAAAACCTTGTAGCTTAACGAAGAAACTCCCAGTTCCTCCTTTGCCTTGTTCCAGTATTCAAGCGCAAGAACCTTGTCGGTCTTTAAGAAGGTTTCGGTTGTCTCACGAAAATCTTTTCCGTCCGGTCCAACCGCCGTCAGCTTTGTGATGTAGTAATCAGCGGGAACTGATCCATCCTTTAAAATATTTTTTGCAAGAGAATCTTTGTCATAGGAAAGGGCAATTGCGCGGCGCAGGTTAGCATTTTCCAGTCCGGCAACCTTCGTGTTAGGAGAGAGAAACCATAGGAATCCTGTAAGTACAGGATGAAACTCCGGATCATCAAGAAAGAACTCCGCCTGATCACCGGAAAGTGAAACTACGTCAAGGTCACCGTTCTGGTAAGACAAAAGAGCCTGTTGGTTGTCTTTGATGACTTGATACTTCAAGCCGTCAAGGTGTATGCGGTCGGCAGCATAGTAGCCAGGGTTTCTTTCTAACTCTATTGTCATTGCGGAGGGTTGATAGGATTTCAACTGAAATGGTCCATTGGCGTTGGTGGTTTCGGGTGAAGTTCCGTATCGATCCCCCTGTGCCCTGTAAAAATCTTCATTGATGGGTAACATTGCTGGCATTGCAAGCAGGGACTCCAAATAGGCAAGAGGCCGTTCAAGTTTTACCTCAAGCGTTTTGTCATTGAGGGCAGTAACACCCAGTTCTTCAGGCCGCTTATCACCTGCCGCGATGGATTTGGCGTTCACAATGCCTGCTGATACCGGAATATTTGCATATTCAAATGCATTCTCCGGATTGATGAGTTCGCGCCACGCAAATACGAAGTCCTGTGCGGTAACGGGAGCTCCACTTGTCCAATTGGCATTGTCCCTGATTTTGAATGTGTAAGTGAGATTATCACTGCTCTTTTCCACACTTTCAGCGATGGCAGTTTCCGGAACCCCTTTGTCACCGAGGATATAAAGACCGTCGCTTAAGGCGCGTATTATGGTGAAGGAAATTCCGTCCGAGGTTGCGTGAGGATCAAGTGACTGCACTTCTGCGGATAATTGCAGGTTGAGTATGCCGCCTGTCGGATTTTTTTCGCCAGTTCCGCTGTTTTCCGGCGATAGGCCGGCGGAAAGACTGTCACCGCTGGAGTTTGCCGCAGACGGGCTTTTGCAGGCTGCGAGAAGCAGCGCTGACATGAGTAAAAGAGTTATACATACCTGTAACTTTTTCATTATTTCATTCCTTTCTTTATTTTAAAAGGAGGCCAAGCAATGGTATTTAGCAACCACTGCTCGACCTCCAGTTTTCTGG
The DNA here is from genome assembly GCF_032078915.1 of Lacrimispora sp. Classification (GTDB taxonomy): domain Bacteria; phylum Bacillota; class Clostridia; order Lachnospirales; family Lachnospiraceae; genus Lacrimispora. The sequence goes on along the minus strand of NZ_DAMAUN010000078.1, from coordinate 4,855 downwards.
TCAATCAAATATTTTGTACCATTTTTCAGTTTTGTTAACATATATAACCTATATGTATAATATGTTTAATATAATAAATCATATATTAAGCTTTGTCAACACTTTATTTGCTTTTATTTAAAACACTATCATGTGCATGTCGATAATGAGGTTTCACATGGAAAGTATTCTGTTAAAAATTGTATGTATTGGCATTGGACAATTGTCCTCTTATTTACAATTTACTAAATTATAATGTAATGGAACTATTTCACAAAGAAAAAGCCTCATAAAATGAGGTAACACAATTTGTGCTCCATTATTTTGAAATGGAAGCCGCTTACTAAGCTTCTGTAAAGGTTCAATAGGATGAACAAAAAGGGCTGCCCGCAGCTTATCATCGCTGGGCCAGCCCTTCGTATTGCGTCGTCCTGTTTCGTAGGGTTCGCCGCAAAAGTTGTAGTTAAAGCTGTAGTTGTAGTACGGGAACTCTATATTTAATTCCATTAAGTGTTGCAGGTACTGCATCTTATGTTTTTGAGGTATTTACTTGTCTAATGATTTCATCGTCGGGAATTTTGTTGAAGTTTATCTGCGCTCCTACGAACTTCTTTGTACTGCTTCAAATTGTACCTCTACAATTCTTCAAATTCATTCGCATTTATTCCCGTTTTCATGGCTTTTTGATGTCCAATTGATGTCCTTGTTCTATTTTTGCTGTCCTTTTGGAAAGTTGTACTTAACAACGGCTCTTCCCTAAAAAACATCCATATTCTTTGCTAAATTCTCAAGCGATTCTCTTGTAGTACTTTCATTAACCTCTGCGTAAATGTTCATGGTTGTTGATACATCAGCATGCCCCATAACTTCCTGAATAACTTTCACATTTGTCTCATTCTCACAAAATCTTGAAGCAAATGTATGACGGAATATATGGCACGAGAATCTTGGTAATATTACTGGTTCTCTTTTCTGCTTTTTTGCTTTAATTTCTTCCTCTGCATTATGTGCATCAACTATACGCTTAATGGCTCTGTTTACTGCTGCTGGATTATGAGGATTTCCAAAGCGATTCGTAAATATGAAGTTCGTCATTCCATCTACTTCATTACTACAAAATCCTTCTTCGTTCTGCCTCTCACGTTCCTGCAATAAAATCTGATATAACTGTTTCATAATTGGAATTGTACGGACACCTGCTTCAGTCTTAGGCTTTGATACCCTAAACTCACATACATAGGTTTCTTCACGCCTTGGATAGTATGTCAAACTATGATTGATACTAATCAGGCGCTTCTCCATATCAAGATCATCCCAGCGAAGTCCAATGGCTTCTCCGATTCGACATCCCGTTCCTAGCAATAACATAAAGAACGGATACCACACATAAAATATCGGATTCTTTGCTACATATTGCATAAAGGAACGCTGCTGCTCTACAGTAAGAGCATGTCTTGTCTTGCGACTTCCACCATTTCGTTTCTTTATCTCCGCATATGCACCATCAGTTGGATTCTTTCTTATAATATCATCTCTGACTGCAAGTTGAAAGGTTGGATGCAATACTGTATTGATACTTTCCAGTGTATTTACCTGCAATCCACATTCCTTGATTAAATGATTGTAAAATGCTAACACATCTGAATACTTCACATCTCCTATTTTCTTCTTGCCAAATCCATCTTTAATGAAATGATCCCATGTGTACCGATAATTGGAATACGTTGTACTTCTTAATTCTGTCTTTGTTGATAGGTAACGGTCAAACACATAATTGAGTGTGGCACTTCCTGCTACATACACATCTAATCCATCCATCTGATTCCGTATAAGCTGTTCTTCTCTTTCTCTAAGAGTTGCCAGGTTATTGGAATAAATATACTTCCTTTTTCCAAATGGATCAGTGTAACAGTAGGAATATCTTGTTCTTCCCTCACTCTTACGATATGACTCACCTTTGCGTAATGCTCGTCCTTTTCCATCTTTTCGTGCTGCCATCTTTTCCTCCTTCCGAGGGATAGAGAGCTTGCACTATTTCTGAGTTGATAATATGTTCATTCTCAAACTCATTTTTATCGCTTGCGTTACAGATAATTCATGATTCTTTGCATACTCTAGCAAAATCTCATATTCTTCATTCGTGAATCTCACACTGATTTTCTTATCCATTGGATCATCACTCTTTGGTCTACCAGTTCTTGCCATGTTGCACCTCCTCATATCATGATTATACTTTTTGTCCGTCATAAAGTCAAGCATTAAAGTGCAAGTTTCTCTATCTCTCTCCATATTTATTTATAGAAGCTGTCTTCCGTTATTCTGAATGTCTCTAAATACTCATCAATTACATCCAAATTCACGAGGACAAGCTGATTGATTTTGTAACAGGCTTTTGCGTCTTTTGCCAACTCTTGAAACTTTGTCAGTCCCATAGAATACAGTTCTGCACCTTCCGCATATCTAACAAATTTTTTCCTCTTTGCTCTCTCCATGAAGCAGCTCCTCCCTCACAAGTTTTTTTGCTGTCTCCCATAAGGAAAGTTGTGTAATCAATGATTTATCAATTTCCTCCATTACATTAGAAGCCACCGCAATATACCCAATGTGTCCCCTGATTGCACTCTTTGATACAGTTTGCATATCCTCTGGCATAAAATCAGAGGTTTTCTGAAGGTGAAGTCCATTTACATCCAATGGATTAATTTTCACATGCACCTTAATATCTTTTAATTTAGAGCTTAATGGGCACACTGTAACCTGTGGTGCTCTGCAATGATTACTTGCATCAGCTGAAACCACGACCGCTGGTCTAATGAATCCCTGGACACCATTTGGCTTCCATCCAAAATCTACATATACAACCTGTCCTCTTTTGTACTCTTTATAATAATTTTTACTCTTCATAACTATACTTCCTCCCTGTCTTTTACATTCATACCCAGCAAACCTTCATCCACTGTAATAATCGCACCGCCTGCTGCCTTAATCTTTCCGACCTTATAATATGCATCTGGAATATCTAAGGAGATTGCCATCATATTTGCTACAATGACTCCTTCCACTCTCTTCTGTCGAATGAGTTGCGCAATCTTCTCAAACTGCTGATTGCAGTCACCCTGACCAAGACCATTTCTTCTCATAACGCCTACGATCTTAACATTGTGTGCTCTTGCATATTCTCTAATGTAGCGTTCCTGGTTCTTCTCACGCTTTTCTGTTTCCCATAACGGTCCAGTAGTTGATAAGTATGCGATAACCTCAATAATAGGTTCTTTCTTTTTTCTTCTGCTCATAATATAACCTCCATTACGATACAAGCGCTGCTGCCTGCTTAATCATAAATTCAAATGTGTGTTTCAAGTAATTCTGTTGTTCAATAGGTAACTCCGCTAATTTGCTATCTATTGAGCCCTCATTTTTATTCGTCTTGGTATCCGTTTCTTCTATATTAAGAAGTTTATTTGCATCACACTGATAAGCATCCATTAAAAGATATAATCCATTCATGCTTAGACCTCTTCCACCCTGTTCAATCTGGTTAATGCTGGAATTACTTAATCCTGTCAATTCGCTTACCTGATACACGGATAACTTTTTATCTTTTCTAAGCTGGCGAAGATTCGGTCCAACTGTATATCCATCATATTTATTCAACATATCCAATCAGACCTCCATTCCTCGCTCTTTCTTCAATCAATGCTTTGACTTCTTCATAAGCTGACGATTCCGTTTCATATTTACCAAGGAAATCACCACACTGGCTATACACAATAGTTCCCCACTCGGTATTTATAAAATTGCATCGGCTGAGTGCTAGGGGATACCCCCAGCAGTTCACTACCTTTCCACTCACTCCGCATTCTCCTCAACCGTGTCTGGGACAAATGCCACATGCGCTTCCATATCTACTAAAATCATTCCATAGTACTCTGCCCTTGCGAAGAATTTTTCCAAATCATCTTCATCACTTGTGATATCAAAAACTGATTTCAAAAAATGATTCCAACAGGACTATTCTCAATCCAGTTCCAAAGCCTATCTACTTCACTACGATCAACATCAAATCCACTGGACTCGTCCACAATGATGTCTACAATCTCAACATCTCTTTCTTCTGCATGGTTACATATGTTAGAAACCATATTGTGAATTTTGTCATCGGACTTGCGAGATTTGATGAAAATTACACCTTTTCCAGTTGGCTCCTGTAATGCCTGTTGTTTAATTTTCTGGCTAAAACTCTGATTCGTGTTCTGACTAAATAATTTGTTATTCATATTGTTGTTCTCCTATTCTTTTTTAGGAGAGTTTTGCGCGCTACACTCTCGTGTGTTAAGGTCTTGCTGACCGTAAATTAATGATATCCTATATTTCTAAAATACATAATTACTATAGTCGCTCCCTTTGGGGACAAATTACGCTCCCTCTACAAGAGATACCATTCCCCTTATCAATTGTAAGATTTGATCTCTCTTTTCTCCGGAACACTCTAAGTTCTCAAAAATCGCATTAATTTCTCCGCCAATTTCTTGCTTTCTCCCTAAAACTAAATAATCTAACGTCACATCAAAATAGTCAGCAATATCTACTAAATGATCTATAGAAAGGCTACTTACTCCTCGTTCCGCCTTACTTATCGTTTTTTTATGAATATGAATTTCACATGCGAGCCTTTCTTGAGATATTCCCATTTTAGTACGTAATTCGTGAATTCTTCTTCCAGCTTTTTCAATGTCATAATACATATATCCTCTCTTCCCCTATTGCTCTGGTCCTTCGATATCTCATTTGATTGGATTCACTCACTCAGTAGGAAATAGAATAAATAAGTGTCTTCGACACTTCAACTCCCCTAGCCCCTCATTCATGAGGGGAA
>NZ_DAMAUN010000077.1:0-28259 GCF_032078915.1 Lacrimispora sp. | reverse complement strand
CACCAGTTTCGTTTCCTCCACCGGTTTCACTACCTCCACCAGTTTCGTTTCCTCCGCCGGTTTCGCTTCCTCCGCCAGTTTCGTTGCCTCCTTCGGTTTCAGTTTCCTGCCAATCGGGAATACCATTCGGCTCATCTTCATTGCCATTGCCGTTAATATCGTTTTTATCTTTTATATCCAGCGAATAAACAAGTACTAATTTCCCATCTGGTATGGGATCTTCCTCTACGTCCTCAGGGTAGGTAAAGGAAACTTTCCTGCCCTCCAACTGATAGGACGAAAGGCCGCCTTTGTTATCCCATTCATCATCGGTCAAAATATCGTCAAACACGTAGTTTTCTGCATTATATGTCTGGGTTTTAGGTGCAATATAAATGCCTGCCGAACCGACTTTTTCATATAAGGTAGCTATTTCTATATTCTCTCGCTCACTGACAGGCTGAGGATCCCCAACGGTGCCGTCATAAAGACTATAGAATACTTTTACAGTTGAATAAGGCTGCAGATAGTCTGGGACTCCATCCGGATCGGTTCCCGGAATCGCTCCTCGGTTGTCAACTGCATAATAGAGCGTGTGCGTTCCCAAACCATACTCAGTATCGCTCATTGTCAGTGCCAAATCGGAAATTGCCGCATTAACCTGTAACTGATTCAGTGTATATTCCTTGTCAAAGATATAATGATCTTCTCCGCTTCCTAATTGTATTTCATTTGCTATTAAATAGTTGTAATGATTGTCCTTCGGACCTGAAACAGGGAATGGTCCGCCAATTTCGGCAGGGAAGCTGCTGACAGATTTACCATCCCAGATTTCATATAAAACGCTGCCACTTGTCAAAGCAGCTTTTGCCCGGAGTTCCAATACATTAATGTTTTTTAACGCATTCGTACCGGACAGATTGAAAACATTACCATGACCCGGAGAATAGTTTATAATTTCAGCATTTGCACCTGATCTTAGAGTTGCTGAGTATTGTTCTCCATCCAGCACCCACTGGTAAGGGGCATCCGGGGAGGTTATGTAGTTGTTTTCAAGGGCCATCTGATTTCCTGGATTGATATTCCCTGTTATAGACACATTGTTTTCAGGTAAAAACACCCAAGAACGAATCCCATTTGTTTTTATGTTCAAGCTTGCATTGCTGGAGCTCTTGATTACATAAGAGTTTGTGTCGCTCTTGCTATTGAATAATACAACATTTTTGGGATTTGTAAATGAAATGCCGGGGTTGCTGTCCCGCAAAGTAATCAGGGATTCTGCCTGCGAATTATTCTTGGCAATAAGGTTTACTTCGGCACTATCTGCAATGCTGATAGTGTTTGCACTGACCATTGAGTTGTTGGCATTGGCAGCTGAACCAGCATAATCCACAACATATGTCCACTTTGCCCCTTCACCGACACGAATTGAGTCCGCCGTAAAATAGGCAGGAAGATTGCTTACATCATTTGTATTAAACTTTTTATCAGCTTTGATATCGAAGACAACACTTGCCTGATCCCCAATTATAAGGCTGCCAAGCTTGTAGTAATCGGTAATAAATCCATTGCCGCCGCCAACATGGTGATATTCAAACACAGCATTTTCTCCAACGATAAACGGAGTGGAATAGGAGGATGTATGGGTACCAATTAAACCGGTTGTATAGGTAGATTGCTTTGTTTTTCCCGCCTCATCCTTAATGATCAGAGAAGCGTCGTCTGCTACCTTCACGTAGCTGTCCCCATACCAGTAAATATAGAAGATCGGATCAATATCACCGAGAACACCCCCGCCGTCTGCCGGAGAGTCCTGTTTGGCGATGGTATTATTTCCTTCAAATGTAATAAAATTTGCGGCAATGGTTTCAGAAGCGTGGGTATCCTGCCACAAAGCTCCATAGGACGCAGAGCCAGATGACGGCAAACTTCCTCCATATCCTTCCGAATCAACTCCGCTTCCTCCTGATCCATTGCGGTAACTCATCGTAATGTCACAGTCTCTAAATAATACCTGCGGTTTATAAACTGGATATATAGCAATATCACCCATACCCGGTCCTTTGTAAGTAACATGATCAAAGGTAATCTGTACATCATTCACGACATTACCCACCGGAAAGTAACAGCCAACCTCACTACTGCCGTACCATGTAATATCTTTCATCGTAAATGACTTTACCTTACTCGCGTTAGGAAAATAAAAATTGCCATTCTCGACAATCGTATGGGGCCACTTAAATATAATCTTATATTGATTCTGGCCATCGATTACGAAGCTGCCGTCACCACCGGCATTTGCTTTATTTCCAACCAAAATCCCTTGCGGTTGTCCAGAGTAACCAGGCTGAGCCGTACTTTGATAATTACTGTTCCAATTGCCCAGCGCATTTGTCATTCCATACTCTATAACAACATCCGCGGCAAGCGTAATTTTCCAGGTATTATTACTATTAACTGCCTGAATAAATTCTTTGGCAGTGCTTACTGTAACCTCCCCAGTCTCTTCTGCAAATATCCTTATTGGGAACATCGCGCAGAGCAAAACCATCACCAAGAGCAAGCTGATTATTTTGCTGCTTTTACGGTGTCTCATTGTTTGCATATGTTTTCCTCCTATTTTTTGATCCCCCTTTATTACTGAAATTAAAGGGCATCCTGTTCTTATTAGACCCAGCTGCTTTTCCTGCGAAAGGTTTAAGGTCCTAACTCTTTTCATAATTGTCAAACTTTGAAGCTTTTTATTTAGAGACAACATCCCTACTTTAAAATTCATCTGTAAAGTTGCAACAGGTACATATAACGCCCCATAACATCAGTAATATTACAAAATATCATAGGCGCTTTTTATCAAAATGTATTCACTCCAGTACCCCTGTGCAGCCTTTAAGATCTCCGCCTTTTTTTGCTGCATCATCTTTATTAAAGAAGCCGCAAGCCATGTTTAATTGCATTGCTTCTTCTCCAGCTGCTGTACAAGCGCTCCGTTAAGCTACATAAATAATAACCTGAATGGCATAATTTATTGTTATAAGAAATTTTTCTGAATCCTCCTTTCAAAAAGTAATTATTGATTTTAAACTTTACTTTGGAAGTATAGTATAAATAACTGCATTTATTAAACCCACGTAGTGAATTAGGGGTTTGGTGTATTAAATTTTCCACCAATGGAAGAAAGTACTATTCCCTCTCATACAAGTACTAAAAAGTCATCCGATTGTAAATAATCTAAAATCCCTATTGACTCTTACATTGTGGTATACTTTATACTGTAGTTGAGCTCAAAGAACACATATATGTGAGGAAATAAAAATGCTGAAAATAGGTGATTTTTCAAAATTATCAAGGGTTAGTATACGTATGCTTCGGCATTACGATGAGATCGGCCTGTTAGTGCCTAAAACCACGGATAGCTTTACCGGCTATCGTTACTATGGGGAGGATCAACTGCCGATTGCAGGCAGAATCATAGCCCTTAAGGATATGGGGTTTGGCCTTGTTCCAATTGGAGAAATCCTGAAGAACTACGATAATCCCCGGGCATTAGCTGATTTTCTGACAGTGAAGCAGGCTGAGGTTCAGGCGGAAGCCGAAGAAACAGGCCGCCGTTTACTGCTCCTTGACACAGCCATCAAACGGCTGAGAAAGGATGAGACCGCTATGAATTACAATGTTACATTAAAAAACCTACCGGAGCGCTATGTTGCCAGTGTACGAAAGGTGATTCCCGCCTACGATCAGGAAGGCATCCTGTGGAACCTTATGATGACAGAAACAGCTCCACTGCAGCTTCAGCAGGCTGACAATTGCTGCAGCCTTGCAATTTTCCATGACGAGGGATATAAGGATCGCGACGTGGATGTAGAAATACAAATCACGGTAAAAGGGTACTATCAAGATACTGAACACGTTGTGTTTAAAACCATGCCTGCGGTGGAGATTGCTTCAGCAACCTATAAGGGCAGCTACGAGCAGATCACCACTGTAAACCATGCGGTGGCAAATTGGGTAAATGACAATGGTTATGAATTTAACGGAGGTATGTTCTGCATCTATCATGTCAGCCCTGCTCAGACTCAGAACCCTGATGAGTTAGTAACCGAGGTTTGCTATCCTGTTAAAAAGAAATAATGATTACAGCAGAAAAAACCGTTTGCGATTTGCATACGGTTTTTTCTGCGTAAAGACAAAGGCTTACATTTTCATCTTTTTCTACGTTTTGTTCGTTGTGTACCGGGAAAAGTTTCCAATCTCATTTCTATGGCGGTACACCGCTATCTTCTATTTCATGCAGGCCACAAATCCGGGCTTATTTCCAGTCTTAGCTCTTACCGGAGAAAACCGTAAATCGCTTTTTCATACGTTAGGCAATTCTGATGAGTTCTCCTCCTCAATGTGATGTTTCGTTCGCATTTTCATATATAAGATCGCAAATTCGAATTCCACTTAGCATTTCAATCGTTTTAGACTGGATGGATTCAAAAATTCGATGCACCATACATGTTGGGGCAGCATTTCTGCTGCAGTATCCATCCTCTTCCAAACATCGATTGATGCATATACTTCCCTCCATCGCCTCAACAATATCGTATAATGTTATGTCTGCAGCATCTTTTGCTAAACGGTATCCTCCCTTTGGGCCTTGTACAGACTCTACGAACCCTAACCGCTTGATTTTTGCGGCTATCTTATTGAAATAGTTATAGGTCATACCTAATTGCGCTGCTGCCTCTTTTGCTGTTGTCACTTGAACACCCTGCTGAGCCATATAAAGGATGATCCGAATCGCATAGTCCGTTGTAATCTGGAATCTCATTGTATTTACTCCAAAATAGAAATTTTGTAATATCAATACTTTACTTTGCGAGTATAATTTGAAACTTGGTTTTTCTGGAAATATATGTACTCAATTTTAGTTTTTATGTATTGAATTTAGCTGTTAAAAAATAAAAACCTCTGATATGTCCTTCCCACCACAGACCGATAATTGAGAACAACAAATAAGGAATTAAGAGCATAATAAATACTATTTTTGGCAATAAATGCTATTTTATATTTAATCTTTTGCTCCATCTATATTCATTTATACGAATTGTGGCAAATGCTGCTTGTTGGACTAATTTCTTCCACCGAACAGAGGTTTTTCTTATGAAAGGAGGTAACCGATGTCATTTTTATTACGGTTTGTCGCAGAATCCCTTTTTACCGTGTACAGTGTATCTTTTCTTCTTTATCATAGAAGGAATTTTTTGTTGAAGCGAAATCACTTGATATTCTTCCTGGTTTCTGCAGTCATTAATTGGAGCTTCAGTGCTGCTGGGGGATTGGCCATATCCTCACATTTTGGAGCTCTGGCCCTCTTATTGATCGTTTTGCTGGAATTAAAAGGATTGTATCAAATGAATCCGATGCAGCTTCTTTTTGAGAGTGGCTATTTTGTCGCAGTTTTATATTGGGGAAGAGGAATTGTATTGCCGGTCTTCGCTCTGATTCTGAACCATAGCGAACAGTGGGTAAGGCAAGACAAGTTTTACTACCCTATTGCATGGATCCTCTCCTTATTAGTGATACTCGTTTACAATTTGCTTTTTCGCCATTTCATCGCTCCAAAAGCGAAGGTCAAAACGTTCTACCGCAGCAATGAACAGATCCGGTTCGTGGCTATTTTTCAAGTTTGCCTTCTGGGATATCTGCTGTTTATCAACCTGGGGCGGTATTATGCGGCGGATTTGCCCTGGTATAACATGGCCTGCATCATCTCCTGTATCATCTGCTTTGCTGCACAGGGATCACTCGTCTACCGGGGAATCAAAACCAGTTCCCTTTTGAAATATGAATTACATACTGAATTGCAGCAGCAGCAGCTCGAAAGACAATTGCGGCATTATAAAGCGTATCAGAAATATGCCGAGAGCTTTCAGGCTTTCAAACAGGATTACACTCACATGATAACCTCTGTAAAATCTCTGTTATCCATCGGTGAATATCAGAAAGCAATAAGTTTGCTCGATACCATTCACGAGATAAGCCAAAAGCAAGTTCCGGTCCAACATTCCTATTCAAATAATATCCTGCTTAATGCTCTCCTGCAGGACACCGCAGCTCGATGCGAGGAGCAATCCACACAATTTTCAGCTAATGTCTATCTTCCCATCGGTCATAATATTTCTGAAACCGATATTGTCCGTATGTTTACAAACCTGTTCAATAATGCGGCAGAGGCTTGTGCAAAAGTCACTTCTGATTCCGAAAGATTTATTGCCATCACAAGCAGATTTATTTCCAACAATGGCTGGCTTAAAATCGAAACAGCAAACTCATTTCATGGGAAAGTAGTCATCCGTAATGGAATCCCAGAATCAACAAAGCCTAATCGGGATTTTCATGGCCTTGGTTTATCAATCATTGATGAGACGGCAACAAAATTAGGTGGTATAATGGTCATAGATGTAGATCAGAAGGAAATGATATTTAGGACAACGCTTTTACTGCCTGTTAACATACAACGATGGAATAAAAAGGAAACCAAAATCCGTCCGGCTTCTCCTGCGTAAGGCATGACACTTCATTTTATTACACATTCCTAATTTTAAAACTTAATCATTTTTCTATTTGTACATAAAAAAAGAGCTCATTCAGAAAGCCAAATTTAAGGCAGTTGAATAAGCTCAAATGGGGAAAACGTTGGAATGATGATAGGGATTCAGACAAGTTATTTATCCGTTTACCAACCAGACAAATTACCAGAATTAATATTTAACAATTGTATTAATTATCATACACCCAATATAATCCTTATTATTATCTAACTCCCTAATTGCGATTTATATGTATCGAATTTTTATTTTACTGTAAAATAGGGTTCTTATTAAGCTCTTATTAATAAAACTTTAACGAAAAAAAGCCCGGGATTGTTATTAAATCCCCGGCTCTAAATTGGCATTATTTGTTTTCTTAAAGGCGCTGCTTTTGAGCGCTATTTTATGATCAATTTTTTGACGGGCAAATATTATAGTAAATCCGAAAAAAATTAATGTCCTGCGGTTTTCTCCACAGGACATTCTAATCGGTTTAAATTATAATGCGGGAGATGGGACTTGAACCCACACGATCATACAACCACAAGATCCTTAGTCTTGCCTGTCTGCCAATTCCAGCACTCCCGCATGTCATATAAATATTGAAAACCACACAGCTATGACAATCTGCATAGTTTCATGCAGAAGAAGGGACTTGAACCCTCAAGGTATTGCTACCACACGGACCTGAACCGTGCGCGTCTGCCAATTCCGCCACTTCTGCATTTCGTTGTTATCTGTCGTAACAACAATAGTTATTATAGTATACAAGCTCTTATATGTCAACAACATTTCTCCAAATTTTTCAAATATTTTTTTTGTATATATTTTTCAAAAAATATTGACAATTTCACTTTTAAGTGCTAAGATAATGTTCGTTGTGCGGGAGTGCTGGAATTGGCAGACAGGCAAGACTAAGGATCTTGTGGGTGTATGCTCGTGTGGGTTCAAGTCCCATCTCCCGCATTTTTTATTATTTATATTTTCCCTATTGACATATTTCGCTTTTCGGGTATAATAAATCATGTATTCCTCGATAGCTCAGTCGGTAGAGCAAACGGCTGTTAACCGTTGGGTCGTAGGTTCAAGTCCTACTCGGGGAGTTTTTTATTGCCAGGAAATATAAGGCACATGTGATTATAAAAAACAAAAAAGCGCAGGCATCTTTGTCTGCGCTTTTTCATTATCATTGGAAGATACACTCTACTCCATCACCTCTGTCGGTTTTTCAATTTCCATTTTTTCCGGAAGTATGAGGTTCAGTCCCAAGGCCAGTACAAACACCACAGCCATACAATTTTCTGAAAATACATCCTGAATGATTTCCGGGAATATATGAAAATTTTTCCGGAATCAGGGTAAATCCGATTCCCACACTGAGCAGCAAGGAACTGATAATGGAATTTCTCTGGCTAAATCCGGCCCGGGCCAGCATCTGCACACCGCTTATGATGATGGATCCAAACATCATAATGGTACAAGCACCCAGCACAGCCTCAGGAAGAGATGCAAAAAAGGAACCGATCGGAGGAAATAAACCTGCCAATATCATTCACGCAGCCCCTGTCATGATGTAAAACGGTCAACAACCTTTGTCTACCCGGATATCCATATCAAAAAATATTTTAGGTTTCCCCTAATACAATAGCCCCGAAGATAAAATCCCGGGGCTAATTTTTCGTTAAAATTTTATACTATTTTATTTTCACCTGTAGGCAATCATATTACTAAGTGTACATAACCGTCCTAAAAGATGGCATACAAACGCCTGTTGCAGCGCCACATTCCAAATCAGAAACTCTCAGCCTCCTGGAGCACTTCTCTTACTCTGCTTTCATTTATCAGCAGTCATCATCACCGCGCCAGCGGGAAGCGCTGTTGCAGCCATCCCGAAAACCTGCGCAGTAAGCTTCTCTTCTTTCCTTCTCACATTCATCTCTCTCAGTTTCGCAACAAGATCTATTTTCACATCCGCAGTTATTGTTGCAACTACGCCTGCAATTATTATTACAGCCGCCCCAAAAACAGCCCATATTTGCACCTCTTTTATTATTTTATATCTTATTATATGGGCCCATTAGAAAAGATGTGAATGCTGTAAAAGATGACTTTGACAACGGCATTCACTCAATTAATTTATATATATGTATTTATTCTAACCCATTTTATAATGAGAAAGAGTTGATAAATTGATGATACTATATTTATTTTCGTGGGGCCGGAACGCCTGGAGCCCGCCTATATCAATGACTACTCTTCATATCCTTCATATTCTTGATTTTCTTCGTATTCTTCATTTTCTTCAAAATCTTAGCGATCACTATTTCGCCAGCTGAATTTTCTGCATCCGTCTTTAAAGCCTCTCCAGTAAGCTTCTTTTATTGCTTGTCTGATCCTTTCGCCGTCATGATCACATTCACGATCGCGGTCACAATCACATTCACGATCACGTTTGCATCACATTCACGATCACGTTTGCATCACATTCACTATCACAGTCACATTCACGATCACAGTCACATTCACGATCACGTTTGCAGCCGCATTCACGATCACATTTGCAGCCGTATTCACTATCACGTTTGCAGTCGCATTCACTATCACAGTCACATTTACGATTACGTTTGCAGCCGCATTCACGATCACGTTTGCAGTCGCATTCACGATCACGTTTGCAGCCGCATTCACGATCACGTTTGCAGTCGCATTCACGATCACGGTCACAGTCGCGATCACGTTTGCAATTCTTAATACATCTGCATTTGAATTTACATTCAAAACTACTCATATACTTTCACTTTTATTTGCTGTGTTACAATATATTATATGGGACACTTAGACAAGGTGTGTTAGCGCTGAGTTTGTGTATAACCGCAGGTCGTAGTCTTGTAATAATTTGCATATTTATGTCGTATTTTCAGATATTAACACACAATCCACAATTGTTTCCACATTATTGTGGATAAGTGTCGTTTTAAGTAGTCAATCAAATATTCATAATCCGCTTCACTTCTTGATGAGGTTAAAAAAAGCCCCCGTAAACCATGTGTTTACAGGAGCAACTTGCGGACATCAATAAGGGTTTCAAGGGTTGATATTACCTCATTGCAGATCAACCAGGTTTTACGGGCTGTTCCTTTACAAATTTTCGTTACCTGTAGCTTTCTTTTTGTGGGCTCTGCCCACACCCGGCCTCTGGAAATATTAGGAAAAAATAGGGCATATTATAAGTACCGACGAAAAAAGGAAATAAATGGGCCGGTCAGACAGTTGTGACAAACTGTCTGACCGGTTTTCCTTTATAGATATTCATTCAATCGTTCTGGATAAAACAGCATCAACTGGCTGAGTACCAAGTCTCAATTCCGGTATCGCTGCGTCCATTTCTTTTTAACATTTCATCACCCATAATATGATTTCTTTCTACATGTGTCATTTTAATTCCCTTATTTCTCAAATATAGTTAATTATGATAATATTCGACTTGGAGTATATATATTAACTACTGTTACTCCAGTATTAATTAATTGTGGACCTGTATCAAATCCCCTTAATGCAGCAACTGCCTCAGCCATACCCAAATAGCCCATTGTAAATGGATTTTGTACCAATGTAGCTTTTATAGTATTATCTCTTATCATTTCCTGAATTACCGCTGTGATATCAAATCCAATACCAATAATATTTATATCATTTTCTCTCAAAGCGTACCCCATCCCTAAGGTAGATCCTTCATTCGTTGAAAAAACACCAACAAGATCGGGATTGTCTCTTATATGTTTTTCCGTTGCTTGTTTTGCTAACTCTGGGTCACCATTCGTATATATTGTTTCTAATATTTGATATCTGACAAACAATCTAAAATAATCGCGAAATCCCATTTCCCGATTTACAGTCGTTCTGTTTTCAGGAGTTACCCCAATGATTCCTATTGAACCATATGTGAGACCCATCTCCTCTAATTCGTAAAACATATTTTCTCCAGCTATCTTACCAGCTGTATAATTATCTGTAGCTAAGGTTGTGACTGCTTCTTCAAACGCTGGTGCATCAACATAAATGATTTTTATACCCTTTGCTTTCGCTTCTTCAACTGCTCTTGAAATCCTTAAAGGATCACTCGCCGCTAACATTATTGCATCTGCTCCCGCTGCTACGGCATTATTAAATATTTGAATTTGTTTATTTACATCTCTCGTTAAGGGGGCGTCCCATTCATATGTAATACCTATCATAGAAGCCATTTCTCTGGCACCATTATCCATAATCTTCCAAAATTGATCACTTTTATCCATGGTTATTAAATAAATTTTATAATTCTCATTTACTATATGGTTCATTTCTACAACATCTCCTATATTAATAATCAATTTTAATGTTGGTCCAATTACCTTCACACCTGGTGTTGAAATTCGGGCTTTACAACGAGTGTACTGATATATAACCGACTTGCATAAAGATATATACTGTTATTAACATAATTATAGGCTGTAACAGTGGAATATTTGTCCAGATAAATAAAATATCTGTAACCTATTCCCGTATCTACAATTCCTGTTAATACTCCTTGTCCCCCAGGCTAAAATTTGGAACAATTCTAATTCTTGAAATAAAATTCGAATCTATAGCAGAAGGCGCTTTAATACTCCTATAACCGGCACAACTTACAGATTTGGAAGAATACACGGTCATTCGATTATATGCGAGGGAGGGTTCGTAATATTACTTCATTCAATTGCTATTTTAATATAGTGAAATAAAAAAGACCATAGGTCATCCAAATATGGAAGAGTCTATGGCCCTTATTTTAAATTGGGATTGGTGCTTTTTTTAACTTTCGATAATCCTGATTCCAGCTATCTTTTGTACTATTCCATACTTCTTGCGGACCAATCTTTGCTTTTATGTCTGCATGCTCCAGAGCATTTGCTACAATCGGCACCATAGCCTTTGCCATCTTCTCATAATCAATAATTCCAGATAACGCTGCATTCAATTCTGCAGATATGCCAGCTTTAAAGTTATAAGAAGGCGGATCGTATGAAACCGGAGCTTTCGTATCGATTATGTCAAAAAACTCTCTGTTCACACTGTATTCCACTCCCATATCCGGCACTACTACATTGGATACATCAAAGGCATTTGATGCATCACTGGCCCACTGTTTCATGAGATCACCAGACGATTTCATCTTTTCTGCAATTCCAGTATTAAAGCCAGCCACAGTGAATCCACCGCAGTCAGAAAAGAGTCCTTAAGGGGAATGTATGTCCAGCAAGCCAGTAAACCAATTTGTCAGTTTACCGTACACCCATAAAACGACGGAAGAACTACTTGCAGAAATTAATAAAATTCCTGCTAAGTTCTAAATGCTCTTGTATATTGCGCGTATATTACGAATCAAAATATGGTTTTTAGGCGCTTGCAGACATCAAAAAAACCCCGTAAACACGAGGTTTCCGAGGTTTGAATATGCGATTAAGCCACTTTGGATTTAGCCAGTTCTGCTAATTTAGCGAAGCCTTCTGCATCATTCACTGCCATGTCAGCCAGAACTTTTCTGTTTAAATCAACTCCAGCTAACTTTAAGCCGTGCATAAATACGCTGTAAGATACACCGTTAATACGTGCAGCAGCATTGATACGAGCAATCCATAACTGTCTGAACTGTCTCTTTCTCTCTTTTCTGCCTGCATAGGAGCTTGTTAATGCTCTCATAACTGACTGCTTTGCTACTCTATACTGTTTGGAACGAGCGCCTCTATAGCCTTTAGCCATCTTTAACACTCTGTTATGTTTTTTCTTAGCGTTCATACCGCCTTTAATTCTTGCCATCGGTTTTTCCTCCTTCTTAACTTAAGATCCTATAAATATGGTAAAATCTTCTTCATTACTTTTGCGTTTGTTGCATCAGTAACGATATCTTTTCTAAGATTTCTTTTTCTCTTAGTTGATTTCTTAGTTAAGATGTGAGATTTGTAAGCTTTATTTCTTACAAGCTTTCCCGTTCCTGTAACTTTAAAGCGTTTTGCAGCTGATTTGCTGGTTTTTAATTTAGGCATTGTATTTTCCTCCTTGATAAGTTCTATTGGCGTTTTGCATTCAAAAATATAACCATGCTTCTTCCTTCCACCTTAGCTGGCTTGTCAACAACTGCGATATCTGCCAACTTCTCAGCGAAGTCATCCAGAATATATCTTGACTTTGACATATGCGCCATCTCACGACCTCTGAAACGTAAGGTTACCTTAACTTTATCTCCCTTTTCGAGGAACTTCCTTGCGGCGCTCATCTTCGTGTTTAAATCGTTGGTGTCAATGTTAGGAGATAAACGAACTTCCTTTACTTCGATTACCTTCTGTTTCTTTTTAGCTTCTTTTTCTTTCCTTGCCAGTTCATAACGATATTTACCATAATCGATAATCTTACAAACCGGTGGTTTTGCAGTCGGAGCAATCTTAACCAAATCCAGTTCTGCTTCCTTTGCCATCTGCAAAGCATCCCTTGTTGACATGATTCCCAATTTTTCTCCGTTTTCACCAATCAACAGAACTTCCTTATCTCTGATCTGTTCATTAATCATTAAATCGCTAATTGTCGTGCACCTCCATTATATAGTGTGTGTTGGCTGGAATCCACATTGCTTGCCCATAGGCATAAAAAAAAGTAGATAGACAAATGCTATCCACCACCAAAGTCTCTACACAGTAAACCTATGTACCAAAGGCTATGAACCAGGGACACTTACTCGTGCCGTGGTGAGGCGGATACCTACTTTCCTGTTTGCTGTTTTCACAACTCTCATAATAATACTATATATTTATCTTTCTGTCAACATATTTTTTTAAACACTGTCTTCTTTTCCTTTTAAGGCTTATCTTGCAACTTTCTAGCGGGAGAGCTACAATGGTAATATGAATAAAATAAACGAATCAGGAGGCGCTTTTTATGTGGTTTGCTTTCGCTCTTCTTTCCTCTGTTTTTGCCGCATTCACTTCAATTTTGGCTAAAATGGGAATCGAAGGAGTCAATTCCAATCTGGCTACGGCCATCCGGACAGTTGTTGTGGTGCTTATGGCCTGGTTGATCGTTTTTCTCACGGGGGCTCAGACCGGACTCCCTGAAATCAGCAGAAAAAGCTGGATCTTTCTCATCTTATCCGGCATTGCTACCGGTCTCTCCTGGATCTGCTATTACAAAGCCCTTCAAATTGGAGAAGCTTCCAAGGTCGTTCCCGTAGATAAGCTAAGCATAGTTCTCACTGTGATCCTGGCATTTCTTATTCTCCATGAACAATTCACTATGAAAAAGCTCATAGGCATCCTTCTGATCACGGCAGGAACCTTTGTTATGATCTTATGACCCGATCGTCTATGTCAATCAGATATTCGCAATCCGCTTTGCAATTTGCTCACAGCGTGCCCCGCTTCACCGGGCATAATCTCATAACTGCCATCGCAGCTATGTGGTTAAATAAGATGCGTCAGGAACTTCCTCCCGGCGCATCTTATTTTTAATGATTATCTGGTTTTAAAGGTAGAGCATTCGGTATGCTCTGCTGCATTCGCACCGTCCCCTGCGATTCCGATATGCTCCGCAGAACAGTGGCGTCCTTCATTGTAAACGCAGTTGACAGCTTCGCAGTCCACTTCCAGTCGGCTTTCCGGAGTCTTGAATAAGTTATGGAAAGAACCGTCCTTATTCTCATCAAAGCTTCCACAGCAGGTATCATAGCTGTCCTTTGCCTGGGATCCTTCCACGATAATGGCGGACTTGCAGCAATAATTATCAGAATTATGAAGACAGCTTGTTACATTACAATCTAATTTTGTCATGGCCTATTTCCTCCTGGTATTCTTACCTAAGATAATGTTTCAGGATTATTATGCACGCAGCGGAAGGAAAATATTCTCACGAATATTTTCCTTCTTTTCCTTAAGCCATGATCAATTTTATTTTGCTTCTTCTGTTATATTTACCTTTTTGATTTCCTTTGTACGGATCTCGCGGCAGATATCATCAATGAAATCGGAAAGCGGACGCTGTCCCTCATCGCCGTTAAAGCGGCTGCGGACAGATACGACACCCTCTTCTTCCTCTTTCTGGCCTACCACCAGCATATATGGAAGCTTAGACAGACGTGCCTCACGGATCTTGTATCCGATCTTTTCCGCACGCTCATCAACCGTTGCCAGAACGCCGTTATCTTTTAACTGTGCCGCTACTTTTTCTGCGTAGTCATGGTATTTTTCAGAGATCGGAAGTACGCGAACCTGCTCTGGACATAACCATGTCGGGAATGCTCCCTCGTACTTTTCAATCAGCCAGGCCAGGGTTCTTTCATAGCAGCCCATGGAAGTTCTGTGGATGATATAAGGACGTTTCTTTGTTCCATCCTTATCCACGAAGCTCATATCAAAGCGGTCTGCCAGGAACATATCCAACTGAATGGTAATCATGGTATCTTCCTTACCATATACGTTCTTTGCCTGAATATCCAGCTTAGGCCCGTAGAACGCCGCTTCTCCGGCAGCTTCCGTATATTCGATTCCGATGTGGTCAAGGATTTTGCGCATCATGCCTTCCACTTCATCCCACATCTCCGGTGTGCCCAGATAATGATCCGCTTTATTTGGATCCCATTTGGACATTTGATAAGTCACGTCACCTTCCAGGCCAAGTGTTGTGAGACAGTATTTTGCCAGGTCCACACAACCCTTAAATTCCTCTTCAATCTGATCAGGACGTACGATCAAGTGGCCTTCGGAAATGGTAAACTGACGGACACGAGTTAATCCGTGCATCTCGCCGGAATCCTCGTTGCGGAACAGAGTAGAGGTTTCGCCATATCTGCAAGGCAGATCACGGTAGGATTTCTGGCTCTGTTTGTAAACATAGTACTGGAATGGGCAGGTCATTGGGCGGAGGGCAAATACCTCATCATCTGTTTCCTCATTTCCAAGTACAAACATTCCTTCCTTATAGTGATCCCAGTGGTCGGAAATGATATATAAATCCTTCTTTGCCATGAGAGGGGTTTTTGTTCTCATATAGCCCCGCTTCTCTTCCTCATCCTCGATCCATCTCTGTAAAGTCTGGACGATCTTTGCACCCTTTGGCATTAATAGAGGAAGTCCCTGGCCGATTACATCAACCGTTGCGAAAATCTCCATGTCACGGCCCAGCTTGTTATGATCCCGGTTTTTAATGTTTGCCAGATATTCCAGGTATTCATTTAACTCTTCCTTCTTAGCAAAAGCAGTGCCGTATACACGAGTCAGCATAGCGTTTTTCTCGCTGCCTCTCCAGTATGCTCCGGAGGAAGAAGTTAGCTTAAATGCCTTGATGGATTTGGTGCTCATAAGGTGAGGTCCTGCACAAAGGTCTGTAAACTCTCCCTGACGATAGAAGGAAATTTCCGAACCCTCAGGAAGGTCCTGAATCAGTTCTACCTTATAAGGTTCGCCCTTTTCCTCCATAAATTTAACTGCTTCTTCTCTTGGAAGGGTAAAGCGCTCGATTTTTGCACCTTCCTTTATGATTTTCTTCATTTCGCCTTCGATTTTGTCCAGATCTTCTCTTGAAAAAGATGGGATATCAAAATCATAGTAAAATCCATTTTCAATGGACGGTCCGATTGCAAGCTTTGCCTGGGGATACAGCCTTTTTACAGCCTGTGCCAGGATATGGCTTGCCGTATGACGGTAAGCAGAAAGACCTGCAGGATCGTTGACCGTAAGAATGCTTAAACTGCAGTCCCCATCTACCTCGGTCCTCAAATCCACAACCTTTCCATCCACCTCACCAGCGCAGGCATTTCTAGCCAGGCCTTCGCTTATATCGGAAGCGATGTCAATCACTGACATTGCATGTTCATATTCCTTGACTGATCCGTCTTTTAATGTAATCTTCATTTGCCATCAATCTCCTTTACCTATTATTGTTAAATATTTTGTTTATCAAATAAAAAAAGCCCCTTTCTGTATGCTTCCATACAGAAAGGGACGATTCTATTCAAAGAAATCGCGGTTCCACCCTTACTTGAGTGAACAAATTAAACGTTCAAACCACTTCATATGATGATAACGGAATCACCGTTCCCCATTACGGGACGCTCCAAGCTGGTCTTCTCATATCATTCCCGTAAGACGCTTTCACCAAGCGCGCCTCTCTCTGGCCTTTCCTGATATGATACTGGTCTTGTCAATGCTTTTTCTATATTGCTTTATAGCTTTAGATTATAACACGGTTATGCCGTTTGTCAAGCGTCATAAAAAATTTTCTTACAAAAGAATGATCAGGGCTGCTGTAATTGCAGCTATGCTGATGACAATCGACAGGGAATTGATTGCGCTTGCTGTCTCGATATCTCCGTTTAAAGCACCGGTAAAAGCAGGCGCCACTGACGATACCGGGCCAAGAGACACGATCACCAGTGCCCGGCGTACATCAAGCCCAAAAGGTGCCAGAAAATAAAATCCAACTGCCATTAAAACTGCAATCATATACCTTACTCCTAATATCCTGAGAATGTGGCTCATCTTTTCCTTTTCCATGCGGATCTCAAAACCAATGCCAAGCATTAAAAGGGCGAGAAACGCATTGGCTCCCCCTGCGGTATCCGCAATGGTGATTAAAACAGAAGGCAGCTTTATATTAAGTATGCTTAAAACAGTCATTATGACATAGGCATCAAAGGGAGCCGAAGAAAAAAGCTTAAGCACAGCCTTTTTTATGGAAGGCTTTTCCTCCTCTCCTATCACCATGCTGGCTAAGGTGTAAGTCATTCCGGTACACATAACAGCATTTCCGGCATCAAACAGGCTTGTGGCTGCGAATCCAACCGGGCTTAAAAAGCTCTGCACAAAAGGCATGGTAAAATTTCCCACATTATAACCGGACATGTTAATCATTGCAAAAGCCTTTAAATCCTTTGTTCTCCGGGCATACATCACATACCCGGCGGCAACCGTCACACAATTGCACAAAAATCCGATTACACATACAAAAAGAATGGAGTAATCCATGGTGATCCTGCTGAAATTGGAAACAATGGCTGCAGGAAGGGTAATCTTGATCACGATCCTGGAAATCAGGTAAAAATCCTTTGCCTGAAAAAAACCTGCCCGTTTGAGCAGGTATCCCATAATAATAATTGATACAAATGCAACTGCCTTTATCAGTACCGCTGTCATATCCGGCTCCCTTTTTCTTTCTGTATTCCTCAAAACTTCCGGCGGCGCTATAGGATCAGCTCCGCCGGATAAATTCTGTAAGATTTATTTTACTTCCACGGACCAGCCCTCTGGTCCTTCAATCATGCCCAGCTGGATGCCGGTAATGGCATCATAAAGTTTCTGGGTCAGTTCTCCGATCCTGCAGCCTCCCACAGACATTCTATCTTCCTCAAACCGAAGCTCACCAACCGGGGATATAACGGCTGCCGTTCCTGTACCAAAGCATTCTTCCATTGCCCCGGATCTTGCTGCCGCAACCACCTCGTCAACCGAAACCTTCCGTTCTTCAACAGCCACTCCCCATTTTTTACACAGGGCAATGACGGAGTCCCTGGTAACGCCCGGGAGAATGCTTCCGTTTAGTTCCGGTGTGATGACCACGCCGTTGATCTTAAAGAAGATGTTCATGGCACCTACTTCTTCGATGTATTTCCGGTAAACTCCGTCAAGCCATAACACCTGGGAATAGCCCTCATCATGGGCCTTTACCTGAGAAGCCAGGGAAGCAACGTAATTCCCCCCTGTCTTAGCTTCACCGATGCCGCCCTTTACCGCTCTCACATATTCATCCTCGATCCATATCTTGACCGGATCAAGGCCGCTGGCATAATAAGCTCCAACAGGCGATAAGATGATCATGAACTTATAGGTGTGGGAGGGCCTGACCCCTAAGAAGGGGTCGGTAGCAATTACAAAGGGCCTGATATAAAGGGAGGTTCCCGGTTTTGTAGGGATCCAGTCCTGATCTACATTTACAACTTTTTTTAATCCTTCTAAAAACAGATCTTCCGG
This sequence comes from Lacrimispora sp., assembly GCF_032078915.1. GTDB lineage: Bacteria > Bacillota > Clostridia > Lachnospirales > Lachnospiraceae > Lacrimispora. The sequence continues at coordinate 9,673 of NZ_DAMAUN010000077.1, read as the reverse complement.
AATATCCGGGATGCAGAGCCTTCGGTTGCTTCTGTTGGCGCGCTCGATATTCTTATCCGGACGGAACAGCAAGACCCTGCCATCCTCTGTCTTGTATGCCTTTAAGCCCTCGAACATCTCCTGTCCGTAATGGAATACCATGGAAGAAGGGTCCAGCTCCAGCTTATGATAAGGCACGATCCTGGGATCATACCAGCCCTTTCCCTCTTCATAATCCACCTCAAACATGTGATCCGTAAATATGGTTCCAAATGTCAACGGGTTATCATTGCCTGGTTTTTCTTTCGGGCAAGTTGTTTTTTCGATTCTGATTGTCTGCATTGATACTCTTCCTTTCCCTTACCGGCATATCTGTCAGTTATTGTAATTTATCTATCATTATCTTCCAAAAAGAGTTGGCTGTCAAGAATCTTAGGCCTTATTTACTCTACCGAAATGGAATCAAAACCATAACTTTGAGTTATATGGCGGGGAAGTTCCATTCTCACCGTCTTCATCGGGTTTACTGTCTGGCAGATGACAAGGTCCCCGGTCATGGTAAGCAGCATGCCGGCCTCTTCATAATCCATCCCCATCTTTTCCTTCATGAACTCATACATCTGTCTGGAAGCCGCCCGCCAGGCTTCCTCCACCTGTTCCCTGGAGGCAAGGGTGATAAGCTTATCCTCTGTTTCGATCATTGGATAGGAAACACAGTTTTTATTTCTCACAACGCTCACCCGGACGGTAGCACGTCCTTCTATTTCCAGACCGCAGTCCTCCACTTCGCCGTCTCCCATGACAGCATGGAAATCCCCCATAGACAAAAGAGCCCCCTCCACAAATACAGGCAGATATAAGGATGCTCCCTTTTTGATCTGGGTGCAATCCATATTTCCGCCATGATCCATGGGGGTGATGGTGGATACTCCCTCGCCTGCCGGCGCCACCCCGATGACGCCGATCATGGGTTTTACCGGAATTTTGACCCGTTCATTGAAATAGGCGTATCCTCCCTTTACAGGCACCCGCCTTAATACTTTCCGGGGAAATTCCTCCTTTTCGCTTCCGCTGCCAGGCCCTAGCATGACAATTCCCACAGGGCCCATCTCAATATCCAGAATATCGATCTTAAGCATATCTCCCGGCATCGCTCCCTCAATGCAGAGAGGCCCTGTGGCCGGATTTCCTGGTTTTCTTATCACATTTTCAAAGGTCGCCTCTTCTGGAAGAAACTGGTTTGTGAAGCAGTCATAGGTCTCAAAGGCCACGATCTCTCCTGCCCTGACCTTGTCACAGGGCGGATTCTCCTTTGCAAGAACATTTGTAATATAATCCCTGGTTATGGTTTTCATACTTTTCTCCTTTTACTGTTTTCTTTTTCCGCTAAGCTCCGGCCAGATGGTCGCCAGCATGGTTATAAAGCAGGCTCCGCCTCCAATGAGATTGGAAACCGGCTCCGCCATAAAGACTCCTGCCGCCCCGTTTCCAAGCAAACCCGGAAGGATGAGGATCAGAGGAATCACGATCACCACCTTGCGGAAGATGGAGAAAAATACCGCTTTTTTTGCTTTTCCCAGGGCCACAAACACAGACTGTCCGGCAAACTGCAGGGACATGAAAAAGAAACCGAAGTAATAGATCCGCATCGCCGGAACACCTGCCTTTAACAGTGCTTCTTCCTGATTGAAAATCCGGATAAAAAACTCCGTAAAACCATGGACCAGCCCCCACATGACTGTGGTATATGCGATGGAAACTACTGATGTAAAAATAATTGCCCGTTTTACCCGGTCATATTTTTCTGCCCCGTAATTAAAGCCCATGACCGGCTGCGCACCATTGGTAATTCCGCTTACAGGCATGGATATCACCTCCCGGACCGAATTGATGACGGTCATAACTCCCACATACAAATCGCCGCCATAGCGCTGTAAGGAAGCATTATACATGATCTGTACCAGGCTGTTGGTAATGGACATGGTAAAGCCTGACATTCCAAGGGCAATGATATCTTTTACCCTGTGTTTTCTCAAACGAAAGCAGGAGGTCTTAAGCTTTAAAATCGCTTTCTTCCCTGTCAGGAATTTAACAATCCAGAGAGCAGAAAGAAACTGAGACAATATGGTCGCAATGGCCGCGCCTCTTACCCCCATATCCAGAACAAAAATAAATATGGGATCTAAAATAATATTGGCAACCGCTCCCAGCAGAACCGTCACCATCCCCATCGTTCCAAATCCCTGAGAGTTAATAAAGCTGTTCATCCCAAGGCCAACCATAACGAAAACATTGCCAAGCAGGTAAATGCTGATGTATTGATCCGCATACGGATAAGTAAGATCGCTGGCACCAAACAAATACAGCATGGGCTTTTTTAGAACCAGGCCCAAAACGGTAAGCCCCAGACCAAAAGCCACCAGGAGGACAAAGGAATTACCCATGATCTTTTCCGCTTCCTTATCATTCCCCCGCCCCCTCTCAATGGAGCATAAAGGCGCACCGCCCATGCCGAATAAATTGGCAAAGGCTATAACGATGGAAATGATGGGAAGGCATAGCCCGAGTCCTGTTAATGCCATGGTCGCATTTTCCGGAAGCCTTCCTATGTAAATTCTGTCAACGATGTTGTAGAGCACATTGATCAGCTGAGCCAATGTCATAGGGACGGCCAGCTTTAATATGTTTTCCACCACGTTTCCTTTTGAAAAATCATTCTTCGTATCTGTCATTTAAGTATTATCTCCTTACCTGTTTAATCATAACATCATCTTTCTGATTTTGCATCCAGTTTTTCCCCTTAAAATCCTTAAACGGCAATAAATACCATTCTAACTGAGTTTCCTATCCCACAAAAAGGGCATGTTCCATAACAATTCTGTCAAGATCTTTGTTACAAGAACTTGCCCGGCTTCCGGCTGCATGCTATGATAAAAAGAGATTTTTATTTAAGGAGGAGGACCCCATATGAAAATCAGCCGGATTGGCGGGGTAATTGCAGCCGCCAGCAAAAAAGATGCGGAACCATTGCTGCAGATCGGGACAATCCCCATAATAAAACGTATTGTTATATCTTTTCAGCAGGCAGGCATTTTTCCCATTGTAGTCGTAACCGGAGCAGAGGAAGATGAAGTAAAATACCAGTTATCCAGCTATGGTGTGATCTTTATCCGAAATGAGAATTGTGAGCAGCCGGAGCTTATTGACTCCGTAAAAATAGGGCTGAAATATTTACTGGGAAAATGTGACCGGATGGTTTTTACACCGGTAAATGTTCCCATGTTCACACCGGCCACTTTAAATAGCCTGCTGGCAGCCTCCGGGGATATTATAACGCCTTCCTGCAAAGGCAAAGGCGGTCATCCTATTATTCTTTCAGAAACAGTTATTCCGGAAATCATCGCTTACTCTGGAAGCGGAGGTTTAAAGGCGGCCATTTCTTCTATGGCCGGCCGCCGCATCTTTTTTCCGGTGGATGACCCCGGAATCTTTATCAGCGTGCGGGATTCCCGGCAGTTAGAGGACTACCTGGCAGAGCATAACCGGGCACTTCTCCATCCAACCGTTCAGTTAAACCTCCAAAAGGAATCCGTTTTCTTTAATACAAGAATCAAGCTTCTGCTGTATCTGATCCTTGACTCCCATTCCGTCCGCAGCGCCTGTGACCGCATGGCCTTATCCTATGGGAAGGCATGGGATATGTTAAATAAACTGGAAGAAGAAACGGGATATCCCATTGCAGAACGAAAACATGGAGGCAAACGTGGCGGAAACACCACCCTGACTCCCCAGGGCATCCAGTTCTTAAAGACATGGCAGGAGCTGGAAGATAACATATTTCAGTTTACACAAAAAGAATTTTCCGCTCTGTTCCGTGACAGCGGATTGTTCCGGTAAAGCGAGTGCTTCCCAGGAAGAATTTGAAACATACATAACCCCCTTTTATAATGGCATTATAATCATAGTGTTGTTATGGAAGGGGGATTTTTTATGCTTGGAGCCAGTTCTGCCTGCGGACTCATACTGGCCGCAGGGTTGTCCAGCCGCATGGGGGATTTTAAGCCGCTGATGCCGTTTAAGGGAAAGACCCTGATTGAAAGCACCATAGACAGTATGCTGGCAGCCGGAGTGAAACAGATCGTAATCGTTCTGGGTTACCGGAGAAATGAGATTGAGTCGGTTCTTCGCCTTCATTATGGGAAAGAAATCATTTATGCCAGCAATCCTCACTATGAAACTACCGATATGCTGACTTCCATAAAATATGGTCTTCGCTCCATGCCCCATTGCAAAGCATTTTTCCTGCTTCCAGGTGACATGCCAGTCGTTAAAAAAAACACATTCCTTAAACTTTTAAAAGCCCGGCCAGACAACCAACCCTCTGTCCTCTTTCCCACTTTGGGAGGATACAGGAAGCACCCTCCCCTGATCGATTACAGATTCCGTGACATCATACTGCAATTTGAAGGAGAAGGCGGTCTGCGCCAGTTATGGAAACAGCAGGAGGAATCCATCATCCACGTACCGGTGGATGATGACGGCGTATGGATGGATCTGGATACCATGGAAGATTATGAAGTCTGCATCAGCCGGTTTTGTCCGGCCAAAATTTAAAAGGAGGTAATGAAACAATGGAAAACATTAGTCAGCCAGTAGTTAAAAAAGACCATGCGGCAAAGATGGCGGGCCGCTCTGTTTATGTGGGCGATTATGAAAATGACGGGGTCCTGGTAGGAAAAATGCTTCGTTCCAGGCTGGCCCGTGCAAGGCTTTCCGCCGTGAACATCCCACCGCTTCCCGACGGCTATTTTTACGTTGATAGGTCTGATGTCCCCGGTGACAATCATGTAAACATCGTCATGGATGATACGCCTGTTTATGCCCGGGAAACGGTAGAATACATGGGAGAGCCCATTGGAATGGTGGTGGGTCCGGAAGAAGCGGTGGTTGACCGCATTCTGGCTGAGATCCAGGTTTCCTATGAAGAATTGGAACCTGTCCTGGACCTTGGCAGTGCGGATACCGTATTCTTTGACTATGAATATGGCAAAGGGAATATGGAGAAGGCCTTTGCTGAAGCCGATAAGATCTATGAAGAAGAATTCACCACCGGATATCAGGACCAGACCTATTTAGAAACCCAGGGAATAATGGCGGAGCCTGAGGAAAACGGAAAAATGTTCATCCACGGCTCTCTCCAATGTGCCTATTACGTGCACGGAGCCGTTATGCGGGCCCTTGGCTGCGGACCGGATCAGGTACATATCAAACAGGATGTGACCGGAGGTGGCTTCGGAGGAAAGGAGGCATTTCCGTCGATCCTGGGTTGTCAGGTAGCTGTAGCTGCTAAAAAGGCCGGGGCTCCCGTCCGCTGCATCTTTGACCGCCGGGAAGATTTAGAGTTTACCTCCAAACGCCACCCTTCCCTCTGCAGATACAAGGTCGCCGTCAAGGACGGCAAAGTGACCGCCATGGACATTGATGTTAAATTCAACAGCGGCGCTTACACCACCCTGTCTGCCGTGGTTCTTCAGCGGGGGATTATCTGCTCAAACGGAATCTATAACATTGAGAATCTCCACGTAAGGGGAAGGGCCTTAAAAACCAACACCACTCCCACAGGAGCCTATCGGGGCTTCGGCGCTCCCCAGACATTTTTTGCAGTTGAAATGATGATGGACCACATTGCAATGGATCTTGGAATCGACAGCCTGGAATTTAAGGAAAAACACATCGCAAAGCAGGGGGATCCCACTTCCACCTCCGGGAAATACCATTTTCCGGTACCCATTCCTTCCATGATCAAAGAAATCGACCAGGCATGTGATTACCGCAGAAAGCGTCGGGAATATGCAAAGCCTCAGACCGGACGGTACCGCAGAGGAATCGGAATTTCCATGCATTTTCACGGGGCTGGATTTACCGGTTCCGGAGAACGGGATATTATCAAAGCCGTATGCAGGCTTCACAAATATCCTGACGGCACGGTTGAGATCCTGGCTTCCAACGGAGAAATCGGACAGGGACTGCGTACCACGTTTCCAAAAATCGTCGCCAAGGAATTAAACCTTCCTCTTGATAAGGTTTATTACGATCATCCGGATACGGCCCGGGTTCCGGACTCCGGTCCCACCGTTGCCTCCCGTTCCCTCATGGTAGTAGGAGAACTCCTCCGCCGCTGTGCCATTAAGCTGCGCTCCCAATGGAAGGAAGGGGAAGATCAGATGGTGGAAGAACGGTTTAAAGAACCAGATTTTGTCATTCCCTTCTACCTGGATAAATTCCAGGGCGATGCTTATCCCACCTATGCCTGGGGTGTCAACGCCGCGGAAGTAGAGGTGGATACCTATACAGGGCTGACGAAGATCCTTGGGGCTTACGGCAATTTTGATGTTGGCACTCCCATTGACTATAACATTGTCATGGGACAGATGGAAGGCGGATTCCTTCAGGGGATCGGCTATGCTTCCACCGAATATATGGATTACGACCAGAAAGGAAGAATCCGAAACAATTCCTTCTCTGATTATTTAATACCCACTTCCGCCGATGTGACGAACTTAACATGTATGCTGCATGTGGAAAAATACCCTGACGGACCTTATGGGGCCAAAGGAGCCGGAGAACTGCCTCTGGTAGGGATTCCTGCCGCTTATGTGGAAGCTGTGGAACAGGCCCTGGGGCATGGAGTCAAGCTGAATCACGCCCCATTTACAGCAGAGGATACCATGAAAGTGATTATGAAGGAGGGGTTATAATGGAAGCAATCAATTTTCTGTTAAATGGAGAGAAAACTGCTTATGGCGGCAGCTCGGCAGACCGTCTTCTGGATGTTTTAAGAGATGTTTTCCGTATGACCAGTGTTAAATGCGGATGCAAAGAAGGAGAATGCGGCGCCTGTTCCGTCCTGATGAACGGAATTCTGGTAAACTCCTGCTGCGTTGCCATGGGTGCTGCAGAAGGTGCCAGTATTGTCACTCTGGAAGGATTTCGGGAAACGGAACGGTTTGCCGTATTAAATAAAGCCTTCGCTGCTACGTCGGCGGTGCAGTGCGGTTTTTGTATTCCAGGAATGGTTATGGCTGCCGAAGCCCTATTGAGCAAGATTCCCAATCCCACAGACAGCCAGATACGGGAAGGACTATCCGGCAACTTATGCCGCTGCACCGGATATAACGCCATTGTAAATGCGATTCATATAGCCGCAAAGGAGGGAAATGGATTATGGTAAATGGATACAGACCGGCTTCCTTACAGGAAGCATTGGAGATAAAGAAAACTACCGATGCCGTTCCCTATGCAGGCGGCACTGACCTTATGGTGGAAAACAGAAAAGGAGTCTCCTATCTTTTCTTAAACGGATTGGAGGAATTAAGGTATATCCGGGAGGAAGGGGACTATATTTTCATCGGTTCCTGCGTCACCTTTACAGAGGCGCTGGAATCCGATCTTATTCACCCGCTTATGAAAGAGGCTGTTGCACAAATTGCTGCACCTGCAATCCGGAATACGGGAACCTTTGGCGGCAATATCGGAAACGGGTCTGCCAAGGCCGATTCCGTGCTGGTCCTTTTTGTCTGCGGCGCAAAATTACGTCTTGCCTCTGTCCACGGTCAGCGGACCGTAAACATTGAAGACTTTTATCTGGGAAGAAAAAAACTGGATTTGAAGCCAGAGGAGCTGATTGTGGAGATACTCCTCCCAAAACGGGGCCTGGATAACTATTATTATAAAAAAGTCGGCGGGCGAAATGCCCTTGCCATTTCCCGTGTTTCATTTGCAGGACTTATGACTGTAGAAAATGGACGGATCCAAGGGATGGCCGCCGCATTTGGCGCCGTGTCCGATACGGTTCTCCGCTTTCAAGATCTGGAAGCCAGACTATCTGGAAAAACCCTCGAAGAAGCCAGCGCTTTAAAGGAAGAGCTGCTGTCTGCTTACGGGGAGCGCCTGGTATTGACCAGAGGCCGCGTATCTGCTGAATACCGAAAAGCAGTCTGTATGAACCTGCTTAAGGATTTCTTAGAAGAAAAAGGCATTTAGCCGGAAGGAGTTTACCCATGTACATATTACACATCAATGGGCAGGACTACGAAACGCCCCACGACAAAAAGCTGCTGCGTTTCTTACGTGATGATCTTCATCTGACAGCCACAAAGGATGGCTGCAGCGAAGGTGCCTGCGGAACCTGTACGGTTCTTATTGACGGAAAGAAAGTAAAGGCCTGTGTCCCTAAAATCAGCACGCTGGAGGGGAAAAATATTCTTACTGTGGAAGGAATCGACCCGGAAGAAATGAAGGTATACGAACACTGCTTTGCAGAGGCCGGCGCTGTTCAATGCGGCTTCTGCATTCCTGGCATGGTCATTTCCGCCAAAAGCCTTCTGGATACAAATCTCACCCCTGCAAGAGCGGAAGTTAAAAAAGCAATCAAGGGCAATTTATGCCGCTGTACCGGCTATAAAAAGATTGAAGATGCCATTCTTCTGGCTGCTGACTTTTTCAGAGAGAAGCTGGAGATCCCACAGTCTCCTACTGCCCTGCATATGAATGAGCACTTTAAGCGCATTGATGCTGCAGAGAAAGTAAACGGAACAGGAATCTTCGCCGATGATATGTATCTGCCTGGCATGCTGTACGCCAAGTGCCTGTATTCCAAGTATCCAAGAGCCATGATCAACCGGATCGACGTTTCAAAAGCACTGGAGCACCCGGACTGCGTGGAAATCCTGACGAAAAAGGATGTGCCATGTAATAAGATCGGCCATATCAAGCAGGACTGGGATGTTCTCATGGGCGAAGGAGATATCATCCGTTACGTTGGAAATGCCCTGGCAGTCATTGCAGCGACCCGTGCAGACGCCCTGGAAGAAATCCTGGCTCTCATTGACGTTGATTATACGGAGCTTCCTGCCATCACCAGCCCTTATGAAGCTTTAAAGGGAGATGCTCCTCTCATTCACGAGGATGGCAACATCATGAGCCGGGCCAACCTGGTGCGGGGCAATGCAGATGAAGCCATTAAAAATTCAAAATTTGTGGTAACAAGAAAATACAAAACCTCCTGGCAGGAGCACGGCTTCATGGAACCGGAGTGCTGTATGGCACTTCCTGAAGGGGATGACGGCCTACTGATTTACACCACCAGCCAGTCCATATATGACGTTCAGAGAGAATGCGCCCAGATGCTTAGCATTTCAAAGGAAAAGGTCCATTGCCACGCACCTTTAGTAGGCGGCGGCTTCGGTGGCAAGGAGGATATGTCTGTACAGCAATATGCTGCCTTAATGGCCTGGTATACTAAAAAACCTGTCAAGATAAAATACAGCCGCCAGGAATCCTTAAATTACCATGTAAAACGCCATCCCATGGAAATGGAATTTACCACAGCCTGTGATGAAAACGGCCGTCTGACTGCCATGAAGGGCGTAATCATTGCCGATACGGGAGCTTATGCTTCTCTGGGCGGCCCCGTACTCCACCGCGCCTGCACCCATGCAGCCGGCCCTTATAACTACCAGAACATTGATATCTTTGGGATGTCCGTTTATACCAACAACGTGGTTTCCGGCGCTTTCCGCGGATTTGGCGTAACCCAGAGCTGCTTTGCAACGGAAATGAATATCAACCTGCTTGCAGAAATGGCCGGTCTGGATCCCTGGGAGATCCGCCGTCTCAATGCCATCAAGCCAGG
>NZ_DAMAUN010000076.1:0-28842 GCF_032078915.1 Lacrimispora sp. | reverse complement strand
GAAACTTGCTGCATTTGGCGATAACTATATGGATGTCTATGACAATACCGGGAACGCTTACCCAGGCGGCAATCCTGTAAACGTGGCTGTATATTTTATGCGGTTGGGAGGCCAGGCTTCCTATACCGGCGTGGTGGGCACAGATAAGTACGGCGCTCTGATGAAAGAGAAGATCGCAGAAAAAGGTGTGGATGTATCCCATATCCGTTTCATGGAGGGGAGCACGGCCATCACCCATGTGGAGCTGATGGGCGGTGAGCGCGTTTTCGGAGATTACGAGGAGGGCGTGCTGGCCGGCTTCAAGCTGACCGATGAGGAAAAGGATTTTATTTGTGAACATGATATGATCGTGACAGGACTATGGGGGAACATACACAACGATCTGGCGCAGCTAAAGGGGCGGGGAATCAGGATTGCGTTCGATGCAGCCACAAGGCCGGAGGATCCGGCGGCTGTCGCGGCGATTCCCTCTGTGGATTACCTGTTTTTTGCCACCGATGATGGAGATACCGGGGAACTTCGGGAGACCATGAAGGAGCTTAAGGAAAAAGGCCCTGGGCTGGTGATCGCCACAATGGGCGAAAAGGGCAGCATTGCCTATGACGGAACCGGGTTTACCACATTTGGAATTGTGCCCTGTAACGTGGTGGATACCATGGGTGCCGGGGACAGCTTTATCGCAGGATTCTTAAAGGGAATTCTGGAAGGCAGAGAAGTGAAAGAGTGTATGAAATTGGGTGCTGCTAATTCCAGTGTTACATTGGAGTACAACGGCGCCTGGTAATATCGCACAAAGCGGTAAAAGGACGACCGCTAAGTGCTCATAACAAGGAGGAAAAAAGTTGGCTAAAACAGCAGAGGTTGCTTACAATTCACCTATTTATCTTCAGCTTCGGGAAGTAGTACGTTCTAAAATCGAGGATGGGGAGTATGCTCCAGGTACGGCCATCCCATCGGAAAATGTTCTGGCAGGTACCTACGGAATCAACCGTCTGACCGTCCGCAGCGCCATTGACGCGCTGGTGAATGAGGGTCTGTTAAAGCGTATTCAGGGCAAGGGCGTATACGTTGTGGCCCAGATCGAGAGGGACTTAGAGGTGCTGGGCGGATTTACCCAGACCATGGATGAAAAGCATGTGCAGAATAAGCGCAAGATCCTGCTGAAAGGCCAGCGGAAGGCCGGAGAGAAATACGCGGCAATCTTTGGAATCAACGAAGAAGATATGCTGTATTATATCAAGCGTCTGGACTATGCAGATGAAGACCCTATTGCCATTCAGGAAATCTATATTCCCTATAATCTGGTACCTAAGATGGAAGGGATCGACCTGACAGTGTTCAGCATGTTTGAAATCTATAAATTCTATGGGATTAACCCTATGAGGGCATGGCAGACCCTGGATCTGGTCCAGCTGACCCAGTCCGATGCCAGGCTGATTAATATCAACAAAGACCAGACGGTATTCCTGTTCTCCTGCACCACCTATGACGAGGATGACCGTGTGATAGAATATTCGAAATCTTATACCCGTGGAGACAAATGCAACTTCAATGTGCATTTCCATAAGTAGAAGGAAGGAGCAATTATGTTAAAATTTGACGAACAGAAGCAGATTGACAGTATAAACGGCGTTCTGGCGCTGCGGCCGGAGATTGAGAAAGTTGTGGACGAAATCCAGCAGAGAGGTTTTGACGGAATTTATTTTATCGGAATCGGCGGAACCTGGGCTTCCGGCATGCAGGCGGAGGTCTATATGAGGGGAAGAAGTTCCATTCCGATCTATGTGGAGAACGGTGCGGAGTTCATTACCACCGGCAACAAGCGTTTCACCAAGGAATCCATCGTGATCTTCTCATCTGTGACGGGAAGCACCGAGGAGATGGTAAAGGCCATTGAGAAGGTACGGGAAGCCGGTGCCAAGGTGTTTGGCTTCATTGACAAGCCGGATGCCCCCATGGTGAAGCTATGCGACTGGTGCATTTCCTACCCTATGAATGAGCAGCTGAAGTTCTATATGGTAGCCAACCGTTTGATGTTCAACAACGGGGAGTTCCCTGAGTACGACCAGTACAACGCAGAGATGGAGGCCCATCTGGCCCGGGCCCTGGTGGAGGTTGAGAAGGAAGCTGACCAGTGGGCGGCCGGATTCGCCAGGGATAAATATGAGTATTTCAAGGCGCGCCCGGATATGCCCCACTATTTTGTGGGCGGCGGTAACCAGTGGGGAGCCACTTACTCCTATGCGATGTGCTACTGGGAGGAGCAGCTGTGGATCCGCACCAAATCCATTACCAGCGCTGAGTTTTTCCATGGCATGCTGGAGGTTATAGACGCGGAGACTCCTGTCACTTTGTTCATCGGAGAGGACGAGCAGCGTCCCCTGGCAGAGCGCGTGAAAGGTTTCCTGCCCAAGGTCTGCAAGAACTACACTGTCATAGATACGAAGGATTATGAACTAAAGGGAATCAGCCGGGAATTCAGAGGCTCTGTTTCACACCTGGTGATGCATGCGGTAAACAACCGTGTGGATGCCCATATGGAGGAGGAGTTCCGTCATCCCATGGTGATCCGCCGTTACTACAGGCAGTTTGACTATTAATAACGGGAGACAGGCGGAAATATCGAAGTGTACCATGGATTAAATCGGGGGCTGAGCGTTCAATATGTCCATTATTCCCTGGAATATTATCTGGACTCCATGAAAAAGATTGTTATAAAATTACAGATACGCATTGAAAAGGGTTTTTAATCCTCATCAATGCGTATTTTTATAGAATAAAACTTACTTATACGACCCCCTTTTTAAATCTATATGATTGCAGATTATTTCTGTCTCAAGGCGCCCTTCGTCCTGACCATTGATTTTAAGACGCAGCTTTACGGTTTTCACTTGTGTTTTCTTCCCTGTCATCAGCAAAAACAAAATCATAATTCCGAAGCACATGCCGCCAATGTGCTCTTTCTATTTCTCTGGTGCGCTGTAACGCGGCTTCTCTGCGGGCGCCCTTTCGGTGCTGAATAAATCGGTTCAAGAGAATAGCGCCAACCAATACGGTGATTAAAAAAAAGACATTGCCGAAAGTCATAATATATATCCTCCTTTTGACTTTTTTGTTGTCGAGCTTTATGTTAAGAATAACAGGATATAGGCGTAATCCATTATGAGATTTATCATAATTCTGTAAATAAAATTGGAAGTTGGGACATATATGAAAAAGGAAGATGCGATAACCCGGCAACGAAAAGCATTTGAGACTGGATTGTTGGACAACGTGATACCTCTATTCCATTAGATACTATTCCAGTGGCTTTTATAGCGGGAATTTTAGATGCGAAAATATTTTCTTGACAATACTCGTGAAACAGTATACACTATTAACAGTGTTAGTTATAAATACTAATACCTGTTTGAAAGGTGGAGGTGAATAAATTGAGTAGTATAGAAGAACTGGTCGATTCATTGGGTGAACTGATGTCCCGTGGAAAAGTCATGGATGAATTTAATCGTTCTGGAAAAGGCGAAATTTTCATTTTAAGATATCTTTATACGAAAGAATCACCTGCATCGCCGTCTGAATTGAGTGAGGCGCTGAACAGCAGTACGGCCAGAATCTCTGCGGCACTCCGTACCCTCGAAAAGAAAGGGCAGATTCACCGTGAAATAGACACCACGAACAGGCGCTTTATTTTGGTTACGATTACGGAAGAAGGCCGTGAACGGATTCGGGCAAACATGCAGCGAATGCAAAATCATTTGATTCAAGTATTCACCGTGATGGGGGAAAAAGACGCAAGAGAATTTGTACGTCTCTCCACGCGGTTCTTTGAGATCGCTCAGCGCACGATGCCAGATCCTTTTGAATAGAATAATCGGAACCGGGGAATAAAGATAGTGAGATAAAAATGCAGACCAAACGAGGTCTGCATTTTAGGACCACATAACTAACAGCGTTCAATATGAACACTAATAATAAGGAGGTTTTTTCTATGATTAGAATATTTAAATATCTCAAGCCCAAAGAATGGCTGATGGCTTTATTTAGCCTGATATTTGTGATGGTCCAGGTATGGCTGGATTTAAAAACGCCGGATTACATGTCAGAAATAACCATGTTAGTGCAAACGCCTGGTAGTGCGATGAGCGATATTTGGTTTGCTGGGGGTAAAATGCTTCTCTGCACACTCGGCAGTTTGGCAGGCGCCGTTATTGTTGGTTTTATTGCGGCACGGATTGCCGCCGCATTTTCTAAGCGTCTGCGCAGTCTCCTTTTTAATAAAGTGGAGTCCTTTTCCATGGAGGAGATCAACCGCTTTTCGACTGACAGCTTGATCACCCGTTCAACAAACGATATTACACAGATTCAGATGTTGATTACAATGGGTTTAATGCTGATTATAAAAGCTCCGATTATGGCTGTTTGGGCGATTAGCAAAATCGCCGGAAAGGGTTTTGAATGGTCACTCATCACAGGCGCGGCGGTTGCACTTTTGGTTGTTATGATTGGTATTATCATGATTTTTGTGATACCTAAATTTAAGAAAATGCAAGCCTTAACAGACAACATGAACCGGGTTACTCGTGAAAATCTGACGGGACTCCGCGTAGTGAGAGCTTATAATGCCGAAGCTTATCAGGAAAAGAAGTTTGAGGAAGCGAACGAGGAATTAACCGGAACCCAGTTATATACAGGCCGAGCTATGGCAATTATGATGCCGGTCATGACGATGATTATGAGTGGGCTGTCCCTTTCGATCTATTGGATCGGCGCCTACTTAATTAATGCGGCCCAGATGACGGATAAACTGACGCTGTTCTCTAACATGGTGGTCTTCTCCAGCTATGCGATGCAGGTTGTTATGTCGTTTTTGATGTTGGTCATGATTTTCATCATGCTTCCCCGTGCCAGCGTTTCCGCCAAGCGTATCAATGAAGTGCTGGACACCGAACCTACAATCCTTGATGGCAGCCGGACAAAGGGAGTCCCTGGTTTGGAAGGTGAGGTTACGTTTCAACATGTGGGCTTCAAATATCCGGATGCGGCGGATTATGTGCTGGAGGATGTGAACTTTACGGTAAAGAAGGGGGAAACGATTGCTTTTATCGGTTCTACAGGCAGTGGTAAATCAACACTGATAAACCTTGTGCCGCGTTTTTTTGATGCGACAGAGGGAGAAATCCTGATTGACGGCGTGAATATAAAGGAGTATACCCAGGAGGCACTCCACGATAAAATTGGTTACGTGCCGCAGAAAGCGGTTCTGTTCAAGGGTTCGGTTTCGTCCAATGTGGCATACGGAGATAATGGGGGAAATGGGTTTTCTGAGCACGAAATCAAGAAAGCTGTTGCAATTGCACAGGGTACGGATTTTGTTGAACGCATGGAGGGCGGCTATGAAGCAGACATTGCCCAAGGCGGTACCAATGTGTCCGGCGGGCAGAAACAGAGGCTTGCCATTGCCCGCGCGGTCTGTCGAAAGCCGGAAATCTATATATTTGATGATTCCTTTTCAGCATTGGATTATAAGACGGATCGGATTTTGCGCAATGTACTGAAAAAAGAAACCGCAGGTGTGACCAGTATGATTGTGGCACAGCGTATCGGCACGATTATGGATGCTGATCAGATAATCGTGCTGGACGAAGGCAGAGTTGTGGGCAATGGCAAACACAAGGATTTGCTGCAGAACTGTGAGGTATACAGGCAAATTGCCATGAGCCAATTAAGTGAGGAGGAGCTTGTGTCATGAGTGAACAAAGAACGAACAGAAAGCCGATGGCCGGAGGTCCTATGGGACAGGGGGCTGTCGAAAAGCCGAAAGATTTTAAAAGGACATGGGGAAAACTGATTGCCTATTGTAAAAATTATATGCCCGCAGTGATTGTTGCTCTTGTTATGGCAGCAATCGGAACAGTGCTGCAAATTATCGGTCCGGATAAACTGAAAGATATGACCAACGAGATCATGAAAGGATTACCTGCGCTGATCAATGGTGTTCCGTCCGCTGGTGCTATTGATTTTGGTACAGTAAAAAGCATTGCATTACTGTTGGTGGCATTCTATGCAGGTTCAGCATTTCTCAATTTTATTCAAAGTTTTATGATGACAACTATAACGCAAAAAATCAGCAAAAATATGCGTACCGGTATATCACAAAAAATCAATAAGCTGCCTTTGAAATATTTTGACCAGGTAAGCTATGGCGATATTCTCAGCAGGGTGACCAATGACGTGGATACCATCGGTCAGACCATGAACCAAAGCATCGGAAATCTGGTTACATCCATTACCATGTTTGTGGGTTCAGCTATTATGATGTTCTACAATAACTGGATCATGGCGTTAACTGCCGTAGGATCGAGCGTTTTTGGGTTTGTCATCATGGGGGTTATCATGTCAAAATCGCAGAAATATTTCGTTCAGCAGCAAGAAGATCTGGGTGTCGCGAATGGTCATATTGAAGAAGTTTATTCTGGACATAATGTGGTAAAGGCTTATAACGGTGGAAAAGAGGCCGGACGTTTTTTTGAGAATGTGAACGAGAGCCTGTATAACAGCGGCTGGAAGAGCCAGTTTATGTCCGGACTGATGATGCCGCTTATGACATTTATCGGTAACTTCGGATATGTGGCAGTCTGTGTGGTAGGTGCGGCGCTGGCGATGAACGGAACCATCAGCTTTGGGGTGATCGTAGCCTTTATGCTGTATATCCGTTTGTTTACCCAACCGCTTTCACAAATTGCTCAGGCATTCCAGAACCTGCAAAGAACCGCTGCTGCCAGTGAGCGCGTGTTTGAGTTCTTTGATGAGGAAGAACTGTCTGACGAGAGCCAAAAAGCAAAGAAGCTCGCCAATGTGAAAGGTGATGTGGAATTCCGTCATGTGAAATTTGGATATACCCCGGAAAAAACGATTATTAATGACTTTTCAGCTCAAATTAAAGCTGGGCAGAAAATAGCTATTGTGGGACCTACCGGTGCAGGAAAAACAACAATGGTCAATCTGCTGATGCGCTTTTATGAACTGGACGGTGGAGAAATATTGCTGGATGGCATTCCGATCAGCCAGGTGCCAAGAGAGAATGTCCATGAGCAATTTTGTATGGTATTACAGGATACATGGCTTTTTGAAGGTACCATCAAGGAAAATATTATCTATAGCAAGCCGGGGGTGACAGATGAACAGGTGGTTGCTGCATGCAAGGCAGTAGGGCTTCATCATTTTATTAGGACTTTGCCGCAAGGGTATGACACATTGTTAAATGACAGGGCAAGTCTTTCACAGGGGCAGAAACAGCTTGTTACGATTGCCAGAGCGATGATCCAAAACGCTCCCATGCTGATTCTGGACGAAGCAACAAGTTCTGTGGACACACGCACCGAAATTTTGATTCAGGAGGCTATGGATAAGCTGACGGCAGGACGCACATCTTTTGTCATCGCACACCGCCTGTCCACCATCAAAAATGCCGATCTGATTTTGGTCATGAAAGATGGGGACGTTATCGAAAGTGGCAATCATAAGGAACTGTTAGAAAAGGGAGGCTTCTATGCAGAACTTTACAACAGCCAGTTTGAACCTGCTGCATAGATCCGTTGATTTGTAATCTTTAATAGTATGCATATCTTACTTTATCATCTGATAATGTGATAATGGAGAACGGCTTAGTAACCGTTCTCTTTTTTTGCAATTTGCCATGATAATGAACAAGAACTGGAACAATGTAAAAGGCTGTTGGAACAGCCTGTAAGGAGATAATATTACGCCGATTTGAAACGGGAAATGGAAACATACGCGCAAGCGAGAACAGTAGTGTAGTTTGGAACCAAAAGACTGCTGTTTATCCACTATTTATTACAAATTTTTAAAAATGAAGTAAAGTAATGCTGAGAAAAATTGCTTATTAAGATAAGGGAAATATCCAAGATCTACATTCAGATAAAATGTTTATGACCATCTGGCTATTTAATAAGGCAGGACAGCTAACAACTCTCAAGGCTCAGATGGCTGATAATATTTGAATTTCTGCTGATCCCGACTATTTTAAATAGCCGGTAAAAACCGTCAAGTGGTTAGAAAAAACAAGTTAATTTTAGATTCATAACAGTATAGTGACCCAAAGTAGAGGATAAGGAATAAAAACCTTATCCAACTTTTTCATGCAATAGATTATGATTTATTGCTCCTTGAAACTGATTTAATACATGAGAAGTCAAATTAAATACATGCACTTCCAGGTTAACTGAGTTTTTTATATGCTTATCTGGATAAGCTTGATACTGGGATTAGGTTAGCTTATCGGTTACAACGGATTGTGCAATTCGGATCTTCTTAAGAGAGGTCATATGTTCATGTTATCCTACGGAGTTTAGTCACTGCTCATGTTATAGAATAACTGCTGCCTATATAAGTGTGGATATAAACGAATAAAGGCATTTTTAGAACAATAGATTGCACGAAAATTAATTGCAGGTACTTATTAATTAATTGGTGCTTGACTTAAAGAGGAGGATAAATCGTGATTATCGCAATTTGTGATGATAATGAAAAAGAACTGGAACAATGTAAAAAGCAGTTGGAACTGTTAGCGTCAATTCATCAAATTGATGTGGTGTTTTCTTTATATCACAAAGGTGAAGAACTGCTGTTCCGTTTACAAGGGGATCACAAAAGCTATCCGGACATTATTTATCTGGATATGAGGATGAACGGGATGCAGGGGGATGAGGTCGCCAGAAAGCTGAGAAGTCAGGGGTGTATCAGTGAAATTGTGTTTTTTACAGTTTCTAAAGATTTTTACACCACGGCATTTGATGTTAAAGCATTGCATTATGTTGTGAAAGGAGAAACAACGGTAGAAAAATTCGAAGATATTTTTATGCGAGCGGTAAAATCAGTACAAGAAAAGCAGACGGAATACATTATGTGTACAGGGGCTGGTGAATTCCGAAAGATTGAGATTAAAAAGATTCATTACTTTGAAGTCACAAAACGGATCGTGACCGTTTATTACGGCAGTGACCAGTTTAGCTTCTATTCGACCATTGGAAAAATTGAATTAAGGTTAAAGGAATATGGTTTTGTTAGAGTCCATAAGTCTTACGTGGTAGCAAAATCTCATATCGGAACTATTTCTTTTAAAGAAATAGTATTGGATACGGGAGAGAGGCTGCCGGTAGGAAGATATTATTACGCAGATTTAAAACGGGAAATGGAAGAATACGCTGAAACGAGAAAAGTAGTGTAGTTTGGAGCGAATAGACTACTGTTTATCCAAGAATCAACACAAGTTGAGAAAGATAGGGTAATGTAATGTTGAACGGAATTGTAAATCAAAATAACGGAAATAACAAAAATATATATGCGGACAGAATGTTTACAATTATCTGGTTATTAAAAAGATAGGATGGGGGGGCAGGTAATTGCAAGTAAGAGTAAAGCTTCTTATGTTGCTATGTACGCTGTTTTTAACTATCCTATGTTGTGGAGTCGGGTATGCTGATACGCATCCTGCCTGTACCGGCGGTCAGCAGCATGAATTTGAAAGCCATATATTAAAACTGAATTCAGAAGACTCAGAAGGCCTAGTTGAAAATGTGTGTACCTTATGCGGTTATACTTATATAGAATATCTGCCGGCGACCGGTCATCATTATGGAGACTGGAAAGTGGTGGAAGAAAGACCGGAATCAGGGATAAGGATTGAGCGGAGAGAGTGTCTGGGATGCCATCGAGGTGAGGTACGGACAGTCAGAATTGAGCTGTCGTCTCCGGATTCTGATCCTGCTCAGGAAGGTGAGCCAGGTATCAATCGGATGGATTTTGTATTATCCGCATCGATTGGAGGAGTCTGGGGGTGTACGATAGCAGCTCTTTGGTACAATAGTTTAGTTTTTAACTGGTACAAAAGAGAAAGCGCGAAAGCACTTAAGAGGAGGTGATGACTTATTACAGTAAGTAATATTATTGAACTCATTATTTTAGTATGCAGCATTCCGGCTGCTCTCTACATCATTATAGGCAGTAACCGAAAGGTCAAAGATCTGGACGGTTTAGGCGATGTTGTGCAAGAAGAAGGCAGTGAAGGTGTAGTAGTAGCACATTGTTGATCGTGTAAAACAGAGGTGAAGATATGGTTAAAAACCGGAAGAGAATTGAATGGCTTGCCAAGCTATATGCAAGTGCGGGTTTGATAGTAGCCTTGATCGCTGTTGTTTCGTCAGCCTCCTTCGCAGGGACGGGGCGCATTGAAAGTGTGTTTGGTGTAAAAGCAAAGGGAGTAAGAGCCAGCACACTGGCAACGCCTTCGAGAGCGTCGAGAATGTTGGCGGCCCCGTTATCTACAGGGCTTCCGGGCCAGCCGAGTTTGCAGGAACTACTGGAACAGGAAGCAGACAATGAGAATGCAATTATTCCTACATGGTTTCAGGTCTCGTTGAATGGAGCTGCTATTGTTGACAGTGATAATTGGAATATTACCTTAAAGAAAAATCAGAAAATCAAACCAAATGCTGCTGTTAAACACCAATTAAAAGTCACGATATATCCACAAGCTTATGGATTGGGTGATGGAGACAGCGTAACATGGAATCTTGGACGGATTGAAGGACTTTCCCTGGATAGTGAATTCTGGGAAGAGTTAGTTCTAAGCGGCGGAGTCCATGTAGGAGATGTAATGCTTTGTTACACTGAGGACGGCAATGTCATTCTCTATACCGAGTTTAAAGAAGAAGTAAAGATGTATTCCAGTATTACGATTACATATTGGTATGATAGTGGTTTTGTTCCGGTAAGCGAACCGACCACCATTATATTTGATTTACCGGGATATGAAGAACCGATTCCAGCGGTGCTTGTTCCTGAGAATGAGACGACAGAATCGGAAGAAACAACTGCGGAAGAGACCAGTCCGCAGGAGACAACAGAAGAAGAAACAACTGCGGAGGAAAGCAGCCCGCAGGAGACCACAGAAGAAGAAACAACTGCGGAGGAAAGCAGCCCGCAGGAGACGACAGAGGAAGAGACAACAGCGGAGGAAAGCAGTCCGCAGGAGACAACAGAGGAAGAGACAACTGCAGAGGAAACGACGCCAGAGACACATAATCCGACAAAAGATTATGACTCAGGAGGAAATTCTGGTTCAGATAGAGAAAAAACTACTTTAGCGAAAGAAACAACAAGTCCGGAAACGATTCCGGAGAGCTCAACAGAGATTGAGAAAGCGACAGATCCGCAGTCAGAAGAATCTCAGGCTCAGGAACAGTATTCACATAATCAGCAATCAGCCGGAAATACCGGGGGATCAGATGAGGTATTGGATATCAATATTAGCTTTGGTGCAGAAGTAGCTGCCAGCCATGGAATACAGTCCCGGGTACAACCCAATGAGATTCTTACATATAAAATGGTACTTCACAATGACAGTAAGGAAGAGATTAAGGATGTGCGTATCCGGGATTATCTTCCGGAGCATACCAGTTTTGTTTCCGTGGAAGACGATGGGATCTATGGAGTTGTCGGCGGGCAGCAGTATATAACCTGGATGCTGGAGCGTATCCTTCCGGGTGAAGAAAAGGAATTGACCTTTCAGGTAAAGGTGTTTCTTTGTACACCGCCGGATTTTTCGGTCAGGAATCAGGTTTACTGGCAGGCTGATGACAGCAGATCCGTAAACAATCAGGAAAGGCCAGAGAATCAGGTGGACTTTCCAATGGTCACCGTTGGATAGAAAGGTTATTGTTCTTTTTATCATATAACTTTAATTATCAAAAAGGAGAGAATGAAAGATGAAGAAGAGACTCATAACAACATTATTAGCAGGCGTAATGGCAACAAGCATGGTAATACCGGCAATGGCTGATCCAGGAGGAGCTGTTCCTGCATCAACCGGCACTGATGTATGGGCGGGTGTTATTATCGAAGATAAGGATGCAAAAGTAAAAGTAGAAGTTCCGACACTGTTTGCATTCGTAGTAAAAGGTACGACTACAGTAAGTGATAACAGTCCTGTGACCAGCGCAAACGGAGACATTTATCTTCCAAATGTAAAGGTAGACGTAACCACTCCGTCAACGAACGGACAAGGTGCAGTTTATAACCTGCAGACAGAAGGAAATCTTACCGTTGAAGGAAAACTGCCATTTACAAATTATTCTACATTCAAGAATGCTTCAGACAAAAGAGAAGGTCTGGCAGTTAAGGTTAATGGAAACATCAAGAATGAAGGGGATGATGCATCCAGAAAATACTGGACTCATACAACCAGCAGCAATACCGGATTGGATGATTTTAAGAAGTACAATATAAGCGTTGATGGTAACAACTTTGATACAGTGGCAAACGGAGGACTCCAGATGGCTGGTACCGGTATTAGTCTGGCAGCACCAAATACAGACCCATTAGGTGATTTAAGCTACTCTAACGTAGATAGTGATGATTATGCAATTGTAGGAGAGACTCACCATGCAAAGTTTGACGTACTTGTAGGTGGAACAAAGGGCGAGTATAAGCAGGTAGAAGAGTCTGCAAAGATTGGTAACATCGTATGGACGATCAGCGTAGAGATGCAGAATGATGTTGACACTGCACCTAACGAGGATTACCTTCAGCCTTAATTATATTTGAGGTCAGTTTATAAACGCCAGGATGATTAGTTATAATCCCCAGAGAATCTCCTTTCGGAGATTCTCCGGAGATTTGTTGCAAATAAACCGCAGGGTGCAGGACAGTTTATTTGCAAGAGATTTCCGGAAACAGCCAGAATGGAAAAGAGGAAAACAAATGAATCCTATGAAACGATGGAAAAAATATATAGTTAGACTTACCGCAGTTGGATTTGTATGTACGGCCTGCCTGCGCTTTTCTGCGTTAGCAAGCGAAGGCCCTGCGTCCAATGTGTGGTTGAGTGTAACTCAGATACCATCAGAAGCAAGGATATCGGTAACCGTTCCATTGGCGTATGGATTTGTAGTGCGTGGAAGTGTTGACAGCAGTGATACATATCCGGTGTCAGTCGAGAATGGAAACTTACTTGTGCCGAATGTAAAAGTACATGTCAGCGTACCTTCCGGTTCCGGAGCAGGAACAATCGCAGAGTTTGAATTGCAGACGTTTTCGGAACATACAATCCCGATCCTGAATTACTCAACTGATGTAAGAGAAGAGCATCTGGAAGAAGAGCATCCGCCAAGGGAGGGATTGCCGGTTGAGTTAAAGCCTTTTATTGCCGGCTATGACAGTGATGAAGGGAAGACGCATTACTGGAAGGCGGTAGGTTATGATCCGACATGGGATGGAGTATCGTCACAGACTAATTTTAAAGAGTATCAGATGCTGATGGATAATGTTGCATTTTCTGTTCCTGGCCAGGTAACAATCAGTTATGAAGATAGCAGTACGGAGCTTAGGAATGTATTTTGGTATGCAGATAAAATAGCATTGAATGCACCGGAAGATGTATTGGCAAATGGATATACTGCGGCGGGAACTGCAAATGTACCTTCAGAAACATATGTCAATGTAGGCGTCAAAGCAGGCGGAAGGCAGGACGAATATTCGCAGGTCGAAGAGTCGTTAAAAGTCGGAGCGATTTTTTGGCAGGTGATACCGGGAGAACTTTCGGAAGTAACGCCGTAAGTTATTAGTAAATAGAAAGAAAGTAAAGGACTGGAACGATGACAGTGCAAAAAGATAAGAAAAAAAGTAAGTTGTTATGGATCATTATTATTCTGCTGCTGCTTCTGATTGGAATTGGATCAGGCATCTATTACCAGATGACCAGAGACAATAATTTAAGCCGTTTAACAAGAGATGCGCTGGCTTTGGGTGGTATGCTTCCGGGTAAGACAGACCAGGAAATCGTGGATATTTTAAGTACCAAGGTAGCAGAAGGTATGGTGGATATCGGAATCGCAGCCGGTCCGGTATTTGAAAACGGAGGAAAGAAAGGGCGGATTGCAATCGAAAATATTGCAGCAAACCATTATTCTTTCCAGGTAGATATCAGGCTGGATGACACTGGAGAAATTATTTATCGGTCGGGACTGATAGACCCAGGATTTTATATTGAATATATTGAGTTAAATAAAACGCTTCAGGCCGGAGATTATCAGGCGACAGCGCACTTTACCACATACTCCTTGGATGAGACTGAGGATAAGATCTCGGAAGCAAATGTAAAAATTGTACTTCATGTGATGGATGGTCTTTTTTATAAATGAAATTGAATAACAACAAAATCCGCTGTTGCTTTTTGTTCTTAGAGGTAATCTGCTTGCTGGCCGGTTCATTTTTTGTGGGCATGGGCTTACAGAAAATGTTCAGTAATCAACAGACCCGAAAAGAATATGCCAAATCAGAACTTGAATGGAAACAGGAGCTTGCAGAAGGTGAAGATGATGCAATTGTAAGAGATTTGAGAAACCAGGAACTGGTCAAAAATATGAAATATGTTTCTTTGGAACGTCAGATTTATTTTGATCAGTCTGATGGACCCGGAGAAGCCAGGATTGCAAATGACAAAAAGAATAATTTTAGCTGTACATTAAGAATTGTAAGAGATGCGACCGGAGAAGTAGTTTATGAATCCGGATTGATTGAGCCTGGATATTACATAAAAGAAATTCATTTAACCGGCGGCCTTAAACAAGGGTATTATCCTTGTACTGCAGTTTGGAGCTTTTATACACAAGGTGAAGAATATGCAGGTGAAACAGCATGGAAAGTAGTCGTAATTATTAAATCTGCGAATAAAACGTCATGAGAAAACGGATAAGATTTGCAAGAAAGTACAGCAGTTCAGCCCGTATAAATCGAACGGCTGCGAATAGATACGGCTGGCTGCCGTGAACCTTACCCATAAATACATTGTAGCAGAACGGAGGTGGATATTATGGGCAGAAAGAGATTCCTTTTATCATGGCTGATATGTGACCTGTTGTTTCTGTTTGTCTGTTTCCCTGTCTGGGCAGATGAAAATAGTCTGGGAGGAGGAACCGTACCAAAAAGAAATGGGCGGACCGATATTGTTGCAGGTGTGGTTGTTGATTATATGGGGAAATTACGTTTTCAGGTCTTGGACAGAGACAATAATAATCCGATTGAAGGGGTGTCAGTGGAAATCTTTATCCCGAGTCTGAACCGTTATGTTTTGTTTGGTTTAACGGATAGAGACGGTATTTATGAGTTGGACGTGGCATATAACATGGCCTCTTTAGTATCGGATAGTGACCAGTTTATTAAGAACGATGAGAACTATACGTTTAATGGTACGTTAGTGTATCTAAACGATAATAATATTCAGTATCGGGTTTATAAAGCCGGATGGCTTCCTTACCCCTACAACGGAAGTTATCTATTGAAGGGGGATAAGGTTCCGGAGACGATTACCATAAAATTGTATCAGAAGAAGAACGGCGAAGATGGTGATGGTGGTGATGATAAAGATACAGTACTTGATAAAACTGTTCCGGGGGGAAACCTTCCCGGAGGCCCACCTTTAGATAAGCTCCCTTCTGATATTCCGGATAATACGCCTCCGTTGAGCTACGTGGGAGGAATCCCCAAAACCGGAGTGGAAGGGGCTCTTCTTTATTGGGCCTATGGCTTAATATTCTTTCTGCTTGCAGGAGGAGCTATCTGGAAATTATCAAAATTGGATAATGAGAGCAAAGAAACGAAAAGGAGAGATTAGAATGACACAATTCAAAAGATTTGCAGCGTTCCTTTTGTGCTTCCTTATGATCTTTCCCACTCAGGAACTTATGATTCTGGCAGAAACCACATCAATGGAATATGAAAGGATAGAGGAAATGCCATCTTCAGATATAATTGAAGATGGAGCAGACCGCATGGAGGATACTCAGCCGTCGGAAACTGTTAAAGATGGAACAGACCGTGTGGAGGAAAATCAGCCGTCAGAAACAATTGAAGATGGAACAGACCGCATGGAGGAAAATCAGCCGTCAGAAACAGTTGAAGATGGAACAGACCGCATTGAGGAAACACTGCCATTAGAACCAATGGAAGACGGAGCAGACCGTATAGAAGAAACCTTGCCATTAGAACCAATTGAGGGTGGAGGCGGCCGCATTAAGGAAACTTTGCCGTTAGAACCTTTAGAGGACGATGGTCATGCAATTTATTGGAATCCGGGCGGTCAGCTGCCTGCAGAACTGGCAACCGCATCGAATGCAGCAGCAACCGTGTCCAATGCAACTCCATCCAGGGCAAAAATGGGAAAAGATTCTGCTAATGGGTTGAGTCCCACAAAGCCTGTAAAAACTCTTAAAAAGGCAATTGAGCGTGCAAAAGATCTGATGGAGAAAGAAGGACTGGATCCATCGGACATTACTATTTATGCAATGAATCCGATGGAGGTGGCAGACGGGGAACTGTATGTATTAAATGCAGGGAATATCCGCATAGCATCCTGGCCGGAACGTCCTTATGAAAGTGACGCGTTGTTTTATGTGAATGGCGGACAATTAACATTGACGAATGTTCTTCTTGAGGCAGAAAATCCGGATCATGATCCTGATGAGACAGAGCTGGTTTATGTTCGGGGCGGTGTCCTTCAAATGGGACAGAATGTCAATATTAATGGCTGTGTTGTAATGGATTACTGCAGTGAGCAGGAAGATATAGAGTGGAAAGAAGATACGGCATCTCCTTCCAATGCTGCGAATACAGATAATACGGCAGCAGCAGAAAACGAACGAATTGAGAAAACACTTCCGTTGCAACCGCTGGCTTCAACCGCCAGTCAAGCAAAGGGGGCAGGAGAAGCGGCCTTTGATATTGATAATTATGTTTTAGACACCGATGAAGATAATGTTGAACTGATAGTAGATAAGATGTCCGCCAGTACATGGAGAGATCCGATTATCGAGTTGATGGAAGGATTTGACGGTGGCAGCGGCGAATATCTTCTGGAATTACGGGATGATGGCAAGGCAGAATCACGTGAACTGGTGACAACCCTTTATGCGGATGATGCAACTGAGGAAGAGTTTTTAGGCTATTTTACTCTGGCAGAATCTGATAACTGGAACCTGGAGGTCGAGACTGAGGCAGCTGCTCAGTTAAGAGATACGGGTTCAGAAAATAAAATCATGTCCCGGTCCTTTGCCTTTGAGGCAGATACTTTGACCAGCAAGACTCTGATTGCAAGCCGTTCTTTAGGTGAGGCAAAGGTTATTTACTGGAATCCGGGAGCTGCTATGACCATTGATGGGGAGATTTATCCGGCAGGCGATGATGTTTTATATGATGGATCAAACCCGCGTGCTCCGCTTAAAACCTGGAGTGCAGCAGCTGAGGAGGCTAAGAAGTCCAATGGAATGGTTGTAGCCATGCGATCCCTGAATTTAGGAGATGATAACGCCGGTGAATATCTGGAGCAGCTTTCGGACGGAGAGTTTTACCTGGCTTCTGCCGAAGCTTCATTGATAACTCCTCTTGGCACATGGAATTCTACTGCACAGCCGGCAATCATCGTACCGGAAAACAAGACCTTGATTGTAGAAAATCTTTACCTTGGCGGAATGTATGATAATAGCGGCAATGAGACCGAAGCTCAGACGATCCTGGTAAATGAGGGAGACCTTATTATCGAAAAGAATGTCAGGACAGAAGAAAAGGGATATATTCAAATAAATGCTTTTCTTGATTTAGCGAATCATCCGGTACAGGTATGCAGTGTGGATTCTATCCATGATGGTGATTTAAGAATATTCTTTGGCGATATTAATAAGAACGTAGCTTACCGGTATGTAGATGTTGTGATACCTGGCGGAGATTTGGCATCATCAATTACCGATGATGCAGACCCGATTGCAAAAGCAGATTCAGTAGGCCAGGCGCTGCTTGGCCGGATAAAGCTGCACAGTACCAACCGGTCTGTGGCAAATGGCGGTCTTTCAAGTATTGACTGGTCACTGCGGCAGGATACGGCCGAGGATGACAGTATTGTAAATGCTCAGAATATTGAACTTTATGCAATTTATTACTTCGATGGAATTTATATTGACGGTGTGGATGGCGATGACAGAAATTACGGTGCATCCTGCGACTATCCGGTGAAAACATGGGCCAGAGCAAGAGCGATCTGGCAGGATGAAATGACCAAGAGTCTGCAGGCCAGACAGGATGCAGCCGGTATGACATTAGATAAAATTGAAGCCGACTATCCGATGCCGGAGGTAATTTATATCTGTAATACTGTGACCGTAGACTCTGCCAGTGAACCGGAATGGGAGCTGGAACCCCGTTATGACTACGCAAGAGGTACTGATGTTAAGACAGAAGTCGTATCTCATATTGATAAAATTGCAAGTCAGGGAGAGGGAAGCGTCAATGTGCCGCGTCACGAAACTCCAAAGACTTTGATCAAAGTAACTGGAAGCGGTGTTTTAAGCATACGTGACGTTTTTATCCGTAATATGGTGGATGATACTGACAGTGTTACGATTAAGGTAGAGGCAGGCGGAACCCTGAACTTAAGGGGAGAGACTACCCTGAACGGAACCCGTCTTAAGAGTACCGGTTTTGATCAGAAAGATGTCACCCTGGGTAACCACGTAACGGTTACCGGAGGCAGCCGCTTTGTAATGGAAGCGGGCTGGACTGGTTCGATTGAGAACCGGGAGCAGGGTGTGGTTGCTGCCGGAAGCGGTACCACAGTTGAGATGAACAATGGTTTTATTCAAAAGAACAATTCTTACCGTGCAGATTATTATACTGCCGGAATAACCACTCATAAGGCCGGAGGTGGTGTGGTTTTAAGCGATGGCGCCAGGTTTACAATGAACGGCGGTACCATTACCGGAAACCAGACCTATCAATATGGCGCCGGTGTTTATCTTGTGGATGCAGGGACCTCCTTTATTATGAATAAGGGAAAGATCACAGGTAACAGCATACTGACTTATCAAATTTCAGGCACAAATAGCACCGTACTGTTTTCAAAAGGGGTGGGTATATTTGCGGATACAGGTACAATCGTAAACATCGGTGATGGGAACGGGGAACAGGAAGATACGGTAATCAGTAACAATAAATCATATTTTGCTTATGGTACCGGTATTTATACGAATGGCAGCTTAAATATTGATCATGCGGCCATATCTGATAATGAAGCTGGCGGAGTATACAAAAGTTATACGAATGTTAATTTAGGAGTCGGAATTTATATAGGGGCTGATGGTAAGCTTGCGATGAATGCCGGGTTAGTGAATGGGAACCATGGTGCATTTACCACATATGGCTACGTAAGAGGTGTAGGTATCTATATTGACGCCGGTACAAACAGTCATACAATCACCGGAAGTACAATAACTACGAATCAAACGGGATATGAGTACTATACTGACTCTGATATTTACAATTATAACCAGGGCGGCGGTATATATCTTGCCGGCGGCAATACCCTTACGATAACAGATACAACGGTTTCTAATAACAGAGCCGGACGCGGCGGAGGAATCTATGCATCCGGAAGTTCCGGAAAGAATATTGCTTTAACCTTAAAAGAAACCATTATAGAGGAAAATAAAGCGATATCATATCGTACCAGCAGCTATGGTGATTCCGGAGGTATTTACTTCTATGGATATGGAACTCTTACTCTGGAAGATGGAACTAAGATTATTAATAACTCTGCAACAGTGAGTACCGGCGGACTTTACATAGGTGGTTATTCTACTACCACTGCCCATGCTTATATGATGGCAACCACACCGGGAGCAATTGAAATCAGCGGCAATAAAATCACTGCGGGAAGCTACGGTACTTATGGCGGAGGTGTCACTCATAACGGCGGCAGCTGGCATGCTGAGAATGTACGGATCAGTAACAATGAGGCGGTTACACAGGGCGGAGGAATCTATTCCACCAGCTCAACCTCTTACTCTTATTTCAGGAACATGATGATCTCTGACAATCGGGCAGGGGATGGCGCTGCACTGGCAATTAGCAGCGGACGTTATTATATGAAGGACTCTTCCATTACAGACAATACTGCGACCAATAGGGGCGGCGGTATTTACACGTCAAGTACCAGTGCTTATGTGTATCTTTCAGAAACGGAAGATGGAAAATTCGAACTAAAGGATAACCATGCGGACTATGGCGGCGGGATTGCTATTACAACTGGTTACTCATTTATGATGGATATTGCCGGCCCGATCCAGAACAGTGCGGCTGTACAGGGAAGCAACTTCTATTTAAGCGGTTATGCATACATTGATATTTTCAATGGACATTTTAAGCAGCCGGTTCCATTAAAACAGGTGGAGGGTGTGTACAATATCTATATTGATGATACATCAACCAGTACCTACAGTAAGTATTTTGATTTCAGTAAGGTTACCGCTGATAAGAAAGATGGAGCCAATCCCGATGTCATCTTTTTAAATTCAGGAAGCTCTTTCCTGACAGTACTTGCAGCGCCGCTAGATGATAATACGGCTTATGGAGCCTTTCCGATTGACTTAAACAGTGATGTGTTTCAATCCGGCAGTGTAGTACTGAAACCATTGGGAAGTGCTGCGAACCGGGCAATGATGGAACCAAATGATGATCTATCTGCGGCGACTCAGGTAAACCGGCAATATCCCGCATTGATGAGTGCAATGGGCAACTTAGATCATTTTCGCGGTGGTGAGCTGCCAAGAAGAAGCGAACTTGGCGGATTTAGAGATGCAGTTAACACCACCAGAACGAATGTCATTATTGTCGGCCAGGGTGTGTATTTAGCCGGATATAAAAGTGATGGAACCGGCGGAAATGACAGCAATGGGGGTACCTCTCCGGCTGATGCGGTTGCAACTTTTGAAAGAGCAAAAGAGGTTTTAAAAAATAGGATTAACGAAGCCGTTATTCATGACGGTACCCTTCCGGAGGAAGAAAGGGAAGGCTTTGCACCATTTATCTACATTTGCGGTCAGGTGGATATTAACACCAATGAATCCTGGGAACTTAATTATGATGATCCGCTGTATACTGATATAAATGAGTATTATGCGATTGCGGAAGAACGCAATGGGACCCCGGTATATGAGCCGCAGGTACGCCGGTTTGCTTCCTTTGTGCGGCAGCCGATGATTAAAGTAGGTAATGGCAGCAATACAGTGTCATTTACTACAGGAAGGCTGATTATTGATGGTATGGCGGATACAGTCGTTCTTGCTGATCAGAGTTCATACAGCCCGGTCATCTATGGATCTGCAGGTACATTGGTGACTTTGACCGGAGATTCAATGATCAGGAATAATTACTACAGTGCACTGGACATTTATGGAAAAGTAACACTTAGCGGCGAAATTGGTGAAGTGAACAAGCAGCTATATAATAACCAGTCACAGTGTACGGTCAGGTTGTATGGTTCGGCCAAAATGTCGATGCTGGGAGAGGCAAAGATTATCACAGATAATACAGTTGAAAAGGTTGCCAGCTTTTCCGGCTATGCGATATGGATGGGAGGAACGAATGTCTCCGTATCTATGGAAGGTAACAGTGCTATTATGCAGGGACCGGGTTCCACACTGCTGAATAGCTATCTGATTTATTCCACCTATGCTAATACCTCCGTTCAAATGAAGGAGAATGCCAGATTAGAAGTCGGCAACGCAGTGAGCGGCGCTATCTATATTTCAGGCAGTGATTCAACGATTGATATGACAGAAGATGCCAGCATTGCAACGCTGGATGGCGCATATTGGCAATATGGCATTTATGGGTGTGCCAATTTTTCTCTTACGATGTCAGACCGGGCCAACATTACTTATGGAGGATATCGCAGCACCACGACATATGGTATTTATCTTGCCCCCACAAGTACGACAACGGCATCGGTAAAGATGCAGGATCATGCGGCGATTATACTTGATAGTACAGCCACAGGCACATCCTATTGGTTTTATGGAATCTCTGTGAACAACGGAATATCACCGAAGATAGAAATGTTAAACAATTCAAGAATTACTGGTAATCCGAATGTTATGAGCCTTACCTGCGGGATTATTACAAATAGTTCTAATGCAAAAGATGTAATGATTTTACTGAATATGGAAGCTGACGGATCCGAAGAAGAATCAGTTTCGATTACGGATATGAGCCATGGCATTTACCTTGGGGCGGCAGAAAACAGCACTGTTTCAATGGGAAAGAAGGCTCTGATTGCTGGCGGGGCAGACGGAATATATTTGACGGGCCGCAGCAGCACCACATCAACAGCTGATATTCTGATGAAAGATCACAGCAGGATTTACAAAACCACCTATGGTATTTACTTTTATCTGGTTAATAGCAGTCCAATTAACATTCGGATGGAAGACCATGCAGCGATTGAACAGAATAATATGGGGATCGCCGAAGCGACAGCGACCGGAAGTACTACCTATGGGGCATCACAGGTAAACGTAGAAATGTTTGGTAACTCCAGAATATCCGGTAACTCCGGTTCAGGAATTCAATTGGTCCATACTCAGAACAACTGGTCAGAAAGCACTGGGTACCAAAAGATCACGTTAAATGACAATGCAATGATCGGCGGCAGTGATTATTACAGCAGCACAGATGCTGCTTCCGGAAATCAGGGAGCCGGAATATATGCCAACGGTCCCATTCAGGTGACAATGAACGGAACTGCAAAAATATCCGGAAATGGCACCAGTGTTAATAATGGCAGTACAGCAAGTTCGGGAATTTACTTAACACGTTCAACAACTGCCTCCTATCATCGGGCCGGAACAGCAAGAATTACCTTAAATGATTCAGCTTCTATTTGTGATAACAAAGGCGGCGGTGTTTATGCAGCAACGATCGGCGACTCCACAACAAGCTATCACAATGAAGTCATTATTGAATTAAATGGAATTAAAGATGATGGAAGCTTTTCTACGCCGTCCATTCAGGGAAATACAGATGCGGTCTACTTAGGGGCTGACGCAACCTTAAGGCTTAAGGGGGAAGCGCTGGTAAAGATCAGTGACAGTCCTTATGCATCAAGCTCCTACGTGGCCCGGGTAATTGATAATTATGGATACATTGAGCTGGATGGAAGAAGTACGGTTAAGGGTCTGATTTATATGAACAACAGTACCAAACCGATTACAATGACCCATGCTGCGACCGGACAGGCACCAAAGTATGATTTGCATCTGGTTGAAGGTTTTGCCGGTAAGACAGTGGTTCAGCCGGATCTGGTTGGTATTATGGATCTTACAGGGATGGGCAGCCAGCTGGCATATTTCCATAAGGCCAGTGCTGACGGAATGGCAGCCAGCCGGCCGATCGTCGAGCTGTCACCAAACCTTGTGCTGCTGGGAGAAAATAATGTTTATCTGTCAGGCAACGGGAATGATGCCAACACCGGCAACACTCCATCTACAGCGGTCAAAACCTTTAAACGTGCCAGAGAACTGCTGCGGGGAGGCGGTTATTATACGACCGGAGCGAATATCATTATCTGTACTTCAACAGTTAACGTACTGGCAGAGGATGACGACTGGTCATTTGATCCCGGCGGATTCGTAACGAATTCTCTGAGTGGTCAAAGATGGCAGCCGCTGGTAACCCGTTATGATGGGTATGGCGGTATACTGATTACGCTGTACGATAGTACCGATAGTACCAGTACGGTTTACGCCTCTACTGTTACATTTAAAAATATTACAATAGACGGCGGCTCAGCCAATGGTATCTTATTGACAACAGCCGTGAATGATCAATTGCTGATGGTTGGCAGAGGAAGGACCGCTGTCCTTTTAGAAGGCGCAGTATTGCAGAACAACAAGGCTGTAACGGCCGCCTATAGCAATGCCTCAGCATTGGGTGTGAAAATTTATGGCGGTACTCTTGAAATAAACGGCGGAACCATTCGGAATATAGTAAGAGAAACAAGCGGTAGTTTCAGTAGTTGCTACTTTGCCTCTGTGGTAATGGTCCAGGGGGTCAGTACTGCTTATCCGGGTAATCTGATTATGAAATCGGGGCAGATAATAAATAATGAACTAAAAGCTCCAAATGCGCAAAGTACCAGCGCCCGTATCGGGACGATTTATATACACAGCACTACTTCCGCCCCCAGTGGTATGGAGATGAGAGGCGGTCTGATCGAGAATAACAAGATTGTTTCAAGAGATACAAATCCGGGAGCAGCAGGTGCGATTGTAAATTATGATGGTACTGTAACAATCAGCGGTGGAATTATCCGTGGAAATGAAGGTGGATGCGGCAGTGCAATTTTCCATCAGGGTATTAGCAGTTCTTCCCAGATGATTTTCTCCGGCGGGCAGATCAGCCAAAATACGACAAATGCATCAGGACAGCAGTCTATCAATAAATACTCGCCAATTTTTGTTATGCAGAAGGGCTTTGAACTGCGTGGCGGTGGAGCGGATATCAGTGACAACATTTATTTGTACCAAACCTTAAGTGCCATTAAAGTAAGTGATCATATTTATCAGACCGGACGTTCCTACCATATATACTTAAATCAGGGAACCAGCTACTTTAGAAAAGGCAGTGTAGTCGTAGAGCCAGATGGTAATAAGGTAACTAACGTTGGTTCCTATCTCCCATATTTTGATGTACGGTCGAATCCGTATGTACTGGATCGGGGAAGAACCAGTAACCTTGCCGGAAGTGTGAGCGGGGTAAAGGAAGAACAGTGCTTGATTCTGATGAAGGCAGTTTATCTTGATTCGGTTAACGGGAAAGATACGAACACCGGATTAAAGCCGAGTCAGGCCGTAAAAAGCTTTACCAAAGCCAAAAGTGTGGGGGTATTAACGACTCACGGAACTACAGAACATTATGTGATTTACGTATGCGGCAAGGCGATTAATACAAGCAGCGAAAGTGTGTGGACATTACCGGAAACTGCCTATATGTGCCGTTATACCGGATTCCCGGTTTATGAAAGCGATGGTACTGAGACACCGGAGCTTGAGCGGGCATATTACGGCTGCTTGATTCAGCCGGATTATAACCTGACATTTAAAGATATCACAATTCAGGGACGCAGAGGTACAGACAGTACGGTAAGCAATGGTGACAGCCTGGTGAATATTCTTACAGGGATCAGTGTAACAGTAGAAAGCGGCGCAGCCTTTTCGAATAACAACAACAGCGGCAACTATATTGCCGAAGATGGATTTGTGGATAACCTGGATTCAAAAGGCGGTGCTTTTCAGGTAGCCGAACGGGGAATCCTGACAATCAATGGCGGCGAGATAAAAGGTAACAATGCAACTTATGGAAGTGCAATTTATCTCCATGCAAGTGAAAGCAATCCATCATCCCTCGGACAGATGTATCTGTCTGGTTCACCGGTTATATCCGGTAAAGTATATTTAAATGGTACAGCTGATATAACTTCGGCGTATATACAGCCGGATGCTACCTATGTGCCTTCAACCGCATTACAGATTTCTGTCAGCAATGACTACAATGGCCGTCCATTGATTCGATATAAGGACGGTACCGTGCCGGGTGAAACACAACTGAAATATTATTCATTTGATGATGCGATCAACGCATTGTATGATATTGTAAACAACAGTTCCAATGCTTCCATTCTGGAATTGAGTCTGAGAAGGGTAATTTATCTGGATGGCCAGAGTGGGTCAGATGATGAAAGTCATGATGGAACAACTCCGGAAAAGGCGTTTAAGACATTAAAACGTACCTTTGAGGCGATTGGATATCAGGCAGGTACCAATGGTGTTCTGATTTATATTGTAGATACTTTGGATATTACTGGCGGAGCCAGTGAACCATCCGATATTCAACTGATGAATATTAAGGTTTACAATAGCAACGGATCCTCCCACTATGAAGGATACTATAAGGATCCGGATGAGACTGTTAATATCAGGGGCCAGGTATATTTCAAACGATATTCCCAGCCAAAAGGGTATGATGCTGCTGACCCCGTTTATGATGGATACAGCAATGAAACATTGCTTGACAGTCTGTTCTATATCGGCAATGGGGGTAAACTGACTTTAAGCGGTATTTATCTGGATGGGCATTCTATCAGCAGTGACAGCATGAATCCTACCTTAGTTGCGCCGGCCGTAGTGGCTCAGTCCCCGCTGATTACCGTTAAAGGAAGCGGTGTGCTGCAATGTTACCGTGCGGAGGGTGTGAGCAATGGTGTTCCTACCGCAACGCTATTTATTAATAATTACAATACAAAAAATAAGAATGGGCCGGAATACGTAGTCGGCCACTTAAATGATTCTGATATTATGGAAGGCACCAGTGCTGGTATTGAGCTGCTGGATGAAGGAACCTGTTTTCTTGAGTATACTGAATTTTCCAACCTTGCATTAGGCGATCAAGTGATTTCCGGAGGTACGGATGTATACAGCAATGGATACTTACATTTCAGCCGTTATACGAACTTTGGCGGAAGTGTATTCCTGGAGGGATTCGGAACCAAAGAGGCAAACCATGATACAAGCCGTTATTTAACCGTAGATGTATACGGTACTCCAATACAAAATAATTTCCATGTAATGGTGAGAGATTCCTATATGGGCAGAGATATGGTTCATTATCAGGTTGGAATCAACGCAACAGTCAATGATGCCGGTTATTTCCTGTTAGAAGAGCGGGTAAAAGATTTCTTCTGTCTGTCAAACCGCAGCGGATATCCGCATATCCTGGAGCTGCAGGTGCCGGTAGCCGTCTATATTGACGGTGCAAACGGTATCGATGACCAGGGGGACCGGTTTGCCGGTTCGACTCCGAAGTTTCCTGTAAAAACGTTGGCAAGAGCTTTTGAGTTATTAAAGACCCGGGGCGGAAATACGATTTATGTAGTCGGTACCATTCAGGTAAACAGTGATATCCAGATGACGGGACAGTCTTATATCGGCACAGGTGGAGCTGTTATGCTGGGAAGTACCAATAAGATTAACATTGTCCGATATATACAGCCGGATTTTGCAGTCCAGGACCCGGTGGCCGGAGCTGCGGCGGAATATGATGTGGAGGACTATACCGGTGCATTGCTGAATGTCAGGGATGGTGCAACCGCCCAGTTCAGTGCGAACGTGTACTTTGACGGACACAGTGAACCAAAGACCAGTATCGATCTTCCGATCGGTGCGATCGTAAGCCGGAACGGGGAAGCAAAGGCACCGTTAATAACCGTTGAAAAAGGCGGAGCTTTGAGTCTTCTGTCGAATGTAACCCTTTATAATAACAACAATACTTATGATCAGGAAAATGATCTAAATGGCCAGCATGGCGGTGCCATCTTAAACAGCGGCACGGCGACGGTTGACGGTACTCTGTTTGAAAATAACAAGGCTGCGAAAGGGTCTGTGGTATATCAGGACGGTACTTTTACGATCGTAAGTGCTCCGGAAAAACTGGATGGCCATCAGAATACCTTCTACTTAACCTCTGTGAATACCGGAACGGCAGAAAGTCCGGTCTGGGGAACTGACCACGTGATTCAGACGGCGGTGGAAATACCGAAGAATCAGATCTTTGATATCGATATGGATCATGCGGTAAAAGGCAGAGATGTGGTACAGTTTACCAGCAGTTTGGCTTATGATCCAAATGCAGATGCGGAGCATGAGCATTTCCGTTTGGGAAGTACGGTACCGGAGAACTTATTCCTGGTAGAAGCTGAAAGCAACCCGGATGTTCTCGAATTACAGGATTGGGAAGTTTTAAAAGTTGAAGTACCGGCTGATATTTATCTTGTTGTTCGCCGGAGAGGTTCTTATGACAGTACGAACAAATTAATGAGTGTTAATGATTCTTCAGCAGGCATGGATCTATTTACTGCACCGGAATATACGATTAAAAACAAGGGAATCTATGATGCGAAAGTATCCATTACCGGATTTGAGAATCAGACGATGGTGGCAGGTATTACAACTGACCCGGCTTATTTGATGAATTTAACCGCCAGTGCGGCGGTAACAACAGCTGAGAATGATTTATATCTGGCCGTAAAAGGCTTAGATGATGCCATCGGCGGAACGGGATTTGATATCGCAGAGACCTCGTTACAGCACTATGCAGAATCAACAGTTACCGCAGCACCGATTGTGCTTGGAACATTGAAAACGCAGACGTCTGGTAACTTTACCTTTATCGGAGCCGTAGGTAATGGGTTTGTGGATAAGTATATGGATGCCTCCTTCCCGATTGAAGGATCTACCAAAGCCGAAGTACAAAAATACATGGACGGAACTTCTGACTCCGGTGTAATTAATGCCAGAGCAAAATATCTGTTAAAATATAAGGTAGAGATTCTCCCGTCCAGAAGGACTCCTTAACACAGTCGAAAGAGAGGGTTTTAGCGTTGGAAGAAATAAATGAAACACAAAATATTCAAGAGAAAACCGCAAAAGAAGCCCTGGCAGCTGGTAATGTAAACAATGAAAATGGAGGGAAGAAGGGCAAGAAAAAAGCCCTTTTTCTGATCCTGCTATTGCTTATCATTGCCGGTGCCGGTGGTGGATATTGGTGGTATACACACAATCAGGTGATGGATGCGACAACCAAATACTGGTTTGACAGGTTGGCTCAGGATGGTTCTTTGCAGGGGAAAACACCTACAGAGGTTCAGGGGATTCTAAACTCTGTTGTGGAAGAAGGCATGTTTAATGTATCCATGAATGCCAGAGCGATTTTCAATGATGCTAAAAGTGAAGGTTCTATTGGATTGGAGAATATTCCGCAGAACCGTTATTACTGTCGTGTGGTGATTCGCAGAGATGATACAAATGAAGTGTTGTATGAGAGTCAGGGTATAAAGCCGGGACAGTATATTGATAAGATAAAGCTAAAGAAAAATCTTCCGGCTGG
>NZ_DAMAUN010000075.1:0-29274 GCF_032078915.1 Lacrimispora sp. | reverse complement strand
GATAATACAGCAACTAATTTGGTCTGCTTTCTCATAATTAATGCACTCTCCTTTTTTTCTTTTTGAAATATTTTTCGAAATTCCTAATTGCATTACGAGGTAATTATACTTCTAATATTGGAAATTATCGTAAGCAACAGGCGTTTTATACGCATTTATTCAATATTTATTACACTTTTTTCGAATTTTTCTTGATTATTTTTCGAAACACCTATATACTTATGTTAAACTGTTTTTGCATCAAACTACAAGGAGAATAAAGACATGGTAAAAGAATACGCCGTAACTGGTTCAGAATCAGAAAACAAAAGTGTCGTCGAGCAAAGCCTTGATGATTTTCGTGACTACCTGGAGTTCAACAACATGTCCTCCAATACCGTTCACGTGTATTTATTTGCAGTAAAACAATTTCTTGGGTTATATCATGTGATCAGTCATGATAATCTCATGCTTTATAAATGTTACCTTATGGAACATTACAAACCCCAGACAGTCAACTTAAGAATCAGGGCACTTAATTGTTACACAGAATCTTTACAGCTGTCCTCATCCAAAATGCTGATGATACGGGTTCAGCAGAAAACATTTCTGGAAAACGTTATCAGTCAGGCAGATTACGAGTACTTGAAAAAATGTCTGA
Organism: Lacrimispora sp.; assembly: GCF_032078915.1. Lineage (GTDB taxonomy): Bacteria > Bacillota > Clostridia > Lachnospirales > Lachnospiraceae > Lacrimispora. The sequence continues at coordinate 28,634 of NZ_DAMAUN010000075.1, read as the reverse complement.
TACGTTCCGGAAACATGCTGTATTATTTTGTCATACGTTTTATGGCAGCCACAGGCGTCCGGGTCAGCGAGCTGGTCCAGATTAAAGTAGAGCATGTAAAACGCGGTTATATGGATATTTACTCCAAAGATAATAAAATAAGAAGAATCTACATACCCAAAAGTCTTCGGGAGGATGCTTTAAAATGGTTGCGACAGATTGACCGTGTAAGCGGATACGTATTCTTAAACCGTTACGGAGATCCGATCACGCCTGCCGGAATCCGGGGCCAGTTGAAAAAGTTCACCGTCCTCTATGATTTGGATCCCAAAGTGGTTTATCCCCATTCCTTTCGTCACCGCTTTGCCAAGAATTTCATTGAATGCTGTGGGGACATTTCCATGCTATCGGATATTTTAGGACATGAAAGCATTGAAACTACAAGGATCTATCTTCACCGGAGCAGTACGGAACAGAAGCAAATTGTCAATCAAATTGTGAATTGGTAGGATATTATGTTAAATGAAGAATTACTGAATGATTTTAAGAAATTTCTGAAGAAAAAGAATTTATCAAATAATACCATTACGGCCTATGCGGGCAGTGTCCGGCTTTTTTACAGTATGTATAAGGAGATCACACCGGAGAGCCTTCAGCGGTATAAAAGCCACCTGATTACCCGCTATCGGCCGGCAACCGTGAACCAGCGGATCTATGCCATGAATCACTTTTCCCGTTTTCTGGCAGAAACCAATGGAGAGGAATATATTTTAGTCGCCTCCTATCATCTGCCTTCGGTAAAAGTCCAGCAAAAAACGTTCCTGGATACCGTTATTTCAAATGAGGATTATGATCTTTTTAAAGAGAAATTAAAAGAAGAGAAAAATTATTTCTGGTATTTTATTGTCCGCTTTCTGGCAGCGACAGGCGCCAGGGTCAGTGAATTGATCCAAATCAAGGTAGAGCATTTAAACCTGGGATATCTGGACCTTTATTCCAAGGGCGGAAAGGTGCGCCGTATCTATTTTCCGGATTCTCTAAGTGAAGAAGCGCTGGAATGGTGCCACAACCAGGGCAAACGAAGCGGTTTCCTCTTTTTAAATAAAGAAGGACGTCTGATCACCCCGCGGGGAATTAATTTTCAGCTGAAACATCTGGCCAGGCGCTATGGAATAGATCCTGACACAGTTTATCCTCATTCCTTCCGCCACCGTTTTGCCAAAAACTTTTTGGCCTGTTTTAACGATATTTCTCTTTTGGCGGATTTAATGGGGCATGAAAGCATTGAGACTACCAGGATTTATCTCACCCGTTCCAGCCAGGAGCAGCAGCAGATCCTGGACGAAATTATCACATGGTAAACAACTTTTTTGTATTCTTGTTTATTTTTCCACATTTTTACAGTATAATTTCGGAAAGGAGGATAATATACCATGATAATTTCTTTTCGTTTTAAAAACTTCCGTTCCTTTCTGGATGAAACTTTTATTGATATGAAAGCGGTTAATTACAAGGAACATCCAAATCATCTGGTAATGGCCGGTAACAAAAAACTGCTTAAAACTCTGGCCATATATGGAGCGAATTCCAGCGGAAAAACCAATATTTTTCTCGCTTTTACCAGCTTTCACTCTTTTATCTTCTGGCAGCTTTTTTCAATGGAGGACATTCCCAGAAAACATTTTATGTCGCTCTTACAGATCAGCTCTTTGGATAGAATTCTTCCATTCCTGGATGAGAAAGTCAACACCCAGCCCACGGAAATGGAGCTTACCTTTATCAGCGGAGAACGGGTCTATGAATACGGCTTCTCTGTCCTGAACAAGAAAGTTCTCACGGAAAACCTGGCCGTGGATAACCATGTGGTATTCACACGGAATGCCGATGAAATTACCATCGGACGCCAGTATGAAAAAGTGTTACGCCAGAAGACAGGGATCCATCCTCACGAGGACCGGTTGTTCTGTTCTATTTTAGCATGCCTGAATATACCTGAGATCACGGCATTCATGGAGCCTTTTGAGTCCTTTTTTTCGAATCGGATCGCATATTATTGTGATTTCCTTGAACCGTTCCAGCTTGCGGGCCATTTGGTCATGGATGGCAGGGCATACAAAGCACTTGAAAACCCGGACGCCCTTAATTATGCCCTGGGGCAGCTAAGAAAGCTGGGAATCCCGGCAGAAGAACTTATTATTGAAAAGGGCATCCCTAAGCTTGGATACCGGGTGAAGTCCCGGGAGACCGGCGAGTACCGAATACAATATATGGACTACACAAAGGTTTCCCTGGGCACTATGAAATACCTTCAATTATTCATTCAGGTTTATCATCTGTCCCAGGGGGGCGGTGTTCTGATCATTGATAACATATCAAATGAATTCCATCCTTCTGTTACAAAGTTTTTTATTGATTCTTTTCAGAAGGACAAAAATTTAAACATACAGATTCTTTTCACGACCTACGATATCTCCATCTTAAATAATCAGCAGTTCCGCCGGGATGAAGTGGCTTTTGTGGATATGAATGAATATCAGGAATCCAGGCTCTACACCTTAGCAGACATAAAGGTCCGGTCTGACGCCAGCTTTTCCAAGGACTATCTTTTAGGCAAATATGGAGCGATCCCGCTTCTTAAAGAATCCATTCACTAGAACGACTGAAAAAGGCATACTGCCAATGGCATATGTCTTTTTTAATTTAAAAGACGGAAATCCGCTGTAGCTTTGGAGTGAATATCCAGCACAATGTTGCATTCCGAAACATGCTGGTAATTGATATCAAGGGAGTAGGCCACCCGCACCTTTAAGCTGTCCTCTTCCTCATTAATCTGAATATCCTTTGTGTTGATCCCGATCATTAGTTCTCCAATGGGCGTGGCATAGCAGGACATATTTTTTTTATCCTTTTCAAATGTCATATGAACGCTGGAACTTCCTCGTTTGATGATATCCAGCCCGGACTGATGGATCTTAATGGTGTTCTTGGTCACTCCACCTGTATCTTCCTGTATCTCGTCATACAGAATGTAGTGCTTGCCGTTTTTCAAAAAATAATCGCCGGCTGTTATCATCTCGACTGAATTGCTGTCGTCTTCTGCAATCTGCATCCCGCTGATGCTGATGAGAACATCTCTTGTCATAATAAAACTCCTTTAGTACTCCTCGATATTGATTTGTTTTGTCTCTTTCACCTGTCCCGGAAGGATGGAGGTGGCAAAGCTGGTGAACTTCTCTGCCAGGTCGCTGACATAGAAACGGTATTTTTCCAGATCACTGCTTCCCTGTCCGCATAAAATGCCATTTTCGTCCAAAATCTGCTTTAACTCCAATGCGGTTTCATATGCAGGGTTTACCAAAGTCACCTCTGGTCCCATGAGCCTTCCAACGGTAGAACGGAGAAGGGGATAATGGGTACAGCCCAGTACCAGTGTGTCAATATATTTTCCCTTTAATTCACTTAAGTACCTGGAAGCGATTTCATCGGTAACAGAATCATGCAAAAGCCCTTCTTCCACCAGCGGAACCAAAAGAGGGCATGGTTTTCCGGTCACTTCAATATCTTCTTTCATTTCCTTCATCACTCTGGTATATACTCCGCTTCGTATGGTCCCTTCTGTCCCAATGATGCCGATCTTCCCGTTTTTCGTTGACTCTATGGCGGTTCTTGCTCCTGCATGGATCACGCCTACAACAGGAATGTCCACTTCCTTTTCTACCGCCTCTAAAGCACAGGCGGTGGCGGTATTACAGGCTATCACGATTGCCTTCACATCCTGGGTCATGAGAAATCGGATGATCTGTCTGGTAAAACGAATCACTGTGCTGCAGGATTTACTGCCATAAGGCACCCTTGCAGTATCTCCAAAATATACGATTCTTTCATCCGGCATCTGCCGCATGATCTCCCGTGCAACGGTCAGTCCGCCTACACCTGAATCAAATACTCCTATAGGTGAATTTCTGTCTGCCATTAATTTTCCTCTTTTCCGCCCTGCTTTTTGACATAAATGTCTGCCCACAGGGCGTTCCTCCTATATTCTGTAACGGTCCATTGCATGCTCCAGCAGCCGGTCAACCAATTGATCCTTATTCATTCCAGCCGATTCCCAGAGCATGGGATACATGCTGATCGCCGTAAATCCGGGCATGGTATTGATCTCATTGAATACCACACTGCCATCCTTTTTCACAAAAAAGTCAACTCTTGCCAGGCCATAGCCGTCTACTGCCTGGAAAATGGCCATAGCAGCTTCCCTTACCCGCTCTGTGGCCCCCTCCGGCAGAACCGGGTCCACAACCGTTCTGGAATCAGAGTTGTTATACTTCGCATCAAAATCATAGAACTCCGCTGCCGCAAGGATCTCCCCTACTCCTGAAGCTTCCACCGGTACGTTTCCGCCTCCGAATACGGCGCATTCGATTTCCCGTCCCACAATCATCTCTTCTACCAGAATCTTTCGGTCATGGTTTGCAGCTTCTACCAAAGCCTCCATAAGTTCTTTCCTGTCACCCGCACGGCTTACTCCCTTGGAAGAGCCTGCATTGGAGGGCTTTACAAACACTGGATAAGAAAACTTCTCCTCTACCCTTCTTACAACCGCCTCTATATCCTTTAAATCATGGCGCATCACCGGCACATAGGCCGCCTGGGTGATCCCCAGATCATCTGCAACGATCTTTGTATATAATTTATCCATGGAAATAGCTGAGGCCAGCACCCCGCAGCCAACATATGGAATCCCCGCCAGCTCAAAAAGCCCTTGAACGGTTCCATCCTCTCCGAATAATCCATGAAGCACCGGGAATACCACATCAACCCTGATGATCTCTGTCTTTTCCCCGTCCATCAGAATAACACCGTTCATGGTTGCATCAGGAGAGATCACTGCTGAAACCGAACCATCTTTCCATGTGCCTTTTAATATATCTTCTACAGAATCCGTTTTTATCCAACGGCCTTCTTCTGTGATCCCAATTAAAACTACATCGTATTTCTCTCTATTAATATGGTTAATAACATTGACCACTGACATACAGGATACAATATGCTCTGATGACTGGCCGCCGAATAGTACAACCGCAGTTTTTCTATCCATTTTACTCTCCTCATTAATTTCTCAATTTTAAAGTGTTTATATTATAGCACATATGGTTACAATTACAAATAGATTCCAGAAAAAAGGAGGAACCCCTATGAAACAGAGACACGATTTATTTTTATGTATTACCTGTCTTCTGATCGCATTTTTGCTTACCCTGTCAGACGGAAGACAAAAGGATGAGGCACTGGCCGCACGGATCGCCCCGGAAATCCTGCGTTTTCACGTATTAGCAAACAGCGACAGCACAGAAGACCAAACCCTGAAATTAAAAGTCCGCACTATGCTGCTCAATTCAATATATGAGGACCTTGGAGAAAATGCATCCCTTGAGGAAACAAAAGACTTTGTTCTCACCCACACGGACAGTCTGGAAAAACAAGCAGAACACTACATGAAAAAACTGGGATATAATTATCCTGCACATATGGAACTGACCAATTGTTACTTTCCCACCAAAACCTATGGAGACATGGTATTTCCCTGCGGCAACTATGAAGCCGTCCGGGTAAAAATAGGCGAAGGAAAAGGACGCAACTGGTGGTGCGTCCTTTATCCTCCGCTATGTTTCACAGATTCTTCGTATGCGGTTGTACCGGATGCTTCCAAAGCAATATTAAAAAGTTCCATGGATGAATCTGATTATCAGATAATCAGCCGGGAAACTCCGAAGATCCATATCCGTTTCAAGCTGGCGGACTTACTATTAAAAAAGCCGGAGCCTACTGTCCAGAATCCGCAATAATCCCGTTCACTGCCCATTGATAGGTATCATAGGCCTGATACAGTGTGTTGTATGCGCTTTGTTTTGCGCCTTCAGCCTGTAAGAATGCCATCTGGGCCTGGAGATGCCCTAGCCTGCTCACCATGCCAAGCTGATAGGAACGATCCGCCTTATCCTTTTCCAGAACTGCTTTATCGTAAGCAGTGCAGGCGGCGTCATAAGCGGACTTCCCCTGAAGGATCCCCTGATAATAGGCCTGCATGGTAACCGTAATAGTCTGCTCTTCTTCTGAAAGACCGGCTGCCTTGTTTTTTACACCGGTAGTGGTCTGGCCGGAAGCTGAGCGGCGCTTTTCGATCAGATCGTAATTATTTCCCACCGCATTTGCTGTATCTGCCTCTAAATTCAGGGAAGAGATAAAAGAAAGCTCCAATTGAGGGACCTCTCCGATTTGAATCTCTGCATCCGCTGAATAACCGGTCATGAGACATAAGGAACGTTTCAGGCCGTCAATGGTGTTATTAAGCTGTTCCAATGATGCCTGTGCCTCCAGCACCCCTTTATTGGCTGCCAGCACATCTGCTTCCGTGGCCATACCCTGCTGAAAGCTTATGGACTGAGCTTCAAAACCTGCCTTGCTGACATCCAGCATCTTCTGGATCATTTCTCGGTTAGCAAGGGCGCTGTTATAGCCTATCATGATCTGACTTACGGCAGAAGAGAAGGTCTTTGAATAGCGGTCAACGTTCTTATTAATCCCTGAATCGATCCGTTTGATCACTTTGTTCAGAGTGTCAGCACCTTTTTCCAGTATCATAACAGTGGTTTTCAACTCCATGTATTTCTTCAGCCCTTCCTCGCTGCTTATGTCACCTGAATCTTCCATGGACTTGGTATTGTCGTTAAGATCCCGAATATATATTTTCAACTCATCATAAACATACTGCTGGTTGCTCTTCTCATTTCCTGCGGAATCAGCAATATTCTGCAAGTCAGGGTTAAAATACCTTACCCTGTCTGAAAGCTCATCAAATTCTATGGTCTGATCCTGGAGTTTGTTCCATTTCTCCTCGGTCATCCCTTCTGGAATGGAAATTCCCGTCTGTCCGGGTCCTACTGCCCCATAAACCGGCAAGGCGGCGGATAGAGCAAGGGTCACTGCCATGCAGGCAGATAAATAACCTTTCATTCTCATATCTTATAAACCTCCTGCCGAAGCCAGTCCGTTTACTGCATTATCATAATTTTGAACCACCTGGAACAGAGTAAGCTCTGCTGTCTTTATGGCGATATTCTTCGTGTCATAGGCATTTTTCTGCTTTATATAATCCAGCCTGCTCAAAGTGCCCAAGTCGAATTTCCTCTGGGCCGTATCCATATTTTTACTCTCCAGGGCAAGTTCTGCTTCTGCCTGGTCGTAAGCTGCCTTTGCCTGAAGAACAGCCCGATAGCATTTTGTCACATCGGAACCGATATTCTGTTCATTGCTTGAAATCGTCCTGTTTAACGTCTGCTTTGTAATATCCCCGACAGCATTCTCCAGCTTTCTCTTATTGATCTTTAACGTATAGTTGCTGCTTAAGGCAGCTTCTTTATCCGTATCCGGGTTCATGGCCGCAATGCGATCCATGTTCACCACCGGAATTTCCCGGATCTCCGGCATATCATTGTATTTCCAGCCCAGCATGACGCAAAGCTTCTGCCTGGTTTCCTCAACCGAGGAGGCCAGCTTGTCGATAGAAGCCTGGGTGCTCTGGACACTCTCCAGGGCTCCAAGCACATCCGCCTGGGTCGCCATGCCTGCGCTCTGTCTTACTAACGCAGACTGGTACACAGCATCCAAAAGCTCCAGACTGCTTTTAGCGCTCTCCAGCTCATACAACTGCTGAAAATAAGCAATCATGGAAGACTGGGCCGAGGCCACAAGATTGGCTTCTTCCTGGTCGTAGGTAAGTTGATATACTGTTAAGTCCTCCACATTGGAATCCGCTGCAGCTTCCGCCCGGTTTGCTCCTGCCGCATTACTCGCATCGTTATACGGATCATCACCTGTTATACCGTTTCTGTAATCATTTGCCGCATCCCGGTAATACTGGGCATACTGATCTCTGGTGATCCTGTCATCCTTCTTTTTATCATTAATATCCAGCTGGTTTTTCTGAACCGTCACATTATATTCACGGATCAGGCCTGCCAGTTCATCGTATTCCATCACATTGTCACGGAGCTTTGCCCACTCCTCTGGGGTTCTTGCAAACTCCGGGCTTCCGGCCCAAACTGTGGCCGCCGGTCCGGAGACAGTAAGCATTGCTGCAAGGCAGAATGCACTGATCTGTTTCCATTTTCTCATCCTGAATCCTCCTTATTTGGAATTTATTCTATCACACCTTTTTTACTATTTAATAACCACTTTTTTCCACTGAAAGATCAAACGGATAATCGCAATCTGCTTCCCTGCTTGATGAGGTTAACAGACTGCAGGTTTCTTAATCCTCCGGCTCTACGATCTTATCTGACTTTCCGGTCATAATGGAATAATATACTGGCAGCAGCAGAAGGGTCAAAACCGTAGAAGCGGTAAGACCGCCTACGTTAACCAGTGACAGGCCCTGCATGATTTCTCCGTCATCACCGATTCCCAACGCCAGAGGTATTATAGAAACAATGGCAATCAGGGTTGTCATGGAGATAGAACGGAATCTGTTGACACCTGCCTTTATCACAGCTTCCCGTTTTTCCATGGTCAGGCGGTACTGGCCTACAGTCTCCACATAGAGAATACCGGATTTCACTACCGTACCTACCAGCATCAGAAAGCCTAACAGGGAGGGCAGGTTTATCTTGATTCCTACCGCCACCATGAGTCCAAACGCACCGATCAAGCTGAAGGGAATGGCCGTCATAACCATCAGGGATAATTTAGGCGATTCAAATTGGGCTGCCATTACCACGAAAAGCAGGAAAATAGCCGTTGCAATCGCCATGGCCAGATTGGTGAACTCTTCTACCATGGCCTCATCCTCGCTGTTTTTTGCCCTTGTAACCGTGGAATCCAGGTATGGATTTACAATTTCCTGGTCAATGGACTTTTTCAACGCCTCTTTATCCTTTTCTGACTTGACAGCCTCAGTAAAGGAACCTGTTATGGTAGCAATATACTGTTTATTCTTTCTGTTAATAGCAGAAGGGCTGTCTTCATAATCAATATCAGCAATATCGGTCAGAGCGGCCGTGCCTCCGAACGCATTGGGAATCAGGATCCCATGAACTTTGTCAAGGGTGTCATAAGAATCCTTTGGATATTCCACTCTTACGGAAAGTTCTTCTCCTGCCACGTCGAGTGTGGTGGCTTCTTTACCGCTGAGCATATTGCTCAATATTCCGCCTACACTGGCCGGAACCACACCTTCTGCCGCTGCTTTTATGGGATCTACATGGACCTTAATGACAGGCGCTGCATTTTCCAGATCGGAATGGACCTTGATCAGTCCGGAATGGCCGGAAAGCTCTGTTACCATCTGGTCTGAGGTTTCTTTCAGCTTATCTAGCTGGGCGCTTTGTAAGATCACTTCAAAATCATGGCTGCCTGATCCGCCCATATCCATCATGGAAGCGGACTTTACGGTAATGTTGCAGTCAGGAAGCTGATTCATTTCTTTTTTCCACTTATTAACAACCTGTTGGGTAGTAAGCTTTCTGTCAGACTTTAAATATCCTGTCAAGGTACCTACGTTGCTGCCGTTTAAGCTTAAGCCTCCCCCTCCGTAGCTTATCATATAGGACTTTAAGTCCTCTTCATTGGTCACAATTGCTTCTACCTTTTTAAGAATCTGGTTTGCCTCTTCAATTTTAAGCCCAGGCTTAACTTCTACGGAAACAGAGACAGTTCCCTCATCCACGTCAGGCATGAGTTCAAATCCCAGTCTTCCCGCCAGAATAAAAGAAACTACCAGTAACAGCACTGATATGGTCATCACCAGAGCCTTTCTGTTCAACAGTTTAGAAATAAGCCGGCTATAGCCCTCCTGGAGGAGCCTCATAATTCCTCCTATAGGGGAATTCTTTTTTTCAACAGGCCGGAGTCTGGTATAGCACATGGGCACAATGGTCAATCCGGAAATCGCTGAAGCCAGGGACGCGAATATAAGGGTAAATCCCAGAGGCATGAACAGCTGGCCCGACATCCCCTGAAGCATTGCCAGAGGGATAAATACCACGCTGTTTGTCACAGCGCCACCTAAAATGGCCGAAAACACCTCTCCGGTTCCACTTACCGCTGCTTCCATATATTCCCGGAAGCCCTTTCCCTTTTGGGCGCGGAAGCAATTGTCCAGTACAACGATAGAATCATCCACCATATTCCCCACGGCCAGTACAATACTGCTCATGGTAATCAGGTTCATGGAAAATCCCATAGCAGACATTAAAATCAGTGAAATGAGCATTGATGCCGGGATGGAGCTTCCCACAATAAGAGAAGCTTTTAAATCACCGAAAAACAGGAAGATAATGACCATGGAAATAACAACGGCCGCAACCATTGCATCTTTAACACTTCCCAGAGCCGATAAAATCTGGTCACTGGAATCATCTATGGTGATAAAATCTACATTAGGATATTCGTGCTTTAAGTTTTCAATGGTCTTTTTGACACCTTTTGAAACATCCACCGCACTGTTCTTTTGCTGCTTGTTGATGGACAAGGTAATGGTATCATCCCCATTGTACCGCCCAATGGCCTTCTGATCTTTCGAGGATTGTGAAATATCGGCAACATCTTCCAGGTAAATGGTTTTTCCGCTTCCAGCCGCCAAAGGAACCTTCTTAAGGCTGTCAACGGTCTTTATTTCTACAGCAGTACTGACCGATAAATCCCGTTTTCCCACTCCCGTACTTCCTGCCGGATAGGTAAAGTCTGCTGCCTGAATGGCCTGACTAATGGAATCCATGGTCAGATGATACTGGGCCATCTTTTCCGGAATCAGACGAATGCTGACATAGTTTTCCTCGCCTCCGCTGACATCAACCCTGGCAACGGAAGGAATTTTTTCAAACTCCGGAACAATCTTATCATTGACATAGTTATATAAATTGCTTTGAGTGGAATCCTTGACTGCCAGCGTGACGGAGGGCATTTCATTCATGTTGAATTCCATGATCGTTGGTACGTCCACATCATCAGGAAGTTTTACACTGTCCATCTTTTTCTTTAATTCAGAATACGCCTTATCCATGTTGGTTCCGTACTCATACTCCAGAACCAGAATGGAGACATTCTCCTGGGAAATGGACTGGATATTTTTGACACCGGACAAAATTCCCACGGATTCTTCCAGGGGCTTGGTAACCAGGTCATTGACATCCCCCGGATTTGCACCGGGGTATGTGCTGGTGATCAAAAACATAGGAAATTTCATTTCCGGGGTCAATTCCATCTTAGCGTTAAAAACAGAGGACAGACCAAATACAAGCAGACACAAAATTGCTAAAACAAAGGTTACAGGACGCTTTAAAATGCCTTTTACAATTCCCATTCTACCGCCCCCTTACTGCTCAGAACCGGAAGTTTCCGCCCCTGCTTCTTCTGGTTCCGATGTGCCGTCTGCTGCCTGAGTTTCTTCTCCTGACGCATCTGCAAGGGTAACTTTTGAACCATCATACAATTCGCTGGTCCATGTGGTGATCACCTGGTCCTCAGCTGTGATGCCAGCCTGAATTTCCGCATAATCGTCGTCTGCCAGACCTACTGTCACCGCATTCCTTTTAAGGGCTCCATCGGCATATGTATAAATATATGGATCTCCTCCTTCATAATAAACACTTTCCACAGGAACCGTAAGTACATCTTCCGCCTTCTGGGAAATCACGGTAAGCTTTACCGATGTTCCCGTAGCAAGCCGGTCTCCCTCCGGAATAGAGGCCTTTACCTTGAACAATCCGCTTGCTTCATCCACCATGGTGTTCACTTCGGTTATGGCCGCCTCATAACCGGTTCCATTCTTCTCCACATTTATGCTGTCTCCGGCCTTTAACCCGTTTACAATTCGCTCGGAAGCATAAAAGGTCACCGCTTTTCCCCCTTCTCCTGATATAACACAGAGAACGGTCTGAGGTGAAACCATATCGTGAACGCTGATATTAAGGCTTTCCACCTTGCCTCCAATGGGAGCCGTCACCTGGCTGCTTTCCATCTGGATATTGTATGCGATTTTGGCATTCTCATATTGAAGCCTTGCCATCTCCACATTATCCTTAAGTGACTGGTAATCGGCCTCCGCCACATCACCTGCTGTATAAAGAATCGTCATCCGGTCTAAATTCTTTCTTGCATCTTCGTATGTAATCCTGGCCGTTTCCACCATGATTCTGGAACTCTCTACCTGTTTCGTATCAATGACACAAAGCAGCTGGCCGGCAGTAACCGTGTCACCTGTCTGAACATTTACAGCAGTGACTTCTCCTGCCCCAAGAGGAGTGATGTGGACGATACTGGAAGGCTCTATGGTACCGATCAGATCACTGGTCAGCTCTATAGAACGGATCTGGGGATTCTCTGTAGTTACAACAGGAGGGACATCGGCGACAAATTCCTCCTTATTTCCTCCTAACACCTTGGGAATGATTAATCCCACCAGGGCTGCAATTATAACGATTGCACCTGCAATAATAAAGACTTTTTTCTTTGTCATGACAAGCTCCTTATTTAATCATATTAAGATTATAATTGATGTCTACAAACTCCATATTGCAGAATTTCTAATTTTTCCAGGAAAATTTTCTTAATTTTTTCTTCATCTTCCCGATGATGGTAGTACCAGCCCATACAATGAGCAAGTTCCAGGAAAATCATGGATATCAGTTTCCCAAAGGTTTCCATACTCTGATCTTTAAAATTAGAGGTATCGATGACACGGTACATCGTCTCTTGCAGCTCTTGCTGGCTTTTGGAATTTTCTTCGCAAAGCTGATGGGTCACACCAAACATTGTTTCGCTGTCAGCGATGTTCTTAATCAGCTGCAGTACGCTTTCCTTTGCATTGGCCAAGCCGTAATGCAAAAACGTTTCCGCGGTCTTCCAAAGATCACCATTATTTTTTTCAGCGCAGCTTACCCAGCTATTCTGAAAATTTTCAGTAGCATCTTCAAAAATATATCTGAGAACATCACGTTTATCTTTAAAATAAGTATAAAAGCTGCCTCTTGATATTCCTGCCGCCTGGATTATCTTATTAATAGAAGCCTTTTCAAACGGCACCCTTGTAAATTCCTCCACCGCTGCATCGCAGATGGTTTTCTTTTTTCCTGCCGGAAGATTATAAAACCGTTCCGTTGGCATCTTTTCATCTCTCCTTTCTCTACTTTCCCATGTGAATCCTCCGACCACACAAAAAGGTGACAACATGCCACTTATTATAATGACACGTTGTCACCTTGTCAAGAAAGGTTATATTTATTTAATAATTTTTCCAGTTTTGTTTATCTTTTGCAATTTTCCGCCCTCGTTTATGGGCAAGATAGTGTGACTGCCAGGCGCTCCTATCTCCTGTCCAAAAGCTCCTTTAAGGCTTCATCGCTCTCTTCGATCCACACATCCTCTTCCTCTCCAGTAAGGCCGAGAAACCGGGCAAGGGTTTCGGGCGTACTGCTGTTATTCCATTCTTCAATAAAATCATCAATGGCTTCAAATTCTATCTCACCGGCCAGATACTTCTCCTTAAACGTCATAAAATACCTCTCTTCTTATTCCTGTTCCTTGATATTCTTTGATACGGTGATCTCCTGGTTATCAATATGCTCCCGCATTGCTTCTTTTGCTTCCTGAACCTTCCGCTGTCTGACCGCCTTCAATATGTTGTCATGTTCCAGCAAAAGAATCTGGCGTTTATCCTCATCCTTAATGTATTCCAAACGGTAACGGTACATCTGCTCTCTTAAATTGTTGATCATCTGCACCAGCCTGTCATTGCATGTGCCTTTATAAATCACATCATGATAAGCTTCATCCGTCTCCGCAATCTCCATGGGATTGCCCTGTTCCACGGCCTCTTTAAATTCTTCCTGCTTTTTTTCAAGCTCCTCTACGGCTTCCGGGGTCATACGCTGGCAGGCCAGTTCAATCGCCAGCTCCTCTAAGGATCTGCGGACCTCCAATACATCCCTTAAACTCTTCTCCGAAATCTTAGCAACCTCGGCTCCCTTTCTGGGTATCATTAATACAAGCCCTTCCAGTTCCAGTTTCCGGATGGCTTCCCGGATCGGCGTACGGCTGACTCCAAGACGTTCTGCAAGCTGGATCTCCATAAGACGCTCTCCCGGTGCCAGCTCCCCTTTTAAAATCGCCTGGCGCAGCGTGTTAAATACTACGTCCCGAAGGGGCAGATATTCATTCATATTAACCTTTAAATCATTGCTCATTTGTAACCTCCCTGGTATTGTAAAAATTCGTAAGATAAACCTGCTTTGCAAGGCTCTTCGCCTCGCCGTACCTCATTTCCTCATAAGCCCTCTCTGCGGCTCTGGGGCTTGTGAAAATGCCAAAAACCGTAGGGCCGCTTCCGCTCATTAAGGCGTTCACCGCTCCCAATTCTTTCATTTTGTCTTTAATCTGTGCAATCACCGGATATTCCGGAATCGTAACTGTTTCAAGCACATTTCCCAGGCGTTCCGACACCTGGTATATGTTGTGCTTCCCAATGGCTTCGATCATGCCGTCAATATCCGGGTGATCCTCTTTTCGTAAGCCAGGTAAATCCAGATGCTCATAGACGAACTTCGTGGATACGCTGACCCCTGGTTTTGCTATGAGCACCTGACACTGTGGCATATCGGGAAGAGGCGTTAAAATTTCCCCGATTCCTTCACTCAGTGCAGTTCCTCTCATCAAGCAATAGGGAACGTCCGCTCCGATCTTCACCCCCCGTTCCATCAGTTCTTCTCTTGTCAGGCCTAGCTGGAACATCTTGTTAACCCCGAACAGTACCGTCGCCGCATCGCTGCTACCGCCGGCCATGCCTGCCGAAACCGGTATGAATTTATTTAAATGAATGCGGATTCCGTGAATAATATGAAACTCCTCCATCAGAAGCCTGGCTGCTTTATAAACCAGGTTGTTTTCATTCACTGGAAGATAATAGAGATTTGTAACTACCTCAATTCCCGGAGTCTCTTTTAAGTAAATATCAATCTTATCATAAAGGCCTACGGTCTGCATGATCATTCGAACCTCATGGTATCCGTCTTCCCGTTTTCTTAAAACATCAAGTCCCAGATTAACCTTACCATATGCTTTTAATCCCAGATGTCTTATCATAGGCAAACATCCCTCACTTTTTATCTCTTAGGATTGTATTTTTTTATTTTTTTGTATACAGTATTTAGTATATAACGAAACAGGAAAAAGTACAAGAGGTTTATTCCCTAATGTGCCTTCTGCATTGTTAAAATTTCATAAACAATGGGAATAGCCGTTTGCTCCTGTTAGAACAAACGGCTATGTAAAAATATTGATATGACGACTGCTGCTGCATTTGCCGCTCTAATGGCTTTGTGATCTGTGGTTTGCTGCACAAAAAAGGGGCTGTCTCAAAATGAAAAATTTCAACAAGATATGGTTTTTTGCTGCTAGGTGAATCCCCATATCTTGTATGAAAAAATCATTTTGCGACAGCCCCTTAAGTCATTATTTCTTGATCAGTGTAACTTCCACCGGTATGGACTTCTCAACACTATTTCCTTCCATGATTGATATAGCAGTTTCAACTGCTGTCTTTCCCATCAGTTCCGGCTGCTGTGCTACAGTCGCTGCCATTGTACCGTCTTCCACGGCTTTTCTGGCATCATCCGTAGCGTCAAAACCAACTACCTTGATATCTTTTCCGGTTGATGCAATTGCTTCAACAGCGCCTAATGCCATCTCATCATTGTGTGCAAACACTCCTTTTATATCACCGTCAGCCTGAAGGATATTTTCCATAACAGATAAGCCTTCCGCTCTGTTAAAATTGGCGGTCTGGCTGGAAACCACTTTTAAATCCTTGTCTGCCACTTCATGGAATCCCTGTCCGCGGTCAATGGCAGCAGATGCTCCCGGCACGCCTTCCAGTTCAGCAACTTTTGCTCCACTGCCAACCAGCTCTTTCAAATATTCTGTCGCCATTCTTGCACCGGCCACATTATCAGAGGCAATCTGACACTCTACCTCGGCTCCATTTACCGCGCGGTCAACCGCTATGACTTTAATTCCCTTTTTTGTGGCTGATTCTACCGCTGATGCTACCGCATCGGAATCCACCGGATTGACAATCAGAACTTTGATATTTTTTGATATTAAATCTTCAATATCGCTGATTTGCTTTGCGCTGTCATCTCCTGCATCTACCACTGTAAGCTGAATTCCTTTCTCTTTCGCAGCATTTTTTGCTCCGTCTGATAACGTCACGAAAAATGGATTATTAAGCGTTGAAACAGAAAATCCGACTGTCTGGGCGCTGCCTGCCGGACTGCCTCCTTCTTTCTTCTCACCGCCGCCTGCGCTACATCCAACTACCGCACTTGCCCCTAAGGCCATAACCATTACCAATGCTGCCGCTTTTTTAAATTTTTTCATTTTATATTTCCTCCTTTTATTTTTACCGTTTTCTGTCTGACAGAACGGCTGTCAGAATCACCAATCCTTTGATCACATCCTGGTAATACGAGGATACGCCAAGTATGTTAAGACTGTTGTTTAATACTGCTATTATGAGTACACCGATAAATGTTCCATATATCTTACCCCGGCCGCCGCTCATACTGGTACCGCCGAGAGCAACAGAAGCAATGGCATCCAGTTCATAACCGGAACCAAGCGTAGGCTGAGCCGAATTAAGACGGGATAAAAGAATAAGACCTGACAATGCGGCCATGACGCCGGATATGACATAAGCTATAATCTTTGTTTTACGTATATTGACGCCAGCCAGTTCCGCTGCTTTCCAGTTGCTTCCGGTTGCATAGATGTGGCGTCCAAACGTGGTTTTTGTAAGCAGAAACCAGAAAAATGCAAACATAAGTATCAATAATATGACCGGTACCGGAATTCCTATAATATCACCTTTTCCAATTGATTTTAAAAGCATGCTCTCGCCCAGCCTGGATATGGGCTTTCCATTGGTGTAAATCATTGTCAGCCCCCGGTACGCGGTCATTGTTATCAGCGTAGCTATAAACGGCTGTAATCTTCCTCTTGTCACCAGCATACCGCTTATCAGTCCAAGTAATGCTCCGATCAGCAGGGAGGCCAGCATAGCGACTCCTGCCGGCACTCCTGAAGTTATCATTCCCGCACAAAGTGCAGTGGACAACGCCAGAACGGAACCAACTGATAAATCTATTGCACCTGTAAGTATGACAAAGGTCATACCAAAAGCGATAAAACCATTTATGGAAGACTGTCTTAAAAGTGAGAGAAAATTGCCGGACGTACGGAATTCCGGACTTATAATACTGATCAGTGCCACAATAAGAACCAGAGAAATCAGTGCACCATAATCTCCCATATAATTGAACCATTTCTGTTTCTTTTCTTTCATCACAGTTTCCCTCCTGTTGCAAGAGTCATGATTTTTTCCTGATTCGCTTCTTCCTTATTGAGGATACCGCGAACTGTGCCTTCCCTGATTATCATAATCCGGTCACTCATTCCCAGAATTTCCGGCAGTTCGGAAGAAACCATAATAATTGCGACTCCTTTTGCTGCCAGCTCATTAATAATGTTATAGATTTCTTTCTTTGCCCCCACATCAACTCCCCTTGTTGGCTCATCAAGGATCAATATTCTGGGATTGGTATATACCCATTTGGCAAACACGACCTTCTGCTGGTTTCCACCGCTTAATTTTCCACATTCCTGAGTCTGATGGAAACATCGTATCTTCAATTCATTGATTGCATTTGCGGCTAAACTTTTTTCTTTTCCTTTATTGATTACATGATACCGGTCAGATATGGAGGTCAGATTTGTCAGGGAAATATTATTTTTTATGCTGTCTTCCAGCATAAGCCCCTCGGTTTTTCTGTCTTCCGTAATAAAGCCGATTCCATATTTTATGGCTGCAGCCGGAGTGTCTATGGTACATTTTGTGCCATCAATAAAGATGTCGCCTCCATCATGCTGCATAGTTCCAAATATAGACCTCATGATTTCCGTGCGCCCTGCTCCCATGAGGCCGGACACCCCCAGCACTTCGCCTTCTTTTACTGAAAAACTAATATTTTCATATATTCCTTTTTTTGTAAGTCCTGATACCTTTAATATTTCTTTTCCAATGGAACTCTTTCTTTCCGGATACCGTTCCCCGATCTCACGCCCAATCATCATTTTTACGATATCTTTCTCATTGGTATCTTTTGTTTCTTTTGTTCCCACGTACTGCCCGTCTCTTAAGACTGTGATCCTGTCACACAGCTCAAATATCTCCTCCATGCGATGGGAAATATAAATGATGGAAACTCCGTCTTTCTGCAATTTTTTTATTACTTTAAAAAGAATTTCCGTTTCACTGGCCGTTAGCGCCGCCGTAGGCTCATCCATGATGATCACCTTTGCCTCGCCCATAAGCGCCCTGCAGATTTCTATCATCTGCTGCTGCCCTACCGCCAGCTCTGCCATCCGTTTCTTCACAGGTATTTTAACCCCTAATTTATCCAGTATAGTTTCTGCCTGTTTTTGCATTTCTTTTTTATTGCAGATTCCTCCACGAGTCGTTATTTCCTTCCCCAGGAAGAGATTTTCTTCTACTGTCAGGTCAAAAAGCACATTCAGTTCCTGATGGATCAGGATAATTCCTGCATGCTCCGCTTCTTTGGGCGTTTTGTATACAACCTCTTCTCCATCGATCAAAACCGTTCCGGAATCTTTCTCATAGATACCTGTCAGTATCTTCATGAGAGTGGATTTTCCAGCCCCGTTTTCTCCCATCAGTGCGTGGACCTCGCCGCTTTCCAGGCTGAAACCGGCATCTGTCAGTACTGCATGATCACTAAATGATTTACAGATTCCTTTCATCTCAATTTGCATAGCTCTTCTCCCTACCCTTAGCCCTGGGCCGCAAAAATGCAGGCTGACACCAATATAATGTTTGCAAACGCAGTTATTTCACCGGTCCTTATGACTGCCTTACACGTTTTTGTCTGTTCTTTCAGATTTTCATGGGAAGTAAAGCATTCCACTGCATCCGGAAACTTTTTTTTCATCATGCTTCGTATGTTTTCCACCATTTCCGGATTATGATCTTTAATTTCCTCCGCCAAAACGTAAGATTCTACTGCCATATCATCAGTAACCGCATCTAAAGTTTCCAGGAATGAAGGAATATTAAAACGCAAAGCTAAATCAATCCGTTTTGTCTCATCTGGTATAGGCAGTCCGCAATCTCCGATGCAAATCGAATTCGTATGCCCCATGGAAGAAAGCACGCTTGAAATGCTGCTGTTTAAAATTCCATTTCTCTTCATGGTTTTCCTCCAATCCCATAACTATCACCTGCATCACAACCGTCAGACCGGACTTCCAGCTCTCTGATCACAGCTTTAAGTTCCGGCATACCGCCCTGAGCGCCAAACTGCTCCACCGACAAACCGGAAGCCTGGACTGCAAACGCCAGCGCCTTTTCCATGTTTTCGTATAATCCAAGTGCTACGGCAAATGCGCCGTTAAATGTATCCCCTGCTCCCGTAGTATCAACAACATTAGATTTTCTTGCCGGCAAGGTCACTGCTTCTTTTTCATGATTGAGGTAAATGACTCCTTTTTCCCCTTGGGTAATAATGAGTTTTTCCGGATATTGTTTTAATAAAGACTTAGTATCAGCCATATCTCCAAATATGATCCTGGCTTCATGTTCATTTGGAGTAATATAATCCACCAGTTCTACCAGTTCTCTTTTTATCTCTCTGGCCGGTGCCGGGTTTAATATGACCTTCACCCCATGATTCGCACATAAGCCAATGACATATTCCACAGTTTCCTGTAAAATCTCCTGCTGCAATAATACAATGTCGCAGGTTAATAACTTCTCTTTGATGCCGTCAATGTACTCAATGTCTACCGTATTATTTGCTCCCGCTAAAACTATAATACAGTTATCGCTTTCCGCTACCGTTATCACAGCCAGCCCTGTCACCTGATTTTCACGTACTTTTATATATTCTGTATGAATGCCTTCATTTTTCAGGTTTTCAATCAGAACTTTTCCATGGTCATCGCTTCCCACACAGCCAAACATCGTTACATCCGCACCTAATCTCGCGGCCGCAACTGCCTGATTTGCGCCTTTTCCCCCTGGAATATAGGAAATGGCATCGCCTGTAATCGTTTCCCCTTTTCCCGGTATCCGCTGTGCTGTAACAGTCATATCCATATTGATGCTGCCTACAACTCCGATTCTCATTTCTGCCTCACCTTTCCGAAATCTAAAATTGTCAAGTTTTGTTTGTAACACAGAATTTATAGTTGATAAAACGTTTTATCTATCTTGTAAATCCATATTATCATTGTTTTTTATTCATGTCAAGACAAAAAATAAGAATGATAAATCGTTTTATCTAATATAAGTTGCTTTTTTATGCAAAATACGGTATTATTGTTCATATCAATACTCCAGAGGTCAAATACTATGTCCATTACAATAAAAGAAATAGCCAGATTGGCGGGAGTTTCACCAAGCAGTGTATCCCTGGTTCTAAACAACAGGCCAAACAGAATTTCTGAACAAAAGAAAAATCTTATCCTGCAGATCGCTGATGATAACCAATATATCCCAAATGCGGCTGCACGCAGTCTGGTAACCAGAAAAAACAATACGTTCGGGCTTCTGATCCCTGATATAGAAAACCCTTTCTTTTCCAAATTATCAAAAACTTTGGAATTGCAGCTCAGAGCGGAAGGATATTCATTGATCATCGTTAACTCCAACGATACATTTGAAGGAGACATGATATTAATTGACCTTCTGGCGGCAAAAGGAATCGACGGAATATTTGTGGTAATTTCCAATGAATCCTATCTTCATCAGGATATTATCGAACAGAAATTAACACAGCTTAACCTTCCATTTGTAATGGTTGACCGCATATTTGATTCATTTTCCTGTAATAAAATATATTTTGATAATGTAGAAGGTTCTTATATTGCAACGAAGTATCTTCTGGAGAAAGGCCATAAAAAGATTGCCTGTATCTGCAATACTTTTATTTCCCACAACTCTCTTTCCCGTATACACGGATACCGGAATGCAATGATGGAATATGGGATCAAGGTGCCCAAAGAGTATATCATTCCTGCAAATTACCGCATAGAAGGCGGATATGAAGCAGCAAAGCAAGTCCTGGACACGGACTGCACCGCCATATTTGTATGCAATGACATGATGACCCTGGGTATTTTAAGATACTTTTCGGAGCAGGGCATCCATGTGCCCGAAGATTATGCCATAGTAAGCTACGACAATCTGCTGTCTGATTATTTATTCGGAATAGAAATATCAAGTGTGAACCAGGACGTGGAAGAGCTAGGAATTAAGGCCTGGAACATCATGAAAGAAGCGGCCAGGCAGGACAAGAAAAAAGAGATAACGCAAAAGGAAATATGTTTAATGCCCACACTGGTCATTCATTGAGACAGTCATACCACACAAAATAAAAAGGCATGTCCCAAAGCTATGCATGAAAACTCATAGCTCTGGAACATGCCTTCTCTTATTTTCACCTCAGAGAAATTCCTCCATCTCATCCTCCATCTGCCTTAAGGCAATGGCATACTTTTTAAATTCCTCTGCTGCCTGTTTCCTCTCTTCACCCTTATAGCAGATCCGGTGCTCCATACTGGCCCATAAGTCCATGGACATGGTGCGCAGCTGTATTTCTACCGGGTAATATTCCATACCATCGGTGTGATAGACCGGAACTCCAAAAACAATGTGGAAGCTTCTATATCCATTGGGCTTTGGATTGGCAATATAATCACTTTCCTTTATGATCACAATATCCGACTGCTTCTTTAACAGGCTGACAATGGCATAGATATCCGTGATAAAATAACAGATGACCCGGATACCGGCAACATCTGTCAGATAGTTTCTGGCCGAATCCACGCTGGACCCATATCCGTTTTTATCCAGCTTGTTTTCAATACTTTCCTTTTGCTTGATTCTGTACTGGATATGATGGATGGGGTAATTCTGGTTTTTTCTCCTGTAATCACTATTTAGCACATCCACTCTCACACGAATGTTTTTAAGCGCATCCTCATAGGGCTGGATAAAACAGAGATACTCTTCTTCAGTCATATTCCACCTCCCAGGCATTTCCTTGTCACAATTATTAAGTATACTGTTTTTTTGTGTCCATATGGTGTCCATAATATGAACTCCACATAAAAGCATCCATGCTGATATGCAAAAAAACAACCGGAAGGGATACATCACGATCCCTGTCCGGCTGCCGGCAGGAATTATTCCTGCCCGTCCTGCGTTTCTTTAAATTCTATCTCTTCGTTCTCAGTCATCTCTTCCTGATGCTCGTCCCCTTTTGCCATCAAAATGCTGCTTACAGGCTCTTCCTCGTCTGAAAACAGCGGCTTAAGCTCGTCCCCTTTTTCCTCTTCCTCTTTTGGAATATACTGATTAAACACAGGAGCCAGGATATAGGAGTTAATAAATGCCAGCAGCGGAAAACCAAACAGCATGAATACCATCAGCATCGGCGGTACCATAAGCAGGAATGCAGCCGCCAATAAAGCCCCGTCAATGGCAATCATTCCAATGGTGCGGAATAAATGGCGCAGGGACATAAAAAAGGCGTTGAAAAAGGTACGCTTTACCGTATTGAAAAATCTAGCTTGAAGTGGGAAAATATACGTAAAAACAGCCGCATAAATTAGAACCATTGCCAGGAACACGGTAAGCATCACTGTCCGAAAGGACCCGGAACCTGTAAACAATCTGGTAAAGAAATATAAGTCAACCCCAAGGATCAATCCTACAAACAGAAGGATAAGCCAGATGATCGTAGACTGCTTAAAGTTTTCTTTAAATGACTTAAAAAAAGAACGGATGGTATAGCCATCGTCATCTCTTGCAAGTTTTAGGGTTACATAATATACAGCTGTGGTAGAAGCTCCTATGGTAAAAATAGGAATGCTGCATATCAGCCATAAGATATTTAAAATAATTAAATCTCCAAATTTACCGATGAACCGCCATACCGGATTATCATAATTAAAAAAACCAGAAAACATACGTTCTTCCCCTTTTCATAGTGGCATTAAAAGATATTATAGCGGATTTACCCTTAAAAAGCAAACATTCTTTCTTATTTCACCAAAATTTTATTTTTATTTTAATGAAAATCCATGGTTGTGTGATATAATTGGAAAAGTACCTTTAATAATAAAGAAAGAGGCGTAAAACATGACCCCATACGAAGACAAAACCCTAAAAGACTCCATGCGGGAGGAACGGGACAAGCTGAAAAATATGAGTGTGAAAGACAGGCTCTGGTACATCTGGGAATATTACAAGATCCCCATCATCATTGCTGTTGTGGCCGTGATTTTTATCTCTTCCATCGGTTCAGCTATATATAACAACCGGTTTGAAACTGCTCTTTCCTGCGTCATTTTTAACAGCCGCCCCGCTGGTGAAACCGATTCTGTTGATGATTACTTTAACCAGGGCTTCCGCCAGTACATTGATCTTAATGAGGATGCAAAGATCGAGGTGGACTACTCCATGTCCCCGACCTTTGACGAATCCTCCATGAATGAATTTACCTATGCCCAACTAGCCAAAATCACCGCCATGATATCCAGTAAGAGCCTGGATGTTATGATCGGAAAGCCTGAAACCATAGACCACTTCGGTGAAATGGGCGGATTTGTTGACTTAAAGGAAATCCTCCCTGCAGACGTTTACGACAAGGTAGAGGATCACCTCTATTTTGTAACCGATCAGGAAACCGGCGAAAACATTGCCTGCGGCCTTCTCATCGGCAGCACGGATTTCTCCGATAAAACCGGTCTTATCATTGATGAGCCGATTCTTACCGTCATGAGCAATTCCACTCATACAGACACAGCCGTGGAACTGATCCGCTATGTGTTCGGGCAATAAGCCGGAACCCCAGATCTTCTGCCAGCTTTATTGACGCTAAGTTCCGTTCGTCGATTCTTGCATAAATCTTCTCTGAAACAGCCAGGGCAGTATAGGAAAGAATGGCCTTACAGGCTTCCTTCCCATATCCCTGCTGCCTGTATGGGGAAAAAATGTGATATCCCAGTTCCACCGGGGTATCATTCTTTTTTATAGCCCTTAAAAACTCCTCCTGCCCGGTAATCTCCAAGTTGGATATCCCCGCCTTTCCCACAAGCTTCCCTTTGTCATGGTCAACTACGGCCCAAATACCATACTCATAAAAGCCGTATTGATAGCTGATGTAATCCTTCAGGGTTTCTTTCGTTGAAAACAGGAAGCCCGACTTTCCAGCCTCAGGTTCATCTGGTATAGAGACATAGTCCTGGGGAATGAATTCCCGGATTGTCAGGCGCCGGGTTTTGACAATATTCCACGGAAGCCCTTCTCTTCTCCTGATGACCCGCTCTAAGAATACATCATCAATGTCATCAAGATCCTCTACAACATAGTCGGCAGGGGCAAGGTTCTGATCCGTTCGTTCCCGGTCCCATAAACCAACAACGGCCCTGCCTTCCGCAAATGCAGAACGCAGGGCCTCATGATCATCGGATATGGTAACCTGGAAAATCTTTCCTTCTACTATAATATCCCGATCCCAGGTCATTGCCTTAGCAGGTCTCCGGTTCCGGATATTCTTCCCCAAAGGTTTCCACGGTCATGGACTGGATCTTCTGCTCTTTCATGGGGCGGTCATTGTAATCGGTCTTCACATCAGCAATTTTGTTCACAATATCCATGCCTTCAATGATCTTACCGAATGCAGCATAGGAACCATCCAAATGAGGAGAATCCTTGTGCATAATGAAAAACTGAGAACCGGCAGAATTGGGGTTCATGGCTCTTGCCATGGAAAGCACTCCCTCTGAATGCTTGAATGCATTGGAAACGCCGTTCTGGCTGAATTCTCCTTTAATGGAATAGCCTGGACCTCCCATTCCGCTTCCTTCCGGACATCCGCCCTGAATCATAAACCCATTGATCACCCTGTGGAAGATCAGTCCGTCATAAAAACCTTTTTTAATTAAACTGATAAAATTATTTACTGTGTTTGGTGCAATCTCCGGATAAAGTTCTGCTTTCATCACATCACCGTTATCCATTGTAATCGTAATAACCGGATTTTTCATGTTTTCTCCCTTTCTGCTTTCCTGCCCATGCTCTTTGGGCATAAAGGTATACCTATAAGGTATTTATTGCGTCAGATTCCGCATATGGCTATATTTTATCAAATACTCCTATATTTGTATAGTCCCATTTGAATACAGTCTTATATATATCCTATCGTTCATATTTTGTTAAAATTTCATTCAAAAACCTTTTACATAAATAACATGATTTCTTCATGTTTCATGGATATACTTAAAACATAAAATACAAATTGCTTATAAGATTTTTTTCATAATACTCGAGCTGGTAATTTATTATCAGCTCTCCTCCCTTTTTGAAACAACTTTTTGAAAAGCGTATTGCATGACTGGTTTTCAGGATCAGTCATGTAATACGTTTTTTTTATTTGGCCATGCTATTTTATTTGGAATTTATTTCATATGGCTTTATAACAGTGAGGCCGCAGCCTTATCAACAATCAATGTAAATCTTGGGTGGAGGGTAAGCAGCGTGGCTGGCACAGCTTCATCTGCAATTCCATCAACCAGCTGTCTGACAATTCCGGCCTTCTTTGTACCTGAGGCGATCAGGAGTGAGAGGGCCGGACTCTGAAATAGGGCCGGAACAGCTTTTCATCAATGGGCTTTTGCCGTCCCGGCCTGCTTCTATAGTCCCCCCAGATTCACAAGCTCCGGGGATTGGGTGCAATTCTCAAAAAGACTTGCCATTCTTACCTGTATATTGTCATATGTCTTGAAAAAATATTCGCAGGTAGCTGTATTGATAAAGGCCGTATATTTGGTATAATCATAAGAATTCCGGCTTGTTACGACGGCTCCTTTCGGTATGGTAACGCTCTCCATGACATGAAAGCATGAAACAACCGCTTCCATCCTACTCTGAGGTGTTGGAATAAAGGATTTTAAATAAGCGGTCCTGACAAAGCGTTCCGGAGATGTATACCCTCCCGGCAGAGTCTGGGTACCTCCCGCCTGTCCGAATGGAGTCAGTCGGACATTCCCCCAGGCAGCCTCCTCGGCCTGATATGGAGAAGCCTCCATGTAATTTCTTAGGTTCGTCTTATGCCACTGATAATCGGGACTGTTTGACATAACGCCTATGGGATTTTCCATTACTTCCATCCCTCTTTCCGTTTGCTCTATGACAACACACTCCCCGCTGCGGTCTACCGCAATCCAATGCAATGGGGCCACAGTCTGTGTCACCGGATCCTCAACCCCTACGATTGAGAGATTCTTCAGTAATTGCCGTAAATCATGGATATTTGCGCATCTTCCTAGAATATAATGAAGGAAATCAATGGATGCGATCTGTTCCCTGTCACTTAAATCCTGCATGGTATCATATTTGGCATAGCCTGCAAAATAAAGAGTCGCAGCAGCAAACCCCATCTCATTGACCCCGTCAAAAAATCCCATGTCCTCATCCACTTCCTGTCCAATGCCGATAAAGCAGTAGATATCCTGGATTTTCTCCATATTTAATGAATTATCCCATTCATAATTCTTTGGAATTATGTAAAGATGAGGCTTAATATTATAAGAAAAATCCATATTCCTTCCAAAAAAGGTTTCCCCTTGCCGGGATCTTAAGGTAAATGCCGTGCACATACAAACTCCCTCCCTTATTGTAAATTGCTTACTTATTTATATGGGAGCCTGTGATTTTTATGTATGTAATATCGGGGATAAGACAAAGGGGCTGATAAAAATAGTATCGCTTAAATAGTATACAAAAATGAGCTTTGATTGGTTTTTAATCCATTTTCAAAGCTCATCTTCTGTCCAAAACACTATTTTATTATATTAGCTGCCATTACAAATTAATTTTACGTCCCAAATACAGGCTACAGGGATTCCAGCACTTCTTTTAACTCATCCATGCCTTCTACAGGCTTCATGCACGCCCCATTGCGGCAGACATAATATTTGCTTCCTTCAGACGGAACCGGATAATCTGCCGTAAACGGAGCTGCCTCTGACAGGGCTTCCTCGTTCAGAGGAGTTTTTAAAATCACGCTGATATCAGGCTTCCGGCTTCTTTGCAAGCTCTGAAGCTCTGTTAATATAGAATCCTCAGCGGAAACACATACAATTTCCGTAGACGGATAAAGGATGCTTTGAAATGCAAGCAGAGAAAAACAGTAGTTTGCAGGGCTTTTTTCCACCTCTTGCGTCAGGTAAGATACCTGCTTTACCAGAACGTTCTGCCATTTGATATTTCCGGTCAGGTGATAGAGCCTGCTTATTACATATGCGGCAACGGAATTTCCAGAAGGAAGCGCACCATCGTAAATCTCCTTCGGACGGCTTATGAGTTTATCCCTGTCATGAGCATACATATAAAAGCCTCCCTGAACTTCATCATAAAACAGTTCAAGCATCTTCTCTGATATCTCAGCAGCAATGTGAAGATATTTGATATCAAAGGAAGCCTCATATAACTCCAGCAGGCCAAAGGCATAAAATGCGTAATCATCAAGCTGACCGTCGTGAACTGCCTGCCCCTCCCGGTAACGGATAAAGAGCCTGCCCTTTTCAGAGGTCAAATTCTTCTCTATAAACGCCTGCGCATACTTTGCCGCTTCAAGGCACCAGGCATCCCCCAGAACCTCATATGATTTTGCAAGTGCCCCGATCATAAGTCCGTTCCAGGAAGTCAATATCTTATCATCCGTATGAAGGGATGTCCTTGTTATCCGGTAATCATAAAGCTTTTTACACAGCTCCTCCAATTTATCACTGCCGACGCCGTAATTTTCATTTTCAATGAGATTCGGAATATTCTTTCCCTCAAAATTACCTTGTTCCGAAATCCCAAACCATTTACAGAATTCATCTGCATCGCCTTTAAGAATCTGTTCGATCTCTTCCTTCTGAAACGTATAAAACTTTCCTTCCACCCCTTCGCTGTCAGCGTCCTGACCGCAGTAAAACCCGCCCTGCTCATCAGTCAGCACGTCCCTTACGTAACGAAGGATTCCCCGGGATATCCTGGTATAAAGGCTGTCCCCTGTCATGGCAAAGGCTTCCGTGCAGGCATACAGCAAAAGCGCATTATCGTACAGCATTTTTTCAAAATGGGGCACCAGCCATTTTTCATCTGTGGAATAACGGGAGAAACCTCCTCCGATGTGGTCGTATATTCCGCCCCGGTACATCTGCCTGAGGGTCTTTTCCGCAGCAAAAAGAGTATCTTTATCTTTTTCATAAAAGTAATGTCGTAAAAGGAAAAGCAGATTATGAGGCATGGGAAATTTGGGCGCCCTTCCAAAGCCTCCCCATTTCTTATCAAAGGACCTTTTTAACAAGCCACAGGCTGACAGTAACAAGTCTTTATCCGGTTCCCTGTCCTCATTATCAACAGCCGTCCCTTCCTTGTTTAAATATCCGGTTATCTCATCTCCCGCTTCCAGAAGCTTATGCTTCTCATTTTCCCAAAGCTTCCGGATAGAGGTTAAAACATCCAGAAG
>NZ_DAMAUN010000074.1:0-30109 GCF_032078915.1 Lacrimispora sp. | reverse complement strand
ATTTAAGGATATTGCGGGAGGCCAATGATGCCATACCGGGGGAAGTGATCTCCCAGAAGATTTCAAACCTTGAACATGTGATCCGCAGGATTTTTGAATCGGTTTCCAAACATCCTGGGCGGATCGGGGAAATGGAGCGATTTATGGAATATTACCTTCCCACAACGGTAAAACTGGTAAATGCGTACCGGGATTTTGACAGCGTGGGTACTCAGGGTGCCAATATTTCTTCCGCAAAGGCGGAGATAGAGAGAACTCTTGACACGATAAACCAGGCCTTTGAGCGGCTGCTTGATGATCTTTATCAGGATGCTGCTTTGGATGTTTCTACAGATGCATCGGTGATCCAGACGATGTTAAAAAAGGATGGCTGGGCGGAAAGTGATTTTACAGGAGGTATGAAGAATGAGTAAGGATATTGAAGAGATGTTAAAGGAAGCTCCGGAACTGACCCTGTCTCCTCTTGGGGCCGGCGGAATGGAAGAAACCCAGCTGGTGCAGACAGAAAGCGTTCTTAAAGTGGTGGAGGAAGTGCCGGCAGCTGACTTAACGCCGGAAGAAGAAAGACGAGTGGCTGACTTTGCGGAAAAGATCGATTTAAAGGATTCCAATCTGATTCTTCAGTATGGAGCCGGAGCCCAGAAAAAGATTGCCGATTTTTCAGAAGCAGCTCTTGATAATGTAAAATCCAAGGATCTGGGGGAAGTTGGTCAGATCCTGTCAGACGTGGTTGTTGAGCTTAAGAGCATCGAGGTGGAGGAAGAAGAAAAGGGTCTTTTCGGCTTTTTCAAAAAAAGCGTAAACCGGGTGGAAGGCATTAAGGCAAAGTACGCCAAGGCTGAAACCAATGTAAACCAGATCTGCAAGGTCCTTCAGAACCATCAGATCCAGCTGTTAAAGGACATTGCTCTTCTGGATAAAATGTATGATTTAAATACCACGTATTTTAAAGAACTTACCATGTATATTATGGCTGGAAAACGGAAGCTTGCCAGGGTGCAGCAGGAAGAGCTGCCGGCACTTTTAGAGAGGGCGGCGAAAAGCGGACTTCCGGAAGATGCCCAGGCAGCCAATGACCTGTCATCCATGCTGAACCGTTTTGAGAAGAAGCTTCATGACCTGGAGCTTACCCGCATGATATCCATTCAGATGGCGCCTCAGATCCGTCTGGTCCAGAACAATGACACCTTAATGACGGAAAAGATACAGTCCACACTGGTGAATACCATTCCTCTTTGGAAGAGCCAGATGGTGCTTGCCATCGGGATCAGCCATTCCGAGCAGGCGGCAAAGGCCCAGCGGGAAGTGACAGATATGACCAATGATCTTTTAAAGAAGAATGCAGAGGTATTAAAAACCGCAACCATTCAGACGGCAAAGGAATCAGAACGTGGAATCGTGGATATGGAGACACTTAAGAAGACCAATGAATCCTTGATAACGACTTTGGATGAAGTGGTCCGGATCCAGGCGGATGGCAGGACGAAACGCCGGGAAGCAGAAGTAGAGTTAAGCCGGATGGAAGGGGAGCTTAAGTCCAAGCTTTTACAGCTTAGCAAATAACAGAGGCAAAAAGACTTACAATAGAAAATTAATTTTTCTGTTGTAAGTCTTTTTTAGTCGTGCTATAATAACATAACACTTCACCGTGACACATTATCAGAGCACGGTATGTGATTTTAATGCAAAGGAATGATGATAGATGGGGTTAGACCTATAAAAACTACGTTGTTCATTGTCAAAAGATACAGCGTGATTTATCGACTCCAAAGCCTGTGTTAAGTTTTTTCTGGTTCAAGAACAGATCCGGCAATCGCCGGACAAAGCAGACGATTACATGATTATGGAGGAGATAAAATATGTTGAATTATCAAAGATATAAAAGAGTACCGGTAGTCACCTATCCGGAAAGACAATGGCCGTGCAATGAGATTAAGAAGGCGCCGATCTGGTGCAGCGTTGATTTAAGGGATGGAAACCAGGCCCTTACGGAGCCCATGGTTGTGGAAGAGAAGATCGAGATGTTTGATCTCCTGGTCCGGTTGGGTTTTAAGGAGATTGAGGTCGGTTTTCCGGCAGCTTCCCAGATTGAATATGATTTCTTAAGGCAGCTTGTGGAACGAAAGCTGATTCCTGATGATGTGGTCATTCAGGTCCTGGTTCAGTGCCGGGAGCATTTGATCAAGAGGACCTTTGAAGCTCTCCAGGGAGTTAAGAAGGCAATTGTGCATATCTACAATTCCACTTCAACCCTTCAGCGGGATGTGGTTTTCGGTAAGGGCCGGGATGAAATCAGAGAGATCGCCGTAAAGGGTACGGAATGGGTGAAGCAGTATATGCAGGGCTTTGATGGAGACGTGGTTCTTGAATATTCTCCGGAAAGCTTTACAGGAACAGAGCTGGATTTTGCTTTGGAAATTTGTACGGCTGTCCAGGAAACCTGGGGCGCAACACCGGATAAGAAAATTATCTTTAACCTCCCTTCCACCGTGGAGATGAATACTCCTAACGTTTATGCGGATCAGATCGAATGGATGAATACTCATTTTAAGGACCGTGACAGTATTATTTTAAGCGTTCACCCTCACAATGACCGGGGAACCGGAATCGCGGCTACGGAGCTTGCTCTGCTGGCAGGAGCCGACCGGGTGGAAGGCACGCTTTTAGGAAACGGCGAACGGACCGGGAATGTAGATATTTTGACGGTCGCATACAACATGTTCTCTCACGGGATCAATCCGGAGCTTCACATTGAGAATATTCGTGAGATCGTTGACATATATGAACGATGCACCAAGATGGAAGTGGAGCCAAGACATCCATATGCAGGAAAGCTTGTCTTTACCGCCTTTTCCGGATCCCACCAGGATGCCATCAACAAAGGCATGCAGGCCATGCGGGATAGAAAGAATACTTACTGGGAGGTTCCTTACCTGCCCATTGATCCATCAGATATCGGCAGGCAGTATGAGCCTATCGTGCGGATCAACAGCCAGTCCGGCAAGGGCGGCGTAGCCTTTGTCATGGATACCTTCTATGGCTTCAAGCTTCCAAAGGGTATGCATAAGGAGTTCGCAGATGTGATCCAGGCGATTTCTGAAAAGCAGGGTGAGGTTGCTCCTGAGCAGATTATGGATGAGTTTAAGAGCAATTACACGGAGAAGAAAGAACCGATCCATTTCCGCAAGGCACAGATCACGGAAGCAGAAGATGATACACCCTTCTCAACAGCTGCTAAAATCCGCTATACTGATCATGGTGTTGAGAAAATCTTCGAGGGTGTTGGTAACGGACCTATTGATGCGGTACAGAAGGGGCTTGAAAAAGAACTTGGCATTGAGATCCGGGTTCTTGACTACTACGAACATGCCCTTGCTTCCGGTTCCGGAGCACAGGCGGCTTCCTATATTCACCTCTTAGATGTGAAGACAGGAAAAGCAACCTATGGTGTTGGAATCAGCTCCAACATTACAAGAGCGTCTATCCGCGGAATCTTCAGCGCAGTCAACCGGTTATTCTATTCATAAAATAAAGAGCCAGCCTTTGAGAAAAGGCTGGCTCTATTTTTATGTTTTGGCGTAAAACTTAAATCAGATTTTTGCAGTTGATTCCCTGATCACCAGATCTGCATCCAGGATCAGTGATTTTGGGGAGCTGGAGGGGTTTTCCATCATTTCCAGGAGCATCTCACAGGCAGTATACCCAAGCTGCAGGCAGGGCTGGTTGACCGTTGTGATGGAAGGACAGGTCATAGTGGAAAATTCAATGTTATCAAAACCCACCACCATGATGTCCTTGGGAACATTAAGTTTAAAACGTTTTGCAGCCCGGATGACGGCAGCCGCAAATATATCGGAGACCACAAAGAAGGCATTGGGCCTTGGCTCACTGTTTAATAAACGGCAGATGGCAGCATAAGCCATCTGGTAGTTGATCTCCGGAAGCTGTATGATCCAGTTTTGAGGGACAGAGATTTCCGCCTTTTTTAAGGCGCTCAAATATCCCTCCTGCCGCTTTACCGCATATTTAAAGCTTAAAGGCCCATTGATGAGGGCGATCTTATTGCAGCCGCAATGATAGAGATATCCGGTGGCTGCCTCTGCAGCGGAGAAATCGTCAATGCTGACATAGGGGTATCCTGCGGCGTCTTCGTTGTATTCGCAGCACTGCACCAGAGGAGTGATGGCGCGTATCTGTTTTAACTGTTCTTCCGATGCCCGGTTCAAAAGGATGGAACCGGCGGCGTTGACCCGGTGGAGCAGATTGCAGAAATTGCGGATGGATCCCCGGTCCAAAGGCGATTCATTGATGAGTAGATGACAGCCATGGGCTTTTGCCGAGACTCTGGCCCCTTTTATGACCTCCTGATAGAAAACATTTTCAATTCCCGGAATATTCAGAACGATCAGCGGCTGTTCTTCAATGGAGGGCGGAGCGGTGGATTCAAAGGCATATCCAAGAGCAGCCATAGCGCTTTCTACCCGTTTGGCGGTATCTGCCTTGACCTGCTCCCTGTGATTTAACACACGGGAGACCGTGGCCGGTGAAACTCCCGCCTGTCTTGCAATTTTTTCTATTGTAATTTTTTCCTGTTTCATTCCCCTGTTCTTCCTTTGCTTTGTTCTTACTTTTGTTTATATCATGAGAAAGGCTTATTGTAAATATAAAGTTTTCATAGTTATGAAAAGTTTTCAGAAAAATATGAGAGCAATTGTGCAGATTGATTATATTATCACAATAGAAACTGGATATAACATGGAAAAACTATTAATAACGACCAAAAACTTGAAAATAAAGCAAGAAAATGTTAAAATCACCTTGAAAAAATGAAAGAAATGAAAAGCATTATGAAAGCCAATCGGAAGAGGAAGGAACATGCTATGAAGGTAGGAATCATTGGGTGCGGAAGGGTCGCACAGACAAGACATATCCCTGAATACGGGGCGCATCCCGGGGCCCAGATTGCAGGCTATTATGATTTCAACGAGGAACGGGCAAGGGAGCTGGCTGCTGTTTACGGCGGAAAGGTATATGATTCTGCAGGTGCTTTACTGGCTGACCGGGGAATCGATGCGGTGAGTATATGTACGGCCAATCATACGCATGCGGAAATTACCATCAAGGCCCTTCGGTCGGGAAAGCATGTACTTTGTGAAAAACCCATGGCTGTAAGCCTTGAGGAATGTAAAGCAATGGTACACGCGGCAGCAGAGAACAACCGGCAGCTGATGATCGGGCAAAATCAGAGATTTGCCAAAGCTCATGTTCGGGCAAAGGAGCTTCTTTTAGCAGATACGATCGGAAAGGTCCTCACATTTAAGACCACATTCGGGCATGGCGGGCCGGAAACCTGGAGCATCGATGGGGCCAACAGTTGGTTTTTTGATAAAGACAGGGCTTCCATGGGAGCCATGGCTGATCTGGGAGTTCATAAGACGGATTTGATCCAATATCTTCTGGGCCAGAAAGTCATAGCTGTGACTGCCCGGCTGCTGACTCTGGATAAGAGATATGAGTCAGGAGAGCTGATCGGTGTGGATGATAATGCCATCTGCATCTATGAGATGGAAGATGGTGCCATAGGAACCATGACAGCCAGCTGGACTTATTATGGCAGGGAAGATAATTCTACAGTTCTTTATGGGACCAAGGGGATCATGAAGATTTATGACGATCCGGAACACTCCATTTCCGTGGTTTTGAAAAATGGAGAGAGGATCTTATACGACATTGATAAGATACAGACCAATGACAATCAGACAAAATCCGGGATTATTGATGCATTTGTGGATGCCCTGGAGGCGGGGACGGAGGTGCCGGTCAGCGGGGCCGATGTATTAAGCGCCATGGAAGCTGTGTTTGCCTGCCTGGAGTCTGGCAGAGAGAAACGAAGGATCGCCATTGGGAAAAAGGAGGAAAGGTAGCATGAAACTGGGATTTGTCAGTGCGATTCTGGCTGAGTGGACTTTTGAGGAAATGATCGATACGGCGGCTGCCATGGGCTTTCAGTGCGTGGAAGTGGCTTGCTGGCCCCAGGGAAAGGCAGAACGCAGATATGCGGGAGTCAGTCACATTGATGTGGCCGGATTAACAGAGGAAAAGGCGGAGTACATAAGAAACTACTGCAAAGAACGGAATGTGTATATTTCCGCCCTTGCTTTTTATCCCAACGTGATGGAAGAGGATGAGGAAAAAAGGCAGGTCAATATCTCCCATCTTAAGAAGGTGATCGATGCCAGCGCCGTCCTGGGTGTTCGCCTGGTGACCACATTTATCGGCAGGGACCAGACAAAGACCGTGGAAGAGAACTTAGAGCTGGTGAAAGAAATATGGCCGCCCATTCTTGCCCATGCAGAGGAAAAAAAGGTGCGGATCGCCATTGAGAACTGCCCTATGCTGTTTGGCAGGGAGCAGTGGCCCGGCGGGCAGAACCTGATGACATCGCCGGCGATCTGGGAAAAGATATTTGAAATCCTGCCCAATGAAAATCTTGGGATCAATTATGACCCTTCCCATTTTGTCTGGCAGATGATGGATTATATTAAGCCTCTTTACCAGTTTAAGAATAAGATTTTTCATGTCCATTATAAGGACATTAAATTGTTTGAGGATGAGTTAAAAAAGGTGGGGACCATGGCATATCCTCTGGATTATATGTCGCCAAAGCTTCCCGGCCTTGGGGATGTGAACTGGGGAAAATATGTCAGCGCATTAACGGATATCGGTTACGACGGATTCACCTGCATCGAAGTAGAGGACAGGGCGTTTGAGGGCACCAGGGAAAAGATCCTGGACAGTCTGAAACTGTCTAAGAAGTATATGGACCAGTTTATCATTTAGGTTAAGGCAGCAAAAATGCTTTGATAGAGAAGGAAAATGTAAAAGGAGGATCAGTAATATGAAAAAAGCAGCAGCAATTATTTTGGCGGCATTGGTGGCAGCAGCAGGAACTGCATGTTCCCAGGTAAAACCGGCAGACACCACAACAGCGGCAGCAAAGGTGGAGTCAACATCGGCGGAAACTGTGAAAGAAACAGAGACCGTGAAAGAAGGTACTCATATTTATGTTCTGACCGTACCAGAGGATCATGGCTGGACCGGTTCTGTGGCTACCTTTGCGAAACAGAAGATCCAGGAAGTAAATGAAAACGGCACTTACACCGCGGAACTGATCACCTCAGCCAATGCGGCAGAGCAGATCCGGAACATCGAGGATATCGTTTCCAAGGGAGAGACGGATATTGCCATGGTCATCCAGCCTATTGATGATACGGTGCAGTCCGCCATTCAGGGCGTGATCGATGCAGGGATCCCTTATGTGGCATTTGACCGGATCATTGACGGCGTGTCCGGTAAGGCCGTGTCCAATGTAAAAGGCGATAATTCCGGCATCGGCGCAGGTGCTGCCGCTTATTTCGTATCCCTGGGACTTACACCGGGAGAGCCGATCTACGTTTATGAAGGCGACACATCTTCCGTTACCACACTGCGGAATGAGGGCTTTACCAAATACTTGACAGGAGAATTGGAATTTGGCGGAGAAGTCATAAATGCAGATAAGAAATGGAGCCAGGATGACTTAAAGTCCATTACATATTCCGGAGCAATGAACTGGAGCCGTTCAGACACAAAAACATCTTTTGAATCCCTGATGGGAGACAGCAAAAATGCCAACATCAAATGGTTTTATGCAGAAGATGATGAGCTTGCCATGGGAATCTTAGAGGCTCTTTCCGGAGGCGGAATTGATGAAGCAACCAAAGAAACCTTCCTTTCCGGCAAACCGGTCATTACCGGCTGCGGCGGCCTTGATGAACTGTACGAAGTCCTTCGGGGGAAAACCTATGAGGATATCGCATCAAAATGCGGAGGCATCATGTCAGTAACCTACAGCCCATCCATGATTCAGACAGCAATTGAAGACATGGTGGATTACTTAGATGGAAAACAGGTGACCCAGGATCATGTGATCGCCTGCGAAAATGTAACATCAGAAAATGTAACTGAGTACCCATCCTTTTAGAAATAATGATCTGAGGGACAAAAGGGGCCGTTCGTCGCTTTCGGAACGGCCCCTTTTATAAAACCGGAGGTTGAGAGATGAGTTTATTGGAAATGAGTGGGATCAGCAAGGCGTTTAACGGAGTCCAGGTATTAAAGGGGGTCCGCTTAACGGTCGAACAGGGAGAGGTCCATGCCCTGCTTGGAGAAAACGGAGCAGGGAAGTCGACTTTGATGAACGTGCTGACAGGAGTATTTCCCAAAGACAGCGGAACCATTGCATTTGACGGAAAAGAAATCGATACCATCACCATCAGACAATCGGAGGAACTGGGAATTGCCTTTGTCCATCAGGAACTAAATCTGTTTAACGATTTAAAGGTCTATGAAAATATTTTTCTTGGGAAAGAGTACCAGAACAGGCTTGGAAAACTGAACAAACGAAAGATGATAGAAGAAACGGAGAGGTTATTCCATGAACTTGGGGTTGACATAAATCCAGGTGAGCTGGTGGAGAATTTAAAGACCAGCCAGAAGCAGATGCTGGAGATCGCAAAGGCGCTGTTCTTTAAGGCAAAGCTGCTGATCTTAGATGAACCTACCACTTCCTTAAATAACGAAGAAGTAAGGCATTTGTTCAGCATTGTCAATCATTTAAAAAAGGCAGGAACCTCCTTTATTTTTATTTCCCACAAAATGCCGGAGATTTTTGAACTGGCTGACCGGTATACTGTATTCCGTAATGGGGAATTCATAGGAGACGGCGCCATTGGGGATACGACTCCGGAAGAGGTAACAGGGCTGATGGTAGGAGAGAATTATTCTGCCGGAGAGGTCTATGAAAAGAGAAAACCCGGTGAAGTGGTTCTGGAGCTTCATGATTTTTCAGGGCCTGGATTTGAACAAGTGTCCCTAAAGGTTAAAAAAGGCCAGATCATCGGACTGACCGGACTGCAAGGCTCCGGAAGCAGCGAACTGATGCAGTGCATGTTCGGGGTTACTGAGGCTATATCAGGAGAAATGAAGGTCAGGGGGAAAAAGGTGCCCTCCCATTCGATTCATAAAGCCATGATGTCCAAAATCGCCATGCTTGCTTCCAACCGGAAAGAAAATTCCGTCATCCCGGACATGAATCTGCTGGAAAACATGTACCTGGCGGAGCATACCTTATCGGCATGCAGGCCTCACATTCAAAAACGGAAGGAAGAAGAGCGGTTTGAAGCGTTTAAGACCCTGTTAAATATCAAGGCCAGAAGCAGCTCCGATTCCATTCTATCCTTAAGCGGCGGAAACCAGCAGAAGGTATTTATTGCCCGATGGCTGAATACGGATGCGGATATTCTGCTGTTTGATAATCCCACCCAGGGCATCGACGTAGGAGCCAAGGCTGAGATTTATAAGCTGATACTGGAAATGGCAAAGAAGGGAAAGACCATTCTTATCAATACCCTGGAAATACCGGAGATCCAGAAGGTAGCTGATTTCTGTGCTGTTTTTTATAACGGAAGAATGATTAAAATTCTGGAGCACGATGAAATCAATGATACTACGGTCATGCTGTATTCTACAAATGCCGTGAACCAGGAAATAGGAGGATAAAGAAATGAAGGCAGGAGAAAAGAAAAACGGAGTGTCCCTTGGGGTTCTGTCCAAATGGTGCGGGGAATTCAGTTTTATTATCGTATTTGTACTGATCTTTTTGGTATATGCCCTCACCAGCAATGGGCTGACCTGGAGCGGCACCATGAATATTTTCCGACATTCGGCAGTGGTGGGGATCATCGGTCTGGGAATGGGACTGGTATGTATGACCGGGGAAATCGATTTATCGGTAGGTTCCATGCTGGCATTAAACAGCGGATTGTCGGTCATCATGTTTAACATCACAGATCATATTCTGATGACATTATTGTTTGCCCTTTTATTCGGTGCGGTCTGCGGCTTAATCAACGGCCTGCTGGTGGGATACATAAAAATGCCGGCCTTTATTGTTACATTAGCGACCATGCTGATCTTCCGTTCCTTTGCCCAATACATCTGCCAGCATATCGATAAGGCTCTGGCAGGAGGCGGAAGCAGCGTATACCGGATGATCAAGGAGCTGTCCTCTTATCAGCCGTTTTACGGCCTTGGAAACGGGAAGATCCTTACCGTACCCACTGTGGGACTGATCCTGATTTTAATGACAGCATTATTTGTTTACATAACGACTAGCACCAAGTACGGAAAAAAGGTATATGCAGTGGGAAGCAATGCGAAGGGGGCACAGATGGCAGGGATCAATGTGAGTCTCATGAAGGTTTCCGTATTTGTTCTTGCGGGAATCCTGACAGGGCTTGCCTCCTTTTTATGGGTGGCCATGAATGCCTCCTCAGACCCGGCCACAACCGGAAGCAGCTATGAAATGTATGCCATTGCGGCAGTAGTATTAGGAGGCATCAGCATGTCCGGAGGAAAGGGCAAATGCCTGGGAATCTTATTTGGAGCCATGTCCTATACGATCATTGATAAGATCATCGTTGCACTTAAGATGGATTCTCTCATCAATGATGCAATCAAGGGAATCATCCTGATTCTGGTGATCGTGGTTCAGATCATAGGACCGAGGATCAAGGAAAGGCTGACAAGACATAATGAAAGTGTCTCATAAGTATTATTGACTGTGATAAGAGCAAAGGAAGGGGATTTGTTGATCATACCAGTGGGGAAACTGGTATCATCACCAAATTCCCTTTTTCCATCCGGTGATTTTGCCCGGACGTTCCCACAGAAAACCGGGAGTTCGAAAGGAGAATTTGCTTTTCCCGGTGACTTTATCATAATATATCAAAAATATAGCTGGAAACTTTTTTTAAAATATGTAAGCGTAAAAATGAAGGGTTATTTTTTCTAATTATATGATATAAAAAACGGTTCCCAAAAGTAAACTACTTTTGGGAATCATGTTCATCTCTCAATTTTCTTCTTTGTTTTTCTATGAATATTGCAATCGCTGAAATTACAATTCCACAAATCAACATTTTGCCGATATAATCTTTATTTAATCCCCAAACTCCCCCTATTAATACACCAAGAACTATGATAACCACTCTGGTCTTTTTCTTGTAATATTCTATTTCTGACCGGCTCATGATTTTTCCCTCGTTATCGATAGGAGCATTGAAATAGATAATGATAGAAGCAGCCAGCCAACATATAATATACACCTTATCGCTAAAGGCTTGCCTGTAAAATATCAGGCCAGAAAAAACCGTCAAACATGATACAAAGTAGCAGCCTATTCTCGTCTTGGCATGATAGCCGCCTGCATTTACCCGTATTGGATAAAAGGCACATGCCATTACAAACAAATCAAAGACTTGCTGCATCATGACTGCAATGGTTATATAAGAAATATAGTGTATTAATTTTAAAAGCAGACATTCTATTCCGTAATCATAGATATCTTGCTCTGATTCTAAAATAATACCATCTTTGACCATGTTTCTTGATATGTAACCAACTATTCTTTTCATTATTTCGTCGACTTATTACACATGAAATTTAACTAAATGTTCTTTTTGAACTTTGTAACGCTCTCAGGCATTTTAGGTTGATACCCAATGCAGATACAGGCTGAGTTAGCCTCCTTCTTAGATGTGGATAATGCTGCCTTTGAAAGTAAAGTTAAAGCTGTTTCTTTGAAATTTTTCTTCATTTTAATCTTCCTTTCTTGTGTAATTTATAGTTATGATTTAATTATAGTCAAATACCATTTGCTTTCAATGTTTGTAGCACGAAAGACGATTTTTTTGCACGAAGTAAGCACTTCAACTGAAAGCGTTCCGTCCGGGTAACTTTTATTTACCGCATGGAATGTAGGGAATATAAAGAAGCAGCAGGAGCCAATTGTAGCTCCTGCTGCTTCTTTTATTTAAGCTTAGTTATCTTTTCTCACGCCATGTTCATCTAATTCATACCCGTCAATGGTGGTGTTTCTTACAAGGGAGCCGTCGAGGTTGAAGTAATACCATCTGCCGTCAATCTCCAACCATTTGCCGGATACCATAAGACCGTCCGAAATAAAATAGTAGGTTCTATTGTTGTCGTCTGACCCGATATCCAACCAGCCGTTGAACATCTTGTTACCAGAGTAGAAACGCCAATTGTCTCCGTCTTTCACCCATCCAGTCTGCAATGCTCCGTTGACGGTAAAGAAATATCTTTCATCACCAATCGCCTGCCAGCCGGTAAGAGCCTTGCCATCCTTATAGTAGAGGTACTGTCCATCATCATTTAGTGCCCATCCCTGTGCTGCAGCGGGATCGATGGTCAGTCTGATATACCGGTACAGCATGGCAGACACTTCGGCGCGGGTAGCATTAGATTTGGGATTGAATTCGTTGTTCTGTCTTCCCATCATAATTCCTGCCTGCTGCATTGCTTTAACCGCTGTGCTGTAATTGCTGCCAACACTGGAAGTGTCCGCATAGGTGGTCGCTTCACGAGTAATCGGCAGGGTGTAGCCGGTAACCTTGGCAAAGTTTGCGAAGATGACCGCAATTTCCTCTCGGGTAATGGCACGGTCAGGAGCGAACTGTCCATTTCCTATGCCCTGAACGATCCCCTTCTTATAGGCCCATTCGATGTAGGGTTGGAAAGTAGTGCCGGCCTCCACGTCGGTGAAGCTGCTGGTGTTGTAGAGCTTGGTATCGATTTCCGACAGCCTGCCAAGAGCTGTCACCAGCATTTCGCGGGTCATGGCGGTGTCAGGTGAGAAAGTAGTGTCGGAGATTCCCACCAGTAATCCGCGTCCAACCACATAATCAATGTTATCCTTGCCCCAATGAGTGGCGATGTCCGTAAACTCCGCTGACGGAGCCGTATAACCCACACCGTACACCGAAAGATGCGCCGCAGGAATCAAGATAACCCTAGCGTTAGCGTCATAGACCGAGCCGTCAATACGGCTGGCATTTCCGTTTTCATCCACATACACGCCATAGAGATAGCCCGAGGCTTCCTTGCCGCTAGGCGTATAGGGGATGGATAGGGTAGCAACGCCACCGTTCAAGGCTGAAACCGTAGCTGTATTTCCGTCCTTCACATAACTGATCGTGATGTCATATACCGGCCTTGTATCAATCATGGCCTTTGCACTGCTGGAAAGGGTTTTCACAGGAGTGGTGCTGATGGTCACGTTGCCACTACTCTGTTTCTGGAGTTCAGCCAATGCCTTTTTATCAAGGCTGATAGAAACCGGCGCACTACTTATCTCAAGGCTTGCCGCCTTTGCGTCTGCAAGACTTTGCAGTGCAGCTTGTGTCAGCGTGATTGAAAGAGAGGCTGTATCCTTTGGCACGGTGACATTTACCTCGATGGTAATGCCATTTGCGGTCTTACCTTGTGCCTTGGCATCGGACTGCGCCTTGGCTATGGCGTCGATAATGGCCTCATCCGGGATATCCGCATTGGTAGAACCGTTCGCGCCCATAGTTGCTGTAACGGAAGCCGCCGCCGTGACCGGCTGATTAGGCTTCTTTTCAGATGTTACCGTGACAGTTTTAGATCCGGAATTACCTGACGAAGAAGAACTGCTGCCTTTGCCAGATGTACTGCTACTTGTAGAACCGCTACCAGTATTGCCATCCGGTACTGTCACAGTAGAACCACCGGGAACGGTTACGTCTTCAGTATCGTCTCCATCACCAGCTTCAGCAGAATCGTCAGGAGCATTTACATTTGGTTCTTCAGTTTCTTCTGATTCACTGGAATTTTCTGCTTCGCCGGGATCTTCTGCTTCGCCAGGCTCGCCGGGGTCGTCAGACTCCTCTGATTCCTCCACTTCTCCGGACTCCCCAGGGTCGTTTGATTCTTCAGATTCCTCTATTTCTCCAGGCTCGCCGGGGTCGTCAGACTCCTCTGGTTCCTCTACTTCTCCGGACTCTTCGGGTTCATTAGGCTCTTCAGGTTCTTCTACTTCTCCAGACTCTCCCGGTTCTTCAGATTCAGATTCCTCTACTTCTCCGGGCTCTCCGGCTTCATCAGGTTCCTCCGATTCTTCCACTTCCCCGGATCCTCCTGATTCGTCAGAACCGTCAGGTTCTTCTGCTTCCCCAGGCTCTCCTTGTTCATCAGATTCTTCTGATTCCTCTTCTTCTGATTCCTCTGCTTCTCCAGATTCTTCCGATTCGCCGGTGCCTTCACTCTTGATGATAAACTGGCCGAGGTTATCAGGATCGGGAATGTAGATTTTATCATCTGGACCAATGTAGGTTCCGTCACCGTTGGATTCATACTTTCCAAAACCGTCCTCACCGTCCGGAATATAAACATTGCCGTTGTTATCCACAAAATTGCCGTTTTCATCCTGTTCTACAGCAATATACTCATCGCCATCTTTGATATAGGCGTTGCCTTCCTCGTCGCTGTATGTGCCGTCTTCATTGGGGGTAAACTCGTCTCCGGACTCACTATTTAACGCATCGATTTCTTTTTCCACCTGAATCTTTATGGAATTTACTTCTTTCACAGTAACAGCGTCTTTTAGTTGATTCAAATAAGTCTCTTTCTGAGAATCACTCAATTTTGAATCCTCAATCAAGGCTTCGATCTCTGTTTTCAAGGTTCTCAAGGCTTCATTATCGTACTCAAATATCACTATAAGGTCAGAAGATTGATTGCTTGCGACAAGAATGGTGTTCTCCCCATCCAGCAACAGTTTTTCGGAAATGTATATATTAACACCTGTAACATCCTTTATGTACTCACTTGGATTTAAACTTCTTCCGTTGAGTTCAACCCGGGTGACGGAATCTGCGAAACCATATACAGGGGAGCTATCCTCCTTAAATGTAAGCCTGACCTTTCCGCTATCCAGGCTTTGTGTCATAGAAACGGAATCTTTTAGTACAAAAAATCCATCCACATACTCTTCGTATCCTGCTGCAGCTATTTTAATAACAAAAGCTCCAACCGGCTTTTGTATGTTGGAATTGTGGATCACTGCTGCAGGGATGATAATCGTGTTTCCCTCTTTATGCAACACTGTAACCGTTTCAGAGTAACCTCTTTCATCTGTAATTGTGATGGATGAAACTGCCTGAATCCAGTCTGCGTCGTCTGCTGCGATCAGCAGGTCTCTATTTTCCAGGATATCCTCTATCAAGATGCCGGCAGGCTGTTTGATGACCGGGATTGGCGGCGCTCCCGTTTCTATGACGGCGGTTTTATAAGCCGAGGATACCAGCCTGATTGCATACTCATGCCCCGCGACAAAATTACTTGCATAAAGCTCGATGGTGTATCCCTGAGTATAATCCTTATTCACTTCCAGCTTCTTAACAACGCCCGTCGTTTTATCGACAAGGAGCACGTTTTGTACCTTACTCCACAAATAGGTGCTATACTTATCCCCCTTTTGTTCGATCAGGAAACTGAAATCCCCCTGTGTTTTCCAGTTTCCCAGCAAAACAGGATCAGGATCGTATTTATTAGGCTCGCCGATCACGTATACCGGAGCAACAACATCTTCAAAATCCTTTGCCTCGATTGTGAGCGTCCACAGCGTGTTATCCCTTTTCGAGAAGTTGCTTGCCGGAATGTTTATGGTATTGCCGCTTCGGGACCAATCTGTAACTTCGTGCCCACCCACATTCGCCTGATACACGGTGATCTTGGATATTGCACCTAACCATTCCGAATTTTCATGCGAGAAAGTAACGGCTTCCCCCTTCATGACATCATCAAGAAAGAGATCGATCTGGGTTATTGGCGAAATAGTAGGAGCTGTTGTCACCAGCTTGGCCGTCGCAACCGAGGGGTGGCTTATCAGGATTGTATATTCCTCACCGGATGCAAAGGCGCTGGGATAGATTTCAACCAATCCTAATTTCGAGGTATAATCTTCATCCTTGACCAAGACTTTGCTTTCCCCGTTCGAATCGACCAACGTCAGCTTGCTGATTTCTCTCAGGTATACACTGTACGCATCGTTTTTGTCTGTAATCCGGTAACTGTTATTGCCGTCCTCCTGCCATGTTCCCGTCAATTCCGGAGGCGCTTCATACAGGATGACATCTCGATAGGTTATGATATATTCCGGTACGGCAACTTCTACTCTGTATACATACAACTGGTTGATGTCGTAATCCTTAAACTGAATGGTTAATGTATTTTCATCTTTATTAAGTCTAACACCATAGTTTTTAGGGTCAATCTCTGTATACGAGTTACTGATTGTGAAAATCTCAGTAACAGACAGATATTCCGGACGAAAAGTCTCA
This sequence comes from Lacrimispora sp., assembly GCF_032078915.1. Classification (GTDB taxonomy): domain Bacteria; phylum Bacillota; class Clostridia; order Lachnospirales; family Lachnospiraceae; genus Lacrimispora. The sequence continues at coordinate 13,844 of NZ_DAMAUN010000074.1, read as the reverse complement.
TACCATTGTTCAATGTCCACAGAAGCATCATATTTGATGTCAAGCTTCATCATTTCATTTTTTCCTGGAACAACCTCCTGTGGAATGAGAACAGGAGAAATCGATTGTTTTTGAAACGCACTGGAGGTTTTAAACCTTACTTTGTACGTTATTCCATCTAAATAAAAATATAAGTCATTTTCGCCTTCATTGATATATTTATATGGAACGTAAATTTTATACCAGCTCGATTTATCCTTGTTGACAGTGCCATATGTATATTTGGTATCGTTAAAGCCGATATGCGTAATAGCATTTACGAAATTTCCGTTTAGCATCTCTTCGTTAATTGTCATAGTAACAAAGCCATATTCATTGTTATAGGAATATGAAAGTACAAATTCACCCTCGTATGGCAAACCCTTATCCTCTGCAGGGATTTCAGTTCCCTGCTCGTCCTCATAATTCTCCGGATTGACCGGCGTAACGGACCCGCTGACTGTCGCGCTTGAAAGCGCATCGATTTGCACTGTTCCTGCTGCCATAGCACCATTTGATTGTACAATGGTGGCGCTTAGCATTGTGACGAAAAACAGGGCAAATAATAGTTTCTTACCATTAAACATGCACACACTCCTTCCAATTTTAAGCGAGTTAGTTTACACTAACCTCAATGCAGTATATTATCATTTTTCTTTGATTAATACTGTTTCTTTCTTTTTTATATATTTCTTTCCGTGCAAGTGCAAGTTAGACGCCTCTAACTCCGTGGTTAAAAAAACAGGACATCGTCCTATCGATTAAAATTATGTTCATATCATCTCATTTCAGCTTTCAATTCACCTCCACCTGACTGAAAAATACCCAAAATCCTTGAAGGCCCCCCTATGGTTCATTCGCACTGAAGCATTCGCTCAAAGCAGCTCATGGATTTAAATACGCGGATTTTTATGTTGTTTCGATATTGTATCCCCCCTTTTATTTTTGAGCAGTCTACTCCCAGCACTTTAGCATGGTTCCCACAAATTTCAATATTACATTCTCCGGCAGTAATTGGGATATTTATGTATTCAAAAAGGTTTTTTTTGTATCGAACTCCTCTCTCTTTATAAACTCAACGAACTCTTGCTCAATTGCAATCCGAGTTTCCCGTTTTGTAATCGAGCTTCACATTTTGAAAAATTCACTTCCGTTGTCTGTCAAAATGATTGGAAACAACTTTCGAAAGTCCTGCCCTCCCAGCCTATGATATAGTTCATCATAAATATCGATTACTGACTTAGAGGTATTGGCATCTCTTAGGAATGCAAGCATCAAGGACGTCTCTACAAAAAATACCGTAAGCAGAACCTTTCCACCTTTGCTCCTTATTACAGAATCCATCTGGGTCACGGCTGTATCAGGATGCTGATCCAGATACACCTCATAATCATGATAGTTTCTTCCCACACGACAGCCTCTGTCTACCTTCAGTTCTGGCTTTATATATTGTATAAAGTCTTTTCGCTGCACATCAGCTCATCCTTATTATTTAAATAAATCTGATGTATGGACTGTCCCTGGTTGATCAGGGGAACCAGGATCTCCTTCCGTCCACTTTCAATCTCCAAACGGTCATCATAAGATAAAAACTTAGCCATAGTGTCTCCTTTCCCCACCGGCTAAGTTTAATATATCACGAAAGGCAGGGACTGCGCCCTGCCTTTTTGTAACACGGATTTCACTATGCTATTTTCAAATATTTGTACCTAAGTTTCCTTTCAGACGGGAAAGTTATTTTACAATTGAGGACGTTCCGTCCGGCCATTCCTACATATTAATCAATACATTGCACTGGAATATACCATTTTCACTGCTTAAATTCATAGAACCATCGTACTTTTCTACCGCACGCTCAACATTGCTTAAACCGATTCCGTGATTAGCCCCCTTTTGTGATACCGGCCTGCCCTCATTCCATCTTTCGATGTTATTTGAAGTATTTTCAACTTTTATTGCTATCATTTCATAATAAGGGCTGATTTTTAACTTTATCCATGGAGATCCGTTCACTTGTGCACAAGCTTCTATGGCATTGTCCAATAAATTACCAAAGATTGTAGTAATATCCATTGGATTCATGAAGCTTAAATCAACATTGCCTATTTCATATTGTAAATCGATATGTAGTTTTTCAGTGTTTTGTATTTTGTCATTTAAAAGAATATTTAAAATCCCATTATTGGTTAGCTGTTGTGGGAGCAAAGGCTTTAAGATTGTATTGATCTCCTTAATGTAATTAATTGTCCCTTCTTTATCATCCCCATGATACAGCCCCTCCATAACCGCTATATGCTTGTCAACATCATGAAGTATGCTAAGAGATTCCTGATGCTTCTTTTCCTGATGTAAATAATATTTATACTGCATCGTCGCCTGCTGTTCCAATAATTCGAGTTTTACCTTTAACTGATAATTATCTTCCATAAATCGTATAAAATATAAAAAATACATATCTGCAAATATAATGAATCCCATGTTGATTAACAGAATAAGACCCATACCTTCTCCCCTTATTTTCCCGAAGGAAACTCCTATTACAACCATGTTCATAAAGCTGTAAATGGCAATAATAAAATGAAGTACATACTGTGATTTAGTAAATTTGACTTTTTCGTTTCTCCCCCATACTGGAGAAATAAAAGTATAATACATAAACAGCAATACAAACATGGAAAATGTCATATTAAGAAAGATTTCCATACCCGGCTCCAATGGAGGTATATTCATTTTCCAGAACATAAAATCAAGTAAGGCTACCCCTGCGGCTTCGCACACTGCAAATACCAATACCATTATCTCCGCTTCCAAAACCCTTCGCATCGGTTTATCAAAATCATCAAAATATAAGAAATAGCTTACTAAACCATATGAAATGACCCAGCTCAGCATATTTACCAATGGCCGCTGCAATAAATTGATGCCCATTAAGAATATACTGACGCCTGTTTGAACGAGAAAGTAGAACTGTTTATTATGAAATGCCTTTTTATGCCTGCTGCCCATGAATTGAAATATAACTATAGTTGTAACCAGGCACGATACTATGATTCCGGATAAAAACAATATATTATTTTCCATTGTTAAATACTCCTGTGAACATAATTATTTAACTGCTCTTTAAAGGCAATTACCCGCTTTTGTGATAAGGGTAACCTTTCTCCCGTATTCAAATAGACCATATCTCCTTTTACTTTTGCTACATGTTCAAAATTTACAATCACTCCGCGGTAGCAGGTTCCAAAGCCGTATATTTCCATTCTCTGCTCTACATCTGTCATTGTCCCAATATACTCATAGGTTTTTTTGATTGTTTTTACTCTGATCTTACGTGCAGTTTTTACATATTCAAAATAAAGAATTTTTGAAACCGATACTTTAATTGCCGGGTATTCTTTTTCCCCGCTTTCGCTTATTTCTGTTACATTTGATAGTACAATCTCGATATCATTGCCTCGATCCAATCCTATGACCTGTACAAGTTCGCTGATATGATCTAATAATTGTTCCTTTTTAACAGGTTTTGACAAATAGGCAAATGCATGTGCACGGTTTATTGCATCACTGCAATATCCATTAAACCCTGTAATATAAATGATCCTGACCTTTCTGTTTCTCTGGTACAGCTTCATTCCCGCTTCAATCCCATTCATTCCTCCCATAGAAATATCCAGAAAGACGAAATCAAAGCTTACAGAGGAGGCAGTCAGATCCTCACCAGAATGAAACATTTGAATGCTGTAAAGAATTCCATGATCTTTCATAAATTCTTCTACAAGTTGTTTAATTACCGCAGCTTCATTCTGTTCATCATCGCAAATTGCTACTTTAAACATATATCCATCCCCCTAAAGCTTTATTCTTTTGTATCTAGCAAGTATATCGGTATTCTACCTCCAATAAGTTAGATTGGCAAATGAATCACTTATATAAATCACTTATATATTTATCCTATTGAAGTAAATAAGCACATACATTTACTTTTCTAAGTGGTTTTAGTATAATGTAGACAGTTTATAACCGAGACAGGAGAAGGAAACCATGAAAAAATATGATTATGTGCTGGTAGGCGGCGGCCTTTATTCCGGCGTTTTCGCGTACCTGGCAAGACAAAAAGGAAAAAAGTGCCTTGTGGTAGAAAAGAGGGACCACATGGGGGGCAACATTTACTGTGAGGAAACAGAAGGAATCCACGTACACCGCTACGGAGCCCATATTTTCCATACCAGCAACAAGAAGGTCTGGCAGTTTGTCAATGAGATGGCAGAGTTTAACCGTTATACCAACAGCCCGGTGGCAAATTTCAAGGGTGAAATGTACAACATGCCTTTTAATATGAACACCTTCAGCAGAATGTGGGGAATATCCACCCCTGCGGAGGCAAAGGCAAAGATCGAAGAGCAGAAAGCTTCTGTAACCGGAGAACCCCGGAACTTAGAGGAGCAGGCAATCAGCCTTGTAGGCAGGGATATTTATGAAAAGTTGGTGAAAGGCTATACGGAGAAACAGTGGGGCAGAGACTGCAAGGATCTTCCTGCCTTTATCATCAAGCGCCTTCCCGTCCGCTTTACCTATGACAACAACTACTTCAACGACTTATACCAGGGAATTCCCATAGGCGGATATAATGTGATCATTGAAAAGCTGTTTGAAGGCTGCGATGTGGAAATGGGTGCAGACTATCTGGAAAATAAGGAATATTATGATGGGCTGGGAGAACGGGTGATTTATACCGGAACCATTGATGCTTATTACGGATATCAGTTTGGAAAGCTGGAGTACCGGAGCTTGCGGTTTGAAACCCAGGTCGTGGATACGGACAATTACCAGGGGGTGGCAGTCGTTAACTATACGGACCGGGAAACTCCTTATACCAGGATCATTGAGCATAAGCATTTTGAATTCGGAACTCAGCCTAAATCTGTTATAACCAGGGAATATTCGGTAGACTGGACCGAGGGCATGGAGCCCTATTATCCGGTAAACGATGAAAAAAATCAGGGATTATTCTTAAAATATGCAGCTTTGGCTGAAACGGAAGATCATGTGATTTTCGGCGGACGGTTAGGAGAATATAAATACTACGATATGGACAAGGTCATTGAATCAGCCATGAACCGGGCAGAACAGGAGTTGGGCTGATCCTGCATACAGGCATAGCTGTTTACTTTTTATGGCAGATATAGTACAATACTACGGAACCAGGGCTGGATTTTCCATGCCCTGAAATGTACGTGAACTGGAGGAACCTATGAACGTTGTATACGCTTCCAACGATAATTATGCCAGGCATCTGGCCGTATCCCTTTATTCCCTTTTGGATCATAACAGGGACATGGGTGACATCCATATCTATGTTTTGTCCATGAGCCTGTCCGAAGAGACGAAAGAACGGCTTAAGATCGTGGCAAATGGGTTTGGCCGGGAACTGACGGTCGTGGAGCTGGGAGACTTAAAGGAGCGTTTTTCCTATGAAGTTGATACGGGCGGTTTTGATTTAAGCATTATGGCCCGCTTATTTATGGGAGAGGTTCTCCCGGAGGTAACGGACCGCGTGCTGTATTTAGACTGTGATACGGTAGTGCTGTCTTCCCTAAAAAAGCTATGGGAAAAGGATCTGGGGACCTTCCTTTTAGGAGCGGTCATGGAACCTACCATATACCCTTCCATTAAGGAAGAAATCGGTCTTTTACCCGAAGCTCCTTATTTTAATTCCGGTGTTCTCCTCATTGACATGACCCGTTGGAGAGAGGAAAACGCCCAGAAGCAGCTTCTGGACTTTTACTGTTCCATGGGCGGGAAGCTGTTTGCAGGAGATCAGGATACCATTAACGGGGCGTTAAAGGGAAGGATAAAACCTTTATCCCCCCGATATAACTTTTTTACCAATTACCGATATTACCGGTACAGTCATCTGGTAAGGCTGTCTCCTGTGTATGGAAAGCTTGGGTCAAGCAGGTTCCTGGAGGCAAAAAAACACCCCGCGATCCTTCACTTTATGGGGGACGAAAGACCCTGGAAAGAGGGGAATTTAAACCATTACCGCAGGGCTTACGACCATTATCTTTCCCTCACTCCATGGGCCGGAACGCCTAGGGAAAAGGGAAGCCGTCTTTATATGGCTGCTTATCACCTGATGGATTACGCTACCTTTTTATGTCCTGCCGTGAGAGACTTTGTAAGCTCCAGGTTTGGGATGCAGGTAATCAATTCCAGAAAAGGTTCTTAAAGAGGAGCGGATATGAACATTAGCTGTATCATTCTCAATTATAATGATCCGGAAACCACCATAAGCCTGGTAAACGCCATAGTAAATTATAAAATCCTGGATTCTATCGTGATCGTGGACAACTGCTCCACCGATGATTCCGTATCAAGGCTTCAGGCAGTTGCGGGCGGAAAGGTCCATGTTATCACCTCGGAAAAGAACGGGGGATACGGTTACGGCAATAATCAGGGGATCCGGTATGCCTATGGGACGCTTCACGCTTCCCATGTGCTCATAGCAAATCCTGATGTTAAGGTTACGGAAGGCTGCATACAGGCCATGAAGGATTCCTTTTTAAAGATAAGCCGGCTGGGAGTTGCTGCGGCAGTTACCAGGGATAGAACGGGAGAAGTGGCGCTGTCAAGCTGGCGTATCAACGGCCTGATGGGGGATCTTCTGGATACCGGCCTAATTACCCGGCGTATTTTTGCCCGCTGGCTTAATGACCGGCCGGAACTTAAGGCGGATTTTGAAAAGGAGCGGTACGTTTATGTAGATGCTGTGCTTGGCTCCCTTTTTATGGCGGATATTAATGCTTTGATGGAATGCGGCCTTTATGATGAAGATGTCTTTCTGTATTATGAAGAAAAGATACTCGGATTTCAGCTTAAGAAAAAGGGATACGGGACGGTACTTCTTTTAAACCAGTCCTATGTACACCTTCATTCCGTGTCCATTAATAAAAACGTAAAATCTATATTAAAGAAGCAGGCAATTCTTCATAAGAGCAAGCTTCACTATTATAAAAACTATCTGGGGATCAACCGGTTCCAGGAATGTCTGGTAAAGGCTTTCCTGGCATTTCTCATGGCTGAGATCTGGTTTCTGACAAAGATCGTGGGATTGTCCTGGTAGATGGGAACGTGGAAAGGGGGAAAATATATGGTTTCGGTGCTGCTTGCATCCTATAACGGAGAAAAATATATACGGGAGCAGCTGGAATCTATTTTAAACCAGACGTTTTCCGATCTGTCCATCGTGATTTCCGACGATCTTTCTACAGACGGTACCCCTGCCATTATCCGGGAATATGAAGAACAATATCCGGGCCGTGTGAGGAGCCTTAGGAACAGCGAAAGATCCGGCAGTGCCCAGAATAATTTCTTCCGCCTGCTTAAACTGGTATCGGATGAGTATATCATGCTGTGTGATCAGGATGATGTATGGCTGCCGGATAAGGTTGAGGTCACTTTAAGGGAAATGAAGAAGCTGGAAGCGGAATGGGGAGAAGGGGTTCCCCTTCTGGTCCATGGCGATTTATCGGTCACCGATAAGGAGGGCGGCATTCTTCATAAATCCATGGCGGAATATCAGAAAATCGCAGTTCATGATAACCGGTTCAGCCATTATCTGGTTGAAAATAATATTACAGGAAACACAGTTATGGTCAACAAGGCATTTTTGGGGTTCCTGGCTGAGGTTCCCAGGGAATGCGTTATGCATGACTGGTGGCTGGGGCTTTTGGCAAGCTGTTTTGGAAGGATATCCTACATTGACCGCCCTCTGGTCCTATACCGGCAGCATGGAGAAAATCAGATGGGATCTAAAAGCGGCAAGGAGCAGTATGCGGAGCGGATCCGGAATCGGGATGGGATCCGGGAAAATTACAGGAAAATGTTTGTGCAGGCACAGATGTTTTTAAAACTTTATGGTAATGAGATGTCCAGAGAGCAAAGAGAGATTCTGGAGCATTTTATCGAACTGCCCGGGAAAAGCAGAGCGGAAAAGATTTATACGGTTTGGAAATACAAATTAATGAAAAGCACCCTTATACGGACGCTGGGCCAGATGTTTTCCATCTGACCGGAAAATGGAGGATAACGCATGGACAACATAGAGGACATATTAGTGACGAGGGCTTCCATGCCTTCCTATGAAGAATTTATAGAAGAGATCAAGCCGATCTGGGAAACTGCCTGGATGACGAATATGGGAGAATTTCATGAAAAACTGATGGAGCAGTTAAAGGAGTATTTAAAAGTACAGAAGCTTCTTTTGTTTGTCAATGGACATATGGCTCTTGAAATGGCGCTCCAGGCCATGAATCTATCCGGCGAGGTGATCACCACCCCGTTTTCTTTCGCGTCCACCACCCATGCCATTGTAAGAAATAACTTAACTCCTGTGTTCTGCGATATCCGGGAAGAGGATTATACCATTGATCCGGATAAGATTGAAGCGTTGATTACAGAAAAGACGACCGCTATTTTACCGGTACATGTTTATGGAAATATCTGTGATGTAGATATAATTGAAAAAATCGCGAAAAAACATAATTTAAAGGTAATTTATGATGCTGCACATGCCTTTGGCGTAGAAGTAAATGGGAGAGGGATCGGGACCTACGGAGACGCTTCCATGTTCAGTTTCCATGCCACAAAGGTGTTTAATACCATTGAAGGCGGTGCTGTGACCTTTCAGGATCCGTCCCTGGAGATCTTGTTCAATTATTTGAAAAATTTCGGCATCACCGGTAAGGAAACCGTAGAATATATCGGCGGCAATGCAAAAATGAATGAGTTTCAGGCTGCTATGGGTATCTGCAACCTTCGCCATGTGAAGGATAACATTGAAAAACGCAGGCTTGTGGCAGAACGGTACCGGGAACATTTGGAGGGAGTACCGGGAATCCGCCTGATGAGCCCCAAAGAAGGCATCAGCCAGAATTATGCTTATTTTCCCGTGGCCTTTGATGGCTTCTCTCTAACACGAAATGAGGTTTATGAGCTGCTGGCCACTCACCATATCTTTGCGAGAAAGTATTTTTATCCTCTGATCACTGACTTTGAATGCTATCGGGAGCGTTTTTCAAATGTACATCTTCCTGTGGCGAAAAAGGCGGCAGAAAGCGTACTGACCCTGCCTTTATATGCAGAACTTTCCCTGGATCAAGTCGACCGTATCTGCGCCGTTATTCTAGGTGCCAGATAGGAGGAAAGGATAGGAAAGGAAAGAAAAGGAAAGAGGAAGCCCCATATAGGGATACCTATATGCCCTGGGTAACAGAGCAGAAAAGAGGAAATTATGAATACAGCACTGGTGACTGCGATTGGGTCATTTTCAGCAGATATCGTTATAAAAAACTTAAAAAAAGACGGCCTCCGGGTAGTTGGCTGTGATATTTATCCGGCAGAATGGATTGCGGATTCCGGGAATGTGGCATCCTTTTACCAGGTTCCCCTTGCAACAGACGAGAAACGGTATGTGAACTCCATCCTGAAAATATGCAGGGAGGAACAGGCAAAAATGCTGATTGTTCTCACAGATGTGGAGGTAGACGTGTGGAACCGCTACAGGGATGAACTGGCTCTTGCTTCGGTGACATTATGTCTGTCATCGAAGGAAACCCTTCTCCTATGCAGGGATAAAAGGGAGCTGTACCGTTTTCTTATGGAAAAGGGCACAGGTAATCCCATTCCCACTCTGGAGCTTTTGGAAGCGGACCCGGAGCGCCTTTCCTATCCTGCGGTTATCAAACCCTTTAACGGAAGAAGCAGTCAGGGGCTTCGCTATATACAATCCCTTGACGAGATGAAAGGCTTTCTGGAATGCGGGGATTCTGAGGGGCTGATCGTACAGCCCTATTATCAGGGAAGCATCATTACCGTGGACGTGGTAAGGCAGGCGGAAACAGGAGAGAGCGTTGCCGTATGCCGGAAGGAGCTTTTGCGGACCCCGAACGGAGCAGGAACCTCGGTGCTGGTGTTTTTAGATCCGGTTCTGGAAGCAGCGTGCAGGGATATAGCCAATGCCCTTGGTATCAACGGCTGCGTGAACTTTGAGTTCATTCAGACAGAGGATGGATCGTATCATATGCTGGAGTGCAATCCCCGTTTTTCCGGCGGCGTGGAGTTTTCCTGTCTGGCAGGATACGATTGTGTCACCAACCATTTAAGATGCTTTACCGGAGAGGGCATAGAACCCTTAGAAGGTATTAAGGGCATGTATATTGCAAGAAAATATGAGGAATATATTATGGGAAGTAAAAAATAATTCCCATAATCGGATGGACGGGCAGTTACAAGTGAAGATAAGTTATATTACAAAAGCAGATGCAGGAAAGGGCGGAGAGGAATGAGCGGCAGTTCCGAATCAAACATTATGGCCAGCATTAATTGTGTGACCTTTAACCATGGGGCTTATATCAGGCAGGCCTTGGACAGCTTTCTCATGCAGAAGACGGATTTTGAATTTGAGATTCTGGTCCATGATGACGCATCCACCGATGGGACGGGGGATATTATAAGAGAATATGCAGAAAAATACCCGGATAAGGTGAAACCCCTCATACAGACAGAGAACCAGTATTCTCAGGGAATCGACAATATCAGCGGAGCGTTTAATTTCCCCCGGGTCAAAGGTAAATACATTTTCATGTGCGACGGAGATGATTACTGGACGACACCGGATAAGATGCAAAAGCAGGTGGATTACATGGAAGCCCATCCAGACTGCACCCTTTGTATACACAGTGCTAAAATCGAACTGATAGGAAGGGCTCTGACAGAAAAACAGATGCGTCCTTACAGGGGAAACCGGGTGATCACGCCGGAAGAGATCGTGGACAAGCCTTCCGGTTATGCCATGTCTTCCATGGCATTTCCCTCCCGCCTTGTGAAGGAACTTCCGGATTATTACGTGGATTGCCCAGTGGGAGATACTCCCCTGCAGATGATGGCGGCTGAAAAAGGGTACGGCTATTACATGGATGAACCTATGAGTGCCTACCGGGTGGGAGTAGCAGGCTCCTGGACCATGGAAGGAAAAAGCGGGAATTACGCCCAAAAGCAGAAGAGTTACTGGGAGCGGATGAAAAAGGTATATGAAGAATTTAACGTTGCCACAGAGGGCCGCTTAAAGGAAGCTGCGGATAGTGCGGCAAAACGGACTTATTATCATACCATGGTCAATACCAGGCAGTTTAAGGAGATCGTGAACCCGGAGTACGCCAGGTATTATAAAGAATTGACACCAAGAACCAGGTTTTTTATTCAGGCCGAGTACCGGGCTCCGGGAGCTTATAGGCTGTTAAGGAAGATATTCCTGGGAAAGAAACGGTAAAGCGGCAAAAATATGGGCAGGATCCGGTATAATCCGTTTCCTGCCCATGCTTTTTATTCGTATAAAGTTATCTGCCCAGGTTATCTTGCAATATTAGGATCAGTAGGATCCCAGGTCTGGGTTTCTGGTATGATCTGTTCAATGGCCGGTCTCTCATAGGGGCCTGGAACCAGTGATTCGTAAATCGTTACGGTAGTTCCAAGAGCACAGTGATCATATACCCACTTGGCATCTCCGGAGAGGAGCCGGACGCATCCCGCTGACTGAGCAATGCTCATATAATTATAAGTCATTGGATCCAGCGTCATATTGTTAGGTTTGCTGTACAAAATGGAATGAATTAAGAAGCCCTTCCAGATACGGGTTGCGTACTGGGTAAAGATTCCGTGATTCATATCCCTCCAGCGGTACTTTTCCGGAGTCTGGTATGTCCCAAGAGGGGTATCCGGTCCGGTGGAGGTCAAAAAGGATTTTAACGGAATAATAAAACCGTTGTTCCCATCTTTTGCGAAGATGGTCATGCAGTTCATGGTTTTGTTGATGCTGATGAGGAATGGCCCTTTAGCGCCGATAATTGGCTCTAAATCAGAGAGCATTCTTCCGGACTCGTCGAAGTAATATTTGTAGCCGTCAAGATACTGCCAGCCGGTCACCGGATAGGAATCCTGGAAATAGTAACGTTCATTGCCTGCCCATGCCCAGCCGGTGAAGGAGGTTCCATCTCCGTTAAAGTAACGGAGGCCGCCGTCGATCTGCCGCATTCCGTCTGCAACGGCGGAAATCAGAGGCTTCTCCGTGGCATAAGGGAACTGGGAATTCTTGGCGTAAAAGGCCATTCTCAGTCCTGTTATGTAATGGCCGGTTCCCATGGTTCCTGTAGTGGTCCCATTCTTTGCCCAGTCCATGGTGGTCCCGTCTTCCAACTGTGCGGTATAGTAGAGGTCGAACTGGTTATTCACATAACCGGAAAACCTCATCTGCACTGCTTCGATGTTTATGTCGTTGGCATAGTTGGTAGTCTGCTGTCCGTTTATAACCCATGGAGACCAGCCGGTGCTGGAGGTATAGGTCCGGTAAAGCACGTTTCCAACAATGTTGGTAAGAAAGGTGGACATTCCGTGAAAGCCCTGTCCGTTATTTGTGATCCATGCATCATTTACAAAAGGCTGTGACCAGTTGCTGTCACCGACCATAACGGTAGTCTGGAGACGTGGGAAATTGGCCTTTAACGCTTCCTGAGCAGCTCTGGTGGCTTCATCTACCTCGCCGTCTTCGCCGCCGCCTTCCCCTTCTTTTCCAATGTCTATACCGGCATTTGCCAAAGCGTTTTCCGCTTCATCTGTAGTTACGTCTTCCTGCGTCTGGGTGTTCGTCTGGTTCTGATCTTCAGACTGCCCGTCGCTCTGACTGATGGGGACACCATTCTTAAATCCCGGTCCATATGCTTCATCTGCCCATGCAAGGGAGGCCTGTCCGGAAACAAGAGCAGCCGTCAGGCAGAGAAGCGTCAGGCTTCGTGTCAGTTTACGCATAATTTAAAACCTCCTGAATTCTAAAAATGAAAATTATATTCCTTTATACTCTAACACAAGTAAGTTCAAAATGCTATATACGATTTACATTTATTGGGGAATATAGTACAATAAGGCGTAAATGTAAATTGGTAGAGCAAGGAGAAAAGCCAGTATGTACCAGGAAAATATGAAAAAAAAGGTCCTTTCCGGCCTGTTCTGGAAAGTGATGGAAAACGGGGGTACACAGGGGATTCAGTTCCTTGTTTCGGTTCTGCTTGCCAGGATGCTGACACCGGCAGAGTCCGGGGAAGTCATGCTCATCATGATATTTATTACCATTGGAAATGTGTTTGTCCAAAGCGGGTTTAATACCTCCCTGATCCAGAAACGGACGGTGGATGAGGCTGATTATTCCTCTGCATTTTATATCAGCGGAGCCATTGCTTTTGTTTTATATGTAATTCTCTTTTTCTCGGCTCCGGCCATTGCTTCCTTTTATGGACAGCCTGTTTTTACGACCGTGCTCCGGGTCCTTTCTGTGACCCTGTTTTTTGGTGCCGTCACCTCCGTGCAGTCTGCTGTGGTCGCCAGGAATATGGAGTTTCGGAAACTTTGTCTGGCAAGCCTTTTTGCCGCCCTTTGCTCCGGTATTATCGGCGTATTTCTGGCATACAGGGGACTGGGTCTGTGGGCCCTTGCCATGCAGCAGTTTTTCTACAGCTTTTTCTTAATGATCATGCTGGTGTTTCTGGTGAAGTGGAGGCCAAGGCTTCTGTTTTCCGTTAAGAAGGCGAAGGAATTGTTCTCTTATGGCTGGAAGATACTATGCTCCGGCCTTATTGATACAGTATTTAATAATGTTTACGGGCTAGTCATCGGGAAATTATATAATTCCGCCATGATGGGGCAATACTCAAGAGGAAACCAGTTTCCTGCTCTGATTGCTAACAATCTTGGGGCGGCAATCCAGTCGGTCATGCTTC
>NZ_DAMAUN010000073.1:0-31590 GCF_032078915.1 Lacrimispora sp. | reverse complement strand
GCCGGGAGAGCGAAATGCTTATGTAGAACTGGAACAGGTACCAGAAGCCGGGGAGCATACCGCTACTGCTGTATTCATGGTGTATGATCCGGAGACCATGGAGCAGATGACTGAAATTGATGCGGGGGTTTTATTGACTGTAGAATAATGATTTTTTTCAAAAAGGAAGTGGGAAAAGGATCTTATTTTTAATGTTGCTGTGATAATCCTTCGTGATTTATTGATAATAAAATAGACTCTGCGTTATCAAATATGATATAATAAAAAAGTATTATTATTGGAAAAAATCTAATCTTAGCATGTAATAAAATAATTATAAAGGGGTGTGATATCATGGCATTGACCAATGAAGATTTACAAGCCATAGCAGCATTAATGGATGAAAAAATTAATCCATTAAGGACTGATATACAAGATATGAAGACTGATATCAATAAGATGTCCGATAGAATAGAAATTCTGGAAATCAAGCAAGATATTACATCACGCAAAATAGAAGATCTTACGTTTCGTGTCGCTAGTTTGGAGCATTATAGCAAAAAGGAGTTTACAAAGGTTAACGATCATATAGAAACGTTAATAAAAGTTTTGGAAGTAAAAAACATTTTGCCCAAACAAGCGTAGTGGTCGCATATAAGCATCGGTTATAACAACGATATGACATCATTTTTCATGAGGTTTTATTACAAAAACACAACAGATATCATAACCAATTGAATGGTATCATATATAAAGCGTAAAGTCTAAGAAATAGGCTATGCGCTTTTTCTTATTATTTGATTCCCAAATACTCACTTCATGCAATTAAACAATGGTGACAAAATCTGTATAATTTCACCGTAGATAATTATGGATTCTATGTTAAAATATGGAGAGGAATTATCTCCTGCTGGAAATAGCGGGAGTCAACCTACTGCAACTGTCAGTGTCATGCCGTTCTGACATTGGCTTGTCGTTTTCGAATGAATCGTAAAGGGTGATGATGAGATGATTAGATATGAATACATTGTATCGGACAAGCAGGGGCTTCACGCCATCAATGCTTTGAGGCTGAGCAAGGCGGCATCGGAATATGAGAGCCGTATAACCCTTAAAAGCAGGAAAGGCACAGCGGACTGTAAGAATGTACTCTCACTCATAGGTCTGGGAGCACGTCATGGCGAATGCCTGGAGTTTATTGCGGAGGGGGAGGATGAAAACAGGGCAATCGATTTCCTTAAGGGATTTCTTCAGACCAATTTGTAGCAGAAACAAGATATTTCCTAGCAATTAGGAAATAGATTTACCTCCAGACTCTTTCTTGACGGACTATAGTTAATATCAAAGAACCATCCGGTATGAATGTACCGGATGGTTAAATATAAGAGAGGGGCTAAACCTATGGCAAAATTGGGTATTTCCGTTTATCCGGAACATTCTACCGAAGAAAAGGACATGGAATATATCAGAAAGGCAGGAAAACTGGGGTATAAGAGAATCTTTACCTGCCTCTTAAGTGTGGAGGAGAGCAGGGAAGAAGTGATCGGCCGTTTTCGGAGACTGGCAGATGAAGCTCACGCCTGCGGTATGGAGATCATACCGGATGTGAGCCCTGCCGTATTCTCCCGGATGGGAATCTCCTACGAGAACTTATCCGTATTTCAGGAAATGCATGTGGATGGCATCCGCCTGGATGAAGGCTTTGACGGCATGAAAGAAAGTCTTATGACTTACAATCCCCAGGGGCTTAAGATAGAGCTCAATGCCAGCACCAAGCTGGCCTATGTGGAGAATGTCATAGACCACCATCCGGATCGTGACAAGCTGATTACCTGTCACAATTTTTATCCGCAGAAGTATACGGGATTGAGCCTTAAACAATTTAACACCTGTAATGATAAGATGAAAACCCTTGGACTTAAGGTAGCAGCCTTTGTGTCCAGCAACGCGCCAGGAGCATACGGTCCTTGGCCCGTTAATGAAGGACTGTGCACTCTGGAGATGCATCGTGGCCTTCCGATTGATTTTCAGGTGCGCCATCTGCTGGCCACCGGAATGATAGATGATGTGCTTATCGCCAATGCCTATGCTGCTGATGAGGAACTCAAGGCTTGCGCCGGCATTAATACCAGTATTCTGACCTTTGGTATCCAATTGGAGAAAGAACTGACTCAGACCGAGCGCCAGATCCTGGATTATGAACTCCGTCATGTGGTAAGAGGTGATTTGAACGACTATATGATCCGTTCCTCCGGCCCAAGAGTCACTTTTGCGGACCGCTCTATTCCTGCTGCTAATACCAGAGATTTAAAACCCGGCGATGTGGTTATATTAAATGATGGCTATCCCAAATATAAGGGGGAACTGCAAATCGTGACCAAAGACATGCCAAATGACGGCCGCAAGAACGTGATCGGTCATCTTCCAGAGTATGAACATGTTCTGCTGGATTACGCAAACCCATGGACGGTATTTGCATTCAGCATCCTTTAAACAAGGGATTTTACGGAAGAACACAGCAAGAAAAGGAGTATTTAGACATGCAGAATCAAAGACAGGAGCAGCTGCTTGCCATATTATCAGAGCT
This sequence comes from Lacrimispora sp., assembly GCF_032078915.1. Classification (GTDB taxonomy): domain Bacteria; phylum Bacillota; class Clostridia; order Lachnospirales; family Lachnospiraceae; genus Lacrimispora. The sequence goes on along the minus strand of NZ_DAMAUN010000073.1, from coordinate 29,024 downwards.
GGGAGACTGGATCACCAGCCGACGCCTGGCTGTTCTTCTGCAGGTGTCGGACCGTACCATACGCTCTGATGTAGAGTCCATTAACAGACACATGACCCCGCCTCCCATAGAGTCTAATGTGCGGCGGGGTTACCGAATCTGTGAAAATGCCAGTCTGCCGCCTTTGTCGCCAAAAGAATCCAGGGGGACGGATATTCCCCAGACTCCGGGTGCCCGCTGCGCATACATGATTCAGAAGCTGTTATTCGAAGTGAAGGAGCTGAACCTTACCCTTCTCCAGAGCCAGATCTATGTCAGCGGAGCCTCCATTGACAATGACTTAAAGCGTATACGCAAAATGCTGGAGCCCTATCCCGGTTTAAAGCTGGTCCGCAATAAGGAATGCATATCCTTAAAGGGGGATGAGGCCGGAAAACGGCGGTTTTACAGGGATTTGCTGATGGCAGAGGTACAGGAGAATTTTCTCAACTTAAATATGCTGGCCAATCTATACAAAAGCTTCAACTTAATTGAGGTAAAGGACATATTCGTGGATGTGCTGAAGGAATACGATTATTCCATTCATGAATCCATGTTTCCCATGCTGATCCTGCACGCCGGCACCAGCATTGAGAGGATGAACTGCGCCAACTACATCAGTATGGAAGAGGAGATGCAGGGGTTAGAGGATACCATCGAGTTCCAGATTTCAAAGGACTTCTTTGACCGCATTTCCAAACGCCTGCATATAAAGATCCATGAGGGAGAAGTGGGGATGTTCGCCCTGGTTGTCATGGGCAGAAAAGCTTCCAATTATACCGACGATTACGTGAATTTCGGCGGCAGGTGGCTGAGTACCAGGAAATTGGTAGGTGAGGCCCTGGAACAGATATATACTCTGTTTGGGCTTGATTTCCGGCAGGATGGGGATCTTATTGCCGGTCTTAAGATGCACATCCACGGTCTGGTAGAGCGTGTCAGGAACCAGGTCCGGATGGAGGATGTGTTTGTGGAAGAGATCAAGCGCAAATACCCTCTGGTCTTCGAGATGGGCATCTACGTGGTGGAATTTCTGGAAGATAGGCTTAAAACTCCCATATCCGATGCAGAGAGCTGCTATATCGCCCTTCATCTGGGAGCTGCCAGTGAGCGTATGAAAACAGAAAGAAAATATCATGCCGTTATGATTCTGCCTCATAACCAGTCCTTTTCTGATATGTGTGTGAAGAAAATTTCCGATATGTTTCGTGAGAGGATGGAAGTGGTGAAGGTCTTTGGTTATTTTGAAGAGGAGGTAGTGTCTTCTCTGGATCCGGATCTTCTGCTCAGTACATTTCCCCTGGAACATGGGTTGAACGTGGAGACCGTCTCCATTAACTTATTCGTGGATTCCGAGACAGAGTCCAGGATTCTCCAGGCCATCAACCGGCTGGATAAGAAAGGATTCCGGCTGGAATTCTCCTCCCACATCGGCAGCTTGATCCGCAGGGAACACTACCACACAGAAGTGAACTGTACCAGCCCGGAGGAAATCATCCGCATGCTGTGTTCAGGCCTGGTACAAGAGGGGGTTGTGGATCCGGAGTTTACAGATGTGGTATTAAAGAGGGAGCAGATGACCCCAACCTCCTTTGTGAATACATTTGCGATTCCCCACGCGTTCGGAGCCTTTGCCGGGAATTCCACCATTGCGGTGGCCCAGCTTAAGAATCCTGTGAAATGGGGGGTCTTTGAGGTGCGGCTGGTGATGCTGTTTGCCATCAATATAGGGGATGCCAGGATGATTAAAATCTTCTTTGACTGGATATCCAACATCGTGAATCAGCCTGAGGAGCTGGCAAAATTGGCGGCTCCCTGCGGATATGAGGAATTTATCGACCGGATCATGGAGTGAATTTCCTAAGAGCTAGGAAATGCCTTTAAGGAAAAAAGTGAATAAAAGCCTTATAATTAAAATTAATTAAGGCAGCTTAAGTTAAGATGCAGCAAACAAAAAGGTTTTGCTGCATTTTGCATATTATCAACACATTCAGGAGGCAGCAATATGTTAGAGGGATTGGAGACCATTTGCTTTAAAATCATATCCAATGTAGGCGGAGCAAGGTCCAGCTATATAGAGGCGATCCAGAAAGCAAAGCATGGGGATTTCGGCGGTGCCGGGGAATGTATGAAAGCCGGTCAGGAAATGTTCCTGGCAGGACATGAGGCCCACTTTGAACTGATCCAGAAAGAGGCCCAGGGCGAGCCGGTAGGCACTTCCCTGATTCTGATCCATGCGGAAGACCAGCTTATGAGCGCGGAAGGATTCAAAATCATCGCAGAAGAGATGATCGCCAGCTACAGGAGGATCGTTGAGCTGGAGGAGAAGGTGGGGAGTAAATAATGGAAATAATAAAATGCAAATAGCAAGGAGGATTTTACAATGAAACGAGTGTATTTATTCTGCAGTGCAGGAATGTCAACCAGCATGCTTGCAAGCAAGATGCAGAGCGTAGCCAATGAGCATAACCTTCCCATTGAAGTGGAAGCTTTCCCGGATGGCAAGATCGGACAGATCATCGATGAAAAGCATCCGGATGTGATCCTTTTGGGACCCCAGGTCAAATACCGTTACGGTGAGATTGTGGAAAAGTTTGGAAGCAAAGGAATCCCGATACAGGTCATTGACCAGACCGATTACGGCATGATGAATGGTGAGAAGGTCCTTAAATCAGCAATAAAACTTTTAAAAGCTTCCAAATAACGGCTATTAAAAAGCAGAACTTATCATAGCAAGAACAAATAAAAACGGGGGAATAACAATATGTTAAGTAAATTAGAGTCAATACTCATGCCTTTGGCAGAGCGAATCGGAAAGAACAAGTATCTCATTGCAATTCGTGACGGCTTCCTGCTGTCCATGCCGCTGTTAATCGTGGGTTCCTTTTTCCTGCTCATTGCCAATTTCCCGATTCCCGGGTGGACTAATTTCTGGGCAAGGTTCTTTGGGGAGAACTGGGATGCCTACTTTGCCAAGCCAACCGATGCCACGTTCTCAATCATGGCAATGCTGGCAGTCGTTGGAATCGGCTATTCCTTTTCCGAGCAGATGAAGGTCGATAAGTTGTTCGGCGCTGCCGTATCACTGGTATGCTGGTTCTTGATCATGCCTTATAAGATCATGGTAAATGATACTGCTGTATCAGGTATTCCCCTGGGCTGGGTGGGTTCCAAGGGAATCTTCGTAGGAATTATTGTGGCGTTCCTGTCGGTACACATTTATGCGTGGGTCAATAAAAAAGGGTGGATCATCAAGATGCCTGACGGTGTTCCTCCTACCGTGGCAAAGTCTTTCTCTGCCCTGATTCCTGCCGGAATTTCCGTGCTGGTGTTCTTCATCATAAACATTATTTTTGCCATGACCCCATATGATAACGCATTCAACTTTGTGTTTACGATCCTGCAGACTCCTCTCCTTAAGCTGGGCAACACCCTTCCGGCTATGGTAATCGCTTATATCTTCCTCCATCTCTTCTGGTTCTTCGGAGTAAACGGCGGTTCCGTGGTGGGCGCGGTATTCAATCCCATCCTTCAGACCTTGTCTGCGGAGAATCTGGCTGCATTACAGGCAGGCCAGCCTCTGCCCAATATTATATCCCAGCAGTTCCAGGATCTGTTTGCCACGTTTGGCGGTTGCGGTTCCACCTTGTCTCTGCTGATTGCAATGCTGTTTTTCTGCCGTTCCAAGCGTATCAAAGAGTTAGGGAAACTGGCATTTATTCCTGGCTTGTTCGGAATCAATGAACCTATTGTGTTTGGCCTTCCCATCTTACTGAACCCAATGATTCTCATTCCTTTCATGCTGGTGCCCACCATCAACATTGTGATTTCCTACTTCTGCATGAGCATCGGCCTGGTTCCTCTGTGCTCTGGTGTGGCAATCCCGTGGACCATGCCTGTGATCCTCTCCGGGTTCCTGGCAACCGGCTGGCAGGGGGCCGTGCTTCAGCTGATTCTTCTTGTTCTGGGCGTATTCATCTATATGCCGTTCATCAAGATAATGGATAAACAGTACATGGAAGACGAGACCAGGAAAACTGAGAAAACCGATGACGACGATATTGATCTTAACGATCTTTCTTTTGATGATCTATAAAATGAGGTGTACGGTATGAAGCTTATTATGATATATGACCAGATTCAGTCAGGACTTGGAACCAAGGACGACACCATGGTTCCCCTAACAGGGAAAAAAGAGACCATCGGACCAGCAGTCATGATGGAGCCTTTCTTAAAACAGGTGGACGGACACATCCTGGCCTGTCTGTGCTGCGGCAATGGCACATACCTTGCCGATCCGGAGGAGGTCAGCCGCAAGCTTTGTGCCATGGTGAACAAGCTGCAGCCGGATGTGGTAATGTGCGGGCCAGCCTTTAACTATGCGGACTACGCACAGATGTGCGCCAAGGTGGCCTGCGATATTAACGCAACCACCAAGGCAAAGGCATTTGCAGCCATGTCTGTGGAGAATGCAGATACCATTGCAGCTTATAAAGATAAAGTATCGATTGTGGAGACACCGAAAAAGGGCGGTCTGGGCCTTAATGACGCCTTAAGAAATATGTGTGCTCTGGCCAGGGCCCTGGCAGACGGTGCAGACACTTCGGAGCTGATTCATGAATTCTGTTTTAGATAAAAGGAGGTCTTTGCCATGTGGGGAATGATAGCAACCTGGCGTATGGCCGTAGAAGGGATTACCAAGGGAGCTGAGCTGCTAAAAGAATGCGGCGACGCAGGAGATGCCATCGAGTTGGCCATACGTCAGGTGGAGGACTTCCCTTATTATAAATCCGTAGGCTACGGCGGACTGCCTAATGAGGAAATGGAAGTGGAAATGGACGCCGCCTATATGGATGGCAGCACACTGGATATAGGAGCTGTGGCTGCTATCAGGGACTTTGCCAATCCGGTGTCCATTGCCAGACGCTTAAGCCAGGAGAAAGTCAATAGCATGCTGGTAGCTGAGGGGGCTGAGAAATTCGCCCACAAGGAAGGCTTTGAGCGTAAGAATATGTTGACAGACAGAGCCAAGGCACATTACAGGAAGCGGGTTAAGGAGATGGCGGCCAAGGCAGCAGCTAAGGAGCTTAAGCCTTATTCCGGCCATGACACCGTAGGTATGGCCTGCCTGGATGGGAACGGCAAGATGACGGCAGCCACCTCTACCAGCGGCCTGTTCATGAAGAAAAAGGGCCGGGTAGGCGATTCTCCTATATCCGGTTCCGGCTTCTATGCCGACAGCAAGAAAGGAGCCGCCAGCGCCACCGGCCTGGGAGAGGATCTGATGAAAGGCTGCATTTCTTATGAGATCGTCCGGCTTATGGGAGAGGGAATGCATCCTCAGGAAGCCTGTGAGACAGCGGTGAACCGGCTGGATATGGAACTTCGGGAACGTCGGGGCGAGGCCGGTGACATATCCCTCATTGCCATGAATCCTAAGGGAGAGTGGGGTGTCGCCACAAATATCGAGGGATTTTCTTTCGCAGTGGTCACGGAGGAACTGGAACCCACGGTTTACCTGGTAACCCGTGAGGAGGACGGCCGCTGCACTTATAAGAAAGCCTCTGAGGAATGGATGGAACATTATATGAAGACGCGCACGGCGCCCATAGAGGAATAAGATATGGGAGACAGAACGATTGAAAACGATTCAGATAAGAAGATCCTGGACTGCGTGGACCGGTTAAAGGACCGGCTCATCAGCAGTGTCCAGGAGCTGGTACGCATTGACAGTGTGGAAAGGGACGCCTGTGACGGGGCTCCCTTTGGCTCTGGTGTGAAGCGTGCATTGGAATGTGCCCTGGATATCAGCGGGAAGCTGGGATTTGACACTGTGAACCTGGATCATTATATGGGATATGCCCAGTATGGCATGGGAGAAGATTATGTCTGCGCCATCGGTCATGTGGATGTGGTTCCGGCAGGAGAAGGCTGGAAGCAGCCGCCTTTCAGCGGTCATCTGGAAAACGGAGTCATCTACAGCAGGGGAGTGCTGGACAATAAAGGACCAATCATGGCATGCCTCTATGGCCTGGCAGCTATTAAGGAGGCTGGGCTTACTCTTAAGAATCCAGTGCGCATCATCTTCGGATGCGACGAAGAATCCGGATTTGAGGATCTGAAGTATTATCTCACAAAGGAGAGACCGCCTCTTTATGGCTTCACACCGGACTGCAAGTATCCGGTGGTGTACAGTGAGCGGGGCAGAGCCGTAGTTCGGATGACAGGCAGAATGGAGCAGTTGGAAACATTTTTTGATTTTGTAAACAAATATTTTATCGGAGCCAGGAATACAGGCGACCGGCTGGGGATTGACTTTAGCCACGAGGAATATGGCATGATAGAGATGCGGGGATATAAGCTGAGCGTGGCTCCTGACAGTCTCTGCGGTGGGAGACAGGCGGCCTTTGATGTGACGTTAAGCTATCCGGGAGGCGTTACCATAGAGGAAATTATGAAGCGCATCCGCGCGAAGGCCGGGGCAGAAGGGCTTAAGGCAGAACTTATACAGAATTTTGACCCGGTGGTATTCCCAAAGGACACGCCAATGGTTAAGGCCATGCAGGAGAGCTATGAACTGGTCACAGGGCAGGATGGCACCCCTGTAACCACCACAGGCGGCACTTATGCCAAGGCCATGCCGGGAATTGTCCCCTTTGGTCCAAGCTTCCCTGGTCAGAAAGGCATCAGCCACAATCCCAATGAGTGGATGAGTGTGGAAGACTTAATGAACAATGCAAAGATCTATGCACTGGCTCTTTACCGTCTGGGACAATTATAGCTTATGAAGGAGCATGTACCGCCATGGTTCACGAGGTCTCCTGCTGCTTTGCGGCATCGCTTTATGAGGCTGTTATGATCTGGTATCTGCTATCCTGGCCGGTTGCTTTTGCCGGCATTGGATAGCGGGGAGATAGGAGATAAAAAGAAGCTGTTGCTAAATAGATGAGAAGTCTATATAGCGGCAGCTTTTTTATTGCAGGATATATTGAAAGTTCCCTATTGATAGTCAGCAATATTTTAGATAAAATGAATCTGTACCCTGTTTTTTGTCAGATCTTAAGCACAGCAGCCTGTGAAGGTATAGGATGTGCAGAAGGAGCGCTTATGGTTAAAATCGATTGCCTTGGTGATATGTGTCCGGTACCTGTCTTGAGACTAAAAAATGTGATTGATTCCATAAAAAACGGAGAGGAATGCATGTTGGTTACGGATCATAGCTGTACAATTTCTAATATTAAATCGTTTTGTGATGCCAATCAATTGAAATATGATGCGGAAGAAGTCATTAACGGTGTATGGGAAGTCACCATTTCTGCTAACAAATAGTCTCTTTTAATATCGCTTCCATATACTTAATGAGTTTAGACGATTCATAATTGAGAGGAACACTGCCGGCATTTTTTATGGAATAATATTCATTATCAAACTCCAGGCATGGACATTCAACAATGCGGAGCTGTTTATTGTATAGTTCCTTCTTGATTGCCATGTAGGGAAGAAAAGCAAGCCCAAAACCATTAATTGCGGACAGCTTAATGGATTCTGTGGATTCAAGGGCATAAGGAATGTGCAGCTGATTGATGAGGACTCCGTTTTTGTTCAGCATTTTATCCAGTACCTGTCTTGTTTTTTGGGCTTTTACCAGCATCAGCAGCGGATAATGATAAAGATCCTGGCAGTCTAACTGGGCAGGAACCTTCATTTTTTCTCCTGCAACCAGAAAAACGCGGTCGGTAAATACCTTTTTGGCAGATAGATTTTTATCCTTGGGCCTGCCTATGATGATTCCCATATCGGCAACGCCTTTTGATATTTTTTCCTCTATGATTCTGCTGGACATCATTTCCATATTAAGGGTATATTCCGGATACTTGTTTTTTACATGGTAAAACGTGCATGGCAGGGCATAGGAATATACACAGGGAGAAGCGAGGATATGTACGGTTTTATTTTGATTCTGTGCATTGGTGATATCAACCAGCATTCTGTCATAGGACGATAAGATCTCAAGGGCGCGGTTGTAGACAATCATACCGATGTTAGTCGGAATCACACCTTGATAGTTCCGTTCAAAAAGCCGCGCACTGAATTCCTGTTCCATGACCCGAAGCTGCTGACTTAATGCGGATTGGCTGATATTCATCTGTTCGGCAGTTTTTGAGATGCTGCCGGATTCCACTATTTTTATAAACATTTTCAGGTTTTGAATGTTCATGTTACCCCGCCTTTCTGAATTTAACTATGAATCAATCGTTCGAACTGTTAAAAACTTAACAGTTCTTTTTTTGTTCTTTTATTATATCAAATATAATTCGGTGTGGCTAGAGTGATAAAATAATGGGTTATAAGTAAATCTTATGACATATCAGATTCTTGATTAACCGGATTCTGATAAGTATGGTATAATCTGAATTGTGATTTTGTTATAATATTAACAAATACTATTTTTAAGAAAGGGGGATTTACGTGTCAGAGGTTAACACAAAAGTTGGTGGGGAAAGAGTGCGTAAGCCGAGAAAACCGAAAAAAAGCCAGATCCCATACGCAATTCTGGTTACAATCCTGATCATTGCTTTTGGATCTTATTTGGCAGGAGGGAGCAATAAGCTGCCTGTTTATTGGGGATTCGGTATTGCATTCGGGTATATCCTGCAGCGTTCACGTTTCTGCTTTACGGCAGCGTTCCGTGATCCATGTATCACAGGAAGCACATCCGTAACAAGAGCCGTACTGGTTGCAGTTGCAGTTGCAAGCGTCGGTTTCTGGGCAATCAAGTATGCCGGTATATTGGCAAATGCGGATTCCAATCTCAATATGGTTGGCGTAGCGCCCATCGGTTTGCCATTGGCTGTGGGTGCAGTCCTGTTTGGCATCGGAATGGTCATTGCCGGCGGCTGCGCATCCGGAACCTTGATGCGCGTTGGAGAGGGCTTTACCATGCAAATGCTGTCTTTGGTATTTTTCATAGCAGGTTCTTTCTGGGGTGCACACGATATGAACTTCTGGAGCAAATTCAATGAGAATGCTCCGAAGATCTTTCTGCCGGACGTATTTGGCTGGTTTGGTGCAATCGTTGTACAGGGGCTGATCATTGTGCTGTTATACATAGCAGCTGTCAAATGGCAGGAAAAGAAAATGGGAAGTGCAGATTAAAATAATTTTAAATTAAAGGAGATATGAAATGGCTGAATTTACATTAGATTGTCTGGGAGAGGCTTGTCCAGTCCCGCTTATGAAAACTGAGAAAAAAATCAATGAGTTATCCGTAGGAGACGTTCTGGCTGTATCCATCGATCATAGCTGTGCAATGAAGAATATTCCTGAGTGGGCCAGAAAACAGGGACATAACGTAGAAATTGAAGAAGTAGATGATGGAGAATGGGAAATTGTCATCGAGAAGACGAAGTAGATAACTTCTGTGAAAGCAGGTGAATAAATTTGAAACAATTTTTTATTAAGCTTGGCGATCATCCCATTTACAAAAAGCTGTTAAAAGAACCCTTAACATACGTGGCCGGTGCTGTATTGCTTGCAGTATTTCAAATTGCCCATTTTGCAGCTCTTGGCAGCGGCTGGGGTGTAACAAGCGCATTTGCCAACTGGGGAACCTGGATCTACAAAGCTCTTGGCGGCGACGCAAGCGGCTGGGTATATTATGCCTCAGAAAAAATGCAGAAGGAACTAAACGCCAGCTTTCTGGCAGACGGTGCTTCCATCCGCAATTTGGGCATAGTACTGGGTGCTTTTGCGGCAACGCTATTTGCATCACAGTTTAAGATCAAGAAGATCAAGTCTTTAAAACAGGTAATAGCGGCAGTTCTTGGCGGTTTGTTAATGGGCTATGGAGCAAGACTTGCAAATGGTTGTAATATAGGAGCGTTATTTACCGCAATTTCATCCTTTTCCTTATCCGGGTGGGTATTCGGTGCATTTCTGCTGGTAGGAGCTTTTCTGGGAAGCAAATTATTAGCCAAATATTTTATGTGATTTGTAATCATGGGGCGATCATATTTGATTGCCCCTATAAAAATATATGAATATTCAGAGAGGAACAGGTTGCAATGACTAAAAAAACAGAATCGTATGACGTTGTAATTATAGGGGGCGGAGCAGCCGGCTTAACTGCAGGAATATATTGCGGCAGAGCAAAGCTGAAAACATTGATCATAGAAAAAACTCTGGTAGGCGGGCTTGCCACATATACCAATGAAATAGAGAACTATCCCGGTTTTCCGGATGGGGCGACAGGCCTCGGACTGATGGAATTATTTCATAAACAGGCCAAAAAGTTTGGTGTGGAGTTTAAATTAACTGATGTAAAATCCGTATCTCTGGAAGGGGATATCAAACAGGTAGAGACATTTCGTACCATTTACCAGGCAAAGGTCGTTATTATCGGAAGCGGCGGCAAGCCGCGTTTGACCGGTGCAAAAAATGAGGAATTATATCTTTACGACAAAGGGATCTCTTTCTGTGCCACCTGTGATGCAGCGGCAAACACCGGAAAGACCGTTATGGTCATCGGAAGCGGGGATGCAGCCATTGAAGAAGGGATATTTTTAACTAAATTTGCAGATAAAGTTATGGTTTCTGTCATGCATGAGAATGGCAAAATGGACTGCAACGAGATTGCAAAAGCACAGGCTCTGGCAAATCCGAAAATGGAATTTATCTGGAATACGGTTGTGGACAGCTTTGAAGGAGATGAAAGGCTGAACACGGTTGTGTTAAAAAATGTGAAAACAGAGGAAAAAGTCCCCGTACATGTGGACAGCTGTTTCCTGTTTATCGGCTATCTGCCAAATACAGAAATATTCCGTGACATTCTGGACATGAACCGAGGCGGTTATCTGTTAACAAATGAACGGATGGAAACAAACATCCCCGGAGTATTTGCAGTGGGAGATGTACGTGACAAATACTTAAAGCAGGTTGCAACTGCGGTGGGAGACGGAGCCGTTGCCGGATACGGTGCAGAAAAATTTGTTTCGGAAAGTGAAATATTTGAAAAGCAGATTATGAATGAAGGAAAATCTTCGCTGGTATACATTTATAATGCAATCGATTCCTATTCAAGAGAACTGCTGCCGGTTTTCAAAGAGTTTGAACAGGATCATAGCGACATCCGGGTATCCTGCATCGACGTTTATAAATCAGATGGCATTGCAAAACGGCTTGATGTTGAGAATACGCCCTGTTTCGTATGGATCAAAGATGGTCAGATTATGGAAAAGTATTACGGTGAGATAACTGCGGAGCGCATAAACAGCATTTGCAAATAGGACAAAATATAACTGGTCAGATTTTTAAATCTGGTGGAATCATAAGATAAAAAGAAAAATACCCCAAAATTAAAATTTTGGGGTATTTTTCGTACTTAGGGTTAAGCTGTTAACAACACTTCGCTAACAGCTAAACTGTTATTTCCGCATTGCCATCCATAGCTTGACACCTCCGTCTATAATGATGTGTTTTTGAACACAATATTATTATGGGCCAAATCGCAAAAAATATCATGGAAATATTTAGAAAATGAAAAATTGCAGGACAGACAGCATATAAAGTTGTCTGCCTTTGTTTACCCTCATGAGATAGCATAGCGGATTGCGCATAACTGGTTAACTGCAAAAGAAAAACTCAGAAATTATTAACTTTCAGCATTTTGCGTGATATACTATATTTTATCACATTTGGCAATGATTTCAGGAATAAGATCATATTGGAAGCTGAGGAGAATAATGAAACTTTATAGCAAATATTTCAGAAGATATAAAAAGCCGTTTTTCATAGCCGTTTTGTGCGTGACGCTGGAAGCGGTCTGTGATTTGCTTGGACCTACGCTGATGTCACATATCGTAAACAGCGGAATTGAAAAAGGCTCTCTGGCAAAGGTTTATTACTGGGGCATGCTGATGCTCCTTGTAACTTTGATAGGCGCTTGCTTTGCCGTTGCGCGAAATATTTTGGCAAGCCACGTCTCTCAAAGGATGGGGGCGGATCTGCGGGCAGACTTATTTGAGAAAATCATGTCTTTTTCGGAAGTAAGTGCGGATAAGGTTGAAAGCGGTTCGCTCATAACCAGGATGACAAATGATACTTCTCAAATTATACAATTTGTAAATGGAATGATGCGTATTTTCCTTAAGGCACCTGTTGTCTGTATTGGCAGCATAGTACTGGCAAGCCTGCTCAATATCCGGCTCAGTCTCATTATTTACGGAGTAGTAGCTGTCGTTACCATATTAATTTATTTTAGCATGAAAATCAGCTATCCAAGATTCTACCAGCTTCAAAAGGCGATGGATCAGGTGAATTCAAAGGTACAGGAATATTTGATCGGTGTCCGGCTGGTCAAAGCGTTTGGTACTTTTGGAAAGGAAAAAGATAAATTTGAAGAGGCTAACCAGAATTTAATGCAGAAAGGGATCTCCTCCCAAATGGTCGTTACAGTGATCTCACCTCTTCTGACACTGGCTGTGGGAATCGGAACAGCCGTTGTGATTTATATTGGAAGCAGGCTATTTACGATGGACCTTGCTAATACAGGAGATATTACGGCGTTTACAATCTATATGGCACAGATACTTACCTCTCTCATTATGATAACGAATGTATTTACCATATTCGTCCGTACCAAAGCTTCCACGGCCCGGATCGGTGAAGTATTTGACTGTGAAGAAGATTGTTTGAGAAGTTATGAAAATAGAAAACTGAGTGGGAAAATCACCTTTGAAAATGTTACCTTTGCCTATCCAAACGGCAGCGGGGTTCCGGCAATCAAAGATCTTTCCTTCTCCGTAAACAGCGGGGAAAGCCTTGCGGTTATCGGCCCCACCGGGAGCGGAAAATCAACGATTACCTGGCTGCTGCTTCGTTTTTATGATGTGGACAGCGGAAAAATAATACTGGACAATTACGATATAAAAATGCTGGGCGCAGATGAGGTCCGAAGTAATGTAGCGGTGGTTCCCCAGAAACCAATGCTGTTTTCGGGATCAGTAGCGGATAATCTCAGATGGGGCGATAAACACGCCGCCACAGATGAGCTGCGCCAGGCAGCAGATAAAGCGCAGGCAGACTTTATCATGCTGATGCCTGATGGTTATGACAGTATTCTTGGAAGCGGCGGAGTGAATTTATCCGGAGGGCAGAAGCAGCGCCTTTCAATCGCCAGGGGAATCCTGAAAAAAGCTGCTATACTGATCTTAGATGACGCGACCAGTGCGCTTGATGCTGTTACCGAGGCAAAGGTACGGGAAGGTCTTAAAGATAAAGAGCTAAAACAGACGGTGATTATGATTACACAGCGCTGCGGAACTGCCATGTCCGCGGATAAAATTCTGGTTATGGAGAATGGCCGGAACGTGGGATTTGGCACCCATGAAGAATTGATGGAGTCCTGTGAAGTCTACCAGGATATCTATCACACACAGATTGAAAGCGGTAGGGAGGCATAAGGTATGGCAGAAAAATTCAGTCAGCAGCAGCCAAAAGTACCGACAATAAGTCAGCGTCCGGGAGGCGGAAGAGACCGTTTTGCCCCGACTGCAAAACCTAAAAATGCAAAAGGAACGCTGCTTCGGATTGTTAAAATCTACATGCGGTGGGGGAAGACCATATTTGCGGCGATCTTTCTGACCGTTCTCTCTTCCCTAATATCAGTAGCGATTCCATATTATGTGGGTAAGACATTCAATACCTTCGATATCATAAATAGGAGTGTGGACTCCGACAAGCTGGTTTCACTGCTTATCATCATATTAAGTTTCTATCTGGCCAACTGGCTGCTTAATTTGATTAATAGTGTAATGATGCTGCGAATCTCCCAGAAGCTGGTTTTTACGCTTCGTACTGAATTTTTTGAGAAAATGCAGAAGCTTCCTCTTGAATTTTATGATACCCGGTCACATGGGGATACCATGAGCAGAATTACAAATGACGTGGATAATATCAGTTCCACCATAGCTCAGACAACGACACAGCTGATCTCCAGCATCTTAACCCTTGTGGGTTCTCTGGCAGTCATGATCCGTTTGAATCTGCCGCTTACCTTTATGGTTTTGCTGTGCGTGCCGCTAGTTTCCTTATTGACAAAAACGATTGCTGCCAGAAGCCGTGCTTACTTTTTGGCACAGCAGAGAAGTCTTGGGGCACTGAACGGTGTCGTCGAAGAGAATATTCTTGGTTTAAAAATGGTGAAAGCCTTTGACAGACAAGAAGATGTCATTCAGCAGTTTAAAGAAATCAACGAGCGATTATGTGAAAGCAGCAGCAAAGCCCAGGTTTGGTCAGGTTATATGATGCCGTTAATGAATGTCATTAATAATTTTGTATTTGCTGTTGTTGCGATCTTAGGTGGTATATTATCGGTAAGCTATGGCCTGAAGGTAGGTACAGTCGTGAGCTTTTTAAGTTACTCAAAGCAGTTTGCACAACCCCTGAATTCGGTGGCAGGAATGTTTAATACGATACAATCTGCACTGGCCGGAGCTGAGCGGGTTTTCGAAATATTGGATTATGAGGAAGAAACCAAAGATCATATAGATGCGGTAGAAATCCAACATCCGGTGGGAGAGGTTTCTTTTCATAATGTGAGTTTTTCTTACGATAAAACAAAGCCGATTCTAAAAAACGTAAGTTTTCACGTAAATCCAGGGGAGGTCATTGCATTAGTCGGAGAAACCGGTGCTGGTAAAACGACAATTGTTAATCTATTAACACGGTTTTATGATGCAGACAGCGGTGAAATCATGATTGACAAGGTACCGATCAACCATATCAGACGGGACAGCTTAAGAAGATGCTTCTCCGTTGTGCTTCAGGATACCAGTCTGTTCAGTGGAACAATCATGGACAATATCCGTTATTCTAAGAATGATGCCACAGAGGAAGAAGTGATCCAGGCGGCGAGAATTGCCCATGCCCACGACTTTATTGATAAACTTCCTAAAGGTTATGGGACGAATGTCTCCGCAGCCACCGATAATTTAAGCCAGGGACAGAGACAGCTGATATCCATTGCAAGAGCAGTTCTTTGTGACAGCCCGATTTTAATCCTTGATGAAGCAACAAGCAGTGTTGATACAAAGACGGAGAAAGAGATACAAAAGGCTTTGGTCAGTCTCATGCAGAACCGGACCAGTTTTTTAATTGCCCATCGTCTTTCAACAATCCGCGATGCGGATCACATCATGGTGATAGGTGACGGACAGATCCTGGAAAATGGAAATCACCAAAGCCTGATGAACGGAAAAGGCCGGTATTATGAAATGGTTATGAGCCAGATGGGGAAGGCCATCCAAGGCGGAAATGCCAAATTTAAATAAATAATGGGATGCTGGAATTACAGAAAATAAGAACTGGCGGGAATGAATACAACCAATTTAAGCCGCTCGGCATTGCACTGAGCGGCTTTGTTAACTTAATTATTAATCTGCAGTTTTAATCGCTGATCAATCTGGCAGAAACTGATCTTCCCCATACTTATTTAGTTTCCTTATTAAAAAGTTCTGATTGAATGTATTCGCTGGGAGTCAGTGTTGTATATTTTTTAAAAACAGTAGAGAAATAGCTGCTGGTATTAAAGTTCAACTGCATGGCCACCTCTGTTACAGGAATATCCTTGAGAAGCAGCATTTTTGAAACGTTGATTTTTTTCTTATTGATATAATTCCGCGGAGAGATGCCTACGATCCGCCTGAATTTCTGTTTAAACTGTGAGACGGACAGATTACAGATTCCGGCCAGTGTATGCAGTGATAATTCTTCCGTGACATGCTCATCGACATACTGGACTGCTGCTTCGATATCATGGGTCAGATAACATCTGTCCTCTTTGGAGGCCGCTATCATTAACTGGAAGAAAATCAGAAGATATCCGGCAATCAGCAGGTGGTTTCCGCTGGATAAGGCCAGCTCGAAGGCTTTTTCAATCAGAGGACGGGTCTCCTTGATATCCGTGGATATGATATGCCTCTTTATGCTTTTTAAATCCTGGATCAATTGTTCTGCAGTTTCCTCATTTAAAAATAACAGGTTTTTCGGATCGCTGATATCGACCTGGAGCCAGTACTGCTCATTTAAGGAAATAGGAACTTCGTTTGTGCTGTGGACTTCGTCAGGAAAAGAGATAAAGATATTTCCGCTGGAGACTTCATATTCGGATTCCTTCGTATAGTAGGATATACTTCCCCTGGATATAAAGGTAAATTCAAACGTATTTTCATGATAATGAGGTAAACGAGGAATGATCGCGTTGTGGATATTGTGCATGGCAAACAGCCGTATACCCGGCAAATTCAGTTCCTGTTGTGTCAGGACGACATGGTCTTTTGAATGGAAATATTTATCACACCAGTTGATTGGTGAATCCATGGTTACGCCTCCTTTGGGTTTTAAAATTGTACAGCACTCACATTAAATTGTAATATAAAATTGTAATTGTTACAATACCAATATTGAAAGTTCAGGAGGTTTGCAGCTGATCATACCTCAAGATGAGCTTCTTGGGATACAGATCCTGATTTTAAAGATTCTTTTTTCCTGATCTGGATCCATTATTACCATACCTCCAAGGCCTTCAACCGTTTCCTTTATGATACGCAGTCCTAATCCATGGATCTCCTTATCTTCTTTTGTAGTTGCCGGTTCCCCTCCTGACAGGGACAGTTCGCCGTTAAACGAATTGGCGATCTCAATTGTTGCCCACTCCCGGCTTCCGGCGCTTGCGATCTCAATAAAGCGTTCTTTATCTGATATTTTACTGCAGGCTTCTATGGCATTATCCATTGTGTTTGAAAAAATACGGACAATGTCCAGCTCTGACATCCGTACATCTTTAGGAAGAAGTGCGTGTGCTGAAAAACGGATGCTCTTTTCCCCGCAGGCATTGGCCGCGTCCTGCAGGATGGCATCCAGCAGCATATTATCAGAATAAGTTTTATGGATAAGTACCTCCCTTTGCATCGTGTCATGGATATCATCCAGCATACGTGCCGCTTTCTCATATTCCTTGTTGTTCATTAAAACCTTAACGGAAGTCATCATCTTCTTATAATCATGGCGGAATATGCGGTAGCTTTCCGTAAACTTGCGGTACGCCTGATAATGCCGCATCTGGCTGGCCAGCTGCTCCTGCAGCTTGCGGGTATGAAGTTCGTATTCAAGTAATTCTACCACCTTGGCAGTATGGTGAAAAACAAATTGCATACATAGTTTACTTATAATGCTAGCCCCAAAATATAAAGCAGTATACCAGGTTGATTTAATTTCAACACTATAGCGCCCGTCGTTTACAAACATAAGAAATAACAATTGGCTGATCAGGCAGACGACGGTAAAACCAAGCTGCTCTTTGTTCGTAAGCGCATACCTGGCCTTGTTATCCGGAACGATTATCGTTCGGACAAACGTGACGCTCAGTATGGATAGTATTACGGCTAACGCTGTTATCGAATTATAATATTTTCCATTCTGCAGGACATCCTTGATGCTGGTATGCAGAACCATCGAATAGATCGAACAGATAATCCCTCTGCTGCTATAGATAGAAAACATATAGACGCTGCCGGCATAAATAATCTGTACCCGGTTTACACGAAACAGCATAAAAAAGCCTAACATAATCGAACCCATTATGAAAAGGACCGCGATCCGATGGTCCAGAAACAGATAGGCGGGTAAAGTAATGCCGATATTGATAAAAATTGCAGCCGCATAAAAGAGCAAATGGTTTCTTTTGCTCGGAAACATATGTTTGAAATAGGTAAAAAAATAGATATCATAAATAATAAGCATTAAAACGATTTCTAGTAGCTGCATGCTTACTTTTCCTCCTTTAAGGGGTTTTCATTTAAGTCCAATAGTAAAAGTTTCGTTCTCCAAAGCCCATAGACTTTAGATAGGAAGAGAATATTCAACACTTTTCCGTTTAAATCGACTTTAGTAGTATATCATATTATACATTTAATTTATATTTTATCTATAATAAATTGCCTGTGCTGCAATGGCACCGCTGAGGCCGCTTGGAGTCGCCATGAAAGATAGTTTCATAGTTGTCAGAATCATTCTGAAAGGTTGTGTAAAAAATGATTGACAGTGCAAAAATACTCTGATAATATCAATATTAAAGAACGGATGATGAATCAGAGAGAGAGCACAAATCTGTGCCGCCGAAGGGGAAGGCAGAAACTCTCAGGCAAAAGGATCGGATTCGGACGTAACTCTGGAGAACATTTATGTACCGACGAAGTTAATCTTTCAGGTAAAAGGACAGAGGCAGACAGGAATATCCAATAGGAGTATTTCTTTCTGCCTTTTTTTGTGCATATAAACGGATGATGTTCCTATATTATCATATAAATTATTTAAGGAGGATTAAAACATGGAACTAAAAACACCGCTTTATGAAATGCATCTGAAGTATCACGGCAAGATGGTCCCTTTTGCCGGGTATCTTCTTCCCATCCAGTATGAAGAGGGAATCATAAAGGAGCATATGGCAGTAAGGACAAGGGCAGGGCTCTTTGATGTTTCCCACATGGGGGAAATCATCTGTAAGGGGAAAGATGCACTTGAGAATCTTAACCGGCTGCTGACCAATGATTTTACAGATATGGAGATCGGACAGGCAAGATACAGTCCCATGTGCAATGAGCGCGGGGGAACGGTGGATGATCTGATTGTTTATAAGAAAAAAGATGAGGAGTATTTTATCGTTGTTAATGCGTCCAATAAAGAAAAGGATTACCAATGGATGCTGGCACATAAATTAGGAGAAGTGGTGTTTGAAGACATTTCCGATAAAATCACGCAAATCGCCCTGCAGGGTCCCAGATCACAGGAAATACTCATGAAACTGACCACAGATATTCCTGAAAAATACTATCATGCAGTTTTTGACGGAAAAGTGGCCGGAATCACATGTCTGGTATCCAGAACCGGTTATACAGGAGAGGATGGATTTGAGCTTTATTTAGACAATACATATGCTGAGACAATGTGGGAAACGCTCATGGAGGCAGGCAGGGAATATGAACTGATCCCCTGCGGGCTGGGGGCCAGAGATACTCTGAGGCTGGAGGCCGGCATGCCGTTATACGGGCATGAAATGAACGATGATATAAATCCAGTGGAAATCGGTCTTGGGTTTGCAGTGAAGATGCAGAAGGAAGATTTTATCGGAAAAAGCCATTTGCCGAATAAAGATTCTCTTATAAGAAAACGAGTAGGCCTAAGAGTAACCGGACGGGGAATCATTCGGGAACAGGAAGAGGTTCTTGTAAACGGAAAGAAGGCAGGCTTTACAACCTCGGGAACCCATTGTCCATATCTGGGCTATCCGGCAGCCATGGCTATCCTGGATAAAGAATATACAAAAGCAGGTACGAAGGTAACGGTAATCGTCCGGGGAAGAGAAGTAGACGCGGAAGTGGTTACCCTTCCATTTTATAAAAAATCAAAATAATCCACAAGGAAAAGGAGAATTAATTATGAAAGTATTAGGGGATCTGGTTTACACCAAAACACATGAATGGGTGAAGTTTGAAGATGAAACAACAGCTTTGGTCGGGCTTACGGATCATGCCCAGCAGTCATTGGGAGAGCTTGTTTTCGTCAATCTTCCGGAAGAGGGTGACGAGACGACCGCCGGTGAAGTATTTGCTGATGTGGAATCTGTAAAAGCTGTATCAGACGTATATTGCCCGGTGACCGGAGTTGTATCGGAAATCAATGAAGAACTTCTTGATGCACCGGAAAAGATCAATGAAGCTCCTTATGAAGCCTGGTTTGCAAAGATAACTGATATTACGGATAAAGAAGAATTCTTAAGTCTCAAGGAATACGAAGAATTTGTAAAAAATGAAATCGAATAAAGGAGATTTGCATATGGGTTCATTTGTACCGGCAACGGATCAAGACAGAAAAGAAATGCTGTCAGCGATCGGTATTAATAGCGTAGAAGACCTTTTTGGGCAGCTTCCCAAGGAAGTTATTTTAAAAGAAGGATTGAATCTTCCCGGCGGAATGTCTGAAATGGAAGTATGTAAGAAGATGGAAGGCATCGCAGCAAAGAATAAAGTATTTCCTGTCATGTTCCGTGGGGCAGGCGCTTACAGACACTATATTCCATCCATTGTGAAAAGCGTGTTATCCAAGGAGACCCTGTACACGGCTTATACCCCGTATCAGGCGGAAATCAGCCAGGGAATCCTGCAATCCATATTTGAATACCAGACAATGATCTGTGAACTCACCGGAATGGACACTGCCAATGCCTCCGTGTATGACGGTGCGTCAGCGGCGGCAGAAGCGGTAGCTATGTGCAGGGACCGAAAGAAAAACAGGGCCTTTGTTTCTGCAGCGGTCCATCCTCAGGTGATGGAAACCATAAAGACCTATTGTTTTGGAAATGGGATGGAACTGACGGTTATTCCCGAGAAAGACGGCATAACAGATCTGGATTTTCTGAAAGAACATCTGGATAACCAGGCCGCATGTGTCTACATTCAGCATCCAAATTATTACGGAAGTCTGGAACCGGCAGAAGAGATCGGCAACATAACAAGGGAAGCCAATGCACGCTATATTATGGGCGTGAATCCTATTTCCCTGGGAATCATTAAGACGCCGGCAGAATACGGTGCTGATATTGCAGTGGGAGAGGGGCAGCCCCTTGGACTGCCGTTGGCATTCGGCGGACCATATATCGGTTTTATGGCATGTACAAAAGAACTGATCAGAAAGCTGCCGGGAAGGATTGTCGGGGAAACCGTTGATTCCAACGGAAAAACAGGATACGTCCTGACCCTTCAGGCAAGGGAACAGCATATCCGGAGAGAAAAAGCATTAAGCAACATCTGCTCAAACCAGGCACTTTGTGCATTGGCAGTATCAGTCTATTTATCTGCTATGGGAGCAGAAGGACTGAAAGAGACTGCCATCCAGTGTATGTCAAAAGCTCATTATATGGCTAAGCAATTGGAAGCAATCGGGTATCCGGTTGTAAACCGCGGAGAATTCTTCCACGAATTTGTGACCGCTTCAAAGCTCCCGGCGGAACAGGTGCTGGGGATACTGGAAGAGCATGGAATTCTTGGTGGCTATCCTTTGACCGGTGAAAGAGCCGGACAGATCTTATGGTGCTGCACGGAAATGAATGCAAAGGATGACATTGACCGTGTCATTGGCATTCTGAAGGAGGTGTAAGGTTATGCTGATATTTGAAAAAGGACAGGAAGGAAGAAAGATGAGCATTCTGCCGGAATGTGATGTGCCGGTGAGCCTGCCGGAAGAAGGCAGTTTAAGAAAAAAGAGCCTGCACCTTCCCCAAGTGTCTGAAAATGATATAAGCAGGCATTATACAGAAACAGCGAAAAAGGCATATGGTGTCAATGACGGCTTTTATCCTTTGGGTTCCTGCACCATGAAATATAACCCCAAGATCAATGAAGACATAGCGGCTCTTCCTGGCTTTAAGCAGATTCATCCGCTGCAGCCGGAGCATACCGTGCAGGGCTGCATGGAAATATTAAAGACAGCAGAAAAGTACTTATGTGAGATCACCGGAATGAATCGCATGACCTTCCAGCCGGCAGCAGGAGCACACGGTGAATTTACCGGACTTTTGCTGATAAAAGCATATCACGAAAGCCGCGGCGACATAAAAAGAACAAAGATCATAGTACCGGATTCTGCCCATGGAACCAATCCTGCCAGTGCGGCAATGGTGGGCTATTCCGTAATCAGTATCCCGTCTGCAGAAGACGGCGGAGTGGATTTGGAGGAGTTAAAAAAAGCAGTCGGGGAAGATACGGCCGGACTGATGCTGACCAATCCCAATACATTAGGACTTTTTGATAAAAACATACTGGAGATTACAAAAATCGTTCATGAAGCCGGAGGACTTAACTACTATGACGGGGCTAACTTAAATGCCGTTATGGGCATGATAAGACCAGGTGACATGGGATTTGATGTGGTCCATTTAAATCTCCATAAGACATTTTCTACTCCTCACGGAGGCGGAGGCCCGGGCAGCGGACCAGTTGGCTGCAAGGATCTCCTGGCTGAATTTTTACCGGGCAGCATGGTTGAGGAGGATAAGGGATATACGTTTCATCGTTCTGCCAGTACCATCGGACAGGTGAAAAGCTTTTATGGTAACTTTTTAATTGTGGTCAGAGCCATGACGTATTTATTTATGCTTGGAAAGGAAGGCGTTCCGGAAGCCTCAAAGCATGCCGTATTAAACGCCAATTATATGATGGCGCAATTAAAGGATGTATATGATATGGCATACCAGGGACCCTGCATGCACGAATTTGTCATGAGCCTGGCAAGGCTTAAAAAAGAAACCGGTGTATCAGCCATGGACATAGCAAAAGGACTATTGGACCATGGGATCCATCCGCCGACCATGTATTTTCCGCTGATCGTACCAGAAGCCTTAATGGCAGAACCTACGGAAACAGAGTCAAAAGAAACCTTGGATGAAGTAATATCTGTATTGCGCAGCCTCCATGAAACAGCAATGTCACATCCGGAAGCTCTTCATCAGGCGCCCATCCATACACCAGTCACAAGACTTGATGAAGTAAGGGCAGCCAGAAATCCAAAGTTAAAGTACGACTTCTCAGATAAGGAAACAGATAAAGATGATACAGGAAATTAAATATATAGACGGAAGCAGCCATGACCCGTATCTGAATCTTGCGATTGAGGAGTATTTATTGGAAACAGCGGGGCGGGATACTTCTATCCTATACCTTTGGCAGAATGAAAATACCGTTGTGATCGGTAAAAACCAGAATCCATGGAAGGAATGCAGGATCCGGGAACTGGAGCAGGATGGCGGCCACCTGGTGAGAAGGCTTTCAGGAGGCGGCGCCGTATTCCATGACCTTGGCAATTTAAATTTTACGTTTCTTGTTAATAAGAAACATTATGATCTGGATAAACAGCTTGATGTCATTTTGAATGGGGTCAAAAAACTGGGAATCCATGCAGAAAAATCCGGACGAAATGATATCACCGTATCAGACAGGAAATTTTCCGGCAATGCCTTTTATACCAGAGGAGAGAAATGCTATCATCATGGAACTCTGCTGGTTCATGCAGATATGGAGAAGCTTTCTAAATATCTGCAGGTTTCAAAGGATAAGCTGGCATTAAAAGGAGTGGATTCCGTTAAATCCAGAGTAACCAATCTTTCGGAATACCGGGCTGATTTAACCATTGATATGTTAAAGGAAAAGCTTCTGGAGGCATTTGAGGAAACTTATGGACGTAAGGCGGTTTTCTGCAGGCAGGAGGATTTAGACCAGGAAGCATTGTCAGAAGGAAGAAAGAAATTTTCTTCCTGGGATTGGCTGTACGGGCGTAACATGGATTTTCAGTACGAACTGTCAAAGCGCTTTGTTTGGGGAAATGTAATCTGGCAGTTTCAGGTGAACAGTGGGATCATACAGGATCTGCAATTGTTTTCCGATTCCATGGAACCGGATCTTATGGACCGGATCCCCGGGTATATAAAGGGAAGCAGATATGAGAATGAAGATATCCGCAATAAGCTGGATCAGGTGCCCGCGGAAACCCAGGCCCAGTCGGCCATGATAAAAGACTTAATAGAGTTTTTTGCTGCTGCAGAATTATAGAGACCAGGGAGGGATAGGATGGAAGAACGATATGATCTGCTTGTTATTGGCGCAGGCCCCGGAGGATATGTAGCGGCGATTAAGGCTGCAAAGCTGGGAATGAGGACGGCTGTGATCGAAAACCGGGAAGTGGGCGGTACCTGCTTAAACCGCGGCTGCGTTCCTGCGAAGGCCATGCTGCATGCTGCCAAATTATATCAGGAGGTCCTGACAGGAGAGAGATTCGGAATCATCTCAAAAGAGGTGAGCTGTGATTATGGAAAAGTGATGTCCTATAAAAATGAAACTTCCGAAAGTCTCAGACTGGGTGTGGAACAGCTTCTTAAGGGTAATAAAATTGATCGGATACAGGGGACTGGGACGCTGACCAGGGATGGAACGGTCAGGGTCAAGACAGAGGAAGGGGAAGAACTCCTTCAGGCGAAACAGATCCTGCTGGCAACAGGATCAAAGCCGGCTATTTTGCCCATAGAAGGAATCCGTCTACCCGGAGTCATGACCAGCGATGAGTTGTTTCAGCTTGATCATATACCGGAAAGCCTGATTATTATAGGCGGCGGAGTCATTGGGGTGGAGTTTGCCACTGTATTCGCTTCCTTTGGCTCCAAGGTCACCTTACTGGAGGCGGAAGAAAGGCTTCTGCCCGGTCTGGATAAAGAAATCTCACAGAATTTAAAGCTGATTTTGAAAAAGAGAGGCATCGACATCCATACCAGGGCATTTGTCCGGAAAATTGAAAAAGAGGGCAGGGATTTTATCTGTACCTATGGGGAAATGGCAAAAGACAAAGAAAAGATTGAGGTCATAAAGACGCCATACCTGCTTTCTGCCACCGGACGCATTCCCAATACGGACGGACTGCTGGAGGAAGGGACCTTACTGGAAATGAACCGGGGCAGGATTGCGGTGAAGGAAAACTTTGAAACAAGTATGCCGGGGGTATTTGCGATCGGAGATGTGATCGGAGGCATCCAGCTGGCCCACGCTGCAAGCTCCCAGGGCATCTGTGCTGTGGAACTTATGAACGGGAGAGAACCGTCCATCGATCTGTCGGTTATTCCGTCATGTGTTTATACGGATCCTGAAATTGCATGCGTCGGAATAACAGAAGAGGAAGCAAAAGGGAAAGGAATTGAAACCGTTACCGGGAAAACCTTAACCCATGCCAACTGTAAATCATTTATAACAAAGGAAGAGAGAGGCTTTGTTAAAGTTGTAACAGATAAGGGAACGGGCGCATTGCTTGGAGCACAGATGATGTGCGCCAGAGCTACGGATATGATTGGAGAGATGGGAACTGCCATTACCAATAAACTTACTGCAGAGCAGATTTTAAAAGCCATGCGGGCTCATCCTACCTATAATGAATTGGTAGGGGAAGCGCTTGAGGATTGTATTGGCGGAGCAATTCATGCACTGCCCCGCAGGTGATTTTACTAGTAATTCCGTACACCTGATACGTCGGGGATGCGGAGGGCGATCCAGCCTTTTAAGGATACGGCTGGCCCGTCCATCAATAAACAGATAACGGCAGCCAGCCGTTTTCAGGCGATAGACGAATCGGTGTCAGGATACGGGTCCCGGCACCGATTTTCTATAGGATTCTTCCGCCTTATTCAATATATTCTCTATGCAGCATCCTGCTCAATGCCAAAAGCCGGCATGTACCTGAATCCATTATGGGTATATTACGATTGGTATGATAAAATGCAAAGAATCACCCTGTTGATAAGGCTTTGTATTTTTATATACAATTGTTGACATGAAAGAATTGCTATGTGAAAATATAATTGCAGAGCCTGGTGTTGCCTTTTCGCAATCGCAACTATAATGAAGGTTAAAAAATTTTATATTTAATGCAGAATGAATGCAAAAATTTTATTAGATGATATAATATACATAAAGCTATGTAGTGTAAAACTAAGAGTTTATGGATGAATTAGATGAATAACCAAAAAAAGGTGATTTAACCGCTCATGAAACATTGTTAAAGATAAAGTGATTTGGTTTAATGGGAACAATACGTCGGATTATTTATGGAGGGGGACATGCGGCTGGAGGAAATGTTCAGTACACACTATGAAAGCCTGAATGCAAGTGACAAGCATATTTGGAATTATGTAGGCAATAACAAGGCTCTTTGTTCCGGGCTTTCCATCGAAGAGGTAGCAGAGCGGTGCAATGTTTCAAGAAGCACCATTATGCGCTTTGCCCAGAAACTGGGACTGACCGGCTACAGTGAGTTAAAGACTTACCTGCGCTGGGAAACTACGGAATTTGCCCGGGATCCGGCTGATTATCTGCAGACCATCTGTGACAAGACCATCAAGGCCATTGAACGGTTCCGGGACATGGACATGACCCAGATCTGCAGGCTGTTCCATGAGGCCAACCGGGTGTTTGTCTATGGCACGGGAAGCATTCAGCGGGCGGCGGCCGGCGAGTTTAAGCGAATGTTTCTCTCCCTGGATATTTTGGTGGAGAATATTACGGGAGAAGGGGAATTTCAGCGGGAACTGTCCTTTATGGACCGGAATGATGTGGTGCTGATCATTTCCAAGAAAGGCAATTCCAATTTTATTAAGGACATTGTGATCCAGCTAAAAAGCAAGGGCGTCCGGGTGATTTCCCTCACCTTTTCCGGAGACAACACTCTGGCAAATATGAGTGATTACCAGTTGTTCCTGTCGCCGGAGACTGTTTCCATTAAGGACGATATGATGTTTGAGTCTTTGAGCTTAATCTTTTCGGTTATTGAAATTTTGTGTATTAAATGCATTCAGTATATGGGTGATATTTACCTTTAAAAAGAGCAGAAGCTGCTCTTTTTTCTTTTTGAAGAATTTTCCGGATTATATTGTGTAAAACAGGTGGAATCAGGCTGTGAAATTTCACATTTCCTGTGACAGTTCACAACTTATGGTATTGGTAACAATTGCACAAAAATGTATTGTATTTAATGGAGAATATAGTTATTATGTATCTCGTAAAGCGGTGCACACGCAAAACTTGAAAGAAAAGGAGTATTAGAATTATGAAGGCTCATAATGTTGTAATCGTTGGCGGAGGCAGCATTCGTAATCCGGAATTAATGGCAATGCTGGCTTCCCAGAAAGAGAAATTTCCAATTAAACGCCTTGTGCTATATGATATTGAAGCAGACCGTCAGGAGATTGTCGGAAAGTACGGTGAGATTCTGATGCGGGAATATTATCCGGAACTTGAAACCTTTTTGTATACCACGGACCCGGCGGTTGCTTTTGAGGGTGTAGATTTTGCGCTGGTGCAGATTCGGGCAGGGAAGATCACCATGCGGGAGAAGGATGAGAAAATTCCGTTAAAACACGGCTGTGTGGGACAGGAGACCTGCGGGGCAGGCGGTTTTGCATACGGGCTGCGGAGCGTTCCGGCCATTATTGAACTGGTAAAGACCATCCGCAAATACTCCCCGGAAGCGTGGATCTTGAATTACTCCAACCCGGCGGCAATTGTTGCCGAAGCGACCAAGCGGGTATTCCCGGGGGATCACCGGATTCTCAACATCTGCGATATGCCCATTGCGATCATGGACCGGTATGGAGAGTTGATGGGATGTACACGTCTGGATTTTGAACCGAGATACTTTGGCCTTAACCACTTTGGCTGGTTTACCCATGTATATGACAAAAAGACTGGAGTGGACCTGGCTCCGGCGATTAAGGAAAAGCTTCTTTCCGGCCATACGTTCGGCAAGGGGAATGAGGAGCATGTGATGGAGCAGTCCTGGCTGGAGACCTACAATTTTATGGCCCGGATGTTAAGGGATTACCCGGAATATCTTCCAAATACATACTTAAAATATTATCTCTATCCGGATCATGTAGTGGAGACTTCGGATCCCAACTATACCCGTGCCAACGAGATTATGGATGGCAAGGAGAAGAAGGTATATTCCATGCTGAATGAGGTCATTAAGCTGGGGAAGATCAAAGGAACGCCATATGAACTGGGAAGTGAGAGAAATGTTCATGCCAGCTATATTGTAGAACTGGCAATCAGCATTTTAAACAACGAGAATAACATCTTCCTCATCATTGTGAAGAACAACGGCATTATTCCGAATATTGATCCTGATATGATGGTAGAGGTTGCCTGCAGAGTGGGCAGCAACGGTGCGGAAGCTCTGGCCATGGAGCCGGTTGGTACTTTCTACAAGGGGATGATGGAGAACCAATATGCATATGAGAAATTGACAGTGGATGGACTGTTTGAAAAAGATAAGACAAAACTGCTCCAGGCATTGGCCTTAAACCGGACTGTCGTGGATACGGATACAGCGAAAAAGATTTTGGATGATTTAATTGAAGCAAATGTTGATTTTTGGGGATCTGAATTTACTACTGTAAAAAATGACTAACGAATAGGAGGGGGTCCTATGTTTCAAAAAGCAATGGAAAAAGTCCAGCGGTTTGGCGGGGCAATGTATACGCCGGTGCTTTTACTGACGTTTGCTGGTATTATGGTAGGCTTTTCAACAGTATTTCAAAACCCGATGATTATGGGGAGTTTGGCGGATTCTGGTACGAACTGGCTCAAGTTTTGGGTTACCATCCGGGCCGGTGCGGATGCGGTGATGAAGCAGCTTCCGTTTCTGTTTCTGATTGGTTTGCCCATTGGTCTGGCAAAGAAAGAGAATGCCAGGTGCTGTCTGGAAGCATTCGTGCTGTATATGACTTTTAACCTGTTTGTCGGAAGCATCCTCACCAACTGGGGAGATGTGTTTGGTGTGGATTTTTCCGCCGAGATTGGCGGTGTCAGCGGTCTGGCTATGATTGGCGGGATCAAGACTCTGGATACGGGCATGGTGGGAGCCTTGATCGTATCGGGAATCGTGGTATGGCTGCATAATCGTTATTTTGATACAAGCCTGCCGGATTGGCTGGGGGTGTTCCGGGGATCCAGCTTTATCTGTGCCATTGGATTCTTCCTGATGCTTGTGGTGTCCTTTGTGTTCTGCATGATTTGGCCGCAGATTCAGCATGTGATTGCGACCTTCCAGTATTTTATGAAGGAAACCGGAAGTCTTGGGGTCGGTGTGTATGCCTTCTGTGAGCGTATTTTGATTCCCACCGGTCTGCATCACTTTATTTACTCGCCGTTTTTGTATGATGCGGCGGCAGTGGAAGGTGGAATCCGGGCATACTGGGCTGACCACCTGATTGAATTTTCTCAGGTAACGGTTCCGTTGAAGGATGTCTTTCCGGGAGGCGGATTCTCACTGTTTGGTATGACTAAGGTGTTTGCTCCCATCGGAATTGCGCTGGCATTTTATACCACGGCCAAACCTGAGAAGAGAAAAGATGTTATGGC
>NZ_DAMAUN010000072.1:0-31677 GCF_032078915.1 Lacrimispora sp. | reverse complement strand
TGGATAGGATACCTGCAGAATCTGCGGATGGCTTTCTAAGAATTGTGCCACCTTCAGCGCATTTTCCACATGGCGTTCCATGCGAAGGGACAGGGTTTCCATACCCTGCAGAAGATAAAAGGCATTGGTCGGGCTGAGATGGGATCCGAAGTCCGTCAGATACCGGATGCGGAGCCTCTTGGTAAAGATGTTTTTTCTCAGCTCTTCCTCTCCGATCGAGTCCTTATACTCTTCATAAAAAGAATCAAACTGAGGGAATTTTCCGTTATGCCAATCAAAGCCTCCCTTTTCCACCACAAGCCCCACGATGATGGTGCCATGACCCGCCAGATATTTCGTAGCGGAATAGCATAAAATGTCGGCGCCGTAGTCGAAAGCCTTGATGAGATAAGGAGTTGCGAAGGTATTGTCAATGACCAGGGGAATTCCGTTTTCATGGGCAAGATTTGCAATGGCCTCGATATCTACGATATTCATACCGGGATTTCCGAGGCTCTCGATATAAATGGCTTTTGTTTTCTCATTGATAGCCCGTTTATAGGATTCAATATCGTTTTCGTCCTCTATGAACCTGCCCGTGATTCCGTATTCGGGCAGGATTTTATTCAGCAGGGTAGTGCTCCCGCCGTATAAAGTCTGAACCGCCGCAATCTCATCCCCCGCTGTTGCAAGATTCAAAAATGTATTGGAAATGGCTGCCATACCGGAACTTAGGGAAAGAGCTGCACTTCCGCCCTCCAATGATGTTATTCTTTTTTCAAGCACATCATTCGTGGGATTGGAAAATCTCACATAGGAATGCCCTTCCTCCGAATAGTCAAAAAGCCTGGTGCAGCGGTCAAAATCCCCCAGTTCAAAAGCTGCAGTATGATAAATCGGTACCGCTTTCGAACGGTAATGCTCTCCCGGGTTATATCCTGCATGGAGCTGCCTGGTCGTAAAGCCGAGAGAACTGTCTTTGTATGCTTCATAGCTCATGTTTAAATCCCACCTTCTTATATAATATTGATTCAATCATCTGAAGCAGCACATCAGCCGTCCATGCGATACCGGCGCAAAAGATCGTGCCCCAAAGGATTTTATAAGTATTCATTGTACGAAGCCCGTCAAACAGTATGGTACCTAAACCGCCGGCATTGATGGTGGCGGCTATGGTTGCGATACCGATCGTAGATATGATCGCCAGATGAATTCCAGCCATAATTACGGGCAGTGCAAGAGGCAGCTTCACCTTATATAAAATCTGCCACTGGTTCATTCCCATTCCCATAGCTGCTTCCAGAACCGGCTCATCCACCCCCTTTAGTCCCGCCATGATATTGCGGAGCAAAAGAAACTGGTTATAAAGCACCAGAACAAAGATCGCCGTATTTCTGCCGATACCCATAATCGGAATGAGCATTGCAAAGAGCGCAAGGCTGGGAATGGAATAGATGACACTGAAAATCTGGATTGCCGCATTTACCAGCCGCTCTGACCGAATGCTCAGCAGGGTGATGGCAAAAGCCAACAGGATGGAAATAAGCAGTGTGATACCTACGATCTGTAAGTGCTGCACCAAAGCGGTCAGTAATTTCTCCTGATATGTACTTAAGTAGGCTATCATCAAATCCCTCCCCTATCCGAAAGAATATAGTTCTTTCCGGCGGTCCTGATCAAAGCCTCAACAAACTCATCAGCAGGATGGGCTGTGATCTCTTTTGGCGAATCGAATTGTTTCACCTTTCCTCTATCCATGATCAGTACCCGTGTGCCCAGCTTAAAGGCTTCATTGATATCATGGGTTACAAAAAGAAACGTCTTTTTCGATTTCTCATGGATTTTAAGAAGTTCATCCTGAAGATTCTCCCGATTGATTGCATCAATGGCACCAAAAGGTTCGTCAAAGAGCATTACTGCCGGATCTCCCGCCAGCGCTCTTGCCAGCCCGATTCTTTGCTGCTGTCCGCCGGAAAGCTGTGCGGGATAGCGGGCTTTAAACTCCTTCGCCTCCAGATTCACCAGATGGAAAAGCTCTTCAATCCTGTCGTCGATCCGCTTTTTTTCCCACCCGAGAATCTTGGGAACAGTGGCGATATTATTATAAATGGTCATATGAGGGAAAAGTCCGATCTGCTGGATGACATAGCCGATCCCTCTTCTCAGCTTGACAGGGTCCATATCTTTGATACTGCTGCCAAATAGCCTGATCTCACCGCTGTCGGGTTCAAAGATACGGTTTATCATTTTTAACAGCGTGGTTTTTCCGCAGCCCGAGGTTCCCAGTATTGTGATAAGTTCTCCTTCCTCAATGCTTAAATTCACATTTTCCAACGCATTATAGTTTGCCTTGGGAAACCGTTTATTGACATTTATAAATTCAACAGCAATAGCCATAACCTTATCTTCCTTTCAGCGACAACGCATTTACAGGGCAGCTCTGGACGCAGACCCCGCAGCCAACACATTTTGATGCATCCTTTTGGATTTCCCCTTCTTTATAAAATACTTCAAAGCTGCAGCGTTTGACGCACTTGCCGCATTGGATGCACTTTGATCGGTCGAAGTTGATAATATATGAGGCCTTAGGCCAGATTCCCAGACTGTTTCTTTTCTTCTGGCCTCGAAACAGGTAGCAGCAGTCTCCGCAGCAATTGCAGATCCCGTTGGGATTTACCGTATGCATCAGCCCTGCCTGATCGGCCTTCCTTACGATTTCCTTCGCCTTCTCCTTATCGATCTGTTCTGACAGGCCCCGGTGTGCAAAGGAGTTTATGCCGTTTTTATAGGTAATACAGGTCTTTGTGGGTAAACCGCAGTCTCCCCGCAAGCTTCTGCAATCGCAGTAATTAAGATAAACCGGCCGCTCCTGTTTATCGATGAAATCAAGCACCTCATCCAATGGCATTACTTCATCCGCCGTAGGGGGACGGTCCGGGTCCGGATCCAATCCGCTGCAGTAGGCATCGAAATACCACTCGTCCAGAGCCTCTCTGTCTTCTTTGGAAAAGCTTCGATAGGTTTCCGTTTCCGATACGGAAAAGATATCAAGTCTGTTATAAAAATCCGATACCCGGAATGTCCCTTTTTCTTCATCCGCCAGAGACACAATACCTCTTTTATAACTGTTCTCCAAAAAGCCCTTAGGATCGGAAAAGCCCATGGCTCTCACATCTTCTTCCGAAAAAACCTTCTGTTCCATCCGGCTTACAAAATCTATCTCCTCTGGTGTAAATAATTTATCTAAATTGGAATATGCAGCTTCCGGAATTTGAAATTTCTTTATGAATACAAGGTTCTTCATATCTTCTGCCTCCGCCGTTATTTAATGGAATCATAGAATTCCTTTCCTACTTCTTCATATTCCCTCTTATTCACATCCACCTCGGCATTCAGTTCTGTAATGGTCTTGATATCGATCTTAGAGTTTACGGCATTGAGGATTTCCGCGATATCAGGATTTGCGTCCAAGACCTCTTTTCTGACTACAGGAGCGATGTTGTAAGGCGGCCAGACCGCTTTGTCATCCTCTAACAGGGTGAACTTGGGATCAATCAAATTTCCTTCTGTTGTTGATGCCGGAGCCACATCGGCTTCTCCCGCTGCCAGAACTTCATACTTCAGTGAGTTATCGTATACCTTGGAGGAAGCCCAGTCAAATTTCCCATATACAGCCTCCAATGCGGGAATGCCGTCTTCCCTTATATCAAATTCTCCCTGAGAAGCGAATCTTAACTTGGTTGCATTCTTCTGAAGATCCGAAATGGTTTTGATTCCATATTTCTCCGAAGCTTCCGTGGTGATCACCAACCCCTGACCGTCATTTGCTTGTGCATAATTCAACCAGACTACATTGAATTTTTTCCCATACTCTTCCTTTACGATGTCATAAACTTTTTGAGGATCCGTTTCCAACGGAAGCTTCAACACGGCTAATAAGCCGGTCCCCGTATACTCAGGGTAGAGATCTATATCACCATTTACCAAAGATGTATGTACCACAGAACTTGCAATATCGAATACCCGTTCCACTTTAAAGCCTTTGTCTTCCAAAGCCAGTGCGTAAATCTCGCCCAAAATTAAATTTTCCGTAAAATTCTTTGTTCCTATTTTGATCGCCTTCTGATCAGCAGAACCGGCATCACCGGATTTCTGGGAAGAGCAGCCTGCGGCCATAGAGATGACGAATGTCAAAATTAAAAATAAAGATACCCTTTTCAAAACTGAATGTTTCATGATAGTTTCCTCCTAGTTATTTACCGTTTTATATTTTGTGATCCTATGATCCAATCGGTTAAGAAGATATCCCGAAAGCAGCGAAAGGATTCCCACAGAAACGCCACCGATCAGCAGCAGATCCGTTCTCATCAGTCCCAGCCCTGTAAATATCAGGCTTCCCAGTCCCCCCGCTCCGATATAAGCCGCAAGGGTAGCGCTTGCGATTACTTCGACAACAGCGGTTTTAACTCCTGCAAAAATAAGCGGAAAAGCCAGTGGTAATTTTACGATAAAAAAAGTCCGCCATGCTCCCATACCCATTCCCAGGGCTGTCTCCAGCACAGCTTCAGGCAGTGTACGAAAGGCAAGTGCAGTATTGATCAGGATGGGAGGGATTGCTAAAATTGTCAACGCCAGGACGGCAAGTTTCATTCCGGTTCCTACTATAGGTATGAACAGCACCAGAATAGCCAGGCTTGGTACAATACGCAGAGTTCCGAAAAGCCCCTTGACTCCCTTGTAAAGGAAATCGCTGGAGTTGCACAGAATCCCTAGAGGAATGGCGATGATCATCGCCAGGATAACGGTACTGAGGCTAATTAAGATATGTTCCCTTACCAATAGGATATAGTCAGAGAAATGATTGGAAAAATATGTCAGAACAAGTTGCAATAGCTTCCGCCCCCTTTTAATAACATAGTAATTCTATATGTTTTATAAGTTTTGTTTATTATATTCTATGCTCCGCCTCTTTGTCAATAAAAATTTATCAAAGCTGAAGATTAATGATAACGTTTATTTCTTGTATCCCTCCAAATAACATTAGGCTCTCATGGCTTAATGCCATGAGAGCCTATATTCGAATTTAAAGCATAAGCTTACCACTGTCCCAGTATGTTTACAGGCTCGCCATGATCGAAAGCCATCTGCCCGCCGGAGTCAGCCATACCTCTTTATAGGTAGCGTTGTTACCTGCCGGCCAGTATGGAATATCTTCATTTTCCATTGTCTGGACCCCTACCGGAACCTCACCTGTCATCTCACCCGGGTAATTGGCATCCTGCTGCGCGTACCGTTCCCCTTCGCCGTACATCAGGGATTGGCAGAATGGATTTTTACCGGATACCCAGTAAAGCTGTTCTCTTGCAATATCCGCAAGTTCCCTGTCTTTAAAATAATTTCCCAGCAGTGCTGCTGCTTTTCCCATCCCCAGATGTATGGCACTGTTCCCCCGGAATGAAAACCATACCGGAAACATCCTTACGTAGTAGCCGCCGCCCAAGTCTATTCCTGATTTTAACTGCTCCCTGTAATTCTCCTGTTCCTTTGAAAACTCCACCTGCAGGTGCAGGAGCTTGAAGGTTTCTTCATCCTCCGCTTCCTTTATGGAGTGAAGCCCCGCCGGAAGCATTCCGTAAGGCGCTGCCATCCGGCTGAGTTCTTTTAAGTATTCCCCATAAAGACCCATGGACGCTTCCCACTTCGTCCTATTTTCTGAATCCGGCAGTGCCCGGCATAGTGCTTCCAGTGCCTGCACAAAGGAATGGTCTCTGCCCTGATGGGTAAAATGTACCATCGTCTTGTGGAGTTCATCACGGTAAAAGAACCCCTTCATGGGAACTCCCTCCGTACCTGCTTCCTGACAGGCCATCAGCCTGGCACCCCAATTCTCCGCTTCCTGAATATAGGCTTCATCGCAGGTAGCCTGATAGATATTGGCTGCTGCCCAGGCGGCTGCCGCATAATACTGAGACTTGCCGCTGTTTAATGTATGCTCCCACATAATTGGCAGCTCCATTCCAAACTCTTCAAATCTTGCCTTGGCAAACTGGTAGTCCTCCTTCGCTGCCTGGCCGCATTTCCATGCCAGATCTGCATCATAATCTTTCAAGGCAATCGCCGCATAGGCTTCTGCTGCCCCGCAGAAAAAGTTCTGAAATGCCTGATTATGCACACGGGTTTCCACATCATCCCTGTCTCCGATCAAACCGCCGGTCCACATGCCAAGCCCCACGCTGCTGGCACGGTATCCATCCCCAAAGCGGGTCTTCAAAGTAAATTCCAATCCCCACAGTGCTTCCTCCATTAATCTCTGATAAAGCAGGGAGTCGTCCTTCCTATGCTCTGCCAGTTCAAACAGCACCTGCATGACCTCAGCCGTCTGTAAGGACTGCTGTGACATATCTCCAGCATCATGCCAGCCGCCGCCATAGGGCATAATCAGTCCCTTATGCTTTGCGATCACATCCATATGGCATTGTCCATGCTTGCCCGGAATCGGATAGCCGCACCTTTCGCAATAAATAAAGTTCAGCACCTTCCAGACAGCTTCTTCCATCACATCCGGCCCTATCCTAAAACTTCCGGTGGACAATCCGCCATACACCACCCGGTACTGCCCCGGCTCCGTTATTTCAGAAAAATCCAGGATCCCATAGTTTCCCGTCCGTTCCGATAACGCCCTGGCCTCCTGCCCCAGCACTACCCGTCCTTCCCCGTCCAGTACCTGAAATCTTGTGATTTCATCCGGCTTTAAATCCTGTGGGTTTATGATCGCTATCTTCTTTCCTGAATTGTGATAGCCAGACATAGAATAGGAAATACGTCCTCTCTGGCATTCCCAGCCTTTTTCCAGCTCCGGCTCCGGGATTGATTCCATCCGGATCTGGTCAAAGTCATATTGAAAGAAATCACCGGTGGATGTATCCTGTCCATCTGCATCCATCTTAATGGCAAATTCCGTCACACAATCCTTTGGTAAAAGTGCACACTCCCAGATAACATGGTTCCATTCATGGTTTACCAGATTGGCCAGAAACTGGCCCTCTCTGTGATAAGCATCCGGTACCGGATGCTCTCCCTCATTACACAGGTAGCATCTTAAATGCACTGCCCGGCTTCCTGGGGAATCCGGTTTCACCCAGAAGGAAATACGGTTGTACTGTTCCCAGTTTTCCCTGTCTGCAGGAAAACGCAGCATGGCATGATAAACCTCCTTCTCTTCCCCGTTCTCCCAGTCGGGAGAACCGTAAGTCCAGATATCATGAGCGGTGGGAGCGGCAATACGCAGGGAAGCTCCTCCCTCCTTCCCCTTTCCAGCCTCTATGGTTACTGTTCCGATTCCTGTATGTACCGGTTTCTTCATCCCTTCCTTCCAGATATCATTTGCCGCCAGGACCGTTTTATTCTCCATTTCCGCTTCCAGAGACTTTTCCGTATGAAGCGGAAGCGGTCTATGGAGATACCCGGATTCCCGCAGCTCTTTCTCAAACACTTGATCCATCTTCCTGTAACCCCCTTGTTTTATCAGTGCTTTTCCTGATGTGTCATAAAGTACCGGTTCATATCACTGTGATTATTGGGCTTCGTAAGGTCACGCCCGCCATCCACGGTCAGATAGTATGCCATAATCTGAGGTACCGCGCACACCTCCAGGCAGTTGAAGTCACCGCTCTTGAGGTCCAGAAGCAGATCCTTTTCATCTGCCACGGTTCCACCGGCCACAAGGCCGTTGTGATGCACTTCCTTCATAAACCGCGCCAGGGAAAGGGATTTCTCCACATCACGGATTCCATCATTAAATATCACTACACAGTGGTTGCTGTTATAGCCATAATTCGGTCCGTGCATTCCTTCTTCCAGTTCATATCCCGCGGAAATCACCTGCGGCATCTCCCAGAACTTGATGGCTGCCTCCAGGGACACCCCATAAAGACTTCCCGAACCGGTAAAGATCACACAGGCAGAGCGCATAATCTGCCTTTTATTTATCTGGAACCACTGGGCCGCCTGCTTGGTAATGACTCTTCTGCTGTCCGGGACCTGTCCTGCCTGTGCCAGATATACATCATACTGCTCCTTCGTCAGATGTCCACGAATTAAGCCCAGCTTCATTCCCATCAGCATATGAGTCAATATGCTGGCGCAATAACCGATGGTTCTCATGCCGTATTCCTCTTTCCCGCAGCCCATCACAATATGTGCTGCAGATTCCTTTGCCAGCGGAGTCTCTTCCGATTCTGTGATGCTGGCGCAAATACATCCTTCCGTCAGCAGCTTCCTTTGAATATCTGCCGTCCCCTTGGAGGTTCCTGTCTGGGAAGTAAATACATGAAGGGCGTTAGGATTCCAAATATGTCCCTCTCCCATAAAATCATTTGGGTAGCATACTTTTACCCGTAATCCGGCCGCCTTTTCTACAAAGAGCTGGGAGGTCAGGGCAGCGGTATTGGAAGTCCCTGATCCGATGAATACCACCTCATCCAGCTTCATTACCTTTTCACCCAGATACTCTGTCAAAGGCGCCAGTCTTTCCTCTCTCTTTTTTAAAATATCCTCCATAATGGAGGGAATCCTCTCAATGCAATCCAATAATGTTACCATAATGCTGCTCCTTTCTGCCTGTATATTTGTTTTATTTATACCTTTTGATGTTAAAGCAGATTTGCTCTTCCTCCTTAAAAAACCTTCTGATACCCCAGTCCGACCGCGGCTGCCCCCAACAGCCCGGTATAATTTGGATTCAGGGAGGAAAGATGGATTCCCTTAAGGATCCGAGTCTTCACTTTATCCTTGACCCGCTCACAGATACGAGCCGCTAACCATCCATCTGCTACCAGGCCTCCGCCAAGAATTACTGTTTCCGGAGCGGTCACACAGCTCATGTTTTCAATCAGCAGAGCCACCGTTTCAACCGCTTCTTCAAGCATCCTTTGAGACAGGGCATCCCCGTCCTTTGCCAGTTCAAATACCATCTGGCCTGATATCACCTCATTTTCTCTTTCCCGAAGCGGGGAATCCGGATATTCCGACAGAAGTTCCTTTCTTCTTTGATTTAACCCTATGCCGGAAGCAATGCCCTCTAAATGCGGTCCCTTCCCCATATTAAAATTCATGTACCCAATTTCCCCCGCATAATTATCCGCGCCGCGGATAACCCTGCCGTTTGATACCGTTCCCGCAGCAAGACCTGTTCCTACATTAATGTAAATCATATCTCTGCAGTCCTTCGCTCCACCGAACACACACTCTGCAATGGTGGCGGCCTTCACATCATTGTCAATGTAACAGGTTACGCCGAATTCCTCCTTCATGATGGCTGCCAGCGGAGTCGGTTCAACAAATTCATGGTCAATAAAATTCCAGATTCCATGCTTGATATCCAGGTTACCCACAATGCCGATTCCCATCAGGACCGGCTGATTTCCATAGGCCCAGCCAAAGCTTTCCTCATAATCTTTCACATTAGCAATCATTCGTTTCACCAGCTCGCGCTGATTGATCCTTCCAGTAGGGTAGCGCTTTCCATTCAGCACTGTCCCGTCCGATGCCACCTCCGCAACCAGCATCTTAGTTCCGCCTGCATCAATTGCAATGCAGCTCTTTTCTGTTTTCATTTCACTACCGCCTTTCTCAATTCCCAGTCATATCGTGGACCCATTTCCCAGTTCGAAGCCGCCACTCGCTAGTAAATACCTTGATTACCTGGTCACACTTTAA
This sequence comes from Lacrimispora sp., assembly GCF_032078915.1. Lineage (GTDB taxonomy): Bacteria > Bacillota > Clostridia > Lachnospirales > Lachnospiraceae > Lacrimispora. The sequence goes on along the minus strand of NZ_DAMAUN010000072.1, from coordinate 21,981 downwards.
GCAGATGCCTACCACCATGATGGGTGCCTGCAAATACATTCCCGTCAGGAATCCCAGGGGAACCGTTACCCCCCACAGAAATATCATATCGTTCAGCATCTGAAAATGAACGTCTCCGCCTCCCCTCAGTACTCCCATCATGTTCGTACTCTGAACCGCCTGGAAAGGAGTTATGATGGCTGTTATCATCATAAGCTGCCTGCAATAGGTCAGCGTGATACCGTCTATGTGATACAGAAATGGCACCAGCGGAATTGCAAGAAGCACAAGACCTCCTGCTATCGTTCCGAAAACCGCTGTATATTTTTGAAAATATTTTTTTAGTTCATCCAGCTGTTCCCGCTCTCCTGAACCAATGGTATTTCCTACAATGACACAAGCCGCCGATGAAATCCCATGAAACAGTACCGCCGTAAGCTGAGTAATCGCAGAGCAAATGCTATTGGCTGCAATCACATCCGTTCCCATTCTTCCCAGTACAATGGCCTGAGCCGATACACCGAAAGCCCAGAATACTTCATTGCAGATCACCGGAATGCTGGTTTTAAAATAAAGCCTTCCCAGGCCGCCCTCCAGCTTCCGCATCTTTTTCAGACGAATCTGAAGTTTGTCTTCCTTCCAGTATACGAACACCATCACTAACAGGAACTCCCCGGTTCTTGCAATCAGGGTGGCTAAAGCAGCTCCTTCTATTCCTAGTGCCGGAAATCCCAGTTTACCGCCTATCAGGAGCCAGTTCATGACAGTCTTTAACACCAGTGATACAAGAGAAGAATACATGGCTATCTTTACGATTCGGACGGACCTTAAAACTCCGGTAGTCATCCCTGACAGCGCATAGAGCATATAGGACCATACCACGATTCTTAAATATCTGGCCCCCAGTTCGATGACCAACGGGTCATTGGTATAAATGTTCATGACCGTTTCCGGGAACAAAGCCACAATTGCCGTTAATATTATAATAAATCCAACTGCCGTCCGGTAAGCATATGCCAGAACCTTATGGATCCGTTCCGTATCGTGATTTCCCCATGCCTGGGAAATCAGCACATTGGCACCGTCCGCAATTCCCGGAATGGCCATTGATACAATAAAAAAGATCTGATTAGCCTGGGATACGGCAGATAGCTCGCCGGTTCCCATGCGCCCTATCATCACGGTATCCAGCAGATTGACCATATACCCCAGCAAACTTTGCAGAGCCAGGGGAAGTGCGATTCCCAAGACGATTCTCGACAGCTTTTTCTGATTATCCATTGTTATATCTAAACCTTTCTTTTAGCCTTTTGTCCATCCGTTTAACGCGACTTCTTTAATGCAGGTGCATAGGTAAACCAGGTTCCACGGGGAATCCACTGTTCTCCCCAACGCCAGTTGTACGTAAGAATCTGAATCATATCCCCTATTCCTCCATTTCTGCAGAAAGGGGGCCGCTTCTGCATAGAATGAATATGCTTTCAAGTGTCCCCCTACCTTATGAACTATTGATCTGAGCCCGGTTTATTGCTGATCAGCGTACAGTTTCATCGCCTCACTTAATCTTGGAGTCATGAACTCAGCCAGGGAATCTACATGAATGGAATCCAGCCTGTTGATGAACTCCTGATAATTCCGTTCAAATTCTGCATCATCTGCAGAAAGAATCACTTTAACCTGCCCGGTTTTCACTTCATCCATCATCTTGTCATACAGCACCTTCCAATCCCCATCATTCACCTTGGGCGCTGCATAGGCATACCACGGTTCATTGATGTAGGATTCACGGATCAGATTGTTGGTTTCCTGGAAGCTCTCCGGCTCATTGGCGCAGCGGGATTCTGCTTCAAGAATTTTGGAACCGCCAAAATAGAACCATGGATTATAAATCGTGGAGTTGGTATTGTCCTCAACCGACTGTTTCCACTCTTTGCTGAATTCAGGAAAACCGGATGCATTTAAAGTATACTCCTTGCCTTCCCGTCCCCACTGGGTTAACTTCTGTCCTTCCTCTGAGAATAAAAACTGCATGAAACGGACGGATTCCTCCGGATGCTTGTTGTTCTTGGTGATAAAGGTAGCGGCCCATCCGATCTCAGTATTGATCAGCGGATAGTCAGAAAGCGGCTTCATCTCCCGAAGCTCTGCATCCGGCACTGTATCATAAATGGAGTTGTAAGAGCCGGGACCATATTGTGTGCTTCCTACGGTAGAAAATGCCTTTCCGCTGCAAATATCCGCACTTGCCTGAGCAGAGTTCCAGGCAAAGTTATCTGCGTTGAAGTATCCTTTCTGATACATATAATTACAATTCTTCAAGTAGTCCTTAAACTCGTCGGTCTTTGCCGCGATACGGCACTTGTCATCGGGTCCATCCATTATAAAATACTGTAAGGTGCAGCCGCTCCACTGTTTAAACGGATCCAGCCACCATGTCTCAGAAGAAAAATTCATAGGTGTTACACCTGGCCATTTTTCCTTTACCATGTCGTAAACCTTGTATAAGTCATCCAGCGTGTTGATCTGCGGATTATCCAGCTGCTCCAGCATATCATAGCGGTAGAGCAGGGTAGCCACCATGGGTACAGCCTTGGTTTTCTGCCAATCCTTATTGGTGGCTGTATGGGACAGAATAAAATAGTAATTTTCGTCAGGAGAATAACATTTTGCATTGGTAATCAATTCACCGGGAACTTCCCAATCCAAATTATATTTATCTATCAGCTCATTATAGGAATAACAAATATCCGGATCAGAAAGCGTGTCCATCATCTGGCTGGTAAAAATTAAGTCGGGGAGTTCTCCGGAAGATGCGAGTACACCCAACTGAGTATAATCTGTTGCCCGGACAGGCTTTAACTTAATGCCCGTACGTTTTGTGATTTCCTCCGGAATGATTCCCGTGAAATCCTCGATCGGGTACCATGTATGGTTTAAAAATACCGTGAGCTCCGTAGGATTCTCCGGATCCCCAATCATCCACTTGTTATCCCCGGTTACATTACCGTCATCCTTCCCCTGGCTGCCATTCTCACCTGTCATATTGGCTTTGCTTTCGTCCGTACGGTTGTTTTTGCTGTCCCTGCTGCTTACGCATCCGGTGAAACTGGCTGTTGTCATGAGGGCTGCCATGATCAACGCTGTTAGTTTGTAAACATTTTTTTTCATACCTACTCTCCTTCTCTTTTTTGATTTATTTGCACCGGCAGAATACCGGAAAAATCTTTTTTCCCCTGCACTTCTCTATGACTTTACTGCACCAACGGTAAGGCCGGTTACAAAATATCTCTGAAAGAAAGGATACACACAGAGAATGGGCAATACTGCTATCACCATAGCAGCCAGCTGAATGGATAATGTAGTGGTGGTTCTGACCCCTGCTGCCATAGCGGCATCAGCTGCCGTATTTTGCGTTGAAGACTGATTAATGATTGCAGTCATTAAGTATGCCATGGTACGGAGCCCTTTATTTGAAGTTGCAAAGAATGCGGAATCATACCAGTTGTTCCAATGCCCTACCGAAGTAAATATAGCAATTGTCGCCATGATCGGCTTTGACAGAGGCAGGATCAGACTTCTGAAAATCTTCAGTTCCCCTGCACCGTCCAATTTTGCCGATTCGGCAATTTCCTCAGGAATACCCTGGAAAAAGGAGGTTGCCACCAGAATATAAAACAGACTCAGGCAGCCAGGCACCACATAGACCCAGAACTTATTCAACAGATGCAGAGACCTTAGCAATATGTAATATGGAATTACACCTCCGGAGAAGTACATTGCAAAAATAAAAAAACTAAAATAAAATTTGCGGAATACTAAATCTTTATGGGATAATCCATAGGAAACAAACAAAGTAAATAATACCGTCAGGGTCGTTCCGATTACAGTTCTTCCAAACGTCACCAAAAACGCGTTTCCCCATACCGGGTCCTTGAAAAGGGAATTATAATTTTCAAAGGTCAGTTTTCTCGGCCAGAAATAAATACCGCCTTTCAAAGCGTCAATCCCTTCATTAAACGACATGATAACCGCAAGTAAAAACGGGTATAGACAGGAAAATACCACAAATACCATCACTACAACGATCGCCGCATCCAAAACCATATCCTGAACGCTCTTTTTCTTCTTTTTTCTTTCCGCCTTCATTCCTTAACCTCCTGTCAGAATAATCCGTCGCCGGATATTTTCTTTGATATAAAGTTGCTTGAATAAACCAGCATTACGGAAATAACAGATTGGAGCATTCCCACTGCAGTAGCATAGGAGTAGCGGCCCTGGGATAAGCCAATACGCATGACATAAGTCTGAATAATATCTGCAACCTCCCGATTGCCGGCGTTGCCCAGCAAATAGCTTTGTTCGAAGTTGGAGCCGCTTAAACCTCCTCCCAGCAGATTACCCAATGCAAGAATTAATACAACCGTCACCGTACCTGAAATACTTGGGAATGTAATGTACTTCATTTTCTGGATTCTTGTGGCACCGTCAATGGAAGCCGCTTCATACATGGTGGGATCAACCCCTGTGATCGCTGCCAGAAATATAATGGTCCACCATCCGGTATCCTTCCAGATCGCAGTCAAGATACACATCCCGTAAAAAAATTTGGGACTCGTCAGAAATTCCAAAGGAGTTGCTATGAGTCCCGCGCTTAAAAGAATGTCGTTAATAATTCCACTGTCAGATGCGATAATTCTCAACAGTCCGGCCACAATGACCCAGGAAATAAAGTATGGCAGATAGCTGATGGTCTGTATGAACTTCTTTGCACCCTCATGTCTTACTTCATTTAACATGATTGCAAATATAATCGGTATGGGGAAGCTGCAAATTAGTTTCAAAATACTTAACACCAGAGTATTTCTCATCAGTTCTACAAATTTATAGTCCGTAAAAAATTCCGTAAAATGTTTAAATCCCACCCACGGACTGGAAATCATACCGGCTATACCGCTGGTAATCTTATAATCTTTAAATCCTATCACTAATCCAAACATCGGAATGTAATTAAAAATCAGAATATAGACAATACCTGCCAGAACAAATATCTGCAGGGAACGCTGTTTCCAGAATTCACACCAGACACTTTTTCTATATTGCTTTGCCTTACTTTCTCCTTTCATTTCTTTCATCCTTTCTATATTTGATATCTTGATTATAAGTACCTGGGTTCTCAAAGTACACTGTCCGTTTCTTACATCCATTGTCATATGTTATTATTTTTGCACAACATATCTCATTTTTAGCTTTTATATATGTATACTTTTACATGCGCAATAACGTTTATGAGCAGCTTCCAGCAAACCCATAAGTCTTATTGTACAATCAGAACGAAAAAAGACGAATACCCGGATTTTTTCTTTAACCGGTATATTCGCCCATATGGGATAGATGATTGCTTCTATATTTCTTCGGCCGCAGCTTCCCTTTCTCCGTTTCTGATCTGTTGCGGTGTCAGCCCGACCTTCCCTTTGATCAGACGAAACAACTGCCGTTCCGTTTTGTATCCTACTCTGCCTGCTACATCCCGGACAGGTAAATTTTTATCATAAAGCAACAGATACAGGGTTTCCTTCAAACGCATCTCATTCACCAGATCCAGAAAAGTGATATTCCACTGTTTCTTAAACTGGCTGCATAAATAATTCTCACTTTTCCCGACATGCTCCGCCAGCATGGTCAGTGAAATGTCTTTTCCATAATTATCCCGGATAAAAGCAACACTTTTTTTCAACGTATACGGAATATTCTTCTCATCCACATGGCTGAAATAATCCTGATACTGCTTCAGCTGCTCCAGATCTTCATGGTTCTCCAGGCCCATAGCAATGGCACAGATATTCCTTCGCAGCTCTTCCTTATCCACAGGTTTTAACATATAATCCTTTACCCCGTAACGGATTGCGCCTTTGGCGTATTCAAATTTATCATATCCGGACAAAACCATAAAATGCTGACACAGATTTCTCTGCTGTACCTTTTCCAGCAGCTCCAAGCCGGACATTCCCGGCATTTCCACATCAGTAATTAAAACATCTGCAGAAAATACCTCCAATAACTCCAACGCTTGTTTTCCGGAGGTTGCGGTTTCTACCTGACACTCAATATCCGGAATCTTTTCAATACAGCTCTTCAGTCCCATTATAATCAGACGTTCATCATCCACGATCAGTATCTTCATTCCTCCAGCCTCCCTTTTAATCGTATCGTGACCAGACAACCCTGTTTTCTGCTCTCAAGCCGCAGGCCGCACTCCTCTCCGCACAGAAGCTGTACCCGTTCATGTACATTTAACAGACCGATGGAGCTCTTTTCCTTCTCCCTCTGGGTACCCTTGTGCAGACGTTGTTCTATTTTCCTTAATTTATCCGGTTCTATCCCGGAGCCATTATCCTCAATCTCGATATATACGAATTCATCCCTCCAGAAAACCCTGACTGATACCCAGAACTCCCTCTCCTCATGACGAAACCCATGCCTGAAACAGTTCTCAATTACCGGCTGCAGCATGCAGTAAGGACAGAGGATCTTACTGCAGGAAGGATCTGCATTCACCTCATAATGAAAATCATCCCGCATCCGATAGGAATACAGCTTTAAATAGTCTGTAATATGGGATACCTCTTCACCAACCGTAGCCTTCTCCTGATTCTTCGACACATTGTACCTGAGGATCCTCCCGAAAAGAGCAATCATCTGAGAAGCCTTTTCGTACTCTCCCATTTCAATAAGCATATCAATATTTTCCAGTGTATTATACAGAAAATGAGGCTGTATCTGGGACTGCATGGCATAATACTGGGCCTGGCCCACCAATCGTTCCTTCTGGTAAATTTCATCGATCAGCCTGTTCATTCTCTCTGCCGTGTCATTATACACACGTATCATGGTACCAATTTCATCCTGGCTGTCGTCAATCTTAAACGGTACCATCCGGTCTTTCTGCATCTGCGACATGTACCCTGTCAAATCTGTGATTCTCTTGGTAATGGAATAATAGAAAAGGTAATACACTACTGTAAAAAACGCCAAAATCAGAATCATTCCGATCAGCACTGAGATTAGATTATTGTTGGATAGAAGCTGAAAATTCCGATAGTAATAATCTATTTTTGCCCCCATCGGCTCCACCGTAATTGATACCTGGTTCTCCCTTCCTGGAATTTCTCCATCGTAAGGAGTCAGACATAGCTTTCCCTGTTCATCCTTACCGATGTTCCAGGTTGACCCATTTAATGTAAAGAGCATTGTTTCGCCATTTTCCGCAAATTCCAGAGATTGAAAAATAGTATCAAAGCTGCATGCAACGCACGAAAAACCGATTTTCTGATAATACCGGCTGTCATACAGTACCATATACATCCTGCACATGGTAACACCGCTTTTCTCATCTGTGTAAATGACGGTTTTCATACTTTTCATAGACATATTGTTCGTGTCTTTCAGCTCCTCCACATTCAGGCCATTCAAAACATATGCAGGATCATTCCATCTTTTCTCAAATCTTCTATAGATACAAATAGTTTGATAATCGGTATAGGTTGCCTTCATCTGCAAAAATACCGGCAACACGGTCTTCATGTATGTATAAGCACCATTTGCCGTAGAAAAATCCTCTGATTCCACATAGTGGAGCAAATCTGCATTGCTTTGAAAGGACCTGGTACAGAACACTACCTGGGATAGGTTATTTTCAATGGATTTCCTGCACTGATCCATGATGGCCGTCTTTCCCGTTACATACTGTTCTCTCATATGTACGCTGAAATTCCCAATATAAAAGGTTCCCAGAAGTATCATGGGAATAAAAATAATCAGAATATACAGAAATATCATCTTATGTACCAAGGCCATATCCCGAAATTTCTGTCCGAACTGCCGTAATTCCTTTTTCATAAGCTTCCCCCGAACTTATACCTTTGTATGAATTTATTCCAATTATAGACATTTCAATAGGAATAAGTCAATATGAAACAGATATGGTCCCTATTATTGTTATTTGAGAGTCTAGACCACCGATTGGTGAAATGAATCGTACCAAGTAGATATTAGGAGCAGCTGTTTTGCTGATCGGATCCGTATATCTGATTACCGTAAGGTTACATGCCAAAGGAAAAGCGGTCAGAATTTGAACGCTGGATTGAACAGAATCTAAAACCATTACCCTGTTATAAATCTTACTGGTTAATTACTAGAATTTATTTTGAAGTGGTTGTATCACAGATTATAGACCGGCTATGTTTTACCAGTTGCACATGAAAAAATACGCTATAGAAGAGATACAGCGAATACTGAATTTTGATATTAAATTGCTTAAAATTCATGCTTTTGTTTATTCATGTAATATCTCTTTTTATACTTCGCACCGGCAAATTTGCTGATTTTACGAATGATGCTATAATTTACAAAGCCACCCACCGCTCCTACCAATGGGATCCCCTGTATGAATTTTGCGGTTAATAACGACTCCGATAGTATTCCTGCTGTGGTTTTTATAAGTTCTTCCAAGTCAATTACCGGAATCATCTTATCATCGATGTCATCGCCTAATTTTTCAAGTTTTTGATTTAATTCTTTCTGCTGCTCCTGTTTCGTCATGGCAGTACCGATCAAAAGCAGGATATAAGCTTTTTCTTCCTCTGTTTCATAATGATATCCATAACTTAAAGCAATTTCATAAACAGATTTCATGACCAAAGATAAAAAAAGCGGAATATCTGGCAAGCCGATTCCTAATGCCCCCAAAACTCCTCCTTCTATTACAGAAATGGAAGAATTAAACATCTGGGACTGCTTGGAATGCCGGTCCAGACGTTTCAAATATTTTCTTTTGGTTACTTTGTCAATGGCATAATTATTTAGATCATATTCCAACTGTATCTTATCTTTATCATAAGTTTTCTCTATATAAATAGATCCTTTTTCAAAAACCAGCCGGAAGCCTTTATAGAATGCCGTCTCCAGGGCGGTTTTCAGTTTGTTTGGAATATAACTTTGAATTTTATCAGCAACAGGCTCTATGGAAGCTTTTAATAAAGGGTTTTCCTTTTTATTAAGCAATTTATTTTCTTCTTTTTTTATCTGCTTCACCTGCTTATCGAATTGACGTCTCATATATGTCAGTCTCCCCTTTCAGTGAGTCTTTGGTTTTCGATTGCTTTATCCAACATTGATCATACAAAAGAGCTATGTTACCATTTTTTACGGTGGTTCATAGCTCTCTCATCCCCATAGTTAAAACTTCCTGGTCCCTCCTACTTTCGCAAGATCTCCCTTAATCGTTTCAAAATCCATTCCTGCAGCCGCATCTATGGAGGCTACAACCGCGCCCTCCACTAATGGGCAATCTACCATTTCCACCTTTTTGTCCTCCAGCATTTCGATTACCATCTCAGTGGTCATGACGGCACTGCCCATATCCATGAGCACCAACACTCCGTCGTCGGTATAAACAGATTCAATCGCTGCCTGGATCTTCTCAAAGCTGGTGCCAAAGCTTCCGTCTTCGAGCCCGCCAGCCGGGGCAATCTGCGCATTGGACGCCATGATTTTTGTCAGTTCCACAACACTTTTTGCCAGCGAATCACTATGAGATACGATGACTAATCCAACCATTAATGATACACCTCCCTTCAGCCTGCCACTTTTGAAATTACTTCCAGCATAAAAGAATAAGACGTCGCCCCCGGGTCCTGATGCCCCAGGCCCCGTTCACCTACATAACTGGCCCGGCCTTTGGTGGCAACCAGATCCTTCGTATGCTCCACTCCGGACCATGCTGCTTTGACTCCTGCCTTAAGAACTTCCTCCGCCGTTTTCCCTTCCTGGGCAGCCTGATCCATGGCCTGATAGGACGGCACCATGGCATCCAGCATGGTCGCCTCTTCCGCCACTGCCTTACCACGCTGTTCTACTGCTTCGATGGCAGTCTTTATGACCGTCAGAAAATCGGTGATGTCCACATCTTCCTTTCCAGCCATGGCCTGTCCAGCCTTCATGAAAGCAGATCCGTATAGCGGGCCAGAAGCCCCGCCGACAGTAGAAACAAGCGTCATACCTACTGTCTTTAATATGGTCCCGATATCCTTGCCTTCCAAACCGGTTAGCTTTTCATTTACCGCAGCAAAACCACGGGCCAGGTTAATACCGTGATCACTGTCTCCAATCGGCTGGTCCAGTTCCGTAAGATAATCCTTTTGCTCTTCCATTTTTAAACTGATCGCTTTCATGATCTCTAATACCTTTTTACTGTCTGCCATGGCAATCCACCTTTCTGATCCATATTTACATTGATAAAGTCCCCGCAATAAGCGGGGACTGAAAAAATATCCCTTTAATTCCAAGCAGGCGTATCTGCTTTGGCATCCAAAAGCTGCTTCATTTCATCATCCAGGCGAAGAAGGGAGATTGAGAAGCCCTGCATCTCGATGGAGGTCATATATTCTCCGACAAAGGTTTTATGTATCCGTATACCTTTTTCTGCCAGAACATCAGAAACCCGATTGTTAATGATATAAAGCTCCATGAGCGGTGTTCCGCCGGCGCCATTAATCATAACTGCTACTTCGCTGCCTGCATAATCGATATCTTCGAGAATCTGGCTCAGCAGCATATCAACAATCTCATCCGCCTTCTTAACCGGCTCCCTATGGGTTCCCGGCTCTCCGTGGATACCGATTCCGATTTCCATCTCATCATCGGAAAGGGTAAATCCCGGTTTCCCCGCTGCCGGTACCGTACAAGGTTCAATCGCTGCTCCCATCGTTCTTACATTATCAATTACTTTTTGCGCCGTTGCCTGCACTTTATCAAGATCTGCACCAGTCTCTGCCATAGCACCTGCTATTTTATGCACAAAGACTGTCCCTGCCACTCCTCTGCGGCCGATCGTATAAAGACTGTCCTTTACTGCCACATCATCATTCGTGACAACATGCTTCACGGCAATGCCTTCCATCTCCGCCATCTCTGCGGCCATCTCAAAGTTCATGACATCACCGGTATAATTCTTAACGATCATAAGCACACCAGCATCCGTAGCGACCGCCTTAATGCCCTCATAGATCTGATCCGGAGTCGGGGAGGTAAAGACCGGACCTGCAACTGCTGCATCCAGCATTCCGGTTCCGACAAAACCTCCATGGGCCGGTTCATGCCCGCTTCCGCCGCCGCTGATTAAAGCCACCTTACCCTCTTTCTTCTCGGCCCGCACAACAACATTACCGCAATCCAGCTTTTTCAAATGCCGGGGATAAGCCTTCACCATCCCTAAAATCATCTGTTCTTCCACCAATACCGTATCGTTGATAAATTTTTTCATTGAGAACCCCCTTGTCCATTCATTATATTATGAATTTATTCATCTTCGCCCAAACAATTCATATCATTTAAGCCGCAAGTTGTATCCTCTTCTTCATCCTCTACGCAGTTCATATCATTGATACCGCAGGTTGTATCGTCTTCTTCTCCAAGACAATTCATGTCATTCAAACCGCAGGTCGTATCTTCATCTTCGGTTACTCCGTTCATATTGTTGATATCCATTTTCTTAATCTTCATAGAAAGTCCTCCTTCGACTAATCATTTACAGCAGCACAGAGCCTCAAATAGGCCCACTGTCATCTACATTCTTTTGTCGCTACAATATCTACTCCTGTTCCTGCCACATCAGGCAGAATCACATCGCCGATCCGGACAGGCGCTTTCACCGTGATACCTTTGAGTGCTTTTACACATTCAAAGATTTTATCTTTGGGGATATCCTCTCTGGTCTTTACCGATACCATGTCGGATTTTCCGCCTTCCACCTTCACGGTGGATGTGACGATCCTTGTGGGATTGGTAACTTCCTTTCGGCCATATACCTCACCTCGCTTACAGGTATATCCTGTAATGTTCACGATTTCCCCGCCTTCCAGTTCCACGGTAAGAGGACAGCCCATAGGACAGCTGATACAGATAAGTTCTCTTTTTTCCATGACCTATGCCTCCTCTATCCTTATTGTAATCCTGTCAACATCCGGATGCAACAGTAACTTTTCTTTTTCCAGCTTTATTTCTTCCATTTCTCCCGGTGCCATCACCATCCGTTTCCGATGCAATACCCTCTCGTTATTAAAGTATACACCGATATAGCAGTTTTTATAAACATTTCCAACCCGGAACCGGACAATTTGAGTTGCCTCCATACGTTCTGGGTTAATCGTGCTTGGAACCGTATAACGGACCCCATCAGTTCCCACAAGACTGATTTCCCGGCCGTCCGTTTTTTGCGTCCCGTTTTTCACATATATTGAAGCATTCTTTCCGGCAGCAGCAGCTTCTTCTGAAACAAAATCCACCAGATCATGTACATGAAGCACGTTTCCGCAGGCAAAGACTCCTTCCACATTTGTTTCCAGACTTTCATTTACAATCGGGCCTGATGTGACCGGATTCAAAGCCACTCCCATGGCTCCGGATAGTTCATTTTCCGGTATCAGTCCGACCGATAAAAGCAAGGTGTCACAGGAATATTCCTCCTCTGTTCCGGCAATTGGTTTTCCCCTGTCATCCACTGCCGCCAGAGTAATACCCTCCAGCCGTTCCTTGCCTCTGATCTCGACTACTGTGTGGCTCAATTTAAGCGGAATTCCATAATCATCCAGGCACTGGACAATATTCCTTTTAAGCCCTCCGGAATATGGCATGATTTCAGCCACCACCTTAACCTTGGCTCCTTCCAGGGTCAGTCGTCTGGCCATAATCAGTCCAATATCACCGGATCCAAGAATCACTACCTCGCGCCCGGGCATGTAGCCTTCCATATTTACCAGGCGCTGTGCTGTACCGGCTGAAAAAATACCTGCCGGCCGGTATCCAGGTATATTGAGCGCTCCCCGGGAACGTTCTCTGCATCCCATCGCCAGGATGACCGCCTTGGCCTGGATATCAAACAGTCCATCCTCCCTGTTCATTGCCGTAACCACCTTGTCAGGGCTGATTTCCATAACCATTGTATTAAGAACATATTCAATCTTATGTTTTTCCACTTGTTCCGTGAAACGAGCCGCGTATTCCGGTCCTGTCAATTCTTCCTTAAATGTATGCAGTCCAAAACCGTTATGAATACACTGATTTAATATCCCTCCGAGCTCCTTATCCCTTTCCAGGATCAATATGCTTTCAGAGCCGTTATCCCGGGCAGCAATCGCCGCAGCAAGGCCAGCAGGACCGCCGCCAATTATCACAATATCATATTCTTTCATCCGAAGCGCGCCCCCTTTTTATATTCTGTCCTTGTTATATCCGGCTAACAGCTGTGAATTCCCGCCGGATTTCGTTATTTCTGTCATGGGAATGCCAAGTTCCCGGTGCAGAATCTCCATTGTTTTAGGCATGCAAAAACCCGCCTGACAGCGTCCTGCTCCAGCCCTGGTCCGGCGTTTGATGCCATCTAAGGTACGGGCGCCCAAAGGCCGGTGAATGGCGTCTAAAAGCTCCCCTTCCGTTACCATCTCGCAGCGGCAGATAATATTGCCATATGCCGGTTCTTTCTCAATCAGAGCTGCTTTCTCCTCTTTTGACAAAGTATCCAGATCAATATTTCCTTTGCGGGTTCCGTTAAAATCAGGATTTACGTTCAAATCCAGCTTTTCCCGTAAAATTTCTGCTACCATTCTGCCGATTGCCGGACTGCTTGTAAGACCCGGCGATTCAATGCCTGCACAGTCCACAAAACCCGGTGCATCTTCCAGCTCCCGGATAATAAATTCATGATGGTCTTCATGGGCCCTTAAGCCCGCAAAAGAGGTGATCACTTGTCTCATCGGCAGATTCTTCACGTTCAGACATGCCTTTGAAAGTTCATCAAGGCCCTCCCTGGTGGTCTCCGTGCCTTCCTTATTCTCTATATCAACAGCGGTTGGGCCAACCATAAGATTTCCATGAACCGTAGGAGTTACCAGTACCCCCTTGCCATATTTACTAGGCAGTGCAAAAATTGTCCGTTTCACATGCTTTCCTGCGTTTTTGTCCAATAAAAAGTAATCGCCGCGCCGGGGAGTGATATGGATCTTTGATTCACTGACCATATTATGAAAGCGGTCTGCATAAACTCCGGCCGCGTTCACCACATACCGGGTCTCATACACGCCTTTGCTTGTTTCCAGCTTCCAGCCACCCTCGATCTGCTGTATACGCTCTACCTCGGTATCAAACTTAAAATCAATGCCATTGGTATAAGCATTTTCTGCCAATGCAATATTTAAATGAAAGGGACATACAATCCCCGCTGTCGGAGCAGATAAAACTGCAATCACCTCATCTGCCAGGTTCGGCTCCATTTCCCTGATTCTTGCCTGGTCTGTAATGATTTCTAAATCCTTTACACCATTTTTAACGCCCCGGTCATAAAGGGCCTGCAGATTCGGCAGCGATGCTTCATCCAGGCATACAACCAAAGACCCGCACTGCTCAAAAGGAATATCAAGCTCCTTAGAAAGCTCTGGCATCATTTGATTTCCTTCTACATTCAGTCTGGCCATCAAGGATCCTTCTGCCGCATCATAGCCGGCATGGATGATGGCACTGTTGGCCTTGGTTGTACCACAGCACACATCCTCTTCTTTTTCCAGAACACAAGCCTTCACCTTATATCGGGAAAGTTCACGTGCGACGGCACTGCCAGACACACCTGCTCCAATTATAATTACGTCATACATACTTTTGTGTCCTCCCTTTCAGATATTGCCAAAAGCGGCACAAACAAGACGTGTTTCCACGCCTATTTGCGCCGCTCCATTCTCCCGCAATCCATATATAATATATTATCAATCAGGATGGCTATATGATTAACTCAATATTATGCCCAGGGAATTGCCTGATACAGCAGTACCGCAGCAATCGCACCAATGATAGGACCGACAATAACAACTGGTGCATATCCCCAATTAGAATCGCCTTTGTCTTTAATCGGAAGAACACTGTGGGCAATACGCGGACCAAGGTCACGAGCCGGATTAATCGCATATCCGGTCAGTCCGCCAAGAGACATACCAACAGAAACGATAATACCAAATACCAGGAACTTATCCAGACCGGTAGCAATGCCGCCAACCTGTGCAATACCCTTAATACTAAACATAAGTACGAATGTGCCGATAGCTTCACTTAAAATATTGCGTCCCATATTGGGAATGGCAGGTCCTGTTGCAAATACACCCAGCTTGGTAGCTGCAGATTCCGTTGCATCAAATTGATCCTTGAAGAGAAGATAAACAAGAACCGCCCCACAAAATGCACCGGCAAACTGAGCCACTAAGTAACCGGGAACCAGACCCCAGGCCATGCTTCCATCCAGAGCTAAGGCAATTGTTATTGCAGGATTAAACTGAGCACCAGAAGCTGCGCCGAAGATAAAGGCCGGAATTAAAACAGCAAGACCCCATGCAAAGGTAATTTGGATTGAACCAGCACCTTTCATACCAGACTTGTTTAATGTTACGTTTGCTACAACGCCATCGCCTAAAAGAATCAGAATCATGGTTCCGATAAATTCTGCTATATATGGCAACATAATGTATCCCCCTTATTCATTTTTGCAAATCTCTCAATAGTTACAAAAATAGTTTTAGTCTTCGTTTCACTCTTCCTTTGACCAGCCAAAAGAATACTTAACGGCTTTATTCCAGCCATTTATCATTGTATTCCTCTTATCCTCTGAGATTTCCGGAGTAAAGGTTCTATCAATTGCCCAGTTCTTAATTACCTCTTCCTTATTTGCCCAGTAGCCAACTGCAAGCCCTGCCAGATATGCAGCTCCCATCGCAGTCGTCTCGACACACTGAGGACGGTTAACCGGTGCATCAATGATATCCGCCTGCGTCTGCATCAGATAATTGTTGGCACTTGCGCCTCCATCTACCTTAAGAGCAGCCAGCTGAATGCCGGAATCAGCTCTCATCGCCTGCAGAACATCATTCACCTGGTAGCAGAGGGAATCCAGAGTTGCCCGGATAATATGATATTTGTTTACACCACGGGTAATTCCGACTAAAGTACCTCTGGCATACTGATCCCAATGAGGTGCACCAAGACCTGTAAACGCCGGAACCACATAACAGCCATTGGTATCCTTAACCTTCTTTGCCATATACTCGGAATCCTGTGCAGAATCGATCAGCTTTAATTCATCCCGCAGCCATTGAATCGCAGCACCCGCCACAAAGATTGAACCTTCCAGTGCATAATTTACTTTGCCATCCAATCCCCATGCAATCGTTGTTACGAGACCATTCTTAGAGAATACCGGCTTCTCACCGGTGTTCATCAGCATAAAGCATCCGGTTCCATATGTATTCTTAGCCTCACCGGCATTAAAGCAAGTCTGGCCAAACAGTGCGGCCTGCTGATCGCCTGCGGCGCCGCCGATCGGAATGATGCCGCCGAAAAACTGCGGATCACTTTCCCCATATACGCAGCTCGATGGCTTAGCTTCCGGAAGCATTGATTTCGGGATATTAAGCTCTGCCAGAATTTCATCATCCCATGTTAACGTATTGATGTTAAACATCATGGTACGGGAAGCATTGGAATAATCCGTTACATGAACCTTACCCTTTGTCAGTTTCCAGATCAGCCAGGTCTCTACCGTACCAAACAGTAATTCACCCTTTTCTGCACGTTCCCGGGCTCCTTCTACGTTGTCAAGGATCCATTTTAACTTTGTTCCTGAAAAATACGCATCAATTACCAAACCTGTTTTCGCCCGGAAGGAGTCAACCAAGCCTTTTTCTTTCAAAGAGTCACAGTATTCGGCGGTTCTCCGGCACTGCCATACAATCGCATGATATACGGGCTCCCCAGTCTCCTTATCCCATACAATTGTTGTTTCACGCTGATTTGTGATACCGATAGCTGCGATATCCTCTGCGCGTGCACCGATCATTGATACAGCCTCAACCGCAACCCCCAGCTGTGTTGACCAGATTTCATTTGCATCATGCTCCACCCAGCCTGGTTTTGGAAAATACTGTGTGAATTCCTTTTGTGCCACACTGCACATCTCACCCTTTTCGTTAAAAAGGATACATCTGTTACTTGTCGTACCCGCGTCCAATGCCATTACATACTTCGCCATAAAAACCCTCCTTCTTAGTCGTTGATCCCATTCTCCAGTGTCATTTATACTCAACTGCTTTCCTGCAAAAACAGCTCAGTTCGTTTTTACATTTTCCATACCATCGGATTGGTTGTTGATACGGATATCGCACCTGCGGCGAGAGCCTCCATCACATCCTCTTTATCCGATATCAGTCCTCCGGCTATCACCGGCACCTTGACCAGACTGCATACCCTCTTAATTACCTTTGGCATCAGACCGGGCAATATTTCAATGATATCCGGCCTGGCTACATTCATCAGCCTATCTATATTTTCAAAAGCCATAGAATCCAGGACAAATATTCTTAATGTCGAAAATAATGATAATTCTCTGGCTCGTTTAATCAGTGCTGGTTTCGTTGAGATAATGCCGTCCGCTTTCGTATTATTCTTAATGAAATCAACTGCAATTTCTCTTCCGCTTAAACCTGTAATCAGGTCAATATGTACCATAGCTACTTTATCCGCATCTTTGATCTGCTTAACAATGGAACTTAAATTGCAGATATCTCCGAACAGGATAAATACCACCCGGATCTCCTCCATGCTACAGCAGTCGGCAAGACCTTTCATATCCTTTACCGCCGCGATAACCGGATTGCTCTCAAACAAGTCGTAATATTTCTGGTCCATTGGAGCTCCTCTCTTTTTTGCATCGATATCCTTTTTGACATCTGGCCGCAAAAGCCTGCCAGTAATCATCCTAAACGGAAAAAAGAGCATAGTTTAGAATCAACATTTCTGTTGCTCTGCTATGCTCTCATCATCTCCGCATGATTATTACCTTGAACTCAATATAGCACATTGTATATACTCTTTCAATAGTTCAAATTTTTTTCTACAAAATCAAACAGTTTATCGGCATCTCACTCTATATTTTTGTGCAACTTGTATATTATTTTAATTTTTTTCTTTTATTTTTAGTTATTATTTTAACAATGTGACAATTTCCTCTATCGTTTTGTTCCCCATATGGATTTCTTTATCATTGAATATGATCATTGGCACACGCTCTATACTATACTTGGCGACCAAATCCGTATAGAGTGCCGCATCGATCATTTCCGCCTCGATATCCGGATTTAAAATGGCAATCTGCTGACAGGCCGTCACTACCCCGGGACAATGATGACATGACAAGGACACACATATCTTTATATTGGTTTTTGATTTGAGCTTTAAAATCTTTTTTCGCAGGCCGCCCGGTACCTTTTGCCCCGGACCTGCAAGATTATATATAGCCAATACAAAAGAATTGATTTCTTTCCCACCCGGAATTCCGTGAAAAGCACAGCGGCCATAGCTTCCCGCCTTGTAAAGACCGGTAACCGGCAGAAAAGCCGTATCCAGCTCCGGAACCTGATCCCCCTCCTCCGGGGAGTAAAGCTCCAGGCTTAGCATTTCACTGAGAGAGACAATCATTTTCAAAAATGAAGCCATCTGCAGATCTTTCTCCCGTGATATATCCACCACCGCTTTGATCGTCACCGGGTCTTTCATCTTTTTTAATACATCAGACAGCTGTACTTTCAGCTCCTGATCAATCAGATCACTTTCCGCCGATATTGTTGTAATATCAAGCATAACAGGCACCTCCTCATATGTTGTCAGTTACTATACCTCATCAAATGAGATATAATCATGAATATTCTTCTGTAATTATTTTATCGAAAAAAATGCAGACTATCAATAGTAATTTATTAATTTGTCTCACAACAAATATTATTGGTAAAAAAAGACGCCGCATTTTTTACAAAATGAGCGTCTTTCTATCATTCTATCAGCGAAAGCTTATCCATAGCTCTCTTCATCCTCTCAAGACCTTCCATCACCTTTCCCCGGGGACACCCCAGATTCATCCGCAGGTAATTCTCATCCCCATAAGCCTTTCCCGGCATGATTCCGACCTTTCCCACATGAACAAGCGCATTCTGTATGGCACTGCTGTCCGCGCCCACTCTGCTCATATCTATCCACGCCAGATAAGTGGCTTCCGGTATGCGAAATTCCACTCCGGTATCCGCCAGTTCCTTTTCCACAAACATGGACAATTCCAGCATATTCCCCCTGATATAGGTGCATAGCTGGTCTGCATAATCCATACATTCCCCATAGCCAGTCATTATGGCGTGCATCCCCATAAGGCTTACGGAGTTGAGAAAATCCCTGTTGCGCATCCGGGAAATAAACAGATCGCGGACCCCTTCATCGGGAAGTACACAGTAAGAGCCTATAAGGCCGGGCGTGTTAAAGGTCTTGCTGGCGGAGCTGACCAGATACAGCCGGTCGTATTGATTCCCATATTTAAGAATCGGGCAATGCTTCCGGTCTGTCAAAATCACATCCGAGTGTATCTCATCAGAAATGATTGCAACCTGATGCTTTCTGCACAATTCCACCATCCGGTCCATTTCAGCCATAGTCCAGACCCTGCCTGTAGGGTTGTGAGGGGAACAGAGCAGGAAAATCCGGCACTCCTTAACCAGGTTCTCAAACCGGTCAAAATCGATTTCATATCTGCCGTTTTCCGGCACAAGCCGCAGAGGGACCATCTCCCGGTTATTGTCCTTAACAACGTGATAAAAGGCATCATACATGGGTTCAAACACCAGCACCCTGTCATGCTCACGGCTCAGCAGACGAAAGAGCACTGCAATGGAATACAGCACTGACGGGCTGTAGACTACCCAATCCGGGCTGACCAAGACCTTATGGCGGTCAACAAAGTATCCTGCCACAGCACCTTTAAATGCTTCATGGTTCCACCGGCTGTAGCCATAGATTCCGTGTTCCACCACTTCCATAAGCTTTTTCCTGATTGGCCAGGGCGCCATGAAATCCGTATCGGAAATGGAAAAGGGGAGCAAATCCTCCTCTCCGAACCGGTCTTTTATATAATCCCACTGGGTACAATATGTTCCCCGTCTGTCAATCAACTGATCAAAATTATACTTCATACACTTCCGCCTCAAATCCGATCTGCCTGCAGACCTCTTTATCCAGCTTCATCAGCAGACACTCCAGCAAATCCACCATCTGCTCCATATCCCGGTAGCATGCGATGGAATAGGGAGAATGCCCATAGCGCGTTGGAATGCCCAGCACCACGGCAGGATGACCCGTTCCGTCCTGATGAAGCACACCGCCGTCCGTTCCTCCGTTTAAGAACATATCGTCCTGCACATGGATATCCAGCTCCTTTGCACAACGGCGTACCAGCTCCACCATGGCGCGGTTGCTTACAACCGTTTTGTCATAGTGAACAATCATGGGCCCCTTTCCAATCTGCCGGTTATTGGTGTGGTCACGCACAAACTCGCTGCCGTTGCAGGCCGCATCCAATACAATACAGATATCCGGAAGCACAACTCTTGCTGCTGTTTTTGCGCCTCTCGTACCCACTTCCTCGGAACTGGTAAATGCATAGCTGATTCGGTTCGGATGAGCCTTCCCATCCATCCGTTTCATCAGCTCTCCCATCACCCAGCAGCCCGCCCGGTCATCAAGGGCCCTGGCGGCAAAACGGCCATTTTCATATTCCCGGAAAACGGAAGAGAAAGTAACCATGTCTCCAGGCTGCACTCCAAGGTCCATGATCTCCTCTAAACTGTCCTGCCCCAGATCCACATAAAGGCCTGCTGCCTCTTTCTTATCCTCGTCATATGCTGCATTTAATATCCCTTTATACTCCCTGCCGCCGGCAGTTGTGACCGTCACCTCCTGCATGAATTTAGAAAAGGTCCGCACATTTCCCACGGGCAGCACCATCACCATCCCCTGGCTGGAAATGGACCGCACCAGAAACCCCACTTCGTCCATATGGGCGGCTAAAAGGACCGACGGACCTTCTCCCCTCTGGGTGAAAATGATGCTGCCAAGACCGTCATAAGCCAATTCCTGGGCATAGGGCATGAAATTTTTCCGCAGAACATTCCTAACCTTGTGTTCATTGGATGCCACTGCCCCAGCCTCACATAATTCTTTTAAAAATTCTTTATCCATATAACCAGACTCCTTATCCCACAACAGTCAGTTCCCTGGGCGAGGATGTGAGCAGGCGGCAGCCCTCTTCCGTAACCAGCACATCATCCTCAATGCGCACGCCGCCAAGCCCTTCTAAATAGATTCCAGGTTCCACAGTCATGACCATTCCTGGCACCAGCACACGTTCGTCTCCAGGTGCGAAATCAGGCAGTTCATGGCAGGCGATCCCCAAACCGTGTCCCAGATTATGGGAAAATGCCGGGCCATATCCGGCTTTCTCAATCACGTCTCTGGCAGCCCGGTCGATATCGCTGCATTTTTTCCCCGGACCAATGACACTTATAGCCGTCTCCTGAACTTTTTTCACGGTCTCATATACCTGACGCATGTTAAGATCAACCCGCTGCACCGCAATTGTCCGGGTGATATCAGAACAGTATTCTCCCACCCGGACGCCGAAATCCATGGTAACAAAATCCCCGGCTTCAATGATCTTATGGCTTGCCTTGGCGTGGGGCATAGCACCATTTATACCGCTGGCAACAATTACATCAAAGGACTCTTTCTGTGCTCCCAGCTCTTTCATATAATAAATCAGGCGGTTCTCCACCTGTTTTTCCGTCATTCCTGCTTTGATCTGACCGAGGATATAGGAATATCCCCGGTCAGCAATCTCACAGGCCCTGCTAATACAGGAAATCTCATTTTCCGTCTTTACCATGCGAATGGAATCCGGTGACACGGGCACAAGCTCTGTCATCAGTCCCGCTTTCAGTTTCTGGTATTGGGCAAAAGAGACGGCCTCCGCCTCAAAGCCCAGTCTTGTGACAGACTCTTCCTCCGCAATTCGGTTTATGTGCTCCATATACCCGCAGT
>NZ_DAMAUN010000071.1:0-31814 GCF_032078915.1 Lacrimispora sp. | reverse complement strand
TGCCGCTGTATTGGTACTGCTCTTGCATCCGGTCAGGGCTCCTAATACAGCCACTGCCGTAAGTACCCCCAGGATTGATTTGCCTGCAATATTTTTCTTCATAATTTTCTCTCCTCTTTTATAAATTGATTTCCTTGGTTTGGGTTATCTCCATCCTGTTACCGGATGGAGTCTATATTATTGCAATTCCTGCGGAACGAACCACAAGCCTGAGTTGTTCTTTTTCATATACTCTTTCAATTCGTCTGAGTGATAAGCAGCCGCGATGTCCTTTGCCCATTTTGTATCTTTGTTTTCTTCTTTTACAACCACCTGTAAAATCAGATGATCTAAAATATCTTCTTGTAAAATGGCGGTAGATGGATCGATGCCTGCATTATAAACAATACTTCCTGTGATCACTGCAAAATCAAAATCATCCAGAGCAGGGGGGATGTTTAACGAATCCATTTCCACAAAATTGATGTTGTACGTGTTTTCAATGATGTCGGATTGTTTCACCGTTTCAAGGGGAACATCCGGGTTAAGCTTAATCCAGCCAGCCTTTTGAAGAAGTGCATAAGCCCGTGCCGTATTGGATGCGTCATTTGGCACTGCAACAATAGCGCCATCCGCTATTGCATCCAAAGAGGTATGCTTTGCAGAAAACAGTCCGGCGGGAACGGTGGGTATGGGGGAGATGGGAACAAGGTTTCCATTTTGCTTATTGTTGAAATTTTCTGCATAAGCAGTATGCTGTTCCACGTTAAAGTCAATTTCACCTTCATTCAACGCGGTATCATTTTGCAGAAGGTCTGAAAAATCAACTACTTCAAGCTGATACCCCTGCTTCTCTAAGATGGGCTTTACTGCATCTTCAAACAATACCGTATAAGGTCCTGCAGCCTTGCCGTATTTCAATGTTTTTTTGTCCTGGCCCAGCTTGCTTTCTTTATTGGCTGAGCAGCCGGCGACAGTGACGGCAAGTAAAGCAGCGATGATAATGAATCCAATTTTTTTCATAAACAGGTTCCTCCTTTATTCACGTGCTCTGACACGTTTTGATAAATAATTTCCAAGCCCTTGAATCAGCTGAACAAACACGATTAATACGATTACGGTTGCTACCATTAAGGGAGTGTTAAATTGCTGATACCCATAGGTCAATGCCAGGTTACCAACACCGCCTCCGCCAATAGCTCCCGCCATGGCGGTTGCACCAAGAAGACCGATGGTACCTGTGGTCAGGGATAAGATCAGCGAACCCAATGCTTCCGGCAGCAAAAAGTGCCAAATAACCTGCACAGGGGTTGCCCCCATGGCTTCCGCCGCTTCGATGATGCCCTTATTAACTTCTAGCAGCGAGCTTTCTACCAGGCGCGAAAGAAATGGTGTTATGTAAAACACCAGGGAAACCAAAGCGGCCTGGGTGCCGATCCGGGTACCCACAATGATTTTTGTCAAGGGCATAATAGCCACCAGCAAAATAATATAAGGCACGGAGCGGACAATGTTAATTGTGTAATTGATCAGGGTATAGACGACTTTGTTTTGCAGGATACCGCCCTTACGTGTAATGGTAAGTAAAATGCCGAGAGGAATCCCAAGAAGTGATCCCAGCACCAGCCCCCAGAACAGCATATAAACGGTCTGGCCGGCTGCAATTACCATCTGTTCGCTGGTAATGCCTAAATATTGCTCAATCATTGTGATTCTCCTCTCCCCCGGTCAAACGTAAGACTTCCACATAAACTCCGGAATCTTCAATAAATTGCTGCACCTCGTCAAGCCTTTTAACGGGACCAAACACCTGCACAATCATAACGCTGAACACTACTCCCTGAAGTTCACAAACAGTGGCAAACAAAATGCTGTTTTCCATGTGGTATTCCGCACTTATGCGGTACAGCAGGGGTTTTCCGGCAATATTTCCTTGAAAACGCAGACGGAAAATCCGGTTTTCCCCCTGATATTTAAGAATTTCCTTGGCAAGGCTCCCTGGTATGCTGTCGTCAATCACAGTCTTTACAAAACTCCTGGTGATTTTATGCTGGGGATTACCGAACACTTCAAGCACTGTACCCTGTTCTAACACCCTGCCGTTATCCATAACCGCAACTTTGTTACAAACATCACAAATAACGTGCATTTCGTGAGTGATCAGGAGAATCGTAACATTCAGCTCCCTGTTTATTTTCTTCAATAGCTCAAGAATAGAATCCGTGGTTTTAGGATCCAAAGCACTTGTAGCCTCGTCGCAAAGTAGGATGCTGGGATTTGTGGCAAGGGCGCGGGCTATGCCGACCCTTTGTTTCTGACCGCCTGAAAGCTTTGATACATTGGTGTGGATTTTATCCTCAAGCTCCACAAACTGCAAGAGCTCTTTTACCCGCTTTTCTATGTCCTTTTTTGGCACTTTGTTTAATACCAGCGGCGCCGCTACGTTCTGAAAGACAGATTTGGACTGGAGCAAATTAAATTGCTGGAAAATCATGCCGATATTTTTCCTCAGCTTTCGTAAGTCCGGTTTTGATAAGGTGGTGATGTCCGTGCCATCAACCAGCACCCGCCCTTTAGAGGGGCGTTCCAATAAGTTTACCAGGCGTACCAGGGTTGATTTACCTGCTCCGCTGAAGCCTATCACTCCGAAAATATCGCCCTCTTCAACCGTAAGGCTGACCTGCCGCAAGGCATGAACTTCACCAGAAGCAGAATCAAACCGTTTACTTACGTTTTGAATTTCAATCATCAGATGCCTCCTCCTGCGCAGGAATCAATTCACCGCTTTTTATGGCAAAAAGAGTTTTTTGTGCTAAAGCTGCGAAATAATCAATAGCCGGCTTTAATGCATTGGTGTCAACTTGAAATTTCGGATGGTGGTTGGGATAGGACTCACCAGTTCCTATGCGAATGAAGAAACCTGGAATCTTTTCCTGGTAAAAGGCAAAGTCTTCTCCGCCGAGAGACGGTGAAGAAGTTTTAACCTTCAGTCCCTGTTCTTTTGCAACGGCGGCAGCGACAGGCTCAAAACACGGGGCATTATTTGTGGCTGGAGGCCCTGCAAGCCAATCTATTTCTGCTTCTGCCCCCTGTGACAATGCAATATGCTGAACCAGCGTGCGGAAACGTTCTTCGATCAACCGGCGATTGTGTCTGCCCATGGTACGCACCGTTCCTTCAAGCTCTGCTGTCTGAGGAATTACATTCCATGTATTTCCTGCCGTAACACGGGTTATGCTGAGCAGGCCCTGAGAAAACGGATCAATATTACGGCTGACGATGCTTTGGGCAAGAGTTACAATCTGTGAGGCTGTAAGTACAGGATCGATTCCGTCCTGAGGGTGAGCCGCATGGCTGCCTTTTCCCGTGAGTCTGACTGTAAACCTGTCAACAGCGGCGGTAACGCTTCCGGAAACAATTCCTACGCTTCCAACCGGGAGTGTGATATCGGTATGAAGGCCGTAGATCCCGTCAACATCATCAAGAACCTTTGTTTTGATTACTTCCAAAGCACCGACAGAAGATTCCTCGGCAGGTTGAAACAGGATTTTCACCGTTCCCTGCAAATGTTCCCGCTGCTCCTGTAATTCTTTTGCCACATACAGCATAACTGTGGTATGGAAATCATGGCCGCAGGCGTGCATTTTTCCAGATATGGCAGAGGCATAGGGTAATTGGGTTTCTTCCTGTACTGGCAGAGCGTCGATATCGCAGCGCAGTGCGATCACAGGACCGTCGTTTGCACCTTGTATTTCTGCTACTAATCCTGTTTTTAAATCCAAATCCAGAATACGGACATTGTAATATTCTAAAAATTCACGAATTCGGCCAGTTGTCTCGTATTCTTCAAAGGATAGTTCTGGATTTTGGTGAAACCAATGGAAGGTTTCTGTAATCTGGTTATAAAGCGTAGAATCAGACATGAACGCTCCTGCCTTTCCTATTTTCTCTTTCCAAATTTTTCATCCCTGTTATTCGGTTCATCCCAGATGGAAACATCCGGTCCCAGGGGAAGAATGTTGTATGGATTGTGCCCATGGCTTCCCAGGAGATATCCCCTTTTTATGGAATCAAAATCCGTGGCTTCTTTAAATGCCGGAATCGTATACAAGTCCTTTGCATAATTCCACAGATTATCAAAATCCGCAATGCGGTTCCTGTTTGTCTTATGGCTGAAATAGTAAGCCACATCAAACCGGGCAAGGGTTACGTATAACCGGATATCAGAATCAGTGAGCCGGTCTCCAAACAGATATCTCCCCTTTGAAAGCCGCTCTTCCAGCCAGTCAAGCCTTCGAAACAGCACATCATACGCAGTTTCATATTCTTTTTGGGACTGGGCAAAGCCTGCTTTGTATACCCCGTTATTCACTTCATGGAATAATATCCCATTGAGATCATCGATTTCCTTTCTTAAATCCTGAGGATACAGATCCGGTGCCCCCGGCTTATGAAATGGCTTCCATACGGTTTCCCAGTAATTTGTCAAACGGTGATAATCGTTGTTGACCACCTTTCTGGTCTTTAAATCCACCACCGTGGGAACGGTTGCCCTTCCTTCATAGTCCGGGTCCGTGGCTGCATAGATTTCCGGGAGATAACGGATTTTAAGAACCGGATCAACTCCGCCCTCGTCAAGGGAAAATTCCCAGCCGTTTTCCGTTCTTACGGGGCTTACCTTACCAACGCTGATCACATCTTCCAGCCCCAGAAGCTTTAGGGCAATGACCTGCCTTGTGGCCCATGGGCAGAGGGGCGTCCATATGAGCCGGTACCGCCCTGCTTCCACCGGAAGCTCTCCCTCCCCTTCACCAAAGGGTGTGACAAAATAATTATCCTGCCTTACAAAAGCGCCTGTTTCAGATACTTCGTGGGTATCTTCCGTAGTCGCTACCTTTCCGAATCTCTCTTCTATTGCCATATTTTCTTCCTTCTTTCCTAAATTTGAGTACAAAAAAAGCAGATGCCCTCTGACACCTGCCTTCTATGCATAAAAGCCATGCACAGGAGTTTCAGGTTTCAAGATACAAATAAAATGACCATTCATTCCGTATTTACAGCAACAACACATCTTCTCATTCATCTGAACCATTTTTAACTCCTTTCCAAACATTTCTGTTTCTTTATACTCATATCTTACCATTCCTATAGGTATTTGTATAATATGAAAAAAATACAGCTGGTAATAAGATAATCTTATAACCAGCTGTTTCCAAAACCACCAGTCATCTTATTACATGAAATAATTTAGCCGAATAAAGGAGTGGACAAATACCGGTCACCGGAATCCGGCAGCAAGACAACGATGGTCTTTCCCTTGTTTTCCGGTCTTTCCGCCAGCAGCTTTGCGGCTTTTAGTGCAGCGCCGGAAGAAATTCCCACCAGAATTCCCTCTGATACTGCAAATGCCTTACCTTCCTTAAATGAATCCTCATTCTCAACGGTAATTATTTCATCGTAAATTCCGGTATCCAGGACTTCAGGCACAAATCCTGCGCCGATACCCTGAATCTTGTGAGGCCCTGGTTTGCCTCCGGAGAGTACCGGACTGCTTGCCGGCTCTACCGCTACAATTCTGACATCCGGTTTCTTTTCCTTTAAATATTGTCCCACACCTGTAATGGTTCCGCCTGTACCTACGCCAGATACAAAAATGTCCACTTCCCCAGCCGTTTGTTCCCAGATCTCCGGGCCGGTGGTTTCCTTGTGCACTTTGGGGTTTGCCTGGTTTACAAACTGACCCAGGATAATAGAACCAGGTATGCTGGTTTTCAGCTCCTCTGCTTTCTCAATAGCCCCCTTCATGCCCTTTGCACCTTCGGTCAATTCTAATTCTGCACCATAGGCCTTTAATAAGTTTCTTCGTTCCACGCTCATGGTATCCGGGAGCGTCAGAATGGTCCGGTAGCCTTTGGCTGCCGCAACGGCTGCCAAACCGATTCCGGTATTTCCTGATGTCGGCTCAATGATGGTTGCTCCAGGCTTTAAAATCCCTTTTTCCTCTGCATCCTCAATCATAGCAAGAGCGATCCTGTCTTTTACGGAACCGGCAGGATTTAAGTATTCCAGCTTAGCCAGAAGCGTAACGCCCTCGATTCCTTCCTTTGCACTGTACCGGCTTAATTTAAGTATCGGTGTTCCGCCAATGAGCTCCACTGCGCTTTCTTTGATTGTACCCATATTCTTTACCTCCGTTTTATATGATATTTAATAGTTTGGTTAATTAAATGAAAATAGAGCGGCTGCCAATTACGGCACCTGCTCCTTTGTTCCGTTGAAAGTATGGATATTTCCCATATTCCAGGATATCAGGCATCATAATAAGCATTACAACAAAGCTATATCTCTATTCATACATACAGCCTGACAACAACATCTATTATTATAAAACCCATAATTTCCTGCTGCCTTGAATTTGAATTCCTTCATAACTGATCATCTCTTTTCATCACCTATATGTTTAATAGGTTTATATGTTATAATTATATTAATACATGAAGAGAAATGTGTCAATACCTTTTTACAATAATTTTATTGATTCCATTGCTGGTCATGTCCTCCTATCACTGATTCACTTATCATCGGAAGCCGGGGGATAAAAAGGATGATCCATGCCAAAGATGCAGAGCCGAACACCCGTTAAGGAAACATGGTGATCGGTTCTGCATCTTTTTGGTATCATCGAAAATGGCGGCGCAATAAATATTTTTCCATATCTTCCATTTTTTATTATAAATCATGAGAAATCTGGTAACACTACTGGTAAATTAATTAGGAGGAACAAAAAATGGTCGCACTAAAAGACAGCGTTACAAAAGAGAACCTTTTAAAAGCTTTTGCAGGAGAATGCCAGGCTTGGCGGCGTTACGAATTTGCCGCATCCCAGGCAAAAAATCAAAATCTTGCCGTTTTATACTGGCTTTTCCATTATACCGGAAATCAGGAGAAGGAACACGCTGAGGTATTCTATAATCACTTAAAGGAGTTCAATGGGCAGGAAATCTCCATAAGCGCCAATTATCCAATTGACAACTCCAATAACATTCTGGAGCTTTTGCAGCTCTCCGCCCAGCACGAAGCTGCCGAGCACGACACAATTTATAAATCCTTCGGCGACAAGGCTAAGGAAGAGGGATTTTCTGCTATCTCAAATTCCTTTTATATGATCGCTGAGGTTGAAAAAGTACACAGCCAGCGTTTTGCACAGTATGCACAGCTGGTGCAAAACAATAAACTCTTTGTAAACGATACGACCACAGAATATATCTGCTTAAACTGCGGCCATATCCATAAAGGTACCACAGCGCCGCAAGTCTGTCCGGTTTGCAGCCATAACCAGGGATATTTTGTACGCCGGGAAGATTCTCCATTCGGAAAATAAACTAAAAAACGCCGAAGACTCGCAAGAACATCGTTTTTATGCGGGTCTCCGGCGTTTTCCATAGCAGAAGCCAGTTTAAACCACAACTGGTGAAAAGCAGCTTCTTCTATTTCTATAACGTATTTATTGCTTGTTCTAAGTTCCCTAAGGCCTGTTCCAGAATAGACCGTGGGCATGCGATGTTGATCCTTTCAAATCCTTCCCCCACCGGGCCGAACATGGCTCCGCTATCCAGCCAAAGTCCTGCCTTTTTTATGATCAAGTCTTCTCTCTCCTTTTCTGTAAGGCCCAGTTCCCGAAAATCCAGCCAGACAAGATAGGTCCCTTCCGGTTCTATAAGCTTAACCTTTGGTATTTTTTCTTTTAAAAACTCCCGTACATAGGAAATGTTCGCTTTTAAATACTTTATAAGCTGATCATGCCACTCTTCTCCATTGCGGTACGCCGCTTCACATGCGGTTAAGCCCAGGGTATTAAGCTGACTGTACCCGGCTGCCGCCACCTGTCTGCGGAACCTCCGCCTCAGCTTCTGATCTGCAATAAATATATTGGAAATCTGCAGGCCTGCCAGATTAAAGGTCTTGCTTGGGGAGGTACAGGTAATGGTCCTGTTTTTCAGTTCTTCGCTAAGATTGGCAAATACCAGGTGTTCTCCCTCTAACACAAAATCCTGATGAATCTCATCGCTGACCACAAGAATATTTCTGCGAATACAGATTTCCCCTAATTTTTCCAATTCCTCCCGGCTCCAAACTCTTCCTACCGGATTATGAGGACTGCATAATAGAAATAATTTCACATGGAACTCTTCTGCTTTTCTTTCAAAATCTTCTAAATCCATGTGATACTTGCCATCTTCTCCAAGATACAGGGTATTATCCACGACCACCCTGTCATTATCCTCAATGACTTCGCTGAAAGGATAATATACCGGCTGCTGGATCATAACCCCATCTCCCGGATCTGTAAAAGCCTGGACAGCCATGGCTAAGGCGAATACAACACCAGGTGTTTTGATCAGCCATCTGCTTTCCACATTCCAGTGATATTTTTTTTCCATCCAGTCCCGGATGGCTTCAAAATATTCATCCTGGACCTCGCTGTAACCGAAAATCCCATGGTCAACCCGCTCATGAAGGGCCGCCAAAATCTTCTCTGATACCTTAAAGTCCATATCCGCGACCCACAGGGGTAAAAGATTTTCCGGTTTTCCCCTTCTTACTGCAAAATCATACTTAAGGCTGTTCGTATTTTTACGGTTTATGACCTCATCAAAATTAATTGTTTCCTTACACATAAAATATTCTCTCCAATTCTCTTATCAAATCTTCTGAATCCTCAATCCCCACTGATAATCTTAAGATCCTGTCGGTGACGCCATTGGCGGCCAGAACCTCTTTAGGCACATCGGCATGAGTCTGGGTAATCGGGTAAGTGATCAGCGTTTCCACGCCTCCTAAGCTTTCTGCAAAACGGATCAGTTTCACCTCTTTTAAAATACGATGGGCCAGCTCCGTTGTCTCCACCTCAAAGGTAACCATGGAGCCAAATCCCGTGGCCTGCTTTTTACAGACCTCGTGTCCTGGATGAGACTGGATTCCGGGGTAATACACTTTTGTGACCTTCTTTTCCCGGCACAGCCATTCCACAAGCTTTTTGGCATTCTTCTCCCCCCGCTCCATCCGGATTCCAAGGGTTTTAATCCCTCTTAATATGAGCCAGCTATCAAAAGGTGCCAGACCGGAACCGACCGTCTTTATGATAAACCTGAGCCTTTCAGATATCTCTGCCGAGGAGGTGACCAGAAAGCCTGCAATGGTATCATTGTGGCCACCCAGGTATTTGGTTCCGCTGTGGACAACAATGTCAGCTCCCAGCTTCAATGGGTTTTGAAAGTAAGGGGACAAAAACGTATTGTCCACGATCAAAAGCAAATGGTTCTTCTTTGCAATCTCTGCCAGCTTACCAATGTCTATGACATTCATCATGGGATTTGTCGGAGTCTCTATGTATATTGCTTTTGTGTTCTCACCGATCAGGTTTTCAAATTCTGCAATATCCCCCCGGGAACAGTCTACGGAACTGATCAAAATCCCGTTCTTCTTGCTGATATTATCAAACAAACGGATGCTCCCGCCATATAAATCACAATCGGTTATCATATGGTCTCCAGGCTGAAACAGTTCCATTAAAGCAGTGATTGCTGCCATACCACTTGAAAATGCCAGAGCATCCACTCCATTTTCAAGGGAAGCCACCACCTTTTCAAGCTGCTCTCTGGTTGGATTCTGCAGACGGCTGTAATCATAACCGGTGCTTTCCCCGATTCCCCTATGAGCAAAGGTCGCTGTCTGGTAAATAGGAAAGCTGATGGCTCCAGACTTGTCTGTAGCAACCCCTTCCCCATTGCCATATAAACATTTTGTAGAAATCCCGTATTCCATATTCATACCCCTCTTTCTCAATTTGGAATCATGCATCTGTTCTTTCCTTTAGTATACCAATGGAACGCTGTCAATGGTATTACTTAAAAGCAATCACCTGCTATAGTTTCTTTCTATTGCTAAAGAATTTTATTTCATGGCTTGAATACCTATTCAACCCATGGTAAAATAGGTATTGATACACAAAATTGTTTTGTAAGGTGGTATACTATGAAAATATCGACTCGCGGCCGCTATTCCCTTCGCATGATGATTGATTTAGCGGAGCATTATAATGAGGATTTCATTGCCTTAAAGGACATTTCCGAAAGGCAGAACATTTCTAAAAAATATCTTGAACAGATTGTTCCTTTTTTAAACCGCAGTAATCTGCTCACTACCTACCGTGGTCACATGGGCGGATATAAGCTGGCAAGGCAGCCTTCCCAGATAACCATCGGAGATATCTTGCTCAGCTCAGAGGGAAGCTTAAATCCTGTCAGCTGCATGGACAACGATCCAAACATATGCTCCAGGCAGACAGACTGTCTGACCCTTCCCATCTGGCAGGGGCTTTCAGAAGTTATTGCAAATTATTTAAATGGCATTACCCTGCAGGACATTCTTGACAGGTACCAGGAGTCTCCTGAATATTATATTTAGGGGAGTGAAATCTCAAATACACCAGTCATATTTATGAGATTTCCTTTTAAATCAAGGATTCCACAGCTTTATTATGGGTGTAATTATACCATGAGGAAATGGAAAATGAAGGAGCGTACCCCATTTGTACCCCATCAGTATTTTTATGCATAAAAAGGGCTGTTGTTTCAGCCCCTAAAATGCACCCGCTATCATCTCCATTTCCTCAGCTTTGGTTGTCGGCAGAACATGGGAATATAAGTCCATGGTCATTGACAAGGTAGAAGGTCCAAGTATCGTCTGGAGCGTCTGAGGCTTCATTCCATTTTCTATGGCCCTTGTTGCGAATGTATGCCTGAAGCAGTGGGGTGTGAATCGTTCAAAAGGAATATCCGCTTTATTGATTTTCTTTACAATCCGGTCTATCTCAATTTGCACCCTTTCCCGACTGATCGGCGTTCCATCGGGAAGATGAAAGATATATCCGTCCATTCTTAACACCTTCTCCCCGTAAACCTGTTTTTCTCTGTCAATAATGGCTATCATATCCTTTGTGAGGGGGATATCCCTCTTTGATGTGGTTGTCTTAGGGGTATCATCTAAAAAGCCTTTCCCAACAATATATTTTAAAGTTCTCTGTACATGTAACACGCTCATTGACTTGTCCACATCTGACAGTTTAAGCCCCCGGATCTCACCGCCCCTTAGCCCGGTTCTGATTGCCAGAGCAAACATATTATACAAATAGCTGTCCTGTGCATACTCCATGAAAATGTCCTGCTCTGCCTTTGTAAATACCCTATGTTCTTCCTTAGCCTTTCCTTTTGGCAGTGTAGCTAATGGTACTGGGTTCCGCTCAATCAATCCATTTTTCATAGCTTGCTTTAAACACCCATTAAGAATAGCAGCTACAATCCTCATACTGGACAAGGTAAAACCCCTTTTCTTCAAATCATTATAGAATTTCTGAATATGCTCGCCCCTGATATCCACCAGCTTCTTTTTCCCCAGACCTTCCTTGATACAGCAATTGAAATAATCATTGTATGATATGATCGTTCCAACCTTTACTTGATTTTCCTTGTACTGCTCAATCCAAGTCTTGTACCATTCGCCCAATGTTAGCTTAGTATTGGTTATAAACTCCCCGTGTTCCAGCTTATACCTTAAATCGTTCATTTTCCTTTTAAGCTCTGTTAAGGTGTCCGCATAGACGGAATAGCGCTCACTTTCATATTGCACACGCCCTTCATACTTCCCATTGCTCCGCTGCCTGGTCCCAGGCGGTAACGTCTTCCCGTTCTTATCTACTGCCATATTGTTTAACTCCTTTTGGAAAGGCAGCTACTAAAAAACACTGTATGCTGCCCTCCTCAATATTTTTCTACATCAAACGATCTTTTCCAAAATTCCACACAATAAATACCTATGGAATGGTACGCTCCCTATTGCTATATATCCAGATAGCAAACTTTGTGAGCTTTTTATCTATTTTAGAATCTATAAAATCCAAAAATGAATCAAACTCCACTTCTGACATTTTCATCAGTTCATCTATTTGGATATGTTGTCCTTCGATAATATGTGTGCTTATGTCTCCATTTTGATTTATCATCTCACATTCTCCCCTCATATTCTTAGTTATCCATGGCCTAATGCCACTTATTTCTCCCATTCAACTACTCCATAGCCTTATCATAGCTCCCTGTTATGCGGTTGTACTGTTTAACAGGCCAAGAAATCTTTTTTGCCTGAATCTGTTACTGCCAGTTCTTTTTTAATTCTAATCGTCAAGTCAACAAGTTTAATAGCACAATACTGTACCGCTTCTTCATGCTCTAAGTCCTTTGAAATTATAGACTTTACGGTTTCAAGATCGTCAAAACTTAAATCAATGAACTCCATAACCATACCTTTGATAATTTTTATATCATCTTTTCTCATTTTCAATTGTCCTCCTCAGCTTTAGATTGCAAAGTAATAATTCTATGTTATAATTAAATTATCCTTATCGCATTGGTGTGT
Source organism: Lacrimispora sp. (assembly GCF_032078915.1). Taxonomy (GTDB): domain Bacteria; phylum Bacillota; class Clostridia; order Lachnospirales; family Lachnospiraceae; genus Lacrimispora. The sequence continues at coordinate 19,364 of NZ_DAMAUN010000071.1, read as the reverse complement.
GGTCGGGTTTAATTTTTTTATTAGCCCTGTGCGTTTGCCGATGCATGGGGTTTTTACTTTGGTGTGTGGTCCGGCAGCAGGTCTATGTAATTGCCGTTACTCTCTGCTGCCGGATCTTCTTTTATTAGCCCTAGTCGCTTACGATCTATTATGCTACCGTAAAGCGCTTACCCTCTGTCTGCTTTAAGTACTGGCTATATAGGGCTTCATGCTCTTTTGGGAATGCCTTGCTGTCAAATCGGTTGCCTATAACACTCTTCCACCTTACAAGGAAGTTTCCTGCTTGCATTTCCTCCGCTCCTCTGGCTTCCAGCTCCTTCTTGATTTCCTCTTTCAGTTCGTCCGCCTCCAGTTCTAAAACCTTCATCTGCTCCTCTATTGCTTTCAGCTTCTTTACTCTGTTTTCAATGGCTCTTTCCCCCATGTTGCAATTCTCCTTTCCTTCTGGTGGATTATTTACCGGACTATTGTTCGCCAGCCTAGGCACCTCTTCACCGGGATTGAATCCTTATACCGTTCTGGTAATCTTCCTTACTATTGATTGCTTTGGCTCTCTCTCAGGGATATTGGCCGGAATTTCATAACCTTTTCGGAGTTATCGGTACTTTGCTGTTTTTTATCTCGTGATCATATATTACTATACATAGTACGTTTTATCAATAGTTATACTTACTAAAAACAGTACGTTTTTATAGGCTGTATTACTAAAAATAGTACGAAATTACATTCTTGACTTTCTTCTGTTTTCTAACTATAATTAGTAATATGTGTTACTATATATAGAAAGCAGGTGTAACAATGGCAAATAAAACAGCAGAACCCGTATATATCAATTTCCGCAAGCTCGACCGATTACTAGAGGAGAAAGGAAAGAAATGGCAATTTTTACGTGACTCTGGTATTAGCCCAGGAATCGTTGCCAAAATGAAAGATGGGTCAGGTCACACTGATACTAGAACTATACAAAAAGTATGTATGCTATTAAACTGCCAGCCCGGCGATATAATGGAGTATATTCCCGATGAACAAGACTCTTAATAATCCATATAATTTTAATCAAAAGAATGAATTTTTTCTTTATATAAATATTGGAAAGAAAACTTCAATCTATAAAAATTACACCATGTGGCATGACTATGTATATCAAAAATACAGTATGTATAAGTCTAGCCCTAAAAACTTAACGAATTTTAAACATTATTTACTTCAAAAGAAAACGTTACTTACAGCCTCAAGTTCGATTTATACTAATAGTACAATTCCTTTGATTTCAATTATTATTAGCATTATGATGACTTTTATCTTTTCCTTAGTCAGCGTTATTAATAATTACAATAATGATTTGTTTACAACATTGGATAAAGACTATATGCTTCAATTGGGTTATGATTTAGACATGATAATTTCTTCTATGGATCAGACCTTTATGTCTTCTATACAATTCCATATTGTCGGTACCTTCTTGTCATTAATAATCGGTATTTGCTTCTTTTTAATTGTGCAAGACAAAATCCAAGCAATATACTTAAAAACTACTTTTTTATCAGATTACATAGACATAATAGAAAAACTCCTAGATGAAACCACTTATTCTGATACTATTTGATTACAATGTATGTATTTGTTCTTGACAGATCATTCTTATGGTGGAGTTCTCCACCATGACAGCCCAAAATTTAGCTGTCCTTTAATCTGGGCCGTGCAAAACCGCGTTGTAATGTGTACGAAGATCCCTCCCCAGCATTATTCAGTTTTCGGAAGTTACTAATTGTCACATCCGAATTTTTCAGTTTTATGACTTACTATAGCCCGGTGATGTTAATAAGTTGTGGTCGATCCAAACAACTACTTTTGAACACCAGCTTGTATACTCCGCTTTCTGTAAGGAAATTCTCTCCGGTATTGTGTAATTTTCTAAAGTCAATATCTTAGACATCCGGATTTTAGATCTTAACTGCCTGCTTTCTGTTCAATTTTGATATTGCCATCCTTACTGAACTTTCGCCCATATCCAGACACTTCCCAATGTGATAAGGATTGTAATACCTGTCCATTCACTTCAATTATCATCTCCTACGCTCGTCTTCTGGTATTACCTCGAAGCGAAGATCAATTTACCATCCCTTCATTATGACTGTGCAAAATTGCGTTGCCCTTTACACGGCCGGATTTTCGGCTCTGTTCCAATTACTTTTTCCGTTGCATATCAAAAACTGCTGACCAATTTTAAAGTGGAGAACTCCATCAAGATTTCACCATATTGAGGAGTCCGAATTCTATGCTATAAGAACTACCAAGTTTTTCAGTACAACGGAATTTTCCGCTCTACATGCTTTGGATTTATTCCCAACAAGTCGGGAAAGAAACCCTGAGTAATAGTCCTTAACTAATTTGGGGACTGATTTGTCAGTATAATGGATTTTTCCATGCTATTCTATTTTGCTTCTATACAAAATTCTCTTATAAAGAAATACTGCATCACAGCCTTATTTGGGGTTCTGACCTGCCAGTTCTTCAAGTAACCAAAGTTGAGAGCAACGAAACAGCCCTGGGTGACATGTCTTCTTGTTAAAAGTGTTTACTGGCATACCTATCCTTTTTGCTAATCCGTCATTTGTTAAATTATTACGAGTCTTTGCTGTAGCAATAAGAATTTTCATGTCATCATCACGCTGCTGATAATAGTTTTTTTTAGGCATCTTTTCTCCTCCTTATTTGTGATATCCATAGTATTATCACCAAAAAGATTTTTAAGTTGCTCTCCTATTAACTTTTTGTTTAGCTCCATATTTTCTCACAGCCGAATTTTCGGCCGCCAGACTTCCCAAACGATTGAATCTATTTCACATAGCTTTTGACTATATAGGCTGTACAAATGTCAACATGTACTTTTAGTATCTGCCAGCTTATCCCCGTACCTTTAGGTACAGACCCGGTAACAACTCCCTCTTTCTTATTAATACATAATTTGGGCAGCGGAATTTTCCGCCACGAGAATACCGAACGTTGCAACGGTCCTTTCCAAGCGTTGCATACAATCGTTACACACAAGACGAACGTCTTGACGGCCAGACTATTTGATATCTTTCATGGAGAAATTATGGATTGTAGCTCCGCTCAGAAGGCGATTTGAGATAGATTCATTGCTTATGCCTGTTTTTCAAAAGTACTAAATACTAAGATGATTTTAAGGTTGCCCTTTGGTATGCATTTGCATTACTGGTAAGCCCTGACGCTTCTATATCATTTGGATTCCCCGGAAAATCTATATAGCCTTTATCCCAGTCATAAAAGTATCTATCAATGTCATACAACTCACATACATAAAGGAAAATATTCTTTTCCTGCAGTACACTTCTGATCGTCCGTCTTAAATACCGTTTATTTAAAAAGATTGCTTGATTCCGCATATTTTCCAATGCCTGTAATTTCAATAGCGTCATTACCCATTCGTCCTCATTTTTACCCCTGGGTTTCGGATAATCGCCATAATAAAAGGGGACTTTTAGAACGATTCCATTTTTCATTGCCACACGTTCCATAATGTACCTTATATATTTTTTTCCTCCTTCTGTGGAATGCGTAAGGCCGCTATATATTGAATACGGAAGACATTCTCTGCACAACAATACCTTTCCGTGCAAATAGAGCTTTACACGCCTGCTGCCGCATTTAGGGCAACATAAAAAAGGCTTTTCTCCAAATCCAGTTTTTTGATATGTTATTTTTACATGGAATGGCTGATCGTCAATGGAAAGATATGCATTAGATTGATCTGTTCCTGGGTACTCCGATCCTTTTATAACTTCCATCACATTTTTTACATCAATGTAATGCATATCTTCCTCCTTTTCCCAACTTAATGGGAATTTTTATTTTCTCCCTACTTTCATTTCATCTCGCTCTTCTCTTTTACCAGATTGTCTGCCGGGTAGTTTTCTATGTATTTTTCCAGGTCACTTCCACGAATCTTTCTACGACCCAAATTTAAAACCGGAAGCCGCCCATTGGTAATTTCCCTGTTTACAAAATCCTTATTAACCATCAGGAGTTCTGCGGCCTCTCGGACTGTGTATAGCGGCTTATATGGCTCTACCATCTTTCTTACCTCCACTTTTAGTGTTTTTATTTGTTACTTTATCTTCATAGCTTTAGACTTTCATTTCTAAAGAGAGATTAATTGGTGGTAGTCTCCCTGTTACTTTTAATTCGTTTAATAAAATACCTCCTTTTGGTTGCTTCCATATTCCTCCAGTCTTATAATGTACTTACAGGCCGCGCAGAGCTGAGTACGAAAGAAAGGAGAATTCTTATATGAATTGGGGCGAAACAAAAGTATTTACCTGGGGTGAATTATCATCATTAACTTGGGGAGAAATCGCCTTGGATAAATTTGAGTTGCTTAAGTCTCTTGCCAAAAAACCTGATACCCCAGATGAAGTGCTCACAAAGCTTGCAGACCTTTGCGACAGCTTTGTGGAATCTTATATTCAGTTAGATATTAGTAAAAAATATCCAGTTAAATATATTCCCTCCCATCAAAGTGACAGAATCTCAAAGGAGAAGAAAATTCTCTTTGTAATAACAACCCTGGCAATACCATTACTCACTTTGATTAATGATTTTTATGGCAACATGAAGGATTCTGGTAATATACAGAATACGACTATCAACAACTATAATATTCAAATTCAGGAACAGGACGTTCATGAACTTACACCCCTTATTAATGAATTCCTCACTAATTCAAAAGAAGAAATAAACAATCTTCCTAGCGAGGAAACCAAAAACCAGGAGAATTGACACTACATTCCAGCAAAAAGTAAATAATCGTTCTCTTTCCCTCAGCCTTTGAACTTCCGATTCGAGGGCTGAAATTCTTCTATAAAGAGAAAACTCTTCCGCTGACTTTTTTCCATCCATTCTCGCACACTTCCTTTCAATGTCTCTCTAAATATGTATACCCCGCTAATGATGGGCTGTGGTCGGTGTAGTCGTCTAGGGGGTTGTTTTGCATGGGTTGTCCTCCTTATCCGAGCTTTTCTGTTTCAATTAATTCACGTGCTCGCTGTTCAGAAAGTCTACGTTCATTCTCTTCATAGGCTTCTAGGACAGCTTTAGTCCATCGCTGCTGATATCCGGGTGTTAGAATAAAGACTACCTCTGGCTTTTCATGTTTTCTTTTTCCCATAATCATTCCACCTTTTTTATACGCCTTTTTAATTAATTATCGGGTATAGATAAAAATGATACAGATGATATATCTTTCTTTCGCATACCGATCTCGTACTATTTAATAGCATTATATTCCATTGTAGCAATCCGCCCTGTTCATGACATCATATTAAAATGTCAAACGGACAAATTGGCCTTATGCCATTATCTCCCTATGGAGTTACTATAAAACATTGCAACCATCTGAATGAAAGTAAGGGATTCACCTATATTAGCATGTGCTTTATACTTGCTCCTTTCCCCTGATGATCTGTAATATTTCCTGATCGCTCAACCCAAGGATTAATACCAAGGTCCATAAATCGTCTAACCTCATTATTTCAGGGTGTGCAAAACGATTGTACAAAGTACTTGCCGGCATGTTTATCCTCTTTGCTATTCCCTTTACGCTAATTTGTTTAATCTCCATTCGATTTTTAATTGTCGCACGGGCAATTAGTCTTTTTTGTTCATTATCGGTAAGTTTTACTCTTGGCATTTTTTTGCCTCCTTCATTGGTGATAATTCCAGTATATCACCGAACAGGATAATTGAAAGTCACTTAATTACAGCTACATATTATCCCCTATCATGCCTCAAAATGAAGGGCAGCTCTTTCCGTTGCACTGGTCCATGTATGGTTAAACCTATCTAAACCAGTTCCTCTTATACCCATGTTGTAAATTTCTTCTGTCTCTGACAGGAATGGCCGCAGTCTTCTTGCATTACTAGGTTTGCGCAGTTCTCGTAATGCCTTATTTTGGTCCTTCCGAATAGCTTCACGCCAGACCCCAAAAGATTCCCCGATTGCATCTAAAGTCATATTTTCCTGGAATCTTTTACGGAGAATTTCCGGCTGCCGCCCCGGCAAACTATCTACACATTCCCATAGTACCGTAGAAAGCTGGTCCTGCTGCAACCGGTCAAGCGTTTCCTCTTCCATATTTTCAGTCGATGGAATACCATCACCCGTTGAAAACCCTTCCTCTTCAAATCCCATTATAGGAGCGTCCAGGCTTACCAAATTCTCCATGCAGGCATTCTTATGGATATCTTTTACCTGGTCTATACTTAAGCCCATTGAAGCGGCTGTTTCGGCTTCTGAAAGTTCACGACCATATTCTTTCACAAAGGAATCACTGAACCGGTTATACTTCCGTAATCTTGCCTGGCTTCGATAAGAAATCCGCAGACTACTAGAGTTTTTTTCAATGTATCTCCCCATGGCCTGTCTAATCCATCTCTCCGCATAGGTAAGAAATTTATATCCAGTATTCGGATCATAACCGTCAATGGCATCGTACAAAGCGAGATACCCCTCCTGCTCCAAATCCTCTATTTCTTCCTGTCCCCGATACTTCCAGGCAATAGAGCTAATAAAGGCTTTTACCTGCTCATACAGGACAAGCATATTTTCCTCCGGGTCTATACCAGTCTTGATTCTGATCACAAGTTCCTCGTTGGTCATATCCTGTTGCCTCCTCGCTTCCAATATGCTTTAATGTCATTTTTCATTCATTCAGGCACTCTCTACATAACACTTCATTTTCCCTTAGTTTTTCCAGATTCATCTTTAGCAGCTTCCTTCTTATCTCTGATGCTTAATAATTTGACTTCCGCCCTGTATTTATGATCCTTCCAAGGGCTTCAAAAGCTTTCCAGGGATCAAGTGTACCAACAGTAGTGACAGTATCTTTCATAATATCACCTTACTTTCTGATAAATCATCTTATATTTTACAGACCGGCTCCCTTCCGGAGTGGAGTTCTCCACCCTAAAAAGTAGTTAACTCAGCCGAATTTTCGGCTCATTTTTTTTGTTTCTGATTATGCTTTTTCTATCCATTATGTATCAGCTTCTTTAGTTCTTCTGTGGTTAGGCCTTCATAAGGATTATTCGTCTTGATCTCTCCGGATAATTCCACGTTCTGTTTATCCCTCCATGTATCAGGCTTCCTATTCTTTAGCCAGAATATCTGTGCCGTTGTGTCGGGAGGGATATATATTTCCTCATCAGCAAATTCTATATGCTCTTTCTCACTTTTCCGTTTTCCCGCTTCGTAGAGTACTTCTTTCACCTTTATAGCTTTTTTGATTGTTCTGGTAAACCCGGTGGCTTTTTTAAACAAAGCATTTTCTACCTCTATATCTACAACTTCCTTACCCCTTTTTAAGGCGTCGGATATGTCGGGGTACTTCTTCTTCCAAGTATACAATGTATCTCTGTTAACCCCGATATTTTTTGCTACTTGTTCATCGGTCAATCCATCACGTGCCCATGCTTCAATCAGTATCAACCCCTCAGTAGTCAACCAATATTCATATTTTGCTATTAATCTCACCTCCTTTATTAGCCTTATTATGTGGCTTGCCACTGGTGGAATAAATTCCAAGCTCTTTAGCAATCTCTGCGCAATCGTAAAGCTTTGGCATGTCCAGCTTGTCCGTAATCAACGGTATTCCAAAATCGATGCCCGCTTCATTCTTATAGAGGTTGCTCACTGCAACGGCGATAAAAGTTGAATTAACTCCAGCTTCTTTATATGTATCTTTCATAATCCTTGCTGCCATGTTTACCGATGAGAGGGCCGGACGCTTGGGATCTGTAGATTTTTCCCTCTTTGGGATTCCTTCTCTGATAGAATCCTCCATATCATGAAACCGATTGATATATCTTGCGGTAAACTCTGTTCCCTTGATTCCTGTCAGCTTGTGGGCGATAAATTCACAGCCTTTTTTTGTTACGTCAAAGCAAGGTAATGATCTTCCCGTGCTATCCTTGTAGTTGTTTTTTTGAAAAAAGATACTCGGCTGAATTTTCAGCTCAGCTAATTCCCCGAAATATCCTCTAATATCTGCAAGTAAATTTTTGTGTTGTTTACCTATCATTTCAGCAACTTCCAATGATGTTAGTACCTGTTCTAATCTTTTCATTTCAACTTTCCTCCTTTTAAAACAGTTTAAAATATGTACACACTGCCACTACCAATCCAGCAACCACTACTGTAGCTATGGGGAGCATTATGTATTCTGTCAGGGCCAGTGATGGGCTGTGGTCGGCGTAATCATCTAGGGGGTTGGGGATTTGCATGGCTTGTCCTCATTCTACCCTCCATACAAATCCATTCTACCCTCTATATATTGGGGAATAAGTCTTATTAGTTTCCTGTCATTACTTCCAAGGACATAGTATGTATAGGCAGGAAATTATGCGTGACCTTTTGTACAATCAACCGCCGGTTCAAACTAATATCCTCTATGTTTCCATAAAAGCTATTTCCTGCACGTATCCTTAAATCTCCAAAACATTCTAATTCCAATGTTTCTCCTTCATGGTTATATACTTCTAACATTTTATTGGCACGATCTTGCGCTTTTGCAGCATTATCAATATTGGAGGATATTTCAAAAAGCTGTAGGATGCCATACTTTTTTGCTGACTCCGGGTCTATTGCAGATCTGATATCAATCTGACCTGCTGATTCATCACCCCAACCAATTTTTATAAGGTTATAAAAATCACCATCTATGGTTTTCTTCCAGGTGTATCCAGTACATAAGCTATCATCACCAAGCACCAAAGGAAGCTGTAAATTACGCATGTTCCAGAGGCATATAGAACCGTATTCATCACGCAAGCAAAATAAATCATGCACTTCCATTCCATGGTACGTCTTATATATTGACTCTATGACCTGATCTAACCACGACTTATCCATGACAGCTATAGGATCAAGAATATATCCTGGATCTTCCACTGTTCCGACTGACAAAGAAAGATATGTGCACATATTCTGAACCAGGTTTTTAAGTGTACCATTTTCAAGGACAATAATTGCTTTTGTTTTTGTATAACGGAGCTGATCATAAGCCTTGAATTTTACAATTCCATCCTGGCTTCCTGATACTGTAAATATTCTCCCCATAAAAATACCATTGGCCCCATTGTTATCTGATAATCTAACAATATCGCCATTTTCTATAATTAACCCATCACTGATATAAGAAACATCTAAGCTGCCTGCTCCATTGTTTAGAGCCTCGCTCCATGAAAGTTCTGTACAGCTTCCAGTTATATCATAAATCTGGCCATGTGTTTTTACTAATAATTCCACTTCTAATACTCTCCGCTATTAATTAGAAAAGGTTTTCCTGTTATTTCCAATATGTAGTATTCTTGCCCTCCATCATTACGCAAAAGCACCACTTTATCACCGCTTACAAGTTTGTTTTTCAGATTACCTTTAACCATACTCATTGGTATTGGAAGCCGGTCGCTTATTACAATAGCAGAACCGTTATATACTCCAGTATTAATCCCGGTTATCTTTCGGTTTTCAAGGCATCTATCTGCAATTTCTTTTATTACAGCATGTAATTTACTTGCTCCAATGTTATCATTCATAATTCTCTAAAATCCTTTCTTTTTAAATTCAAGGCCTGCACCATTGATTTATATATCCCATTACACCTAACCACTACAGCCCCCAATCAATTTTAATCTGATTCAGAAGCTTCATCTCCTCAGATGTGTCTTTCCCAGGATTACTATCTGGGTGATATGCTTTGGAAAGCGTCCGGTAAAACTGCTTAAGAGTGGCTTTACTCTCCTCATTTCGTTGACCGCCTACAGAACCAAAGCTACCGGAACTATTTCTATTGTAGTTACTGTAAGAATCTTCATAATACCTACGGCTTTGTTCCCGGCTCTTTTGTTCGTAGTTTATTTTTTCTAAGTATTCCTCCTCTATCTCCTTAAGCCTTTGAGGGTTCTGTAACACTCCAAAAACGTCATAGCACTGGTCATAAGCATTAGAGCCTACGGTTCCATACCTTTCATTAAACTCGGCCTTACTGACAGCGTATAGAGTCGTTATACGCTCATGCTCTTCATGAACCTTAAACTCCTCTGTTTGAGCAAATTCAGCTTGGATATGTTCTTTAAGCGGATTCAGCTTCTTTTCAATCAGATCATATAAGAATTCTGAAGAACAACATAAGGCATCTACCGCAATATTTATTCTTGAATCTCCCCAATCATATAAATTGAAGGAATCATCTGCTATACTGTAATAATTCACAGTACATACCACAAACTGCTTTTTCTTAATCCTTCCAGCTTCCCGATAACTTTCATGAATGCTAATTCGATAGGCTTTCTTAATCGGTCTTTCAAATCGTTCCGTGCTGTAACAATAGCCGTAGTAACTGGGTATGACATTACTTTCGGTAAAGTAAGTTTCTATCCGTTTAGGGTACCCATTCTTTTGCATCCTCCTGGTTTCAATTTCCTGAATAACACAGTACATCCTCTTTCCTTTCCTGTAGTTACTGCGTTATAAACCATAATAACCACGTTTTTTACTACATATTATTTATTTCTTTTTGCTTTTAAAAGAATCCTCCTGACAGGTAGTAACCTGTATTCTTTCCTGGCTTTGCGAACCAGTGCCATAAATGGCACTCTCTGACGCATCTCTTCTTGGATCAACTCCCGGGCACTGACGCTTTCTGGAAACTGTAACGACTCTGCTTCCCTATACAATTTCTTCAAGCCTGAATTACTCATATCCCGCAAGACTTGAACAGCAGTATTAATATTGGCATTTATGGATTCCTCAGAACACATCCATTTGAACGCATCACGAAGAGTTTCTTTGCCAATGTACGATTCCAGAATATCCCGACACACCATAATTCCCTCAGCAGTAAGGCAAAGTCCTGGCATATTGATAAAATCGATATGCACGTCCTCCATGTCAATAAGATTTGCATCCGCTATGCGATCACAGCACAGACCGGCCCACGTTTCCACCTTACCTATTCTTAGAAGGTTATACACACTAATCATTGGCGGGCTTAAGTCCCTCCTTGCTTTGATTGCTGTTAAAGCCCTTTCTCTTGCTGATTCCATTGTTTTTTCTCCTCTCAATCGCTTTTTCTGCTTAAGGTTTTTCCGCATCAAGAAGGCCTTGAATAAATTTTCTATTCGCTTCTGCTGCCTTTTCCCTACGAATACTGCGCTCCGGTATTTTTACCTCTGTAGAAATCGAAACAATCCGGTCCACAGACCTATCGTCCATTTTCAGTTGCTCGGAATCGCAATTACTTGTAAATATGGTCGGAAGAAATTCCCTCTTGCGATAATCAATCAAACGGAAAAGAGCATTGTCAATCCATTCCTGTTTTCCGGTCTGTGCGCCTATGTCATCTAAGACCAAAAGCCGGGCCTGATACAAAGATTCAGTTTTTTCCTTGCTCATGTCGCTTTTGTCCTTAATCAGTTCCACAAAATCAGGCACCGATATAAATTTCACTGGAATGCCGTATCTTTCTATGACCTCATTGCACAGGCAGCATGCCAACATTGTTTTACCGGACCCCTTAGTCTCGGAGTATATGTATAACCCGCGGCCTTGCTTTTCAAAAGCCTTGAAATTGACGATAAAAGCATTCACGATCTGCCGTTGAAGATTGACATTCTCGCCATATATATCCCACTGGAAATCTTTGGCTCTTTTATATACATACTCTGGAGGTATCATGCTTTGACTTCTTCTCGTTTCTATGCCCTGTACAGTTCCATCAGGTGACCAAAACGGCTGTGTCTCGCCATAATTCGGTATATTGTAAATTACAAATGCCCCACCTGGTACAGCATCTACCGACTTAACCAATGCTGACACCATATTTCCTGCGATAGTAATCTGCTGTCGACTCCCCACCGTTAATTCCATCTGCGTTCTCCTCCTCTCCTTGCTGCTGGTTAAGATATCCTTCAAACTTAGTTCCGAATAATGTTTCCGGCCTTAGGTACTGCTCCATCTTTCCGCCCTTCCACTCCGCTGTCTTTTTATCTATGACATTCTTAAAATCCTCCAAGGTATATCCTTCTGCAAATCTGGCATTGATATGGCCCTGTGTTGACTTAGTCTGCCACCTGTACCCCTTGCCGGTTTTGCTGTTAAGATAATCAATAATTTCCTCAAAATGAGGCTTCTCGACTATTTCTTTAATATCTTTCTTTAATATCTTTCTTTTTTGGGTACAGACGTCTATACCTGGTGTAGTACAGACGTCTGTACCTGTAGAAGTAGTGATATCTATACCTGGTGTAGACGTCTGCCACTGTGGAGGTAGAACGGACCACTCATTAATGTGTTTATTCAGCTTCACTTTCCTGGGACTATTAAAGGTTGATTGCTGCGTTATCACAATCACTTTCCCCTCCTGTAAACTGTTTATCACTGCAATTATGCTACTCTTACTGAGCCCAGTGCCTTTAGCAACAAAACTATTAGAAAAGTCACATTCCTTACGTCCAAACCCATAGGTATTTCTTATCAGGCAAAATAGTATTCTTAGCTGAGCGCCGTTAAAATCAGCATGAGAAACAGCTTCTAATAGCTCATTTGCTATCCTGGTGTAACCACCCTCCAATTGGGGACTGCTCATCTTCGGTCACCTCCTGCTGCCGTAAGAATCTTCTGGCCGAACGCAGAGCCTCAAAAGTGTTATTCGCCCGGTTCTCTAAGGTCTTTATGAACTGCCTGACTTCCCGTTCATTGCTCGGAAGGAAGTAACCGCCTCCCTCCTGGCAAGTAGAAAGAATTACTGCGCCGGCTTTTCTCTCTCTGGCGATCTCGTGCTGGAGATCCCTGGTACTGTTAAATCCAAGATATGTACACAATTCCTGAGCACTAATAGCATTTTCCTTACCAACTGGTAGGGCTTCCGTTACTACTAAAGGTAATATTTTGTTAGGTTCCGCAGTTGCCGCTGCTCCCTGTGGTGTGCGATCCTTGGCTTTTTCTATTAGCCCAATTCGTTTGCTATCATGCATAATCATGCCCCCGTTAATTCATTAAGGTACTGATCAATCTTTACCCGGTCCCAAAGGACGCGTTTTCCGACTTTTACTTTAGCTCCAATCTCTTCCCCCAACTTCATAGCATTGTTACGCCCCAGGTTTGTGTAGGCACGTAACTCTTCCGTATCCATCAAACGGCTTTCTCCTGATACTGTATTCATTGCTCTTAGTCTCATTTCAATTTCCTCTCTTTCTGTTTAACTTTGTTTAAATAATGGTTGATATTAGTCACTGTTCATAGTATTATATTAACATAAACGTTAATTTTAAGCCATCAACTAAATGGACCCAATATAAAGTTAAAAGCCTAGGAGGATTAATAATGGACAAAGACGATCAAAACCCGTATATTCGTAGAGTTCAGGGCGAAAGAATTAAAGAATGCTTAAGGGAACGAAATATAAAAAGCAGTAAACTTGCCGAAGAGTTAAACTACACACCCCAACATATAAGTTATGTTATAAATGGAAAAAGACGACTGACCAAAGATATGGCGATATCTATTGCAGATTATTTGAACAAAACATCTCCAACTAAGACGCAGTTCATAGAAATGCCTTACCATGAGCTTTCTGAAGAAGACAAGGAAGAATATGCCGATGATATTGAAAATGGCTTTGTGCCCATTGGTTATGATGATTTTGATGATTTTGATTATAGATATTTATTGTGTGAAACAGATTGCAAGACTAAATTTGAGCACTTCGAAACGCCTCCCAATAAAGATATAGATACTCTATTTAAAAATGGAACCAAGGCCATTCTGCACCATTGTGGCTATGACTTAAATATGAAATTGTGTCCTGATATCACACTATTTAAAAGCATAAGCAGTAATCCATCTTGTTCATCTCTTATTGAGGGGTTTAAAAAGACACTATTAGAAGAAGAGTACTCTAGCCAAATAATTCGCTTATCGGATGGCAAAACCATCAATTTATTACCAGCCGAATTATATCAGTTATTCCAGGATTATATAAAAGCCATTCTTAGTATAACTGAAAGAGAAATAGAACGTAAAGCATGGTATGATCAGCTCAAATCCACAAAGTAAAAATGCACCTTATCTTTCCTTTGATAATTTGCATTTTCCACGGAATTAATAACAAAACACTTACCCCCTTGCTTTAGTATCAGATTTTTACAAACAAAAGAGCGTAGGAACAAGTATATCCAAAACTGGACTATCCTATTCCTACGCCTTGATATGGCTTCCAGGCTATGACCTGGGATATTCGTCAATATTTTGTTTGCTTTTATATATTAAGCCAGATAGGGAGGGTATACAAGCAAAATGTCTAATTATAACAGGTCCTTTTTAATGCCATGATACCGAATACATCAATGCTTCAAAACTTAGGATTTACATTTATTAATATTCTTTAAATTCCGCCAAATAATTCCGGAAGTATTCATCCTTTTCTCCAAGCCATGTAAACATCATTAAAATTTCAAGATTCTTCTTTTTTCCTTTCAAAAATGGTTTGTTCCCAAATTTACTATAATAACTATTTATGTTAAACAGATTTTTCCTTTTTTTATAATTGTATTCATAGGGAGGTACATTATATGGATCGTTTGATTTAATCTTACTGCCAGGAGGCCACATATCAACATTGTTATCAAATTCGTCTAACAAATATTTCTGAATGGCAGCGGCTAAATTTACATTATACTTAATATATGTATCATTAAGCCATGCAGTAATCCTCTCAGATATCTGGGGAAAACCAAAGTATTCATATTCTCTTTTTGTAACTACAGCATGATATTCTTTTATAAACTGATATAACCTTTCCGTTTCATCTTTTAAACACGGACGTTTCTTTATCAGCTCAGCATAGCAATTATAGGATATTGTCCTAAAATCGCTATCTTCAAATGCAAGAAGAAATTCTGATGTATTATCACAGTATTTTTGTATTGTTTTATTTACCTGATGTCCGGTTTCATCATATATCGTCAAAAACAAATTACAAAGTTCAGGAGAATACGCTCTAAGAGCTTTCGCATATTTATTAAACCGTTCATTTTCTTCTGCTGAGTGATTTTCAGCACCTTCCAGTGGAAGATAATTATCGAAATATTCAAATATGTAATCTATGGACTTTTTAATGTTACTTAACTTTTGTCCCATATCAAATTCATTTAGATGATCTTCCGCTTTCCTTTTAGCTATGTATTCTTCTAACCTTATCAAACTAAACCTCTTTTCTAAATTATTATAGCATTGAAAATCCTTTACAAAAGATACATTACCATCTTGTCCAATTACCACCAATACCAAATACAGCATCGTCTACAGAAAGACGTAAGAGTAAAGAATATCCATAATTGGAATCCTAATCCTACGCCTTGATTTGGAGTCCTGGCCGTAACCTAGGGTGCCATATCAGCATTCTGTTTTTTAAGATGCGTTTTGGGAAATGTTATAAGCTTTTTACATATTCTTCTACAACCATGCTAAATTTCACGAAGAATATTAGATCTAGATCTATCCTTCTGTAATTTTCGTAATAATATCTCCAATCTACAAATGTTTTTCCTACTTTTTGCAGGCAAATATTAAATTCTTCTATTCCATACTTAGCTCTACTTTCGTTCAATATCTCAATTACTTTTTCTGAAATATTATTTTTGTCTGATTCTGGCAATTTATTAAATAATTCATCAAGCAAGTGATTTCTTTCTACGCTTATTCCTCGCTTAGCTGCCAATGCTTTTAAAGCCAATTCACAAGAAAACGCATCAAGTACAATCGCAGGTACTATTGAAGTATCTAAACTCACTCCCGATTGTTCGGATATTTTACGTTCTTCCAGATACAATACCATGGCTGCATTTTTGAAAGTCGCCATAGCTGCCTTTATGTCTTCAAATGATTTTTCCATATACAAATCCCACCTTTTTCATTCATAATACCTCAAATTCCTCCAAAAGAAAAGTGCCCATATTAATGTAAAGCTCAATTGAGCCTCTGTGATGGAGAGATCTTAAAATATCAAGATATTTCAACTGTGAAATTCAAATTTTCAAAATATAATTTCAAATAATCTAGAAACCCTTCTAGCTTTTTTCCTTCAATTAATGTTGATAATGTTAGACCTGCGTTTGTTAGCATTACATTTCCAAAAGGAAAACTGGGCTCCTTTTCATCAGGTGCATATATTAATACATTCATGTCTTGATACCTCAATTTTAATATGTTACTATAATTTTCATCACAACAGACTAAGTCATCTTCTTGACAGATAAGTCCTAGGGCTTCAAGATCCCTTAATAATTCATAATTCAAGCCATTATTTATTACCATGTCATCATTAAAATCGTGAATAAGTACTAGATTAACTGCACTCTCTTTACTATTAACGTCTTGAGTTATAAAGCCACATAAGCACTCAAATGCTTTCGCATCTCTTAAAGACATAACTGATAAGATATGTATTAATAGCTTAGGAATGGAACTTCTTCTATTGCACTCATTTGCCAAAATCTTTGCCCATAAAATCTTTGCTTCAGAAAGATTAATATTCTTAGCATGCTCATAAAAATACGAAAACCAATCATCATCTATATCTTGCGGCTTTGCATCTTCATTCAACTGTCGGATTGCCAAATGTACAATATCTGTTATATTGCAATACTCTTTCAACGTTTTTCTTGCTTGAGTTATTAAAGCCGCTTTCATCAATGGGGGCATATCTTCTTTCTCTTCAAGTTCTTTTATATAAAAACTTATAGCACGTTCTCGGTTCGCACTCTTACCCTTAGGCATTGCCACCCAACATGCCGCCTTTTCCATTTTATCCATAAGCGCAATTAAAACTTTTGATAATGGTTCCAAAGCTTCCTTATCAATCTTTATCAACGATTCCATGTGACATCCCCCCTAAATTTTTTCTTCCATCATACACCAAAATTTGCCAAAAGAAAACACCCATCGACTAAAAATCGACAGGCATTTTCAGAAAAGGAGGGTTCACTACTTAAAACAGGTTATATTTCTTTCTAGACCAATCGGAACACCCGGATTCGGACCGGGAACTCCCTCAGGGGGAAGGGCGATGCCATCATGTATTCCGTACTCCAGTGTTGCATTTTCCGTTCAACACACTGACTTATATACACCGCTTTCTATCTGATTTGAAAAACCATGGATTACACCTAGCCACCTCAAGCCTCGTCCTGATCTGGTGTGAGTGTAACCAGTTCGTATATCTTCTTGCCGTCTTGATCCAGTTAATACCACTTGTCACCAGAAGCTTGCAATCCCTTAACCATTGCCCCATCTGCCCCCGGGTAATAGCAGTCGCCCTTGTACTGATACCAGGTGTTCTTGACCTTTACCGTAAAACCCGTACCACTTACCGTCTGCATAGACCCAATCATTACGAACCGGCTGGCCAGTATTCCCCAGATAATATCTCCAACCGCCGTCCTCCTGGAAGCCAACCGAATTTCTTTACCTGGACAATGCTCCAATCTGGCCGCCCATATCCCATGATCCTGCTTTCTGTCAAGCTATAAGACTTCAGTCAGACCTATCCAACGTTCTCAATCGTGTCATGGGCCCCCGAAAATTATAACCTGTACTATTTAATCATTTATACATATTTGGAACACATTGGATGCTTTAAATTATACCCCATTCATACCCCATCAAGGATAGAACATGATAAATAATCATAGCACAAAGCGCCACAAAAATACTGATTTTCAGTATTCCGTAGCGCATGATAGAACATGATAAACAATCCGAAAATGAATATTATATTTAGGTGATTAATAGATATGCTATATTAGAATTACAAAAGGAACAACCGCCCCAATATAAGGGGTTGGCAACAAAGAAGAGAGAAATCCACCTTCTACTGCCAAGTGTACAGACTCTTAAAAGTCAGATTCTCAGGTCTGGCTTTTAGGGGTCACCACAAAGTTTACGAGGGTGTTTTTCTATGCCCATTTCTGGAACTTTATAGAAAACCCTATTTACAATTATAAATAACAGGTAAGTAATGCTAAAGGAATGTACCAATCAATGGAAACTGAAACGTCACGGAAATACTGAATTTCAGTACACCGTGACGCAGATAAACCGCTATTAAGCTTAGGTTGGAAGATGTTTTTCTTTCAATCTGATCAGCTCCGCTATATATTTTTCGCCAAGGATACTTAAGGGCATCTTCTTCTTTTTTATATATCCGATTCTCATCTTATCATCGGTATTAAGAGGAATTGCCCTATATTCATCTCCATTTAGATCTTCACAGATAATCCCGGAGCACAGGGTATAGCCGTTTAATCCTACCATGAGATTTAGGAGTGTTGCCCTGTCATCTGCCTTTATGATCTGCTTATATTCATAAGTGCTGAACACTTCTTCCGCCAGATAAAAGGAATTATTATTTCCCTGTTCAAAGGACAGGCAAGGATAATGCTTTAAATCTTCAAAATCGATCAGCTCTTTTTCTGCCAGTGGATTGCCCTTCCATAGAAAAACGTAGATCCCGCACTGAAATAACTCCACAAATTCCAGTTCATTATCATTAAAGATTTTTTCAATGGCTTTCTGGTTAAAATCATTTAAGTACAGGATCCCTAATTCGCTTTTCTGGTTCCTCACATTTTCAATGACTTCATAGGTTTTGGTTTCGTGTACGGCAAATTCGTAATCATCCATACCGAATTCCTTTGCCATATGGATAAAAGCCTGAACGGCAAAGGTGTAATGCTGCATGGATACGCTGAATTTCTTCTTAAACCTTTCCTTCTTTACGAACCTCTCTTCCATCTGGCGGTACTGCTCCAGCATCTGTCTGGCATATCCAAGGAATTCCTCTCCTTCCGGAGTGATCACGATTCCCCTGTTTGAGCGCAGAAACAGCTTAAGGCCGATCTCTTCTTCCAGATCCCGGATGGTGCTTGATAGGCTGGGCTGCGTGATAAACAGCTCGGCAGCCGCCTTGTTCATGGATTTTTGAGTTGCAATGCATATGGCATAGCGAAGCTGCTGTAATGTCATGGAATCTCCTTTCCTCTTTCTTGCCCACGCTCTTTGGGCATAAAGGTATACCCGAAGGGTGTTTCCTCTTTCTTGCCCACGCTTTTTGGGCAGATCTTATTGCCAAAGTTTTTTCTCCCTGTACCTAGCGCTCAAAGGGCTGCCATAGAAGTATGGCAGCCTGTTTTTGATTCTGTTAAACCTGACGGTTATTGAACCGCCTTAAATGCTTCCTCTAAATCTTCTATAATATCAGCTGCATGTTCCGTTCCTATGGATA
>NZ_DAMAUN010000070.1:0-32148 GCF_032078915.1 Lacrimispora sp. | reverse complement strand
AAATGGCAGTAAAAATGAGATTAAAAAGAATGGGTCAGAAAAAGGCTCCTTTCTATAGAATTGTAGTTGCAGATTCCAGATCTCCAAGAGATGGCAGATTCATCGAAGAGGTTGGTTACTATGATCCTACCACAGAACCAAGCGTAATCAAGTTTAACGAAGAGAACGCTAAGAAGTGGTTAACTGCAGGTGCTCAGCCAACTGAAGTTGTAAGCAAGCTTTTAAAGATCGCCGGTATCCAGTAGTGAGAGGTGAAGCATATGAAGGAATTAGTAGAAGTAATTGCAAGAGCACTGGTTGATAACCCGGATCAGGTTGTTGTTACTGAAACCGTAAAAGACGATGAGATAATCCTTGAACTTACGGTTGCACCTTCCGACATGGGTAAGGTAATTGGCAAGCAGGGCAGGATCGCTAAAGCTATCCGCTCTGTTGTAAAAGCAGCAGCTTCCAAAGAAGACAAAAAGGTTACTGTAGAAATCCAGTAACCGTAAAAGACCGCCGGCCTGTCGGGACGACGGTCCTTTTGGTATTATTTTCTTTGTGCAAATGCTTAAGAATAAGCCGGATAGTGATATCCGGTTTCTTTGACATGGTTCGATGAGCAAAGTGAATCGGAATTCCTTTGCATAATATGGAGAGACAGATGGATAATTTGTTAAGAGTTGGCGTAATTTCATCCACTCACGGGGTGAGAGGAGAAGTGAAGGTTTATCCAACCACAGACGATGTAAATCGTTTTAAAAGTCTAAAGAATGTAATTCTGGATACCGGCCGGGAACATATGGATCTGGAAATCCAGGGAGTAAAGTTTTTTAAGAATATGGCGATCCTTAAGTTCAAAGGATATGATTCCATTGATGACATTGAAAAATATAAAGGAAAAGATCTGCTCATAACCAGGGACCAGGCTGTAGAGCTGGGACCGGATGAAAATTTCATTATTGATTTAATTGGACTTCGCGTAGTCACTGAGGACGGAGAAGATTTTGGAACCCTTACCGATGTGATCAAGACCGGAGCCAATGACGTCTATGAAGTAAAAACGGCAGAAGGGAAGGAAGTCCTGCTTCCGGCAATCAAGGAATGCGTGTTAAATGTGGATTTAACAGAAGGAATTGTTACCGTTCACATCATGGATGGACTTCTGGATTAAGATAGAGGAGTGGAAATAGACAATGAATTATCACATATTAACCCTGTTTCCTGAGATGGTCCTAAACGGCCTCCACACCAGCATTATTGGGAGAGCGGCGGAAAAGGGCCTGCTCTCTATTGAAGCCATAGATATCCGGGAATATTCAAAGGACAAGCACCGCCATGTGGATGATTACCCCTATGGAGGCGGAGCCGGAATGGTCATGCAGCCTATGCCTATCTGTGAAGCCTATGATGATTTGTGTGAGAAAATAGGGAAAAAGCCCCGGGTTATCTACATGACTCCCCAGGGAAAGGTTTTTAACCAGAGAATTGCGGAGGAGCTGGCAAAGGAAGAAGATCTTGTTTTCCTGTGCGGCCATTATGAAGGAATTGATGAAAGAGCATTGGAACTTGTTGCCACGGATTATCTTTCCATCGGTGACTATGTGCTGACAGGAGGCGAGCTTCCGGCCATGGTTATGATTGACTGCATTTCCCGGCTGATCCCAGGGGTCTTAAACAACGACACCTCTGCAGAATTTGAGTCCTTCCATGACAATCTTCTGGAATATCCCCAGTATACCAGGCCGGAAGAGTATAGGGGACTCCGGGTTCCTGATATCCTTTTATCCGGTCATCATAAAAATATTGATACCTGGAGAAGGGAACAATCCATTAAACGGACCCTGGAACGCAGGCCGGATCTTTTGGCGGATGCCAGCCTGTCCAAAAAAGAATCGGAATATTTAAAAAAGCTTGAAAATGAGCGGGAAAAACGGGAATAATAGAACCGAATATCCGCTTGATGAAAAAGGACTTGCAATCCAAGTTTCTTTATGATAAACTAAAAAAGTTGTGATGAAAAGGCGATGGTCCTCTGTTACGGATTTTAAAATGAAGTATTAAGAACATCAAATAATATCAAGGAGGTTCACACAATGAACGAAATTATTAAGAAAATTGAAGCAGCACAGTTAAAGCAGGAAGTTCCTCAGTTCAATGTTGGCGATACCGTTAAGGTATACAACAAGATCAAAGAGGGTGCCCGCGAAAGAATCCAGATTTTTGAAGGAACCGTTATTAAAAGACAGAACGGCGGCGCCAGAGAGACATTTACCGTGAGAAAGAATTCTAACGGCATAGGCGTTGAAAAGACCTGGCCATTACATTCCCCTTCTGTAGACAACATTGAAGTTGTAAGAAGAGGTAAAGTAAGAAGAGCAAAACTTTACTACTTAAGAGACAGAGTTGGTAAAGCTGCTAAGGTCAAAGAATCAGTTAAATAATTCCGGATCAGGCGAGGGGGACAATGCAAATTGTCCCTTTCTTGACATGAGTTACTTGATGAAGATAAGCGAAGCGAACTTCCTTATAATGGACGGGGGTTTCATACATGGATTTTTATCACAGTGAAGATAATAATAAGCTCCGGCAAATAGTCAACTGGGTCGTTGATATTGTAGTAGTGATTGCCTTAGCATGGTTTCTGGTCTATGCTTATGGAACACAGATCGTGATTGCAGGGCACTCCATGCTTCCTCTTCTCGCTTCGGATGATGTGGTTTTGATGGACCGGCTGGATTATGATTTTGGAAACCCGGATCGGTTTGATGTTGTGGTATTTCAAAGAGAAGATCAGAAAATGAATGTAAAGAGGGTCATCGGACTGCCAGGGGAAACCGTGCAGATAAAAAACGATGAAATCTTTGTTGACGGCGAAAAGCTAAAAGAGACGTCCGGCTCTGACCGTATCTCTCTCGCCGGACTTGCGGAAAAGCCGGTCAAGCTTGGAAGCGACGAATATTTTCTGCTGGGTGATAACACAGACAGCAGCGAGGACAGCCGTTTTGCCAATATCGGAAATGTAAGCAGAGGCCAGATCCAGGGCAAGGTATGGTTCCGGATGAGGCCTTTTATAAAAATGGAACTAATTCGTTCAAAGTAGAGGAATGTTATGAATATACAATGGTATCCTGGTCATATGACCAAAGCCAAAAGGGCTATGAAGGAAGACATCAAATTAATTGATTTGATAATAGAACTGGTGGACGCGAGAGTACCCTTAAGCAGCCGGAATCCTGATATTGATGAATTAGGAGCCGGAAAGGCACGTATCGTTCTGCTTAATAAATCCGATCTTGCGGATGAACGCTGCAACAGTGCCTGGGAGTCTTATTTTGTAGCCAAGGGCTGCCACGTTATCAAGGTAAATTCCAAAAGCGGGGCAGGATTAAAGCAGATTAACGGTGTCGTACAGGAGGCATGCAAGGAGAAAATAGAACGTGACCGCAGAAGAGGAATTTTAAACCGTCCGGTGAGAGCCATGGTGGTCGGAATTCCCAATGTGGGAAAGTCTACCTTTATCAATTCCTTTGCAGGAAAAGCATG
This sequence comes from Lacrimispora sp., assembly GCF_032078915.1. Classification (GTDB taxonomy): domain Bacteria; phylum Bacillota; class Clostridia; order Lachnospirales; family Lachnospiraceae; genus Lacrimispora. Next base: position 28,620 of record NZ_DAMAUN010000070.1, on the reverse strand, counting down.
TGCAAAAACAGGGAATAGACCGGGAGTGACGAAAGGGAACCAATGGATCAGGCTTAATAAGAGCTTAGAGCTTCTTGATACCCCCGGTATTTTGTGGCCGAAATTTGAGGATCAGCAGGTGGGAATCAGGCTTGCTCTCATTGGATCTGTTAATGATGAGATATTGAATAAGGATGAACTAGCAATGGAGCTCATCCGTTTCCTGACAAACAAATATCCCAGAGTTCTTTCTGAAAGATATGGAATAGAAACAGAAGATGCCCTTGAGGCATTAATGCAGGTGGCACAGGCCAGGGCCTGTCTTGCAAAAGGCGGTGAACTGGACCTGGTGAAGGCATCGAATCTTTTGATCGATGATTTCAGAAACGGAAAGTTGGGTCGGATGACGCTGGAACTTCCTGCGCAATAACCAGAATTAAATGAAAGGGTTTTGCTTTTTGGAAAAAGAGCAAGGCCCTGTTTTTCAATCAAAAAATGGGAGCTTAAAGAAATGAGAAAATTAACAGAAGAAAAGCTTCAGGCAGAACAGGAACGCCTGGAGAAAATGAAAGAGTTTGAACGCCAGTATGAGGATCATATCCTGGTCTGCGGGATCGATGAGGCTGGACGCGGACCTTTGGCAGGGCCGGTGGCAGCCGGTGCGGTGATCCTGCCCAGGGCTTGCGAAATTCTTTTTTTAAATGATTCAAAAAAGCTGTCAGAGAAACGGCGGGAAGCCCTTTTTGAAGAGATCCAGGAAAAAGCCTCAGCTTTTGCAGTTGGAGTGGTCGGAGCTGACCGGATCGATGAAATAAATATCCTGCAGGCTACCTATGAAGCTATGAGGCTTGCCATTGACGGATTGGGAGTAGAACCGGAAGTCTTTTTAAATGATGCGGTTACGATCCCGGGAATTACCGCTTCCCAGGTTCCTATTGTCAAAGGGGATTCTAAGAGCGTGTCAATTGCCGCTGCAAGCATTATGGCAAAAGTGACCAGGGATCATATGATGGAGGAATATGACAAATTGTTTCCGGAATACGGTTTTGCAAAGCATAAGGGATATGGAACGGCCGCTCATATTCAGGCCCTAAAGGAATTTGGCCCCTGTCCCATTCACAGACGCAGCTTTATAAAGAATTTTGTGGGAGGTTGTCTTTGAAGAACAATCGGGAGATTGGAAGTGAGTTTGAAGATGCGGCCGCCGCATATCTGGAAAGTAAAGGGTATGTTATATTAGAACGGAATTTTGGAGACCGTAAGGGAGAAATTGATATTATCGCAAAGGATGGAAAGGAACTCGTCTTTATTGAGGTAAAGTACCGGCGGAATCTGGAAAAAGGAGACCCGGCGGAAGCAGTCCATTTTTCGAAGCAGAGGAAAATCAGGGATGCTGCCAAAAGATATTTGTACCGGTGCCATCTGGGAGAGGACATTCCCTGCCGGTTTGATGTGGTTGCTATCCTGGGACAGGAAATCCGGCTGATTAAAGACGCATTTTAAACAAAGGTGTGATGAAAGATATGTGGAAGCGTAAAGCTAGTGATATTAGAATGGATTATAAGACAGTGGAAAAGGTACCTTATTTGTCTTTTCCTATTTTAGAACAAACTGGGTTAGTGAAGCAGGGATTTTCAACGAAACTGGGAGGAGTAAGCCAGGGAAAGTATGCTACTATGAATTTTACATTTACCCGGGGAGATAATCGGTCCCATGTTTTGGAAAACTACCGTAGGATGGGAAAGGCCCTGGGAGTTGATATGGAGCGGATGGTTTTGTCCTATCAGACCCATACTACCAATGTCCGGCTGGTAACGGAAGAGGATGCGGGGAAAGGAATCGTAAAGGAACGGGATTATGAAGATGTGGATGGACTGATCACCAATGTTCCTGGAATTACCCTGGTTACCTTTTATGCAGATTGCGTGCCCCTTTATTTTCTGGATCCAATCCATCAGGCCATTGGGCTGAGCCACTCCGGCTGGAGGGGAACCGTGAAACGCATGGGGGAAGTTACAGTCAAAAAAATGGAGGAAGCCTTTGGAACGAAGGCAGAGGATGTGATCGCCTGCATCGGCCCCAGCATTTGTAAGGAATGTTATGAGGTGGGGGGCGAAGTGGCCCTGGAGTTTATGAAAGGGTTTGATAAGAAGTATTGGGGCGGTATATTATCTGAAAAGAAAGATGGAAAATATTTGCTGGATCTTTGGCGGGCAAATGAAATTGTGCTGCTGGAAGCAGGGATAAAGCAGGAAAATCTCCAGGTTACGGATATCTGCACCCATTGTAATTCAGATCTTTTATTTTCCCACCGGACGACCGGGAATGAGAGAGGGAATCTGGCGGCATTTTTAGGGATTGTTGAAAAAGACAATGGTTAATGATACACTTGATCGTTTATAATTCATTAGTTCAAAAAAAGTGAGATGCTGCTATTTTGCAGCATCTCACTTTTTGTTAAAACGAAGAGGAACCTTACGCCCTTACGTGTTTGTAAGAGCAGGGCATATTCTTATGCCCGATAATTTTTTAACAAATTCTGTATCTTTTCTGTAGAAGAAAGGGCAGTACTTATGGGCACATCATGATTTAAAGAATTTACAATTGCCGCAATGTATTTACTGATGTCTGCTTCCACATACCATTCCCTTCCCAGCAATTCCATGGGACGGTAGTTTAAATTTGTTGTAACGACACAGTCTATGTAGCCCCGACTGTAATATTCGTCAAATTTAGCAAGTCCATTGGTGAACAGGCCAAAGGTACAGCAAACGATTACCTTATCTGCTTTCCGCTCTTTTAATTCCTTTGCCGTATCCAGCATGCTCTCCCCGGAGGAGATCATATCGTCTACGATCAACACTGTCTTACCTTCTACGGAGGCACCTAAGAATTCGTGGGCAACAATAGGGTTCCGTCCATCGATCACTTTGGAGTAATCCCGTCTTTTATAGAACATACCCATGTCCACGCTTAAGTTGTTTGCCAGGTATACGGCACGGTCCATGGCACCCTCATCCGGACTGATCACCATTAAATGCTCTTTATCAATCTTTAAATCCGGACACTTCCTTAATACTGCCTTGACAAACTGGTAAGTGGGCATGAAATTGTCAAATCCACTTAATGGGATGGCATTTTGGACCCTGGGATCGTGGGCGTCAAAGGTAATGATGTTGCTGACTCCCATATGTACCAGTTCTTCCAAAGCCATGGCGCAGTCTAAAGATTCCCTTTTGGTTCTCTTATGCTGGCGGCTCTCATATAAAAACGGCATAATAACACTTACCCTATGGGCCGTTGCACTGCAGGCGCCAATGATTCTTTTTAAATCCTGAAAATGATCATCAGGAGACATGTGATTGGTATAACCATTGACGGTATAGGTTATGCTGTTATTGGTGACGTCTGCCATCACAAATACGTCCGTGCCACGGACAGATTCCCTGATAATGCCTTTCGCTTCTCCGCTTCCAAAACGCGGGCATTCGCATTTGAGAAGATAGGAGTCCACATCATATCCGCGATAGTGAAGATCAGCTTTTCGGCGTATAAGCTCCTGGATATCATTTCTGCGGAAATCTACGATGTGGTCGTTCACTTTCCCGGCCAATTCCCGGCAGCTTTCCAGCGCTGCAATCTTTAAGGGAGCAACAGGTAGCTGGTCGTTAAATACATAATCATTTGCCATGACAAAGATTCCTCCATAATAAATCAACAGCCAGTCGTAAGACTGCCTGCTTTTAATCTTACACCCTTTTATACCATTGAATGACAGAATGCGTCAATAGCTTCGGTCGTATTTCCAGGAAAAAAACAAAAAAGGCTTCCTTTACAAAGAGTAACAATCTTGTTATGATATATGGGACAGCTACAGAAAGGTAAAATTAAGATGAGCAAAAGAGGACATATCATAAAAGAAGTTGATTCCGGCTCCATAGCAGATCAGCTGGAACTGGAGCCAGGGGATACGGTCCTGTCCATAGATGGTCATGAACTGGAAGACATTTTTGATTATGAGTATTACATTAACAGCGAGTCCATTCTCATGACCGTGAAAAAGAAAGACGGGGAAGAATGGGAGCTGGAAATAGAAAACCAATACGAGGATCTGGGGATTACCTTTGAAAACGGACTCATGAGTGAATACAGATCCTGCCGGAATAAATGCATTTTCTGCTTTATAGACCAGATGCCCCCTGGAATGAGAGAAACCCTGTATTTTAAGGATGACGATTCCAGGCTTTCCTTTTTACAGGGGAACTACGTGACGCTGACTAACATGAGCGATCATGACATTGACCGTATCATAAAGTTTAAACTGGCACCGATCAATATTTCCGTTCACACCACCAATCCTGCTTTAAGGTGTGAGATGCTTCACAACCGGTTTGCAGGCCAAGCCCTGGATAAGATCAGGAGGCTGTATGAGGCTGGGATCCCCATGAACGGACAGATCGTGCTGTGCAAGGGCGTTAATGACGGAAAGGAGCTGGAAAGGACCATAGAGGATTTATCAAAATACCTCCCATATATGGAGAGCGTATCCGCAGTCCCTGTTGGAATGTCAAAATACCGGGATGGCCTGTATCCTTTACAGCCCTTTACGGCTGAGGACGCAAAAGAGATCGTGGAGATCATCGGACGATGGCAGAAAAAGCTTTATAAAACCCATGGAACCCATTTCATTCATGCCAGTGACGAGCTTTATATCCTGGCGGGGCTGCCTTTTCCGGAAGAGAGCCGTTACGACGGATATATTCAGCTGGAAAACGGCGTGGGCATGCTGCGGCTTTTGGATGAGGAGATTAAGGCTGCTCTGGAAACCATGGAAGATGACCATAAGTCTGAAGAGATTTCAATTGCAACAGGGAGGCTTGCTGCCCCCTATATTGAAAGACATGCAAAACTGGTACAGGAAAAATTTCCCGGGCGTGTCATTCACGTTTATCCTATTACCAATGTCTTTTTTGGGGAGCAAATCACAGTGGCAGGCTTAATCACCGGCCAGGATTTAATCGGACAGGTTAAGGGACAGGCACTGGGCAGACGGTTATTGCTTCCCGAATGCATGTTCCGAAGCGGAGAAGAGGTATTTCTTGATGACCTGACCCGCCAGGATGTACAAAATGCTTTACAAGTACAGGTAGATATTGTAAAATCAAGCGGTCAGGATTTTGTACAGGCAGTTCTTCTGCCGGTAGAAGAGAGTGAAGCTTCTTATGAAGGATATGAATTAAACAACCTTGCGGGCATACCTTTACACCCGGTAAAGCGGGGTGGGCACTGCCAAAAAGCATGGGCGGAATAGAGAAATACCCTACGGGTATACCTTTATGTCAAAAAACATGGACAGCAAGAAGAAAGGAAATAACATATGAGTAAACCAGTAGTTGCCATCGTAGGCCGCCCCAATGTGGGAAAGTCTACGTTGTTTAATGTTTTAGCCGGTGATACCATTTCTATTGTAAAGGACACACCAGGCGTTACCAGGGACCGGATCTATGCAGACTGTACCTGGCTGGATATGAATTTTACCCTGATTGATACAGGGGGTATTGAGCCGGACAGCAGCGACATCATCCTGTCACAGATGAGGGAGCAGGCGGAGATCGCCATTGCCACCGCAGATGTTATCATCTTTATCGTGGATGTCCGTCAGGGGCTTGTGGATTCTGATTCCAAGGTAGCTGACATGCTTCGTAAATCCAAAAAACCCATCGTCCTTGCTGTCAATAAAGTGGACAGCTTCCAGAAGTTCGGGAATGATGTATACGAGTTCTATAACTTAGGAATCGGGGATCCGGTCCCTGTTTCTGCTGCTTCCAGACTGGGCCTTGGAGAGCTTCTTGATGAGGTGGCAAAGCATTTTGGCACCTTTGATACAGAGGAAGAGGAGGATGACAGGCCGAGAATTGCAATTGTAGGAAAGCCAAACGTCGGCAAATCTTCTATTATAAATCAGCTCCTGGGAGAAAACCGGGTCATTGTTTCCAACATTGCAGGTACTACCAGGGATGCGGTGGATACGGAGATCGTTCATAATGGTACGGAATATGTGTTCATTGATACGGCAGGTCTGAGACGGAAGAGTAAGATCAAAGAGGAGCTGGAGCGCTACAGCATCATCCGTACCGTTACGGCAGTTGAACGGGCCGATGTGGTGGTAGTGGTCATTGACGCGGAAGAAGGCGTAACCGAACAGGACGCAAAAATTGCGGGTATTGCCCATGAGCGCGGAAAGGGCATCATTGTTGCGGTCAACAAATGGGATGCCATTGAAAAGAACGATAAGACCATCTATGAATATACAAACAAGATCAAGAATACGTTATCCTTTATGTCTTATGCAGAATACTTATTTATCTCTGCAAAAACCGGCCAAAGGATGAATAAGCTGTTCGAGGTGATTGATATGGTTCGGGAGAACCAGACTCTTCGGGTAGCTACCGGAGTTCTAAATGAAATCATGTCAGAAGCCGTGGCGCTTCAGCAGCCCCCGTCCGATAAGGGCAAGCGATTAAGACTCTATTATATCACCCAGGTTGCTGTAAAGCCTCCGACTTTTGTAATTTTTGTAAACGATAAGGAATTGACTCACTTTTCCTATACCAGATACTTAGAGAATAAGATCCGGGAAGCATTTGGTTTTAAGGGAACCTCCCTTAAGTTTATATATAGAGAAAGAAGCGGAAAGGAATAGTCGTATGGAGCGAATCATCTGTCTTATTGCAGGTTATTTATTCGGACTCATACAGTCCGGTTATTTTTACGGAAAGGCTCATAAAATTGACATCCGCAATCACGGAAGCGGTAATTCCGGCACGACCAACGCCTTGAGGGTTATGGGTCCAAAGGCAGGAGCAGTGGTTTTTTTCGGCGATTTCTTAAAGTCATTGCTGCCTTGCTTAATGATCCGGGTCCTCTTCCGGTCCCAGCCGGAGATGATTTATCTTCTGATATTGTATACTGGTTTTGGCGTAATCCTGGGCCATAATTACCCGTTCTATCTTAATTTCAAAGGCGGCAAGGGCATTGCTGCCACAGCAGGCCTGATTGTAGCTGCTGATTTAAGAATGATGCTTTTATGCCTGGTGGCATTTGTTTTGATTGTTGCTGTTACAAGATATGTTTCTCTTGGCTCTCTGGTGGTCGCTACAATTTTTCTGATATGGCTGTTCCTCTTTGGAAGTATGGGCGCGTATGGTCTTGATCAAAGATTATTGCCGGAATTCTACATAGTGACAGCACTGATAAGCGGTCAGGCGTTCTGGCGCCACCGGGCAAATATCGGACGCCTTGTCCGCGGCAGGGAGAATAAAATTTCCTTTGGATCAGGAAAAAAATAACATGAGGTGAAGAAAATGGCTAAAATCGGAGTGATCGGATCTGGGAGCTGGGGAATAGCGCTTGCAGCTCTTCTATATAATAATGGGCATGAGGTGACCGTCTGGTCTGCTCTTCCTGAAGAAATTTCGGAGATGAGATCGACCCACAGGCATCATACCCTGCCGGATCTGGTGCTGACTGAGGATATGACTTTTACGGAAGACTTAGAAGAAGCCATGACAGGGAGGGATCTTCTTGTAACGGCAGTTCCTTCTGTTTATGTCCGTTCAACGGCAAGAAAGATGAATTCATTTTGCAGATATGGCCAGGTAGTGGTCAACGTTGCAAAGGGAATTGAAGAATCCTCTCTTATGACACTCTCCGAAATATTGGAAGAAGAGCTTCCCATGGCAGATGTGGCAGTCCTTTCCGGACCCAGCCATGCGGAAGAGGTGAGCAAAAACCTTCCCACCACCTGCGTGGCAGGTGCCCGTACCAGAAAGACAGCGGAATACATTCAGGGGATTTTTACGAGTGAGGTTTTCAGGGTTTACACAAGTCCTGACATCCTGGGAATCGAGCTTGGAAGCTCCATCAAAAATGTTATCGCCCTTGCTGCCGGTATCGCAGATGGACTTGGCTATGGTGATAACACAAAAGCAGCTCTGATCACAAGGGGCATTGCCGAAATATCCAGGCTGGGCACAGAAATGGGCGGTAAATTTCAGACCTTTTGCGGTTTGTCCGGAATCGGAGATCTGATCGTAACCTGTGCAAGTATGCACAGCCGGAACCGGAGAGCCGGAATCCTGATCGGACAGGGAAAGACCATGGAGGAAGCCACAAAGGAAGTGAAGATGGTGGTAGAAGGCATTTATTCTGCCAAAGCCGCTCTGGCTCTGTCGGAAAAATACGGCGTTTCCATGCCGATTGTGGAGCAGGTAAATGCAGTTTTATTTAATAACAAACCAGCCTCCGAAGCTGTCAAGGATTTAATGCTTAGGGATAAGACCATTGAAAGTTCAGATCTGCCATGGGATTAATGGAGAAACATTCCTCATGTGCAGGCAGGAAAAAGGAAACATGTGGATTTTTTCATAATTAAATTAAAATCAGTTGACTTTTTTTAAAAGCCAATTTATTATAAAGACTATGTATACGTCAACGAAGTTCGATCTGCCCCTGGCTCATCGAACGGGAGATTTGCTGGATTCCGGTATGCATCGCCTGCCTTTATCAAGTAAATATTACCAACGGAAATGTATATATAAAACGTTTTATGAGGAGGAATGGATTATGAAAAAATCAATGAAGAAGTTACTGAGCCTTGCCATGGCAGTTGCTTTGGCAGCATCTTTAACCGCCTGCGGAAGCGGCAAGGCTACAGAAACCACCGCCGCCGGGGAAAAAGCGGCATCAGGAGAGTCCTCGGAAGCAGCAAAGGCTTCTGGAGAAGGTTCCTTTAAAATCGGTGGTATCGGACCGATCACTGGAAGCACAGCGATTTACGGACAGGCTGTTATGCGCGGTGCGGAATTAGCCATTGACGAGATCAACGCAAATGGCGGGATTAACGGTGCTCAGATTGAGTACAGTTTCCAGGATGATGAAAACGATACGGAAAAAGCAGTAAATGCGTACAATACCTTAAAGGATTGGGGCATGCAGATGTTAGTCGGTACTGTTACCTCCGCTCCCTGTATCGCAGTAGGTGCGGAATCCAGTAACGATAACATGTTCCAGCTCACTCCTTCCGGTTCAGCCGTAGACTGCGCTAAGTTTGAAAACCAGTTCCGTGTATGCTTCTCCGATCCAAACCAGGGAGCAGCTTCCGCACAGTACATTGGCGAGAACAAGCTGGCTACCAAGGTCGCCATTATTTATGACAGCTCCGATGTTTATTCATCCGGTATCCATGATAAATTCCTCTCTGAAGCAGCAAACCAGGGAATTGAAATTGTGTCTGATGAGGCATTTACCGCAGACAACAATACCAACTTCTCCGTACAGATTCAGAAGGCACAGGATTCAGGCGCTGAGCTTGTATTCCTTCCGATTTACTATTCCCAGGCTGCCTTAATCCTTGCACAGGCAAAGCAGATGGGATACGAGCCACAGTTCTTTGGCTGTGACGGACTTGACGGACTTTTAACCGTAGAAAATTTTGATACTTCCTTAGCTGAAAACGTAATGCTTCTTACACCATTTGCTGCTGATGCAAAGGATGAACTGACCCAGAAGTTTGTTACTACATTTAAAGAGAAGTACGGCGAAATCCCAAACCAGTTTGCTGCCGATGGTTATGATGCAGTTTACGCCATCAAGGCTGCTGCTGAAAAGGCTGCAATCACAGCAGACATGGATGCTTCTGCAATCTGTGATGCGTTAAAGACATCTATGACAGAAATTTCTGTAAACGGCTTAACAGGCGAGAACATGAAATGGTCCAAAGACGGAGAACCGGATAAGGCACCTAAAGCAGTTAAGATTATAAATGGTGTTTACACAGCGATGTAATTACTGAATTTCATTCATTTGGTAAATGACCCAATAGAGGGTCGTCCAGAGGACGACTCTCTTCTTTTAAAATAAACAACGAATGAGGTGCGATGGTATGATGAGTTTCATATCCTATTTTATTAATGGCCTAAGTCTGGGCAGTGTTTATGCGATCATTGCCTTGGGTTATACCATGGTATATGGCATTGCCAAGATGCTTAACTTTGCTCATGGCGATGTAATTATGATCGGAGGATACGTGGTGTTCACAGTTGTCAGCACAATGGGCTTAGGTCCGGTTGCCGGCATACTTCTTGCAGTGATCCTGTGCACGGTACTTGGCGTTGTCATTGAGGGGGTCGCTTACCGTCCTCTCCGTATGGCAAGCCCTCTTGCGGTTCTGATCACGGCAATCGGTGTGAGTTACCTGCTCCAAAACATCGCGCTGCTCGTTTTTGGTTCTAATCCGAAATCCTTTACTTCTGTCGTAACAGTTCCGGCCCTTAAGCTTGCACAGGGAAAGCTGATCATTTCCGGTGAGACCATTGTCACGATCATCAGCTGTATCATCATTATGATCGGTCTGACGATGTTTATCAGAAAGACAAGAGCAGGTCAGGCCATGCTTGCCGTATCGGAAGATAAGGGAGCCGCCCAGCTCATGGGAATTAATGTGGACGGAACCATCGCCCTTACTTTTGCCATCGGCTCTGCCCTGGCTGCTGTGGCCGGTGCGCTTCTTTGTTCCGCTTATCCGACCCTTACCCCTTATACCGGCTCCATGCCAGGCATTAAGGCATTCGTGGCTGCCGTATTTGGCGGGATTGGCTCCATTCCGGGAGCGCTTATCGGCGGACTTTTACTGGGTGTGATTGAAAACTTAAGCAAGGCTTATATTTCTTCCCAGCTTTCCGATGCCATCGTATTTGGAGTCCTTATTGTCGTTCTTCTTGTAAAGCCAACCGGAATCCTGGGTAAGAAGATCAACGAGAAAGTATAGGTGGCCGATATGGAAAAAAGTATGAAGATGAATTTCCGTCTGAATAAGACATTAAGAAGCAATATGATAACCTTTGGGCTGGTGATCGCCGCCTATATTATCGTACAGCTCCTGGTAAATGCAGGCCAGGTAAGCAACCTGATGAAGGGCCTTTTGGTACCCCTGTGCATTTATACCATTATGGCAATATCCTTAAACTTAACCGTAGGCATCCTTGGTGAACTGAGTCTGGGACACGCAGGTTTCATGTGTGTGGGGGCCTTTTCCAGTGCCTTGTTTTCCATTGCCATGCTGGAAGCCATTCCAAACGCGGGAATCCGTTTCTTTTTCGCGATTTTAATTGGCGCTTTCTCGGCAGCACTGGCTGGCATTGTGGTTGGAATTCCGGTTTTAAGGCTTCGGGGCGATTATTTAGCCATTGTGACCCTGGCATTTGGAGAAATCATTAAAAATGTGATAAACGTGATTTACATTGGAAAAGATGCTGACGGGCTTCATTTTTCCATAAAAAACGCGGGGGCTCTCCATATGGCAGAAGGTGGGACCGTAATTATAAACGGCGCCCAGGGAATTACAGGAACGCCTAAAAATTCCACCTTTACCATTGGTGTTATCCTTATTTTGATCACGCTGGTAATCGTTTTGAACTTAATTCATTCCAGATCCGGACGGGCCATCATGTCGGTACGGGATAACCGCATTGCGGCGGAATCCATTGGTATCAATATAACAAAATACAAATTAATGGCCTTCACCATTTCTGCCTCCCTGGCAGGCGTGGCCGGTGTCCTGTATTCCCATAACCTTTCTGCACTTACTGCGACGCAGAAGAATTTTGGCTATAACCAGTCCATCATGATTCTTGTGTTTGTGGTTCTCGGCGGAATCGGAAATATCCGTGGTTCCATGATCGCGGCAGTTCTCTTAACTCTGCTTCCGGAGCTTTTGAGAGGTTTAAATACCTACCGGATGCTGATTTACGCCATCATCCTGATTGTCATGATGATTTTTAACTGGAGTCCTAAATTAATTGATCTCAGGAAACGGTATTTCCATAAGAACAGGGCAGAGAAGGAGAGGGCATAACCATGGCTTTACTGGAAATCAAGAATCTTGGAATATCCTTTGGCGGACTGCGAGCCGTAGATAATTTCAGCATCACCATTGAAAAAGGACAGCTTTATGGTCTTATCGGCCCAAACGGTGCCGGTAAAACCACGATCTTTAACCTTTTAACCGGTGTATATAAACCCAATACAGGCACTATTTTCTTGGACGGAGAGAACATAACAGGGAAAAAGACAGTGGATATCAACAGGGCCGGAATCGCAAGAACCTTTCAGAATATCCGTCTGTTTAAGGAATTAACGGTTCTTGATAATGTTAAGACCGGTCTTCACAACACTTATTCCTATGGGACGGTCACAGGAATTCTCCGCCTGCCTAAGTACTTCAAAGTGGAAAAAGAGATGGATCAGCGGGCCATAGAGCTTTTAAAAGTATTTGGCCTTGATGAAGAAAAGGATATCCTCGCCTCCAACCTTCCATACGGAAAACAAAGGAAGCTGGAGATCGCCCGTGCCCTTGCCACAGGTCCTAAGCTTTTGCTCTTAGATGAGCCGGCAGCCGGTATGAATCCTAACGAAACCACAGAGCTTATGGATACCATACGCTTTGTACGGGATAATTTTGATATGACCATTCTGCTTATTGAACACGATATGAAGCTTGTTTCCGGCATCTGTGAAAGACTGACCGTACTGAATTTCGGCCAGGTGCTTACCCAGGGGAAAACGGCGGATGTGCTTAATGATCCGGAAGTTATCAAGGCATATCTGGGAGAATAAGGAGGCTTAAGGAATGGCACTACTTGAAGTAAAAGACTTAGAAGTATATTATGGCGTCATCAAGGCGCTTAAGAATATTTCCTTTGAAGTAAACGAGGGTGAGATCGTAGCCCTGATCGGCGCTAACGGCGCTGGAAAAACCACGACCCTTCATACCATAACCGGCCTTTTAAAGGCGGCCTCCGGTACCATCCAGTTTGATGGCCAGGATATCACAAGAATCCGGGGCGATAAAATTGTGGGCATGGGTATGGCTCATGTACCGGAAGGACGGCGGGTGTTTGCAGCTTTGAGTGTTTATGAAAATTTAAAGCTGGGCGCTTACACAAGACGGGATAAAAATGAGATAGAAGAGACCCTGCAGATGATCTACAAACGTTTCCCAAGGCTTCTGGAGAGAAAGAACCAGCCTGCGGGAACCTTAAGCGGCGGAGAGCAGCAGATGTTAGCCATGGGACGTGCACTGATGAGCCATCCTAAGGTGATTGTGCTTGATGAGCCCTCCATGGGTCTTTCGCCGATTTATGTGAATGAGATTTTTGATATCATTCAGGAGGTCAACAAGTCAGGAACTACGGTATTGCTGGTGGAGCAAAACGCAAAAAAGGCTTTGTCCATTGCAAACCGTGCTTATGTTCTGGAAACAGGGGCCATAGTGTTAAGCGGCAATGCTCATGAACTGATGAATAATGATTCGGTAAAGAAGGCATATCTAAGCGAATAATCACATGGCTTTCGCAAAATACCAGATTTTTAAAGGATGGCAAAAGAAGTGTAAAAGCTGCTTTGCCATCCTTAAATTTTTCCTTTTTCACCAGTCTGAATATGATTATAAAAGAGAAGCGGCGTGAAAAATAAAAGGGAATAATCCTTTCTCCCATGCATATAGTATAACAGCACAGAAGGGGGAATCTTTATGGACAATTATAACGTATACAATGATATCAAAGCCCGAACCAACGGAGAAATCTACATTGGAGTTGTGGGGCCGGTAAGAACAGGAAAGTCAACTTTTATCAAGCGTTTTATGGAATTAATGGTTCTGCCGGGCATGGAGGATGAACACCAGAAAACTCAGACAAGGGACGAACTGCCCCAGAGTGCGGCAGGAAAAACCATCATGACCACAGAACCCAAATTCATCCCCAAAGAAGCGGCGACCATCCGTCTGGGAGATGAGATCGAAACAAAAGTCCGATTGATCGACTGTGTAGGCTTTATGGTAGACGGTGCTGCCGGCCACATTGAAAATGATGAAGAGCGGCTTGTGAAAACACCCTGGTTTGATTACGAGATCCCTTTTACGAAAGCGGCAGAAATCGGAACCAGAAAGGTTATCAATGACCATTCTACCATTGGCGTAGTCATAACCACAGACGGTTCCATCGGAGAACTGAAACGTCCCAACTACATAGCTGCAGAAGAGCGCACCGTACAGGAATTAAAAACCCTGGGGAAACCATTTATTATTCTACTCAATTCTGCCAGGCCGTATTCTGATGAAACAACGGCTCTTTCAAAGGATATAAGCCAGAAATACGGGGTAACGGTCATGCCCATTAACTGTGAACAGTTAAAGAAGGATGACGTAAATAACATCCTTGAACGGGTATTAAAGGAATTCCCTGTGACAGAAATGGATTTCTTCATTCCAAAATGGCTGGAGATCCTCCCTGCCACCCACTGGCTGAAAGCCCAGGTGATCCAGGCTGCAAAAGATATGGTAAAAAAAGTATCCCACATGAAGGACGTATCATCAGACTTATTTGACGGGTCAACAGAAAGCGTCCGGTCCATCAAGATCCAGAACTTAAATATGGCCGATGGCAGCGTATCCGTTGCCATGGATGTGGATGACAGTTATTATTATCAGATTTTAAGCGATTATGTAGGGCTTCCGATCGAGGGAGAATACCAGTTGATGCAAACCTTAAGCGAGCTTGCAAAAATGAAGGCAGAATACGAAAAGGTCAATCTGGCCATGAGCCAGGTTCGTTTCAAAGGTTATGGAATCGTGACTCCGGATCGGTCCGAGATTATTCTGGATGAACCGGAAGTTATTAAGCACGGTAATAAATACGGGGTAAAAATGCGGGCAGAAGCACCTTCCATTAATTTGATCAAGGCCCATATCCAGACGGAGATCGCTCCTATTGTTGGAAGCGAACAGCAGGCAGAAGATTTAATCGCCTACATTAAAGAAAATGCAAGAGATAGCGAAGACGGAATATGGAACACCAATATCTTTGGAAAATCCATTGAACAGATCGTGGAAGACGGCATTCAGCAAAAAGTTTCCCAGCTTACGGAAGACTGTCAAATAAAACTTCAGGACACCCTCCAAAAAATAATTAATGATAGTAATGGCGGTATGATTTGCATTATTATCTAAATTAATGGTATAATACAAAAAACAGATACAACAGGAGGGCTATATGAAATTAATGTTCATCGGCGCAGCCCGCGAGGTAACCGGGAGCTGTCATTATCTGGAAGCTGCCGGTTTAAAAATCCTTGTGGACTGCGGTATGGAGCAGGGGATTGATAAATTTGTAAATGTGGATCTGCCAGTCAGCTATGCGGAAATTGATTATGTTCTTTTGACCCATGCCCATATCGATCACGCAGGAATGCTTCCTTTTATCTATGCAAGAGGGTTCCGGGGACGAGTGATCTCCACCGTGGCAACCGCCGACCTATGCGGAATTATGCTGAAGGACAGCGCCCATATTCAGGAGTCTGAAACAGAATGGAAGAACAGAAAAGCCAGGCGGGCTGGCCTCCCGGAAGAAGAACCCCTGTACGGAATCAATGATGCCATGGGCGTATTGGAGCTGTTTCATTCCTACAATTACAACGAAAAGGTGGAACTGGAGGATGGCTTTACAATCCGCTTTATAGACGTAGGCCATCTTCTTGGTTCCGCCTCTGTTGAAATCTGGATGGCAGAAGGCAAAACCTCTAAAAAAATCGTATTTTCCGGTGATATCGGCAACAAGAACAAGCCCTTAATCCGTGATCCTCACTACATAAAAGAGGCGGATTATGTGGTAATGGAATGCACCTACGGAGACCGGCTTCACGGTGTGATACCGGATCATGTTTCCATTCTTGCAGGCATTGTCCAAAAGACCCTAGACAGTGGTGGAAACGTGGTAATACCCGCATTTGCAGTGGGAAGGACCCAGGAGCTTCTTTATATGTTCCGCCGAATCAAAGCAGAGAAGCTGGTCACCGGTCACGATGGGTTTGAGGTTTATGTCGACAGCCCTCTGGCAGTGGAAGCAACCCATATTTTTAAAGATAATCTGGTAGACTGCTATGATGAAGAAACAAAAGAACTGGTCATGAAAGGCATCAACCCCATATCCTTTCCTGGCTTAAAGCTGTCGGTTACCAGTGAAGAATCCAAGAACATTAATTTTAATTCAAAACCAAAAGTGATCATCTCTGCGGCAGGCATGTGTGATGCAGGCCGTATCCGCCATCACTTAAAGCATAATTTATGGAGACGGTCGTGCACGATCGTTTTCACCGGATACCAGTCCATAGGAACCTTGGGAAGGAGCCTGACCGAAGGCTGCAGCGAAGTAAGGCTGTTTGGCGAAACCATTCAGGTGGAAGCCCATATAGAACAGATGGAGGGAATGAGTTCCCACGCAGATATGGAAGGATTGATTGCCTGGTTGAATGCTTTTGAAGAAAAACCGCGACAAGTATTTCTGGTACACGGTGATGATCTGGTTTGCAGCTCCTTTGAGCAGCTCCTTGAGAAGGATTACGGATACAGGGTAAAGGCCCCTCACTCCGGTTCTGTTTATGATCTTTCCCTTGGGAGATGGCTGGATGAGACAGAGGGCGTTGCAGTTGTCAAAGGACCGGAAATCTCAAAAAAACCAGTGGGTGTTTATGGAAGGCTTTTTGCTGCCGGCGAAAGGCTTTTGCAGGTTATCCGTCATAACGAAGGCGGAGCCAATAAGGATCTTGCCAAATTTGCGGATCAAATTAATTCTTTATGTGATAAATGGGATAGATAAGGAGAACAAAAGAAAGTGACGAAAGTACAATTATTTACCGACGGAGCTGCAAGAGGAAACCCCGACGGGCCAGGAGGCTATGGCGCGGTTTTGCAATTTACTGATTCCAAAGGGCAGCTCCACGAAAAAACCATGTCAGCAGGATATGTAAAAACCACCAACAACCGTATGGAACTTATGGCGGCCATTGCAGGTCTGGAAGCGCTTACCAGACCCTGTCAGGTAGAACTATACTCTGATTCCAAATATGTGACAGACGCATTTAATCAGCATTGGATTGAGAACTGGGTAAAAAATAACTGGAAGAGAGGCAAAAGCGGACCTGTAAAGAACATTGACCTATGGGAAAGGCTGTTAAAGGCCATGGAACCTCATCAAGTGACTTTTCACTGGGTAAAGGGACATGCCGGTCACCCCCAGAATGAACGGTGTGATGTGCTGGCCACAAGCGCTGCGGATGGAGATGATCTGCAGGTCGACGAAGGGATATGATATGGCAAGCTATGGAAAATGCCAAAAACTTACATATCTCTTACAATGTCTTACTAATTGCGAATTCCTATTTTCTTTCTTTTTTATTTGTGCTATGTTATTTTCATCAAATAGGTTAGGATGATATTTCATGAATAAAAATAGAGGAATTTGGATTGTAATTGGAAGCATTCTGGTCATCGGGATCCTCATAACCCTTGCCACATCCACTTTTGTAAAAAGCAAGGAAAATGTTTCGGATCCTCTGGGAATTACTGGGCTTTCAAACTCCGAAATTCCGGATGACCAAGCAGAAGCAAAAGGCTATGGCGGAACGCCGGAATTGTTCTCAGCGGATATGGCGGCTCCCCAGGAAGCGCCGGCTTCTGCAGAGGAATCAAAAATGAGTAAAACCGGTCCGGCAGCCGCCCCAAATGCTGAAACCGCTGTGGAAAACAGATCCCAGCCGGCAGATGCCGAATTTCGGATGAAAAGTGCTGCAGTTTCTGATCAGGCAGAACCGGTTCCCCAGGCAGCGGAAAGCTCTAACGAGGCCTCCATAGAGGAAACCGTAATCTCCCCCATAAGCCCGGATTTAAAAAGCAGGCAGGCGAATGCTGCCGCTCCTGCGGAAGGGGCAGCCTATTATCAAAAGCATTTGCTGGAACTGGATGTCCAGATCAGAAAGATGCGGGAGGAATCAGGAGATTCCAATACCTATTCCATGAAGGCCCTGGTAGATAAAGAATTCAAGCTGTGGAACAGGGAACAGAATGCGATTTATGCCGCTATTACAGAAGGGTTGACTGAAGAAGATAAGAAAACTCTTGAAACCTCACAGCAGGAATGGATCAAAAGCAGGGATGCAAAGGCAGAGGAGGCCGCAAAAAAATACAGCGGCGGAAGCCTGGAAGAGGTTGAGTACACTGCTTCCATGGCAGAGTCCACGAGGGCGCGTGCCTATGATCTGGTAACAGAATACATGGATGTTCTCTCTTTAAAAGATGAACAGTAAAAAGTACGGTTTTTTCCGTACTTTTTATTTTGAGTGAAAAAATTTCCACAGCAACATCTTGATAAATAAAATTCCATATGATAGGATAGTAAAATGAGTGATACTATATGAACTTTCGGGAGGATAAAATATGACAGCAATATTTGCAAGTTTATTGGAGACCGCAATAAAATTCCTGTTCTTCCTGTTTCTTGCATGGGGCGGTATCGTATGCGGCAAGAAATACAGAGATCATAAAGATGCCGGAAACAGCGGCAATGCGACGAAAGAGATAAAATAGCAAACGGAGGACAGTAACGTGAAGAACTACGGTGTGAATGAACTGAGGAGAATGTTCCTTGAATTTTTTGAGAGTAAGGGACATCTGGCTATGAAAAGCTTCTCCCTGGTTCCGCATAATGATAACAGCTTGTTGTTAATCAACTCGGGCATGGCTCCCCTTAAGCCATATTTTACAGGCCAGGAAATCCCGCCAAGAAAAAGGGTGACTACCTGTCAGAAGTGTATCCGGACAGGAGATATTGAGAACGTTGGCAAGACAGCCCGCCACGGCACATTCTTTGAGATGTTGGGAAACTTTTCCTTTGGGGATTATTTTAAGGATGAGGCGATTCACTGGTCATGGGAATTTTTGACCCAGGCAGTCGGCCTTGACCCGGACAGGCTGTATCCCTCCGTATATCTGGAAGATGATGAGGCCTTCGAAATCTGGAATAAGAAAATCGGCATTGCGCCCGAGCGCATTTTCCGCTTTGGAAAGGCAGACAATTTCTGGGAGCACGGCGCAGGTCCCTGCGGCCCCTGTTCTGAGATTTACTACGACAGAGGAGAGAAGTACGGCTGCGGCAAGCCAGACTGTACCGTTGGCTGTGAATGCGACCGTTATATGGAAGTGTGGAATAATGTATTCACGCAGTTTGAAAATGACGGACATGGAAACTACGAGGAATTACAGCAGAAAAACATTGATACCGGCATGGGACTGGAACGTCTGGCCGTAGTTGTTCAGGATGTAGATTCTATTTTTGATGTGGATACCATAAAAGCTCTTTTAAACCGTGTGGCTGAACTGGCACGGACAGAATACAAGAAGGATCCTGATGTGGATGTATCCCTTCGGCTGATCACAGACCACGTCCGGTCCTGCACCTTTATGATATCCGATGGCATCATGCCCTCCAATGAGGGACGGGGCTATGTTCTCCGCCGCCTCTTAAGAAGAGCTGCCCGTCATGGAAGACTTCTGGGAATCGAAGGAAAGTTCCTTGCAGACTTGTCCACCACCGTAATTGACTTATCTAAGGATGGATATCCGGAGCTGGAAGAAAAGAAAGCTATGATTCTAAAAGTTCTGACCCAGGAGGAAGACAAGTTCAATAAGACCATTGACCAGGGTCTTGCCATTCTTGGTGAGCTGGAAGAGGAAATGATAAAAGAAAAGCTCACCATCCTTTCCGGTGAGAATGCTTTTAAATTATATGATACCTACGGATTCCCTCTGGATCTGACTCTGGAGATTCTGGAAGAAAAGAATTTCGGAGTGGATGAAGCCGGCTTTAAAGCTGCTATGCAAAAGCAGAGGGAAACAGCCAGAAATGCCAGAAAGGCCACCAATTACATGGGTGCTGACGTCACGGTCTTCCAGTCCATTGATCCTGCCATTACAACCGAGTTCATCGGCTATGATAAGCTTGTTTGTGTTTCCAAAATCCTTGTGCTCACTTCGGAAACCGATTTAGTGGAGGCGCTTACCGACGGGGAGACCGGAACCATTGTGACGGAACAGACCGTATTTTACGGAACCATGGGAGGCCAGCAGGGCGATGTTGGCAGAATCGTAAGTGATATGGGTGAATTTAAGGTGGAAGATACCATCCATTTACAGGGTGGAAAAGTGGGCCATGTGGGCAGAATGATAAAGGGAATGCTGCAGACCGGAGATGCGGTTACCTTAAAGGTTTGTGAAAATAACCGCCAGAATACGGGGAAAAACCACAGTGCGACCCATCTTCTCCAGAAAGCCTTAAGAGCAGTTCTGGGCAATCATGTGGAGCAGGCCGGTTCCTTCGTTGACGGAGACAGGCTGCGTTTCGACTTTACTCATTTCTCAGCCATGACACCTAAGGAGATCGAACAGGTGGAAACTCTTGTAAATGAGAAAATCAAGGAATCTCTTCCTGTAAAAACGGAAATCATGTCTTTAGAGGAAGCCAAAAAATCCGGTGCTATGGCACTGTTTGGGGAAAAATACGGGGATTCGGTCCGCGTAGTGAAAATGGGAGACTTTTCCACAGAGCTTTGCGGTGGCACCCATATTAACAATACGGGAGTCATCGGCTCTTTTAAGATCCTGTCCGAAACCGGTATTGCAGCCGGAGTACGGAGAATCGAAGCCCTGACCGGAGACGGCCTGATGCATTATTATCAGGAAACAGAAAAAGAGCTTCTTGAAGCAGCAAAGACTGCCAAGACAACACCATCATCCTTGACGGCAAAAATTGAGTCCCTTTTAGAAGAAATAAAAGCCCTGCATTCTGAGAATGAAAAGTTAAAAAGCAAACTTGCAAAAGACTCTCTTGGAAATGTAATGGATCAGGTGAAAGAGATTAAGGGAGTTAAGGTCCTTGCCACAAAGGTGCTTGATGTGGATATGAATGGACTCCGTAATCTGGGCGACCAGCTGAAAGATAAAATAGGCGGCGGAGTCATTGTAATCGCCTCTGTTCAGGATGATAAAGTAAATCTGATGGCTGCTGTTACGGAGGAAGCACAGAAGAAGGGTGCTCATGCAGGCAACTTAATCAAAGCCATTGCTTCCTTAGTCGGCGGCGGCGGCGGCGGGCGTCCGAATATGGCTCAGGCAGGCGGAAAGAATCCCGCAGGAGTGGATGCATGCCTTGAAAAAGTTGCGGAAGTTGTTGCAGAACAGCTGAATTAATACGCTGAACATTAAGAAAAATATAAAAATTTTTCTTGACGTATGGCAAAATTATGCTATAATCATATCAGTGCTATAAAATACCCAAACAGTTGTATTATGCACAAGTACACAACTGGAGGGAGGTTAGGTGTGAGCTATGTCAAATGTTATCGTTAAAGACAACGAGACCTTAGATAGTGCTTTACGCAGATTCAAAAGAAACTGTGCAAAAGCAGGTATCCAGCAGGAAATTCGTAAGAGAGAGCATTATGAGAAACCAAGCGTTAGACGTAAGAAAAAGTCTGAAGCTGCAAGAAAACGTAAATTTAACTAATAGTTAAAAGATGAGCCCCTGGTCCCATTTCTATGTGACCAGGGGTTTTTTTGACTTTTATGACCGTAGAATGTTCCGCATCTTTTTTGCATATAGTATAAAAGGGTTAAAATCTCAAATCGATTTGCAAAAATAAAAAGAGAGGGGCAGAAAAGGGATTATGTTTGAGGAATCAAAGGAAAAAGCAGCTTCCGCCTTAAAACTCCCGAAGGACGTGGTTCTGGGAGAGGTGCTTGTATCTTTTCTTGGACGTCATAGCGTTGTCATAGAAAATTACCGAAGCATTATCCTGTATACAGACTGTTCCATCAAACTTCAGGCAAAAAACTGTCGAGTGATCATTGGCGGAAGCCGGCTGATGATTGAATATTACACCAATGAGGAGATGAAGATCAACGGTTATATAAAATCCCTGGAATTTGAATAAGAAGGGAACTGGAGGTGAAATAAAATGCTTGCATGGCTGAAACATTATTTATTCGGTTATCTTTCTATAGAAATGACCGGTTTTTCCCCGGAACGTTTTCTTAACATGTGCAGCGTACATGAAATTGAATTGTGGAAAGTCGTAAATTGCGGACATTCCTATCAGCTTTTCATTACGGTACAAGGGTTCCGAAAGGTGAAGCCCCTTGTGCGTAAATCGAAGGTCAGACTTAGGATTTTAAAAAAGTTTGGACTTCCTTTTTTTTTACATCGGAACAGAAAACGGAAACTATATGCAGCCGGGTTCATCAGCTTTTTTTTGATCCTCTATTCCCTTTCCCTATTTATCTGGGACATTGAATTTAACGGGAACCAGATGTATACATACGACACTCTTATAAAATTCTGCGAATCGGAAGAAATCCGGTATGGTATGAAAAAATCAAAAATTGATTGTGATGTCCTGGAAGAAGCGTTTCGAACCAAGTTTCCTGAAATAACCTGGGTATCGGCAAGGGTATCAGGAACCCGCCTTTTGGTTAAAATAAAAGAAAATGAAGTGTTGTCGGAGATTCCTGCAAAGGATGAAACTCCCTGTGACATCATAGCGGAAAAAGGCGGTGTAATCACTTCCATGATCGTTCGCAGCGGCGTTCCAATGGCGGCAATTGGTGATACGGTAGAAGAAGGGCAGATACTGGTCAGCGGCACCCTTCCCATTATCGACGACAGCGAAACCGTGATAAACACCCACTTTGTACGCTCTGATGCGGATATAACAGCCAGGACAGAATATCATTTTACCAGACAAATGCCTCTTTTTCGGAAAATCGATGTAGAAACGGGGAAAGTAAGGAATGGATACTATATGAAGGCTTTCCGTTTTTCCTTCATGCTTATCCGTCCCCGGCCAGAGGGAACTTCCTGGAAACGGACCATGGAAGAAGAGCAGCTTCATTTATTCCAGAATTTTTATCTTCCCTTTTACTTTGGCAAAATAACAGGGAAAGAGTATATATCTTACGAGCGTCCCTATACAGAGGAAGAGAAAAAACTGCTGTCTGAGGATATCAACGAAAGGTACAAAAAAAATTTAATAGAAAAAGGGGTACAAATTCTGGAAAATCATGTTAAAATACTAGATAATGAATCTTTATGCCAGGTTGCCATAGATTTCGTGGCAGAGGAGCCTTTAGGAAGGCGGGAGGCGATTAAGATACAAAGATCAGAGGAACCGGAGGAGACAAATCATTCAAATGAGCGTAATTGAGACAATCATAGACATTCCAGCTGAACACGAAAAAAATGTATGCGGACAGTTTGACAGCTATCTAAAGAAAATAGAACGGACCCTGCATGTTACCATGATTGGACGTGATGGCGCCCTTAAGATCATTGGATCGGAACAAATGGTGCAGAAAGCGAAAAGTGTATTTAGTAACTTAATTGAGCTTTCCAAACGGGGAAATTCCATTACAGAACAAAATGTAGATTATGCTCTTTCTCTGTCATTTTCTGAAAGTGACAGTCAGATTTTAGAAATCGACAAGGACATTATCTGCAGAACCATTACAGGAAGGCCGGTAAAGCCAAAGACCCTCGGGCAAAAGCAGTATGTGGACCAGATCAGAAAGAAGATGATCGTATTTGGAATCGGTCCTGCAGGAACCGGAAAAACCTATCTTGCCATGGCTATGGCAATCCAGGCTTTTAAAAACGGAGAGGTAAACCGGATCATTCTGACCAGGCCTGCGATTGAGGCAGGAGAAAAGCTGGGTTTTCTCCCAGGAGATTTACAAAGCAAAATAGATCCTTACTTAAGGCCTTTATATGATGCACTCTATCAGATTATGGGAGCAGAGAGCTATCTTCACAATGCGGAGAAAGGTCTGATAGAGGTAGCACCTCTGGCGTACATGAGAGGCCGTACCCTGGACAATGCCTATATTATTCTTGACGAAGCCCAGAACACCACTCCGGCCCAGATGAAGATGTTCCTCACCAGAATCGGCTTTGGTTCAAAGGTGATTGTAACTGGTGACTTAACGCAAAAGGATCTTCCTTCCGGAAGCATGTCAGGACTTGATATGGCCATGAAAATATTAAAGAGAATTGACGACATCGGTTTCTGCCATCTAACCAGCAGCGACGTGGTTCGTCATCCTCTGGTACAGAAAATCGTACAGGCTTATGACGATTATGAGTCAAAGAAAAAGCCGGTGGAACGAAAGACAAAAGCCATTGGCGGCAGAAAGGCACGTTATGACGATTAATATTGAATATGAGGCCGAAAAAAAACTGGATATCCCATATGAAGATATCATTACAAGGGTAGTGGAAGATTCGCTGGATTATGAAGACTGCCCTTATGAGGCGGAGGTCAATGTCCTCATTACCGACAATGAGGATATCCGCCAGATCAATAACGAATATCGGAAGATAGACAACCCCACAGATGTTCTTTCCTTTCCCATGATCGAATATGAAAGGCCTTCAGATTTTGAACATCTGGAAGAAGCAGCGGACGACTGCTTTCATCCGGAAACAGGGGAACTTTTACTGGGAGATATTGTGATATCTGTCGATAAGGTGGAAGAACAAGCTGAAAATTACGGCCATTCCCAAACAAGGGAGCTTGCCTTTTTAGTCGCTCACAGCATGCTTCATCTATGCGGCTATGATCACATGGAAGAGGAAGAACGGGAGATCATGGAAAGGAAGCAGGAGGAAATCTTACGCCGGGGAGGATATACGAGATGATGAAAAAGGTATGGCTGGGATTCGCCGGCATCATGCTGTCTGCCGCTTTTTTATCCGGCTGCGGTAAAAAATATGAAAAGGTATGGATTCCGGATCAATCAGTGGAAACCGACCAGGCGGAAACAAAAGAAATCAAAATCAACAGCAGTGAGTCAGCAGACGATAGGACAGAAGCGAATTCCGGTGAATACTATACCTTTGAAGAACGTACCGAAAAAGATGGTAAGATACGCAGCTACCTTACGGGTGAGATGGTGGATTCCGCTATCGGAAACCGGAGGCCGGTGGCAGTGATGATGAGCAATGACAAAGAGGCTCTTCCTCAATACGGGATCAACCGTGCCGGAGTGGTCTATGAAGCACCGGCAGAAGGTGGAATGAACCGTTACATGGCTATTTTGGAAAATTATGATGATCTGGACCGGATCGGCTCTGTCAGGAGCTGCCGCACCTATTATACATATTTTGCCCGCGAGTTTGATGCTATCTATGCTCATTACGGGCAGAGCACCTTTGCAAAGCCTTATCTTGCCAATGTGGATAACATCAACGGGCTTGACGGCATCGGTACGGTGGCATATTTCCGTACCAAAGACCGGAAATCTCCCCACAACGCATACACCAGCGGGGAGCGGTTAAACAAATCCATTCTTCAGCTGGGGTACTCAGAAAGCTACGACCAGTCCTACCGCGGCCATTACCGTTTTGCGAAGGATGGCAAAAAGGTGACCCTTGAAGGAGCAAATAGCGTGGGCGATGCCTATAAGGTCTATCCAGGCTATGTGCTCAACAAGCCGTGGTTTGAGTACCATGAAGAGGACGGGCTTTACTACCGGTTTCAGTACGGGGCTCCCCACAAGGGAAATGAAGGCCAGATCAAGGTTAAGAATATCATCCTTCAGTACTGTCCTTCCGCCCATTATGCAACAACAGATTATTTAAATATCAACGTACAGGATGACTCTTATGGCTGTTACGTAACAGAAGGCCGTTCCATCCCCATAAAATGGAGCAAAGACGGAGAATTCGGCCCAACACATTATTACGACATGGAGAATAACGAGATTATCCTGAACCAGGGAAAAACCTGGGTATGCATTATTTCCGCACAGGATTCTCCCAATGTAAAGTTAAATGGAAAAGAATAGGACAAGCAAAAAACAAGTAAAGAGGGGATCTTCCAATTTCCTGATCCAGGGAGTTATCCTTGCGGTGGCAGGCATTATCGTCCGGGTCATTGGCATGTTTTACCGTATCCCTCTGGCGGATATTTTAGGGAATGAAGGAAACGGTTATTATAGTTCTGCGTTTACCATTTATTCTCTTCTTTTGATTGTATCCTCCTACAGCCTGCCTACGGCAGTATCCAAAATGATCGCTACAAGACTGGCGAGAAAAGAGTACCGCAACTCCATAAGGGTGTTAAAGGTGGCTCTGTTTTACGGTACCGTGGTAGGAGGGCTGGGAGCTGCCGTGCTCTGGTTTGGAGCGGATATATTCGCCAGCCGGTTTTTAAAAATGCCTTATACCTTCTATGCCCTAAAAACCCTGGCCCCTACCATCTGGGTGATCGCCTATCTTGGCGTGTTCCGGGGATATTTCCAGGGCATTGGAACCATGCTTCCCACGGCCATATCTCAGATCCTTGAACAGATCGTCAATGCGATCATCAGCGTATATGCAGCTTCCAGGCTGTTTCAGGCAGGGCTTCGGTCCAACCTGGTTCACGGGTCTGCGGAATACTCCTTTGCCTTTGGCGCGGCGGGAGGAACGATTGGAACAGGAGCGGGGGCTGTGGCTGCCCTGCTGTTTCTCCTGTTTATTTTATTCAGCTACCTGCCAATTATGAAAAAGCAGGCAAGAAGGGACAGGACAAGGCGTCGGGAATCCTATGGAGAACTTTCCGGCGTTCTTTTCATGACGGTCTTTCCCATTGTTTTAAGCAGCGTGGCTTATAACATCAGTACAGTAATTGACAACAGCATCTATGGAAACGGCATGACGGCTATGGGCATGGGCGCTTCGGAGATTGCTTCCAACTGGGGTATAATCGGGAAGTATCAGCTTCTTTTTAACATCCCGGTGGCAATTGCCAATTCCCTTTCCTCCGCGCTCATCCCAACTCTTTCAAGAGCAATGGCGGAAGGTCAGAGGGGACAGTTAAAAGGAAAGGTTTCCATGGTGATTCGCTTTTCCATGCTGATCGCCATTCCGGCTACGGTCGGCCTTACCGTACTGGCAGGACCTATCTGCAACCTGTTATTCAGCAGAAATGACAACTCGGCTCTTATTAAAATGATGATGTACGGATCTGTGGCAGTCGTGTTTTTCTCCCTTTCCACGGTGACAAACGGAGTATTACAGGGGATCAACCGGATGCAGACCCCCTTAAAGAATGCGATCATTTCCTTAATCCTTCATGTAATCATCCTATGTGTCATGCTTTTCGGATTCCGCATGGGAATCTACAGCGTGGTATATTCCAACATCCTATTTGCACTTACCATGTGTATCTTAAATGGAACTGCAATCGGTCGGTTTTTAAATTACAGGCAGGAAATCAAGAAAACATTTATTATTCCCATCCTGGCATCGGGAGTTATGGGAGCGGCTGCTTACGGCACCTATTTCCTTGTGCATCTGACGTTAAAGCGCAATGTATTCAGTGTTCTTGCCGCCATAGCGGTAGCTGTGGTGGTTTATGGAGTTCTCCTTTTAAAACTGCGCTGTGTAGATGAAGCAGAGCTTTTAAGCGTTCCGGGAGGGAAGAAGCTGGTGCGCATAGCAAGAAAATTCCATCTTATGTGATTAAAACCCAGGAAGAAGGCAGATACTATACTTACATGAAGGAGGTATCAACTCATGAAGAAGTATATGTTCTGCTTTCTTTTGTTCGTAGCGGCATCCGCCATTTGCTTAGGAATTGGATTTGCCATTACAAAGGACAGCGTAAGGCCTGAAGAGGCTCTGCCGGGGGCAACCATAGAAACAGAAACTGTAACGGAAGCGCAGATTGTGATAAACCAGGAAGAGGTTGAACCCGTAAATGCAAAAGGCAAAGAAAAGTTTTATCTTGTCTCAGAGGACGGATATCTTCTCGTCCTCTACCAGGATAAAACAACCATCTGCCTTTATACCCATATGCCCGTCACTGACTTTCCCGAGGAAGAGCGGTGGAAATTAATGGATGGCATATGGTTTTCTTCCATGATCGAGGTATTTAATTACCTGGAATCCTATACAAGCTAAAGAAATACTTGAAATGAAGAGGCAAACTGGATACAATAAGTTTGTCGAGGATACAGGAGGATTTTATGAAACAACAGGTAATCATCGTAGGGGCAGGAGCTTCCGGTCTGGCAGCGGCTATCCAGGCAGCCAGACAGGGTGCTTCTGTTACTGTTTTAGAACATACAGCCAAACCGGGGAAAAAACTTCTTTCCACCGGAAATGGGAAGTGCAATTTAACCAATCGAATGACTCCTGATGGTGCCTACCGGGGAGGTCAGCAGGAGTTTATTAAAAAAGTGCTGGATCACATTACGGTGGAACAGACGCTGGAATTTTTCCGGGACCTGGGTCTTGTTCTTACAGACCGGAACGGATATGTCTACCCCAACACCGGACAAGCCGTCTCCGTTCTGGAAGCTCTTCTTTTTGAGCTTGACCATCTGGGCGTTCCCATCATCACTGATTGTCAGGTTGAGGAGATAAGGAAGGATTTATCCCTGATGACTTCCCAAGGAAAGAAAAAGGCAGATGCCATCATTTTAGCGGCAGGTTCCATGGCGGCTCCAAAAACAGGATCCGATGGAAGCGGTTATCAGCTGGCAAGGGCTTTGGGGCACCGCATCGTTAAGCCGCTGCCTGCTTTGGTACAGCTAAAGTGCAGGGAAAAGTGGTACAAACAGGCGGCCGGTGTCAGGACAGAGGCTGCTGTGACGCTTAAAATAGACGGAAAAACTGCAGCAGAGGACCGCGGGGAACTTCAGTTCACGGATTA
>NZ_DAMAUN010000069.1:0-33259 GCF_032078915.1 Lacrimispora sp. | reverse complement strand
ATCGGTATGATGCGGCAACAGAGAAATGGATCTATAAGAGCAATGAAGGGCGGCCACTGGGATCCATGTACATCAGTGAGCTGACACCTGATGGATATGCCGTTGGGGGAGATGGAGCCTGGCTGCAGTAAGGATACGATGAATAGCAGCAACTTTCGTTTCCTGGAAAGGGAAAGTGTGCATATCCTTTGCTTTCCCTTTCTATAAAGAAAACCTGACAAAGCACGATAGAAAAAGGGGATAAAAACCTATGATAAAAAGCGAAGAAATGCAGAACATCTGCCGCAGCATGACTGTAACAGACCGGGTCAGTACGATGCTCATTTGTTTTCATGGAAAAAAAGAAGGAAATTTATATGGTGAAATTCTTAACTGCTACATAGACGGACCTGTGTGGTTTTCCGATATAGGAGATTTAATGCTGAAACTGGATGAAATATGCGACTGGGTCGGAACTCCCCAGCCTTCCACTAATCCAAGGTTTCTGAATAAAAAAATGTCAGAAGAATATGCACACAGAACTAAGGGAAAAAACAAAATACCGGTAAAGGCAAAAATTCAACTGCAGGATAGTATGACCTTAAGTATCCGTGCGGTTCATGCAAAAGAAACCTTGATTGTCAAAATAGAACATCGCCAGAACGCCAGTATACAGGGAATCGTGGCCGGTAGACTGACCTCCAGAAGTTATGTGGCATTCCGAAGCGCTTTAGAACTGATGCGCATGATAAAAGAGATAGCCGTAAGAACGTAAAATACGGAAATGGACCACTGGATCCTATGTAATTAATATGATAAAAAGCCCGGAGAAAAGTAAAATCTTCACCGGGCTTTCCTGCTGGGATTTGTATTACTGAACGAGATACACTTCTGCACTCCTGCTGCCATAAGAACGGGTTTCTCCATGGGTATTGAAGAAAATATCAATATGGTTTCCCTTGACTCCGC
Organism: Lacrimispora sp.; assembly: GCF_032078915.1. Taxonomy (GTDB): domain Bacteria; phylum Bacillota; class Clostridia; order Lachnospirales; family Lachnospiraceae; genus Lacrimispora. The sequence continues at coordinate 32,311 of NZ_DAMAUN010000069.1, read as the reverse complement.
CCCCGCAATCCTCTGCCGTATAGACGACTCCGTTTATCATGATACGGCTGCCGTAAGGAATGACCCTTGGATCAACAGAGATAGTATGGTTTGCGGCCGCAATGGTACCCGTGCTGGTACGTCCTCCCCAGCCTCCGGAGCATTTGCGGCAGGGGCAGTAGGCTGTAGTTCTGAAAACTCCCAGGGAACGAAGATTGGAGCTGCTGTTTTGAAGACTTGCGGCAGCGGCAGCGCCTACTCCATGTACTCTGGTGCCGGAAAGCTTCTGGCCTCCGGTATAGGCCTCTACCAAATAGGTGCCGTCTCCGTAGGAACTCCAGGGAACCGGTATTTCAAAGCCGTAATTTCCGGTTCCGTTGGATACAAGATCCTCCCGGTACTTGGAGGCGGTGGTGGTAAGTTCTGCTACGACCTGCCCGTTTGACTGATTGGTAATGACAATCTTTACTTCTGCCGCAGAACTTAGATCAGAGCTGTTTAGGGCCCAGCCCCTGACGCTGTTCTCGTCTGCATTGTCAATAATACCTGCTGTCTGGGCCGCCAAAACGTTCCATACACTTATTAAGAAAAATGTCATCATTAGTAAGGTTCCGAAGAACCAGTGAATTCGGTTTGTTTTACTCATATTACAAATACTTCCTTTCTTTTTTACAATCTGTAACAAGTTTTAATATATTTATAATTATATGTAACAGATTTGTAATAAATGAGGTACAAGTAAACATTTTACACATTTTTCCAATTTTGTCAAGGTTAAGACGAAAAAAACCGCAGAAGCAGTGGCGTAATTCACTGTTCTGCGGCTTCATATGGGCATTTCCTACTGTTCAATGACTGCAAATAATTCTTTTGTCTGTCTTCCAAAATCCAAGGCTTCCCTGCGGCTTGCAAAGAAAATATCGACTTTATTTCCCTTTACGCCGCTTCCGATATCTTCTACAGTATAAACGATATCATCGATCATGACCTTTGTTCCAAGGGGAAGAATTGTGATATCTGCGGATATGGTATGCTGCGGCTGCGGTATCGTGCCGGAATAGGTACGGCTCTGTTTGCCTGTGCTTTCGCCCGGACAATATGCAGTGGCGGAGAAGAGTCCCAGGGATTCACCTTTTTGATAAACCGGTTTTGCCGGCGCCTCAGGCTTTACAGGTTCGGTTTCTTTTTTCTTAATGCCAGGTCCGATTTCCTCAGTACTGGCTGATGCCCCTTGATTTTCCGTGCTGGTTTGTATGGTTTGGTGATCCGTTCCAGAGTTTTCGGACTGTACTTGATTCACGGTTTGGTCATTTCCTGTAGTCTCGGCTGCTAGTGCAGTTGTTGACAACAGCAGGATACAAAGAAGTGTCAGGAATCCGGTGATCCTCTTTTTCCCTGAAAAACTATTCATAATTTACCTCCAAATGGATCAATCGGATATGCGGGCATATCCAGTTGATTCACAAGCTAAAGGTTGTAAGACATCTTTCCTTCAACCTTACCTCGCAATTGTGTTGTTATGGTGTCATAATTACCATTATATTACAAAAGTGTTAAAAGTCAAGAAGATAATGTCAACAGCTTTGTAATATTTCATTTAGAAATGAGGAAAAATGTACAAACAGGACATAAAAACTTCATCAAAAAGTTTTTAGGAATGTATTGACAAAAGTAGAAAAAAAGAATATATTATGAAAAGAAGATGTTAGCACTCCCAAACGTTGAGTGCTAACAAAAGACTCAGAAAGGAAGTGGGGCAGTTTGAGTGACAGGGATCAGTTGGATGAGCGGAAAGTAACGATATTAAAAGCCATCATCAAAACTTATCTGGAAACCGGAGAACCGGTTGGTTCCCGTACCATATCAAAGTATACGGATTTGAACTTAAGTTCTGCTACCATCCGGAATGAGATGTCTGATCTGGAGGAGCTGGGATATATCATGCAGCCTCACACCTCTGCCGGAAGGATTCCTTCAGACAGAGGATACCGCTTTTATGTGGACCAGATCATGCAGGAAAAAGAAGAGGAAGTCACTGAGATCAAGGATATGATGTTAAAGCGGGTGGACCGGGTAGAACTCTTGTTAAAACAGATGGCAAAGCTTCTTGCCCAGAATACCAATTACGCTGCAATGATCAGCGCGCCTCAATACCACCGGAACAAACTGAAGTTTATTCAGCTCTCCAAGGTTGATGAAGAAAAGCTTCTTGTGGTGATCGTGGTGGAGGGAAATATCATTAAGAATGCCATGATTCCCATTCATACGGAATTAGATGACGAAGGACTTCTGAATCTTAACATTCTTCTTAACAATGCCCTTAACGGGCTGACCATAGAGGAGATCAATCTTGAAGTGATCAGCAGGATGAAGGTTCAGGCAGGACCCCACTGTGATGTGGTGGACCGGGTTCTAGGCGAGGTGGCTGCTGCTATCCGGGGGGATGATGAAGACCTTCAGATTTATACCAGCGGGGCCACGAACATTTTCAAGTATCCGGAGTTAAGTGACGGAGAAAGGGCCAGCAAGCTTATCGGTACGCTGGAACAGAAGGATCTTTTGCAGGGTCTGATTGATGATATGAACAGCTCGGAGAGCGGATCCGGAATCCAGGTATACATCGGCGATGAGGCACCTGTCAAGGCAATGAATGATTGCAGCATTGTAACCGCCAATTATGAACTGGGCGAAGGCTTAAGAGGTACCATTGGAATCATTGGTCCGAAACGGATGGATTATGAAAAGGTTCTCAGCACATTGCGTAATCTCATGACGCAGCTGGATACCATTTTGAAAAAAGATGAAAGGTAAGGGTAGAGCATTGAGCATGGAAGATGTGAAAACAGATGAGAATCTGGCAGATGAAACTGTTAATGCAGAGGATGCCGTTTTCGCTGAAAAAGAAATAGAAGGTGCAGAAGCCTGCGGGGACGATGGAACCCAGGAACATGTTCCGGAAGAAGAAATGGCTGAAGAGGGTTCCAAAGAAGAATCCGGGAAAAAGGGCCTTTTCGGAAAAAAGAAAGAGAAGAAAGACCCAAGGGATGAAAAAATAGAGGAACTGACAGACCGCCTTCAGAGGTCTATGGCTGAATTTGATAATTACCGCAAGAGAACAGAAAAAGAAAAGTCAGCCATGTTTGAGATCGGAGCAAAGGATATCGTTGAACGGATCCTTCCGGTAGTTGATAATTTTGAAAGAGGCCTTGCAGCCATATCTGAGGAGGAAAGAAACGCTCCTTTTGCAGATGGAATGGTGATGATATATAAGCAGCTTATGAAAACGCTGGAAGAGGCCGGTGTAAAACCTATTGAAGCGGTCGGAATGCCCTTTGATCCCAATTTCCATAATGCAGTCATGCATATTGAAGATGAGTCACTGGGTGAAAATATAATCTCACAGGAGCTTCAGAAGGGTTACACTTACCGTGACAGCGTGGTAAGGCATTCCATGGTGCAGGTGGCTAATTAGCCACATGGCATGAGGAAGCAGATCATACATTTCAGATATACCTTAAAGCCCGATTGCATGGGCAGAAAATCATTTATATTTGTTTATTAATCAGGAGGAAAAAACTATGGGCAAGATCATTGGTATTGACTTAGGTACAACAAATAGCTGCGTAGCCGTTATGGAAGGCGGTAAACCAGTTGTTATTCCAAACAGCGAAGGCGTAAGAACCACACCATCCGTTGTTGCATTTACAAAGAACGGAGAGAGGCTGGTCGGTGAGCCTGCTAAGCGTCAGGCAGTAACAAACTCTGACCGTACTATCTCTTCCATCAAAAGACATATCGGTACGGATTACAAGGTAGCGATTGACGGAAAAAATTACAGTCCTCAGGAAATTTCTGCTATGATCCTTCAGAAATTAAAAGCAGACGCAGAGGCTTATTTAGGAGAAAAAGTAACCGAAGCGGTTATTACCGTACCGGCATATTTTAACGATGCACAGCGTCAGGCAACCAAGGATGCAGGTAAGATTGCAGGTCTTGACGTAAAGCGTATCATCAACGAGCCGACAGCAGCAGCTCTGGCTTATGGACTTGACAATGAAAAAGAGCAGAAGATCATGGTATATGACTTAGGCGGCGGTACCTTCGACGTTTCCATCATTGAAATCGGTGACGGTGTCATCGAAGTTCTTTCCACCAACGGCGATACCCGTCTGGGCGGTGATGATTTTGATAACCGAGTAACCCAGTGGATGGTAGATGAATTTAAAAAGGCAGAGGGTGTTGACTTATCCGGTGATAAGATGGCTATGCAGAGATTAAGAGAAGCTGCTGAGAAGGCTAAGAAGGAATTATCCTCAGCAACGACCACCAACATCAACCTGCCGTTTATTACTGCTACCTCAGAAGGTCCAAAGCATCTGGATATGAACCTGACCAGAGCGAAATTTGATGAGCTGACATTAGATCTCATCGAGCGCACTGCGGTTCCGGTACAGAATGCATTAAGAGATGCAGGCATTACTGCAGCAGAATTAGGAAAAGTATTGTTAGTAGGCGGATCTACCCGTATGCTGTCTGCACAGGAAAAGGTAAAACAGCTGACAGGCAAGGAGCCTTCCAAGTCCTTGAACCCTGATGAATGTGTTGCCATCGGCGCCAGCATCCAGGGCGGAAAGCTTGCTGGTGATGCAGGCGCAGGCGATATCCTGCTTCTGGACGTAACTCCTCTTTCCTTATCCATTGAGACCATGGGCGGTGTTGCTACCAGACTGATTGAAAGAAATACAACGATCCCAACAAAGAAGAGCCAGATCTTCTCCACAGCGGCAGACAACCAGACAGCGGTTGATATCCACGTGGTACAGGGTGAGAGACAGTTTGCAAGAGATAATAAGACCTTAGGCCAGTTCCGTCTGGATGGAATTCCGCCTGCAAGAAGAGGCGTTCCTCAGATCGAAGTTACCTTTGATATTGATGCCAACGGTATCGTAAATGTTTCCGCTAAGGACTTAGGAACAGGCAAGGAACAGCATATTACCATTACTTCCGGCTCCAACATGTCTGATTCTGATATTGATAAGGCAGTTAAGGAAGCAGCTGAATATGAGGCTCAGGATAAGAAGCGTAAGGAAGGCATTGATGCAAGAAACGATGCAGACTCCATGGTATTCCAGACAGAGAAGGCTCTGCAGGATGTAGGAGACAAGATCGATGCAAACGATAAGGCAACTGTGGAAGCGGACTTGAATGCATTAAAAGAAGCAGTTAACAGAGCTCCAATCGATGATATGACGGATGCTCAGATTGAAGATATCAAGGCAGGCAGAGAAAGACTGATGAACAGTGCACAGGCTTTATTTGCAAAAGTTTATGAGCAGGCTCAGGCTCAGGGCGGAGCCCAGGGCGCAGGCCCTGACATGGGAGCAGATAATGCAGCCTATCAGGACAGCGATGTAGTTGACGGCGATTACAAAGAGGTGTAAACTAGTCTGGTCAGCAGACAGGACTTTTGGAAAAGTGTTGTAGCGATACAGCACTTTTTCCGAATTTCTTCAGGCATGAGTTCCTCAGCAATGACGAGAGAAAATAAAGGCTTTCAGTTACCCTGATGGGTATTTGGGAACTTAGCCGTTCGGTGCGCCAAAGGTGAATCGAATTTTCTTAATCTATGAAAGGTAGACCTAAGATGGCAGAGAGTAAGAAAGATTATTATGAAACCCTGGGCATTCCAAAAGATGCGGATGATGCAGCGATTAAGAAGGCTTACAGGGCATTAGCTAAGAAATACCATCCTGACACTAATCCCGGAGATGCTGCGGCTGCTGAGAAGTTCAAGCAGGCTTCCGAGGCCTACAGTGTTCTTAGTGATCCTGATAAGAGGCGCCAGTATGACCAGTTCGGTTCTGCTGCCTTTGACGGAAGCGGGGGAGCAGGCGGCTTTGGCGGCTTTGATTTTAGCGGAGCGGACATGGGAGATATATTCGGAGATATATTCGGAGATATCTTTGGCGGAGGACGGACCAGCGCCCGCTACAATGGACCATCTAGGGGAGCCAATGTCAGAACCAGCATCCGCATCACCTTTGAGGATGCGATTTTTGGCTGCGAGAAGGAGATTGAGATCAATTTCAAGGAAGAGTGTTCCTCCTGTCACGGAAGCGGTGCAAAAGCGGGAACCTCACCTGTTACATGTCCAAAATGTAATGGAAAAGGAAAGATCATGTATACCCAGCAATCCTTCTTCGGACAGATACAGAATGTTCAGACGTGTCCGGACTGCGGAGGCAGCGGGAAAATCGTTAAGGATAAATGCCCGGATTGCTATGGCGGCGGATACATTACAAAAAGAAAGAAATTTAAAGTTACCATTCCGGCAGGAATTGACAACGGACAGTCCGTACGTCTTGCAGGTGCCGGAGAACCCGGAACCAATGGCGGTGAGAGAGGCGATCTGCTGGTAGAGGCAGTGGTATCCAATCATCCGATTTTCAAACGCCAGGATACCAGCATTTTCTCAACAGTACCGGTATCCTTTGCAAATGCTGCCTTAGGCGGAAGCATCCGGATCAAGACCGTGGATGGAGAAGTGGAATACGAAGTGAAGCCAGGTACCCAGACAGATACCAAGGTGCGCTTAAAAGGAAAGGGTGTTCCTACCCTGCGTAACCGGGCCATTCGGGGCGACCATTTTGTCACTTTGGTGGTTTCAGTGCCTGAGCGTATGACAGAGGTTCAAAAAGAGGCGCTTCGTAAGTTTGACGAAGCCATGAACGGCACAGTAGAAGGTGACAAACATAAAAAGAAGGGAATCTTTAAATAAGGATTCCGGAAGGTACATGGTTTTAAATGGAGGGAAACGTATGGGAAAGTTTGCAAAAAAACTGGCCCTGACAGCCGTTGTTATATGGATAGCAGCTTTATTTCCGGCGGCAGTCATGGCCGCGGACGGGCAGTCTGTCCGGGATTTTCCAGGATGGAACGGCTCGGGCACAAAAAACAAAGGGCCGATTGAAGGAAGTGTATCCTTTGACTGCTGGGATGACGATGATGATGGTCCGGGGGTCTACAGCTATCAGAGAGGATGGCGTTACAGCCCTTCCGGCTGGTGGTTTCAGTACACTGACGGAAGCTGGCCTTCTAACTGCTGGAAGTATATCGATGGCAGATGGTACCGGTTTAACCGGGAAGGCCATATGCTGACCGGCTGGTATACAGATGAGGGAGGCTTCCGGTATTACTTAAATCCGGTGGATGACGGTACAATGGGTACTATGAGGATAGGCTGGCAGATTGTAGACGGAAAGGCTTATTACTTTAACACCATGTCCGATGGCTATAAGGGAAGGCTGCTTACCAATACGACCACTCCTGACGGATATAAGGTGGGTGCTGACGGCGCCTGGATTCAGTAAACTTGTTTGAAGGGTCTTTAAGAGGTATGGCAGAAATTTACTGCTGTACCTTTTTTCTCATGATATGAAGAACTGAGAAAGCCTTTCTCATAAAAACAAAGGACGCACCACACGGCTGAAATGCATCGGCCATGAGGTGCGTCCCCTGTTTTCATTACAAAAATTTTTGCTTTGTAATTTGTGAAAATAATTTCTGTTCCAATTCCAATCGCTCAGGCGGGTGTGATGGGGTGTAATGCATCAAGGAATTTCGTTTACTTGATATTTTTTTGCCTTTGCGATCGGAACGAAACAAAAGGTATTCTCATCCGTTCATTAGGTTAATGCAGCAGCATCAGTTTTTATTGCATCTTTTTTAAAAAAAAAATTTTTTTTTATAAATTACGAAATAACCCTTCAAATTTCGTACATGTTAGACGCTTGCAAGCGATTTCATTGTATGTTATGATATCTTGTGATTTAAAACTGAGAGCAAAACGTTCATATACTATAATGAGAAAGTCCGGCTCCCGGATGCCAAGGAAAGGAAACTGCCTATGTACCAATATTTGATCGTGTGCCCTCTTGTTTTTCTTGCGGGTTTTGTAGATTCCATTGCAGGAGGCGGAGGACTTATCTCTCTTCCGGCATATCTGGCAGCAGGGGTTCCTCCTCATTTGGCCATTGGAACCAATAAACTGGGTTCCACCATGGGAACCGTGATTTCTACGGCCAGGTACGCAAAGGGCGGCTATATAAAAGCAAAGCTGTCTCTGCTTGCCGCACTTTTTGCTGTGGTCGGTTCTGTGATCGGAGCACACTTATCCATGCTTGCCAGTGAACGGCTATTAAAAGGCATGATGCTGGCGGTGCTTCCGGTTGTTGCCTTTTATGTTCTTAAGAATAAAAACCTGGGAGATCAGGAGGAGATCAACAGCCTGCCTGAAAAAAAGATGTTTTTGATCAGCATATGTGCAGCACTGGTCATCGGATGCTATGACGGCTTTTACGGACCAGGTACGGGAACCTTTTTACTGCTCATTTTAACTGGATTTGCTAAAATGGATGTCAGGAGTGCTTCAGGAACCACGAAAGTGATTAACCTGTCCTCCAATATTGCAGCATTGGCGACTTTTTTAATAAATGGAAAGGTTTTGATCCCTTTAGGACTGGCATCAGGGCTTTTCTGCATAGCAGGCCATTATATCGGATCGGGCCTTGTGGTAAAAAACGGATTAAAGATTGTGCGCCCGGTGGTTTTAGTGGTGCTTTTGTGTCTGTTTATCAAAATTATAAAAGGATAGGGAATTGCTATGAAATGGAAAAAATTTACACTGACCACCACGACAGAAGCCGTGGATTTAGTCAGCAGCATGTTTGATGAAATCGGAATAGAAGGTATTGAGATCGAGGATAACATCCCTCTTACGGAGGCGGAGACAAAAGGCATGTTTATCGACATTCTGCCGGAGCTTCCGCCCGATGAGGGCGTTGCAAAGGTCAGCTTCTATCTGGAACCGGATTCTGACATCGATGGCATGTTAAAACGAGTGGAAGAAGGGCTTTTGGATCTTTCCATGTTCACGGATTTAGGGGAATGCACCATTGCGTCCGGAGAGACCGAGGATAAGGACTGGATTAATAACTGGAAACAGTATTTTAAGCCGTTTACCGTGGATGATATCCTGATCAAACCTACCTGGGAGGAGGTCCCGGAGGAACATAAGGACAAGCTTTTGATTGAGATCGATCCGGGAACTGCCTTTGGAACAGGACAGCATGAGACGACCCAGCTTTGCATCCGTCAGCTGCAAAAATATATTACTCCGGAGACAACCCTCCTTGACGTGGGAACCGGAAGCGGTATTCTGGGAATCACTGCCTTAAAGCTGGGTGCCAAAGAGGTATTTGGAACGGACCTTGATGAAAATGCCATTATTGCCGTTAAGGAAAACATGGAAGCCAATGATATACCTGTGGATAAGTTTTTAGTATTACAGGGCAATATTATTGATGACAGGGCGATACAGGAGAAAGCGGGCTTTGAAAAATACGATGTAGTGGTAGCTAATATTCTGGCGGACATCATCATCCTTCTTCAAAAGGAAATTTCAGTTCACATGAAAAAAGACGCTATTTTCATTACTTCCGGCATTATCAACATGAAGGAAGAGGCTGTGAAGAAAGCATTTGAGGAAAATGAAGCCTTTGAGCTTGTGGAAACCACCTATCAGGGCGAATGGGTTTCTATAACAGTCAGGAAGAAATAGGAAGAGGAACGGGGAAAAGGATGTATCACTTTTTTGTTAATCCCGATCAAATCGGAGCGGAGACAATCCGGATCATGGGACCGGATGTGAATCATATTAAGAATGTCCTGCGGATGGGCGCCGGAGAACAGGTTTTAATCAGCAATGGTATAGACAAAGATTATCTGTGTGAGATTCTGGAAGTGGCTTCTTTGGAAGTTACGGCCAAAATCCTGTCTGTGGATGAGGGAGGCGCTGAACTTCCTGCCAGGCTCTACCTGTTTCAGGGACTGCCAAAGGGTGATAAAATGGAGCTGATTATCCAGAAGGCTGTGGAACTTGGCATATACCAGATCATTCCGGTGCAGACCAAACGGGCCGTGGTGCGGCTGGATAAAAAGAAGGAAGAATCAAAGCTTCGCCGCTGGATGGCGGTGTCAGAAAGCGCTGCCAAGCAGTCCAAGCGGCTTATCATACCGGAGGTGACCGGTGTCATGACGTTTCAGGAGGCTCTGGCCTTTGCAAAGGATCTTGATATAACGGTCATTCCGTTTGAACACGCAAAGGATATGGCTGAGACGAAAGAAATCCTGTCAGCCATTAAGCCGGGAATGAGCGCGGGAATATTTATCGGACCGGAGGGAGGCTTTGAGGATTCTGAAATGGAGCTTGCAGAGAATTTCGGAGCAAAACTGATTACCCTTGGAAAACGGATCTTAAGGACGGAAACCGCCGGTCTTGCGATCGTATCCGTGCTGGCCTTCCAGCTGGAAGACTGACAGGATCTGGAGAAACTTACGGATATCCCTTTTGCCCGGAAATACGGGCAGCAGGAGGAACGCCTTTCAGGCATACCTTTACACCCGGTAAAGCGGAGTGGGCACTGTCCAAAAAGCATGGACAGGGAAGAGGAAAGGAACGAGCCATATATGGAAGCTTATTTTGATAATTCGGCGACGACCAGAGTGTTGGAACCGGTAAGAGATATTGTTGTAAAAATCATGACGGAGGACTACGGGAATCCTTCCGCCAAGCATAAAAAGGGAATGGAAGCGGAACAGTATATTAAGGAAGCAGCGGAGATCATAGCCGGGACCTTAAAAGTTGCCCCAAAGGAAATCGTATTCACCTCCGGTGGTTCAGAATCCAACAATATGGCCCTGATTGAGACTGCCATGGCCAATAAAAGGGCGGGAAACCACATCATCAGCACCGGCATAGAACACCCTTCCGTGTATAATCCTCTGGCGTTTTTAGAGGAACAGGGTTTTTCGGTGACATACCTTCCTGTAGATGCCCACGGACATATCCGTCTGGAAGAGCTGGAGGCGGCAATCCGCCCGGAAACCATTCTGGTTTCCATTATGTATGTAAATAATGAAATCGGTGCGGTGGAACCCATCGAAGCCATTTCAAAAATCATAAAAAAGAAGAATCCGTCCATCCTGTTTCATGTAGATGCCATTCAGGCATACGGAAAGTTTGTCATCCGTCCAAAGCGCCAGGGGATTGATCTTTTATCCGTCAGCGCCCATAAGATACATGGACCAAAAGGCGTTGGATTTTTATACATTGACCAGAGGGTGAAAATAAAGCCTTTGATTTATGGAGGAGGCCAGCAGAGAGGCATGCGTTCCGGTACGGAAAATGTTCCTGGAATTGCAGGCATGGGAGTGGCGGCTAAAATGATGTATACGGATCATGGAGAGAAGATGCAGTCCATGATCACCCTAAAAGATTACATGATAGACAGGCTTTCAGAAATCGACGGCGTTACGGTAAACAGCCTGCCCGGCGATTTGTCGGCGCCTCAGATCGTCAGCGCAAGCTTTTTGGGAGTCCGAAGCGAAGTGCTTTTGCATGCTCTGGAAGATAAGGACATTTACGTGTCTTCCGGGTCTGCCTGCTCTTCCAACCATCCCGCTGTCAGCGGAACATTAAAGGGAATCGGCGTTAAACCTGAGCTTTTGGATTCCACGCTGCGGTTCAGCTTCGGAGTTTATAATACCAAAGAAGAAGTGGATTACTGCATTGATGTGATTAAGGAGCTTTTGCCTGTTTTAAGACGGTATCAGAGAGGCTGAGATTAAAGAAAGAAATACCTTTGGGTATACCTTTATGCCCAAAAAGCATGGGCAGGAAAGAGGAAAGGATAACAGATGCAATATCAATCATTTTTAATTAAATATGCAGAAATCGGGGTTAAAGGAAAGAACCGTTATCTGTTTGAGGATGCCCTGGTGACTCAGATCCGCCACTCCTTAAAGAGAGTGGAAGGCGATTTTATAGTTTCCAAGGAATCAGGACGTATTTATGTAAATGCAGAGTCAGAATATGATTTTGATGAGGTCATAGAAGCGTTTAAATGTATCTTCGGGATTGCTGCCATCTGCCCTATGGTTCAGGTGGATGACAATGGATACGAGGATTTAAAGAAGCAGGTGCTGTCTTATGTAGAGGAATTCTATGAGGATAAGAATTTCACCTTTAAGGTCAATGCCCGCAGAGGAAACAAGAAGTATCCGGTAAATTCTGAACAGATCAACCGGGATCTGGGAGAATTGGTCCTTAACACGTTTCCGGAGACAAAGGTAGATGTCCATAAGCCGGAAGTGATGCTTCATGTGGAAGTCCGCAATAAGATCAATATTTACTCCCATGTCATTCCAGGACCTGGCGGCATGCCGGTGGGAACCAATGGAAAAGCCATGCTTCTTTTATCCGGCGGTATCGACAGTCCGGTGGCAGGGTATATGATCGCAAAGCGCGGGGTTAAGATCGATGCTGTTTACTTCCATGCTCCGCCATACACCAGTGAGCGTGCCAAACAGAAGGTAATCGATTTAGCAAAGCTGGTTTCTAAATATTCCGGGCCGATCCGCCTTCATATTGTTAATTTTACGGACATCCAGCTGTACATTTATGACAAATGCCCTCATGAGGAGCTTACCATCATCATGAGACGTTATATGATGAGAATTGCAGAGAGCCTGGCAGCAGAGAGCGGATCTATGGCGCTCATAACAGGAGAGAGCATCGGACAGGTGGCTTCCCAGACCATGCAGTCTCTGGCTGCTACGGATGCAGCCACCACTATGCCGGTATTCCGTCCTGTCATCGGCTTTGACAAGCAGGAAATCGTGGATGTATCGGAAAAAATCGGTACTTATGAGACTTCCGTGCTTCCTTTTGAGGACTGCTGTACCATTTTTGTGGCAAAGCATCCGGTGACAAAACCCAGTTTGAAGATGATCGAACGGTCAGAGGAAAAGTTAGAAGAAAAGATCGGCGAACTGGTTGAAACGGCAATAAGCACGGTGGAAAAGGTTTGGTGTTAAAAAAATAAAATCGGGGTCCGGCTCCTTTTGGAAAAGGCCGGGCCCCGAAAGACTTTAAGGAAGTTCGATTTACCTGACGGCTCATCGAACGGCTGATTCTTAATCTACAATGTATGGTGATAACACGTCTAAGATTTCATCAGCATTATTTTCTGAGTGGATATTTAAATCAATGGGCTTGGAAAGATCCAGGCTGAAGATACCCATAATAGATTTTGCGTCAATTACGTATCTGCCGGAAACAAGATCAAAATCAGTATCAAACTTTGTTAAATCATTTACAAAAGATTTAACTTTATCGATGGAATTTAAAGATATACGAACTGTTTTCATGTGAAAAACCTCCTTGAGTGAGCTCTTTTATTTAATGAGGGACCGCCCGGGAAACGACCCTTAATCACTTCAATACTACTGATATATTGTACAAAAGTCAATGGTAATTTTACATGAAAATACTGAAAATAAAAGGAATATTTAGATAGGAGAAATCAAGATGAAAAAGGCAGCCCTGCATAATCTTGGGTGCAAGGTTAATTCCTATGAAACAGAAGCCATGCAGCAGCTTCTTGAAAACGCCGGATATGAGATCGTTCCCTTTGCGGAAGGGGCAGATGTTTATATCATTAATACATGCTCCGTAACAAATATCGCGGACCGTAAATCCAGGCAGATGCTTCATAGGGCAAAGAAGATGAATCCGGAGGCAGTGGTCGTGGCAGCCGGATGCTACGTCCAGGCAGCAGGAGAAGAGCTAAAAAAGGATGAAGCGGTGGACCTGGTCGTTGGCAACAATAAAAAGACCGAGCTGGTTTCTATTCTGGAAGACTACTTTGCCCAGCAGAAGAAGCCGGAAGAAGAAATAACCTTCAGCCAGACCGCTGCGCCTGATGAAGCGGTGGAAACGGTTATTGATATCAATGACACTATGGAGTACGAGAATCTGTCCATTGATAAGATTTCGGACCATACCAGGGCATTTATCAAGGTCCAGGATGGCTGCAACCAGTTTTGCAGTTACTGCATCATACCATATACCAGGGGACGAGTGAGAAGCAGGAAGCCTGATGAGGTGGTGGAAGAGGTAAAACGTCTGACCACTTCCGGCTATCAGGAGATCGTACTGACAGGAATTCACTTAAGCTCCTATGGAAAGGATTTTCCTGAGGAAGAACGGCTTACTCTTCTGGATCTGATTAAGAGCATTCACGAGGTGGAAGGCTTAAAGCGGATCCGCCTTGGCTCCTTAGAACCCAGGATCGTGACTGAAGAGTTTGCGTCAGAGCTTGCTGGGCTTCATAAAATTTGCCCCCATTTCCACTTGTCCCTGCAAAGCGGATGCGATAATACCTTAAAGCGGATGAACCGCCATTACACCACTGAGGACTATTTAAACCGCTGTCAGATTTTGCGGAAGGCATTTAGAAACCCCGCAATTACTACAGATGTGATCGTAGGATTCCCGGGAGAAAGCTCCGAAGACTTCCAGGTGACAAAAGAATATTTGAAAAATGTTCAGTTCTATGAGATGCATGTTTTTAAATATTCCAAAAGAAACGGCACCAGGGCGGCAGTGATGCCGGACCAGATACCGGAATCCATAAAGGGGGAGCGCAGCAATGGACTCCTTTGCCTGGAGAAGGAAATGTCCCTTGAGTACCGGAAGTCATGGTTAGGATCAAGAATAGAGGTCCTTATGGAAGAGGAATACTGGTGGAATGACGTTCATTACATGATCGGCCACACAAGAGAATATGTGAAGGCCGCAGTGCCCTTTGAAGAAGGCTTAAAGGGCGTGGTGATAGAGGGAACGCTGATGGAAATGATGAACGATGAGGTGGCATTTTTAAAGTATTGAGAGACAAAATTTATTTTTGGCTTGCCGAATCCATATTTTTGGTTTAGAATATAGTAGAACAGTTAAAGGACGTGAGAAACATGGGCGATATTCATAATACGCAATTTTTCAAGGCAGTGCAGGAGAATAAACTGAATGTAAGTCAGGTGCTGGAGCAGGTTTATATTGCCCTTAATGAGAAGGGCTATAATCCTATTAACCAGATCGTGGGCTATATTATGTCAGGAGATCCTACTTATATTACCAGCCATAAGAACGCCAGAAGTCTTATCATGAAAGTTGAGCGGGATGAGATTCTGGAAGAACTAATGGGAGTATATATTGATACGAAGTTGAAATAAGGCTGTGGATAATCATAAGTCTAGCTGTCAGATGAAGTGTAAGTAGGCGGAGTCTGACAGTTTGTTTTTATACGGTTGGCTTTAGACCAGCTTTCTTTTGCTGCATAAAGATTGGAAAAAGAGCAACCTTGGAGGAAAATATGAGGATTATGGGGCTTGATTACGGTTCTAAAACTGTAGGAGTTGCAGTTTCCGACTTACTTGGTATAACAGCCCAGGGAGTGGAAACAATTACGAGAGAAGAAGAAAATAAACTGAGAAAGACCTGTGCCCGGATTGAGGAACTGATCCGGGAATATGAGATTGAAGCCATTGTCCTCGGCTATCCAAAAAATATGAATAATTCGGCCGGTGACCGGGCCGAGAAAACGGAACAGTTTAAAGAGATGCTCGTGAGGCGGACTGGACTTACCGTCATTCTATGGGATGAGCGGCTTACGACCGTTGCATCTGAGAGAATATTACAGGAAAGCGGTGTAAGACGAGAGCACCGCAAGGCAGTCATTGATAAGGTGGCGGCAGGGCTGATCCTGCAGGGCTATCTTGACAGCTTAAAGCAGGAGACAGGAAATGAACAGTGAAGAGAAGAAGATTACCCTGACAACTGATTCAGGGGAAAACGTGGAGTTTTACGTTCTGGAAGAAACCAGAATTAATGGGATGAATTATCTGCTGGTAACTGATGCGGCAGATGACGATGACGAAGGGGAATGTTACATCTTAAAGGATTTGTCAAAGCAGGAAGACAGCCAGGCTTTGTATGAGTTTGTAGAGGATGATAACGAGATAGATTATTTATTTAAGATATTTTCCGAACTGCTTGACGGAGCAGATGTGGATATTCAAATTTGAAAGAAAAGCAAAGCATCTTTCATACGAAAATGATGGTGAGTAATTGAGGGACTGTTAATGAAACAGGAAATATTTAAAAATATGCTTCGAGAGAAAGGACTCAAGGTGACCAACCAGCGCATGCTGGTACTGGAACTCATGGCAGAGCGCCCCGGGCAGCATCTGACTGCGGAAGAGATCTATGATCTGGCCAGGCAGGAGTGCCCGGAGATTGGGCTTGCCACGATTTACAGGACCGTGCAGGTACTTGTGGATCTATCTGTGATTGACAAGGTCAGTTTTGACGATGGATTCGCCCGCTATGAATTAGGGGGCTTGGATCGTGAGTCCAGACACCACCACCACCACGCGATTTGCAACCGATGCGGAAACGTATTTTCCTTCCAAGGCGATTTACTGGATACGCTGGAGCAGGCCCTTCTTGACAGGACAGGTTTTCTTGTGACCGATCATGAAGTGAAGCTGCGCGGGTATTGCAGGGAATGCCGGGAGGCAATGGAAGAAGAACAGGACGGAAAATCATAAGATGGAGGTAAAATATTGAAAAAACAAGACAGCAACGCGAAAGTTAAAATCATTCCTTTAGGCGGAATGGAGCAGATCGGTATGAATATCACTGCTTTTGAATGTGAAGACAGCATTATCATTGTGGACTGCGGACTGGCATTCCCAACCGATGATATGTTAGGAATCGATCTGGTGATACCGGATGTCTCTTACTTAAAACAGAATATTGATAAGGTAAAGGGATTTGTTATCACCCATGGCCACGAGGACCATATCGGCGCTCTTCCTTATGTTTTAAGGGATATCAATGTGCCGGTATACGGAACAAAGCTTACCATTGCCCTGATCGAGAACAAGCTGAAAGAACATAATTTATTGAAAAACACCAAGAGAAAGGTGATCAAGCACGGGCAGTCCGTTAATTTAGGCTGTTTCCGTATCGAATTTATCAAGACCAACCACAGCATCGCCGATGCTTCCGCCCTTGCCATTTTTTCTCCGGCCGGCGTGATTCTGCATACAGGCGATTTTAAGATTGACTATACTCCCGTATTCGGGGAACCGGCTGATTTAGAGCGTTTTGCCGAGCTGGGCAAAAAAGGCGTTCTGGCCATGATGTGTGACAGCACCAATGCCATCAGGCCAGGATTCACTCCTTCGGAAAAGACCGTGGGAAAGACCTTTGACAACATTTTTGCAGACCATAAGAATAACCGCATCCTTGTAGCCACCTTTGCTTCAAATGTGGACCGGGTGCAGCAGGTCATTAATTCCGCAGCCAAGTATGGCCGCAAGGTAGTGGTAGAGGGCCGCAGCATGGTCAACGTGATCGGCACGGCCAGTGAGCTTGGCTATATCAATATTCCGGATGGCACCCTTATTGAGATTGACCAGTTAAAAAATTATCCCGATGAGCAGACTGTGCTCATCACCACCGGAAGCCAGGGAGAATCCATGGCAGCGTTATCCCGAATGGCAAGCAGCACCCATAAAAAGATTTCCATTAAGCCGACCGATGTGATAATTTTAAGTTCCCATCCGATCCCTGGCAATGAAAAGGCTGTTTCCAAGGTCATTAACGAGCTTTCCATGAAGGGAGCAGAGGTAATCAGCGATGATACCCATGTATCGGGACATGCATGTCAGGAAGAAATCAAGCTGATGTATGCCCTGGTCCGTCCCAAATACGCCATCCCGGTTCACGGTGAATACCGTCATATCATGGCCCAGAAAAAACTGGTTCAGGCGATGGGAACCCCTAAGGAGAATGTGATTATCATGTCCTCCGGCGATGTGGTGGAGCTGGGACAGGAATCCTGGAAGATCGTGGACCATGTGCAGGCAGGAGGAATCCTGGTAGATGGTCTTGGCGTCGGAGATGTGGGGAATATCGTTTTAAGAGACAGACAGAACCTGGCCCAGAACGGAATTATCGTGGTGGTTCTGACCCTGGAGAAGTATTCCAATCAGCTTTTGGCAGGTCCGGATATTGTATCCAGAGGATTTGTTTATGTGCGTGAGTCTGAGGATCTGATGGAAGAGGCAAGGAACATTGTCAATGACGCTGTTGCTGACTGCCTGGACCGCCATGTCAATGACTGGGGGAAGATTAAGAATGTGATACGGGATAGCTTAAGCGACTTTTTATGGAAGCGGATGAAACGGAATCCTATGATTCTGCCCATCATTATGGAAGTATAGAACAGGAAAACCCCTGCGGGTATACCTTTATGCCCTAAAAAGCGGGCAATAAGATGAAAGGAAGCAGGATATGAGCCGTGCGACGAAAGAGATTAATAAAATAACTGGAGCAGTCATTGCGATTTCAAGCAGGCTTATCATCCTTGCCCTGGTGATCCTTCTTCTTTATGAGGGAGTTACAAGAGGATATGAGTTCGGCCATGAGATATTCTATGCCTCTGCAATGGAAGCAGAGCCGGGACGGGACAAGGAGATGACCATTGACAAAGGAACTTCTGTGTCCCAGGCGGCAAAGCTTTTAAAGGACAATGGTTTGATATCCAATGAATATTCTTTTATCATACAGGCGGAGTTTTTTGATTATAAGGTAAAACCGGGAGACTATACCTTTAACACTTCCATGACCTCCAAGGAAATTCTTCAGATGATGAATGAGAATACAGAGGAAAAGGAAGTTAAAAAATGATTGTAAACGACAGGATAACGGATTATATAAAGTCTCTGGAAACAGACAGAAGCCCGCTCCTTTCAAAGATCGGAAAAAAGGCGAGGCAGGAAGGTGTCCCGGTCATCAGGGAGGAGACTGCCGCTTTTCTCCAGACAATGACTGCTGCCATGAGGCCAAAGGCGATTCTTGAGGTTGGTACGGCAGTGGGTTACTCTACGCTTTTAATGGCCGAGGCTATGCCGCCTGACTGCCATATCACCACCATAGAAAAATATGAAAAAAGGATTCCAGAGGCCAAAGAAAATTTCAAAGAGGCCGGAGAGACTGAACGTATCACCTTGCTTGAGGGAGATGCGCAGGAAATATTAAAGGGGCTTGACCGCCCCTTTGACCTTGTTTTCATGGATGCAGCCAAGGGACAGTATCTTTTGTGGCTGCCAAGGATTTTAGAGCTTATGGTCCCAGGAGGGATGTTGATTTCCGATAATGTCCTTCAGGATGGGGATATCATAGAATCCCGCTATGCAGTGGAACGCCGGAACCGGACCATTCACGGGCGGATGCGGGATTACTTATATGAGCTAAAGCATTCTGAGCGGCTTACAACGACCATTGTACCAATCGGAGACGGGATCACCGTCAGCATTCTGATCTGATTTACTTAATGAAGGAAGCAGTGAAGCGGATTGCGAATATCCGCTTGAACCTATAAAACACTTAGCAAATTAGACGTTCGATGAGCCGAAAGGCGAGTCGGACTTCTTTAAATATGGACATAAGAAAGGATTTTCATGAGAAAGACCGAACTTTTGATTCCGGCAGGCAGCCTGGAAGTACTTAAAACTGCGGTAGTTTACGGCGCAGACGCTGTCTACATCGGAGGAGAAGCCTTTGGCCTCCGCGCCAAGGCAAAGAATTTTACAATGGAAGAGATCCGGGAAGGAATCGTCTTTGCCCACGAAAGAGGGGTAAAGGTCTATGTCACGGCTAACATTCTGGCTCATAATGATGACCTGACCGGAGTTGAAGAATATTTTAATGAATTAAAGGAAACAGGCCTTGACGCCTTGATCATCTCCGATCCGGGAGTATTTGCTATTGCAAAGCGCATCATGCCGGATCTGGAAATTCATATCAGCACTCAGGCCAACAACACCAATTACGGGACCTATCTGTTCTGGCACCAGCTTGGAGCCAAACGGGTCGTTTCCGCCAGGGAGCTATCTCTGGCCGAGATAAAAGAAATACGCAGCCAGATTCCGGAGGACATGGAGATCGAAAGCTTCATTCATGGAGCCATGTGTATTTCCTATTCCGGGCGCTGTCTTTTAAGCAATTTTATGACAGGAAGAGATGCCAATCAGGGAGCCTGTACCCATCCATGCCGCTGGAAGTATTCCATCGTTGAGGAACAACGTCCCGGAGAATACATGCCAGTCTATGAAAATGAACGGGGAACTTATATCTTTAATTCCAAGGATTTATGCATGATCGAACACATCCCGGAGATGATGGATGCGGGGATTGACAGCTTTAAGATCGAGGGCCGCATGAAAACCGCCCTTTACGTAGCCACCGTGGCCAGAACCTACCGGAAGGCCATTGATGATTATAACAAGGATCCTGAAACCTACCGGGCCAATATGGAGTGGTACCGCTCCGAAATCGGCAAATGCACTTACCGGGAATTTACCACCGGCTTTTATTTCAGTAAGCCTGATTCTACCACGCAGATCTATGACAACAATACTTATGTGAAAAACTATACGTATCTGGGAACTGTTGAAGCAGTGGATGAGAGAGGATTTGCCCGTACCACGCAGAAGAACAAGTTTTCCGTAGGAGACACCATTGAGGTGATGAAGCCCGATGGCAGGAACTTGGAAGTCCTTGTAAAAGCCATTTATGATGAAGAAGGAAAATCCCAGGAAAGCGCCCCCCATTCCAAACAGGTGCTGTACTTAGAGTTTGAGGGGGACGTTCCGCAGGAATACGATATTTTACGCTGCAAGGCCTGATCAGGCCGGAAAATGGTCGAACATTTTCCGAAACTGGGAAGGCGTGCAGTTGTTTCTCTGCTTAAAGGTCCGGTTAAAGGACGACAGGCTTAAAAAGCCGGACTGGAAGGCAACGTCCATAATGGATAAATCCGGATTTTCCAACAGCTCCTTGGCCTTGGAAATACGGACGGAAGTGATGTACTCGGGCAGGGAGGTCTGGTAGTGGGCCTTAAAGATTCTGGAAAAATGGTATTTGCTGAAGCCTGCAAAGGCAGCTAAGTCCTCTAAGCTGACCTGTTCCATATAGTGCTGCCTGATATATTCCGCCACCAGATCGAACTTTTTGTCATAAACCTTTTGCTGCGGTGTTTTCTGGGCGGAAAGCTTGTGTTCGATCTGACTATTGTGTTCTCCAATAACGATAAAAAAATGTAGAAGCTCTTCATACATGCGCATTTCTTTAAAGGAAATGCTGCTGTAGTAGAGCTTTTTTATTTTTAACAAAATATCGATAGGGTTCTCCGTAAAAGAAGCGCTGCCGTTTACCTCCAGAATGGGCTGGCAGAACAAAAGCTGCTTATGGTAGATGAAATCCTGCAGTTGAGGTAAAAACAAGTCGGAGAACTGGACGACCAGACAGGGGCTTAAGCTGTTTTTGGTCAGGGAATGGAGGTTGCGGGGAGGGATCAGGACAAACTGGTTTGCTTTTAGCGTAAAGACTTCATTGTCCAGGGTAATGGACATGTCATCGGATAAAGGCGCTAAAATCTCCATAAAGCTGTGCCAGTGAGTGGGGAAAACGGAGTAAAAATGTCCGTAAGACACATTGATGGACATGTCGTGCATAAATTGCATAGGCTCTGATAAATCCGGTTTAATCATAAAGGGCCGCTCCTTCTGTCAGGGTTTGTAAAAAACTGACCATATTTTTAAATTATAGTTCAAAAATTGCTTTTGAAATATAGGAAAATTGCATAAAAGTAGAGTGTTTTATATGACAAAATGTACTATATACATATTTGTAAAATATGATCCCCTAATAAAGTGAGCAATAACTAATACATGAGTAGCAATATATAGTTAGAAATGAAAGAGCCAGAATGTTATATTGAATATACCAAAAAGGAAAAAGTCCAACAGCAGAAAGGAGTTTAAAATGGGAGTGATCGATGGAAAAACCATATGCCAGGTGGCGCTGGTGGTAAAGGATCTGGACAAGACAGTGGAAGAGTATGCAAAGCTGTTTGGAGTTCAAAAACCGACGCCATTTTGTGTGCCCGAGGAATCGGAGGCCCATACGAGGTTTCAGGGAAAGCCAACCAAAACCAGGGCCAGGCTTGCGGTGTTTGATCTGGGGCAGGTAGTGCTTGAAATCACAGAGCCGGACGAGGAACCCAGTTCATGGAAGGATTTTCTGGATAAGAACGGGGATGGGATTCATCACATAGCCTTTATGACGGAAGACCGGGAGACCGCGGTAAAGTATTTTGAAGAAAACGGTATGCAGGTACGCCACTACGGGGAATACGAGGGAGGCAATTATACGGTATTTGACAGCAAGGAGAAATTAGGAACCTTCGTTCAGGTAAAATACGAGCCGTAAAACATTAAAAACATGGGGTAAAGTATTGTTTTAAATTTATTAATGATGGAAAGGAGAAAGGTATGAGAAGAAGATTAACAGCAGGCTTGCTGGCCTTTGTGACGGCAGCAGGAGCACTTGCAGGGTGCGGCAGCTCATCAACCGGAGGCACACAGGCAGGAGGGACCCAGGCGTCCCAGGCCCAGGAAAGCCAAAACTTAAGCGAAGATGTAAAGAAAGCTCAGGAGTCCGTTAAAACCTCGGCGGACAGGCTGAAGGAGCTGGGGATTGAAGTAGAGGATACGGATTTGACCGGAGAATTTACATACTGGTCCGGATTTACCGGGGATTCTAAGGTATGGGACCAAAGCCGGGTAGATGCATTTAACGAGCTTTATGCTGACAAGGGAATCAAATGCAATGTGCAGTTTGTGCCGGAAGGGGCGGGAATTGATAATGGAAAGCTGTTATCCGCCATTGCCGGAGGCCAGGCTCCTGATCTGATTGTATGTGACAGGGCAGTATCCGCTTATTCCTATGCGGCCAACGGAAGCTTTGAGATGCTGGAAACCTATTTAAATCAGGTTGGCCTGGACGTAGACAGCTTTTTTGAGGGCTGTAAGGATATTATTTATTATAAAAATGAACCTTACTTAATTCCACAGGATACCAATGTCATATTGCTTTATTACAATCCGGACATTGCTGAGGAAGCAGGGCTTGATGTGGATAATCCTCCCAGGACTTTAGATGAGTTAGACGCCTGGGCGGAGGCTATGACCATACAGAATGAGGATGGGAGCTATCAAAGGTTTGGCTTGATCCCCTGGCTGGATTTAAAGAGCGACGCGTTCACCCTGCCTTTCTTCTTTGGGGCAAACGTATATGATGCGGAAACCAACCGTCTAAACTTAACCTCTCCGGAGATGGTTGCCAGCATGGAATGGCTTCAGGCTTATGGGAAGAAGTACGACCCGGAGCGGATCTCGTCCTTTACCTCCGGCCTTGGAGGAATGTTCTCCCCGGACCACGCCTTTATGACGGGAAAGGTTGCCATGACCATTACCGGAAACTGGTTCTCCAACGCCCTTCGGGTTTATGCGCCTGATATTAAATTCCGTGTGTGCAGCGTGCCTGTGCCGGAAGGCGGACGGGCGGACAGCACTCCCTTCGGAACCAATGTATTTGCAATTCCGAAAGGCTCTAAGAATCCGGAGCTTGCCACCTTATTTATGAAATTCTGCATGTCAGGAGCCGTAAACGAGGACAACTTTGCCCAGTGGAGAAGCATTCCAACCAGCGACAAGGAATTTGACAACATAAGCTTAACGAAAAACGGGGATGAAATGTACGCCCTGGAAAGAAAAATAGCCAATTCACCAAAAAACGGTATTCCTGCCATGTGCGCCGTTTCCGCAGAGCTCTCCCAGGTGCTTATTACCTTCCGGGAAGGAGTCATTTACGGAAATATCCAGGACATTGAAGGAGAATTAGGAAAGCTGCAGGAGAAATACCAGGCGCAGCTTGATAACAGCCAGTAAGGGACCGGTGGCTTTTGCAGGCTTTTGCGGCCGCAAAGATGGGGAAGTAGGAAAAACAGCCGAAAATACATGCATTTGCGTCGCTTAAAGTCTGCCGCCATTCTGCCCAAAATGCATGAGCTGGAATAAGGAAACACCCTGCGGGTATCCCTCTATGCCCAAAATGCATGGGCGGGAATAAGGAAAGGAGGAGTAATATGGCAAGAGCGGAAGGTAAGACAAAGCAGGTCCTGCCCAGTCTGGAAGTGTTTTTTCTATATGCATTCCTGATTGTCTTAGGCGTGTTGTTTGTTCTGCCTGTTTTTTATTTATTCATGGGCGCTTTTAAAGCCCAGAGCGAATTGTTCCGGGTGCCTTTTAAATGGCTGCCGGACCGTTTCACACCGGACAACTTTATAAACATGTTCCGATCCATTCCATTTCTTTTGTATTTTAAAAATACAATGGTTATCGTATTCTTTAATATTGTCGGGTCCCTGATTTCCTGCTCCTTAACGGCCTACGGTTTTTCCAGGCTGCGATGGCCCGGCAGGGATAAGGTGTTTATCCTGGTGCTGGTAACGATGATCCTGCCTTCACAGGTTACGCTGGTTCCCTTGTTTCTCATGTTTACCAAAATGAGGTGGGTTGGAACCTTTCTGCCTCTTACTGTCACCTGCTTTTTCGGAAATCCTTTTTTCATCTTTCTGCTGCGCCAGTTTTTTACCGGAATTCCCCAGGATATTTCCGAGGCTGCCCGCATTGACGGGGCGGGGGAGCTTACGATTTTCTGGAGGCTGGTGATACCTGTTGCAAAGCCGGTTCTGACGACTGTTGCGATTTTTGCTTTTATCCGGTCCTGGAATGATTTTTTGGGTCCGCTGGTATTCTTGGGAAGGGACCAGCTCTATACCCTGTCCTTGGCGGCTTCCATGTTGAAGTCTAATTTAGATCCCAACTGGAGCGTGCTGTTAGCTTTGGGTACCGTTATGGTTCTGCCTGTGCTTGTTTTGTTTTTCGTCATGCAGAAGTACTTTATCCAGGGCATCGCAATGTCCGGAATCAAAGGGTAAGGAGGGGTGAATGTGAAAAAAATGACAATTAGAAAAAGAGAACTGATTTACGGACTGCTGTTTATTTCTCCGTGGCTGGTGGGGTTTTTGGTTTTTACCTTATTTCCCATTTGTTCCTCCTTATATTATTCTCTGTGTGAGTACCAGGTAATTAAGGCTCCGGTTTATGTAGGGCTTAACAACTACAAGACCATGTTTCAGGACAAAACATTTTTAAAGGCTTTGAGCAATACGTTTTATATGGTGCTGTTTGGCGTTCCCATTACCACCATTACTGCGGTAGGAATTTCCATAATAATGAATCATAAGGAACTAAAGGTCACGGGACCCTTCCGGGTGGTGTTTTTTATTCCCACCCTGGTGCCGACCGTTGTGGCTTCCCTGCTGTGGATCTGGGTTATGCAGCCGGAAACGGGAATTATCAACCGGCTCTTAGGCTATATTGGAATCCGTGGGCCGGGCTGGCTCTCCAGTATTTTCTGGTCCAAGCCTGCGCTGATTATCATGATGATATGGACCTGCGGAAATGCAATTATCATTTACTTAGCCGGTCTTTCAGACATTCCTGTAAGCCTTTATGAATCAGCCTCCTTAGACGGAGCCGGATTTTTCAGCCAGACTTTATTTGTTACCATACCGCTTTTGCGCTCCACCATCCTTTACAATGTGGTGACGCTGATTATTAACGTATTCCAATGGTTTGCGGAGCCTTACATCATGACCAATGGAGGGCCGGACAACTCGACGATGTTTTACTCCCTGTACTTATATCAGAATGCATTTTCCTATTTTAAGATGGGCTACGCCTCAGCCATGGCCTGGATTCTGCTGCTGATCGCCCTTGGGATTATTCTGGTGCTCTTTAAGGTGTTCCGCTTTGGAGAATCTGACTATTAGGAGGTTGCTATGATTGGATTTATCACAGGAGCCAGCCGGGGGCTTGGCTATGAGCTGGTGAAGGAAGGACTTTTACGGGGGCATACCATGATTGCCGCCTGCCGCAAGGGCCTTAAGGGAGAGGGCAGCAGGGATTTGCTCCGCTTAAAAGAGCAGTACGGAGACAGGCTTTTGGTCCTTTCCATGGATGTTACGGACGAGGAGGAGATAAAAAGGGCGGCACTGGCGGTCAGGCTTCAATACGGATATATAGATTTTCTGGTAAACAACGCCGGGGTGCTGTTTGAGAAAATGAAGATGCCGGGGGACGCCATAGAGGATTTGGACATAGAAAGGTTCCGGGAAACCCTTGAGGTGAATGTAACAGGCCAGGCCCTTGTGCTCAAATACTTGATCGGCCTGATTTACGCTTCCGGGGACGCCTGTATTATGAATATCAGCTCGGAAGCAGGGCATTTAAGCCCCTATGGCTACAACTATCTGGCCTATTCCGTCTCCAAGCACGCCCTAAACATGTATACCCAGAAAATCCGCAATTACTTAGCGGAGGAAAAGGCAGACAAGCACATACGGGTATATATGGTTCATCCAGGCCGCATGGATACGGTGATGGGGAAGGAAAATGCACAGATCCCGCCTTCCCTGCCAGCGATAGGCATTTTAGACATTCTGGAAAGGAAAACGAAGGTTCCGGATATGGAGGTTCCGTTTATCAATTACAAAGGGGAGCTGATGCCTTATTAGGCTCCACAGGAAAAGGAGGATTGCCTAAACTATATGAGAAAGGTAAATGTAGGATTCCTGGGCTGCGGCGTGATCAGCAACACCTACATCCGGGATATAAAACGGTTTTACACAAGCCTTCATCTGGCGGCCTGTGCAGACGTAAACGTCGGACTTGCAAAGGCCCACGCAGAAAAATACGGAATAGACTCAGGCTGTTCCCCGGAAGAATTGCTGGCTATGGAAGAAGTGGAACTAATCGTCAATCTGACGCCGCCCGGACTACATGGGGAGTTAAACAGGAAGATCCTGGAGGCGGGCAAGCACGTATATTGCGAAAAACCCTTTGCCCTTACGGTGGAAGAAGCAACGGAGGTCATGGACCTTGCCAAAGAGAAAAACCTCTTAATCGGCAGTGCACCCGATACCTTTTTAGGTTCTTCCTTACAGACCTGCAGAAAGCTTTTGGACGACGGGTGGATAGGAACACCGCTTTATGCAACTGCTAACATGACTTCCATTGGGGTGGAAACCTGGCACCCTGCGCCTGAGAATTTTTACAGGAGGGGAGCAGGACCGCTCTATGATATGGGGCCCTATTACTTTACCGCGCTTGCCGCTCTTTTGGGACCGGTAGAATCTATCAGCGCTTTTTGCGCCACAGGCTTTTCAGAAAGAACTATTTACGCAGGCCCTCATGCAGGAGGGCAGCTTTCCGTAGAAACGCCTACTCACTATTCGGGTGTTGCGAGACTTTCGTCAGGGGTGATTGTAAGCCTGAACTTAAGCTTTGACATCTGGCATTCCAATCTTCCTAACATGGAGATATACGGGACGGAAGGTACCTTAGAGGTTCCGGACCCCAATATGTCCGGAGGGAAACCCAGGATATACCGGAAGGAGCGAAGTCTTGACCCGCTGTATGACGACAGCATTCTGACCAGGGAAAAGAAGGGAGTCAGCGTGGAGGTTCCTGAGCTGTATCCCCATATCGGAGATTATACCAGGGGCAGCGGAGTATTTGATTTAGCCTGTGCGGTGGCGGAAGGCCGCAGGCCAAGGGTGAATGCGGAAATGGCCTGCCATGTGGTTGAGGCGATTATGGGGATGATGGAATCGGCGGAAACGAAGAAGGTTTATGAGATGAAAACATCCTGTGAAAGGCCGCTGCCCCTGACTATGGGGGCAGATGGAATGAAATAAAAAGAATAATAAAAAGAAAGTGACGCCATAGGCGGAAAAGAGGAAAAATCATGAACGGAGTAGTAGGAACAGAACTGGTTTGCCAGGTAGGTTTTATTGTAAAGGACATTAACGAAGCAAAAAAGAAATGGGCCCAGTTTTTAGGGGTGGAAGAACCGGAAGCTGCCCTGTGCGGAGAATATGAGATTACACAGACGGAATTTATGGGCCGGCCTGCGCCGGAGGCCAACAGCCTATTGGCATTTTTTGACGTAGGCCCAGGCTTGCAGCTTGAACTGATCCAGCCCAATGAAGCACCATCTACATGGAGAGATGCGTTAAATGAAAAGGGAGAGGGAATCCACCATGTAGCCTTTTTTATCAAGGGAATGAAAATGCAGGAAGCGGTAAAACGCTGTGAGGATTTTGGCATGACTTTGGAACAAAAAGGAGAATACGGGGACGCCAGCGGAAGATATACCTATATGAATGCTTACAAAGATTTAAAGTGTATTGTGGAACTTTTGGAAAGCGATAAGTAACAGGAGGAAACGCATATGAAATTGGGACTTTCCAGCTCTCTGGAACACAAAACCCCTGGGGAATGGGCCCAGAAGCTAAAGGAACTGGGCTGCGGCTGTGTAAATTTTCCGGTGGATTACAGCCATGGGGAAGCGCTGATACAAGAATATGTGGAAGCTGCAAGAGAGAGCGGCCTTGTAATTGCAGAAGTGGGAGCCTGGTGCAACCCCATTTCTCCGGATAAAGAAGTAAGAGAAGCAGCTCTTTTCCGATGTAAGGAGCAGCTTAGGCTGGCGGACCGGATTGGCGCCAGGTGCTGCGTCAATGTATCCGGCTCCAGAGGGGAACGCTGGGACGGGCCTTATAAGGAAAATTTAACAGAGGAAACCTGGGACCTTGTGGTGAAAAGCATTCAGGAAATCATTGACGAGGCGAAGCCGGAGCATACCTATTACACCATTGAGCCTATGCCCTGGATGTATCCTATGGGCCCGGATGAATACCTCCGTCTGATCAAGGAGGTGGACAGGGAACATTTTGCCGTACATATGGATGTGTTTAACTGGATCACCACATTGGAACGGTATTTTAACAATGATGATTTTATGGAAGAGTGCTTTTGGAAGCTGGGGCCTTATATTAAAAGCTGTCACCTAAAGGATGTGGCTTTGAAACAGGAATTCACCCTGCAATTTAGTGAAACAGCCTGCGGTCATGGCGGGTTAAACCTGGAAAAGTACGCTTGCCTTGCGCAGGCGGCTGATCCGGATATGCCCTTGATTATCGAACACCTGGAAGGGGATAAGGCCTATGTGGAAAGCCTTGCCTATGTAAGGCAGCGTTTTTCCGCAATGGAAGAAATGCTTTAAGCGGTTTAAATAACAGAAGCCCTTAAAGAGCTTCAATCTAAAAATAGAGAGTATGTGACGTTGATATAAAACTAATATGCTGCCCCCCATATAGGACTATGATATAACAGTCCTATATGGGGGTATTTTTATGTCAAAATATTTTCACAAACTACCAACAGAGAAAAATAGGGATCATAGGGAAATATATATTGACCTTCTTTAATTTCATTGGAGATGCAGAACAGCAGACCTTGCGTTTATAAACTTACTATCATTTCTTCTCTTTTGGCTTGTTGGCAACTCCTTAAATGTGTATTATTAATAAAAAAATATAAATTTTTTATTAATAATGCATATAGTATCTCTAATTTTTATGTGATATATTATATCTTGAAACTGATATATCAGATGAAATTTTAGTTGCGACAAGAAGAATCAAATCCGGAAACAGGTATGAAGCTGCAAAAAATTACAATTAAAAAGGAGAGAGAAACGATGCTTGACATTATTACTGGCATATTGCTGCTGCTGGTCTTTGTGGGGCTGGTAGTGTACTGCATGAAAGGCGGAAATCTTCTGATCGGATTTATCGCTACAGCCGTTTTATGGTGTGTAATTGGACGTGTGCCGATCAATGAGGTGGTAAGCGATGTATTCCAAAAGCCGTTAGATGATTATGGAAAGACCATAGCAATCATTATCTTTGGTGCATGGTTTGGACGTATCCTGGTCGATACGGGTATTGCCGGCTATATCATTAAGAAGACGGTAGAATTTGCGGGTGACAGGCCCCTAGTAACTACATTATTATTGTGTATTACCTGTAATCTGCTTTTTACCAGCGTTTTTGGTGTTGGTTCCGTTATGGCAATCGGTATGATCGTACTTCCCATTCTGTTTTCCATGGGAGTGGAAAAAAGAGCGGCTTTAGGCGCCTATATGCTGTCTGTTGCAGGCGGAATGTACTTAAATATTGCTTATGTAAGCCAGTTTGAAAAGGTATTCGGTGAAGAAGTGGCTTCCTATAATGACAACTACATTCGTTTTGCCCTGATGGCAACTGCCGTTCACATGGTAATTATGATTGCATTTGTCGTGTACCATCATTTTAAAAGCAATAAAAGGGGAAGAAGACGGGCCTGGGAGGCAGGTGTCCAGGATAACTACGAGGAAAGACCTCTTGGCTGGTACTGCTTTATCGTACCCTTTGTACCCATTGCAATGGTAGGTATTTTCAAATGGCAGCCAGTTCCGGCCTTCCTGTTAGGAAGCTTTGTGGGTCTTTTATTTACACGGAATTTAAGAACTTACAAAACTGCGGTAGATAAGACCCAGAAGACGTTATATGATGGCGTTGCAGACAGCGGACTTCTGATCGGTATGCTTTACAGCGTAAATATTTTCCAGGGAGCCGCTACTAAGGTTGTTCCTTATCTTCAGACCTTGCTTGGGGATGTTGTTCCAAGATCCGAAATTGTAGTTCTGGCTGCATTCTGTATCCTGGCGCCTTTGGCATTGTTCCGCGGGCCGTTAATGATCTGGGGTTCCGGTATTGCACTGTATTCCATTTTAAATGCAACGGGAGCATTTAATCCCCATTTCCTGTATGCTATTTTCTTAATCCCTCCGGTTGCTATCGTAGCAAGTGCGTGTCCTACTCAGTCCTGGACCATGTGGGGTTTAAGCTATGCAAAGGTAGAACCGAAACAGTACATAAAGACCAACCTGCCGTGGGCCTGGGCAAGCCTTATTGCCATTGAAATTCTTATTTATTTTACAATAGGAAGAATGGTTTAATTCTTTGTTTTGGTAGATGAAAATGTTTCACAGACAGGGGCATACATAAAGTCTGTATGCCCTTGTCCGTTTTAGATGGAGGACAACGAATGAGCAGCAGAGCAATAAGAATTGGCATTGATGTGGGCGGAACCCATACAAAGGCCGTAGCGATAGACAACAGCACAAACGAAATTGTAGGAAAAGGGTCGGTAATGACAACCCACCACGACGAAAACGGAGTGGCAACAGGTGTTGTGGAAGCATTTAAAAAATGTCTTTCTGAGAATGATATTAAACCGGAAGAAGTAATTTTTATTGCTCACAGCACCACTCAGGCTACCAATGCTTTGTTAGAAGGAGATGTGGCAAAAGTCGGAGTGATCGGAATGAGCGGCGGCGGTCTGGAGGCATTCTTTACAAAACGTCAGACAAAAATCAAGGATATTGATTTGGGCACCGGAAAATGGATCAATATTGACCATAGTTTTATGAAAACCAAGGACATGACACCGGATAACGTATCTTCTGTGGTCAAAAAGATGGCAGATCAGGGAGATAAGGTAATCGTGGCCAGCAAGGCATTTGGCGTGGATAATATGAAAGAAGAGCGCATGGTTGCAGAGATTGCGGAAGGCCAGGGAATCCCCTGCACCGTGGCTTCTGATATTACAAAGCTCTATGGCTTAACGACCCGCACCCGGACCGCCTGTCTCAATGCATCGATCCTGCCGAAAATGCTGGACACTGCCAATTCCACGGAGCGAAGTGTACGTGCCGCAAAGGTAACGGTTCCCCTTATGATCATGCGCGGTGACGGCGGAGTCATGGAAATCAATGAAATGAAAAAGCGCCCCATCCTTACCATGCTCTCAGGACCTGCGGCCAGCGTGATCGGGGCGCTTATGTATCTACGGGCTTCCAACGGTATTTATTTTGAGGTTGGCGGAACTTCTACCAACATCGGGGTGATCAAAAACGGCCGGCCGGCAGTGGATTATTCCATTATCGGAGGACACAGAACTTATGTAAACAGCCTGGATGTCCGGGTGCTGGGTGTTGCCGGCGGAAGTATGATCCGTGCGAAAAAGGGTGCCATCGTTGATGTGGGTCCCCGTTCCGCCCATATTGCAAATATGGGGTATGCATGTTTCACAGAGCCGGAGCTGTTTGAAGGAGCAGAATTATACTACATCAAGCCTCGTGAAAATGACCCCAGTGACTATGTGGCAATCCGCTTAAAGAACGGCGAAAGCGTAACCATTACAAATACCTGCGCTGCCAATGTACTTGGAATCCTGGAAGACGGGGATTACGCAATGGGCAATTACGAATCCAGCTGCAAAGCCATGCAGCTTCTGGCTGATGAAGTGGGCCTGTCCATTGAAGATACGGCAAGAGCAGTTCTTCAGAAGGCTTGTGATAAAATCAAACCAGTCATTGAAGACCTGATCGACAAATATAAAATTGAAAGAGAACAGATCGTGTTAGTTGGCGCCGGAGGCGGTGCCGGAACGCTGTTGCCCTTTACTGCCAATGAAACGAATTTTAAATACCAGATACTGG
>NZ_DAMAUN010000068.1:19918-33652 GCF_032078915.1 Lacrimispora sp. | reverse complement strand
TACGGTGGTGTGGGAGGACGGTAGATAAAATAATTATCTACCTCCTACCCGATTTTTAAATTCCTTTAAAATACCATAGTATGAAAAAAAGTTTCATAAATCATCGAATATCTTGAAAAAATAATACAACAAAGCTAGAATGATATCAGGTAAAAAAATTGTAAAATTTCTTCTGGCTTTAAAGAAAGGAGAAGAAATGCATGAAAGGTCTACTTGTAAGGATTGACAGCTATCTCCAGGATGCCGGAGAAGCGGAAAAAGAGCTGATAAAAAGACTGCACAAAAATCCGGAATCAGTCCTCCGAAAGAGTATTAAAGAGATTGCCAAAGAAACTTATACCTCTCCGGCAACGGTCGTAAGGCTTTGCAAGAAACTGGGCTGTAAAGGATATAAGGATTTTCAGAATACCCTTGCTTATGAAGTGGCTTTATTCCAGGAGAGCAGGGACATTGCGTTTCAGAAGATCACACAGGAAGATTCCATGGAGGACATTATTTATAAGGTCACAAAGAAAAATATCGAATCCCTGGAAACCACCCAAAAGCTGATAGAACCTAAGGTAGTAGTAGAATGTGTGAAGCTGTTGGAAAATAGCAGAACCGTTACCTTATTTGGACTGGGAACCTCTCTTCTGGCGGCAAGAGATCTGTACTTAAAGCTCCTTAGGGCCGATGTGATATGCAATGTCTGTGACGACTGGCATACACAGTTACTGGCTGCCAGAAATTTAAGAAAAGGTGATCTGGCTATCGCCATCAGCTATTCAGGACTTACGGAAGAAATACTTCAGTGCGTAAAGGAAGCAAAAGGAAATGGGGCAAAGGTGATCGCCATAACAAGGGCAGTGGAATCGGAACTGGCTTCTGAAGCTGATTTCGTCCTTCCTGTTGCAGCAACGGAGCTGATACACCGAAGCGGTGCCATGTCTTCCCGTATTTCACAATTAAATGTAATAGACATTTTTTTTACTGCTTATGTCAATAGAAATTATGATGTGTGTATGAGTAAATTCACGAAAAATTATATACAGAAGAAAGGAAGTACAGAGCATGATTGATTTGTCAGTGCTGACAACAGAGTCCCGCAATTCGGATACCATGAACCTGGATGAAATGACACCGCTTCAAATTGCGGCCATCATGAACCAGGAAGATGAAAAGGCCGTAAAAGCCGTGGAGGAAGTTCTCCCCCAGATTGCCACAGCGATCGAATGGGCAGCAGACAGCCTGAAAGCAGGAGGCCGTATCATATATATTGGAGCAGGAACATCCGGTCGTCTTGGAGTGCTGGATGCAGTAGAATGTCCGCCCACCTTCGGCGTTCCCAGGGAACTGGTAGTAGGCCTGATCGCAGGCGGGGATAAGGCTTTTGTAGAGGCAGTAGAAGGAGCCGAGGACAGTGAGACCTTATGTGAGGCGGATTTAAAGGAGATTGGCCTTACCTCAAAGGATATTGTGATCGGACTGGCAGCGTCTGGCCGAACGCCTTATGTGATCTACGGCCTTGATTATGCAAATAAAACAGGCTGCCATACCGTAGCCATTGCATGTAATAAAGGATCTGATGTAGGAAAAAAGGCAAAGTTAGCCATTGAACCGGTGACAGGACCTGAGGTATTGACCGGATCAACCAGATTAAAAGCAGGAACTGCACAAAAGATGATCCTAAATATGATTTCAACAGGAAGCATGGTTGGAATCGGGAAAGCCTATGAAAATCTTATGGTGGATGTAAAGCAGAGCAACGAAAAGCTGGTAGTAAGATCACAGAATATTGTGATGACAGCAACAGGCTGTAACAGGGAAGAGGCTGAAAAGGTGTTAAAACAGGCAGAAGGACATGTTAAAACTGCTATTACAATGATTTTGCTGGACTGTGATCCAGAGGCTGCAAGGCAAAAGCTATCACAAGCCGGAGGGAAGATCCGCGAGGCTTTGAAATAAAGGAAAGGAGTTTTAAAGTTTTTTAAGTAACTTAACTATATTTTCAAAGGAGGATTATCGTGAATTACAAGCAAATCAGTGAACAATTATTAACGCTGCTTGGGGGAAAAGCGAACATAACTTCCAATGCTGCCTGCATGACAAGGCTTCGTGTCGGCTTAAGGGATACATCAAAGGTTGATATTGAAGGCGTGAAAAAGGTAGAGGGAGTTCTTGGAGTTGTTGAGAGTGACACGCTCCAGATTGTATTCGGACCGGGGAAAGTAAATAAGGTATTGGACGAATTTTATAAGCTTACAGGGCTTGCAAAAGGCCAGGCTGAGAATGGACCGGATCAGGATATTAATGAAGTTGCAAAGGAAAACAAAGCGCTTCAAAAGGCAAAATATGATAAACCAGTACAGAGATTTTTAAAGAAGATCTCCAATATTTTCGTAGCGCTGCTTCCAGGCATCATTGCGGCAGGTTTGATCAATGGTATCTGTAATGTTATTAACGTTTCTACCGGCGGATCACTTTTAGGAGTATGGTGGTATCAATGCATCCGGACGATGGGCTGGGCACTGTTTGCTTATCTGCCTATCCTGGTTGGATACAATGCTGCAAAGGAATTTGGCGGTTCAGGAGTACTTGGAGCGATTGCAGGTGCCATGTCAATAGCAAACCCTGGTATGCCTCTCCTTGCAACGGTAAAGGATGCCCAGATTCTTCTTCCTATTACGAATACAGTTTTTAATCCGGCTTCCGGCGGCCTTTTAGCGGCGCTGATCGCAGGCGCATTCTTTGCTTTTCTTGAAAAGAATATCAGAAAGCGTATGCCTGACTTAATTGATACCTTTGTAAGCCCTCTTTTAGTACTTATTGTTGGAGGCATTGTTGCCCTGCTGGTAATTCAGCCTTTGGGCGCAGGCTTAACAAAAGTAATCTTTGCCCTCTTAAGCTTTGTATATGAAAAGATGGGCGTTGTAGGAGGATATATTTTATCAGCAGGCTTTCTTCCTCTGGTAGCAGTAGGCTTACATCAGGCATTGACCCCGATCCATGCCCTGCTAAATGACCCGGATGGTGCAACAAAGGGAATCAATTACCTTCTTCCCATCCTTATGATGGCAGGCGGCGGACAGGTAGGCGCCGGCATTGCACTGTATGTAAAGACAAAGAACGCAAAATTAAAAAGATATATCCGGGATTCCATACCAGTAGGTATTCTTGGAATCGGAGAGCCTATGATGTATGCAGTGACCCTGCCTCTTGGCAAATCCTTTATCACCGCCTGCATCGGTGCCGGATTCGGAGGAGCTGTTGCGGCTCTTATGCACCTTGGTACCGTTTCTCAGGGGGTATCCGGTTTGTTTGGTTTGCTGATTGTCCAGCCCGGACAGCAGTTTGGCTACATAATATCAATGCTCATTGCTTATGCAGGAGGATTCCTGGTAACCTATTTCTTCGGGGTAGATGAGGACAGAATCAATGAGGTATATGGAGAATAAATGAATACAGGAATTTCAATCTATTTTTCAAGCGGAATGGAAAAAAATGAACGCTTAATAAAGAAAGCAATAAAGAGCGGAGTGAAGTATGCGTTTACTTCACTCCACATTCCAGAGGAAACAGGAATCGATTACCGTTCGGATGTACTTAAGCTTTTGAGCATGTGCAGGGAAGGCGGATTGAATCTCATTGTGGATGTGGGTCCGGAAACCCTGGAGAAGTTTGAAACAGACAGCATTGCTGAGCTGAAGGAGCTTGGAATCACCCATGTCCGCCTTGATTATGGTTTTGATGCGAAAGAAACGGTAGAGATTTCCAGGGATTTTTATGTGGTATTTAATGCCTCCACCATTATGGAGGAGGAACTAATGGAATGGAAAAAGTATGGGGCTGATTTTACCAGATTTACTGCATGCCATAACTTTTATCCAAAGCAGTTTACAGCCCTGTCACTGAAACGGACAAAGGAAATGAACCAGAGATTTCAGTATCTTGGCTTTACTACTATGGCTTTTGTGCCTGGGAATCTGGAACTGAGAGGACCCTTGTTTGAAGGGCTTCCTACGGTGGAAGAGCACCGGGGGAGGAAAGACCAGGTGCTTTTGAACATGCTGGAGCTTTTCTATGATGGTTCCTGCGATGTGGTGCTGATCGGCGATGTGGATGTAGAAGAAAGGGACTGGAAGGATATCCAATGCTTAAGCCAGGATTATGTGGAGCTTAAGGCAGACATATGTTCTCCCTATGAATTTGTAAGAGACATCATTCATCATGACAGACCGGATTCCAGCGAATACGTTATTCGTTCCCAGGAATCAAGACAGTATAAGCAGGAAATTAAGAATGGACATGAGAATCAGGCGCAAGTAAGGAAGCAGGGGAGTATCTGTATTTCTAATGAAAATTATTTAAGGTATATGGGAGAACTTGAAATTGCCAGAGTTGATCTGCCTGGAGAGGATAGGGTAAATATCATAGGACAGGTACATGACTCTCATATGAAATATTTGCCCTATATTCAGAAGGGGCTTGGAGTGAAACTGATATAATTCTTCCGTTAAAAAGTCTGTAACCATTGGTGAAACCGGGTTACAGACTTTTTAAGTTTATAATTTTTTGGCTGCGTATGTAAAAAAACTACGTTCTGTTACATTGTGGCATAAGTCCGCAGTGCAGCCAGCGAATCTTGCAGATCCGCTGGCTCACGGGCATTCGCCCTATGAAAAAAGACAGAAGAAGATTTTCTTATGTGCAGGCACAACGAAAATCTTCTTCTGTCTTTTTTCGCACTGCTCATTGCTATCGTGGATCATGCCAGGTCAAAGCTTCATAAGCATCCAGAAGACCTCCGCTCACCATCTTTCCTGTAAGGGTATCAAGCTTCCTGCTGGAATTTAAAAGAATAGTTTTTACATCTGACAAAGATATGTCCTGCCGGTAGGAATAGAGCATGGCGGCTACACCTGTTACCATGGGAGCTGCCATGGAAGTGCCGCTCATAAAACCGTAGGCATTACCTGGAACAGTGCTTAATATGTAGCTGCCGGGGGCGGCTATATCAACGCTCGTTGCGCCATAGTTGGAATCCTTGCTTAAGGTTCCGTCAAACAGGAGGTTCGCCACGGAGATTATGTTGTCATAGGGGAGGGAAGCAGGATAAACAGGGTAGATATCTGTATCATACCCAAGCCCGGAGATTCCGCCGTTACCGCAGGATACCACAAACAGCATGCTGGAATTTTTCATGGTCTGGGCCAGTTCCTCGCTGTAGGCAGTGGTGCCCATGCTTAAGTTGCAGATGGAAGCACCATGTGCTTCGGCATAATGGATAGCCTGGATCACGGCTTCCGGGGATCCCAGCCCGTCTTCGCCTCCCAGGGCCTTTAAAGGCATGATCTTTACGTAGTTATTGTCCGTGATCCCGGCAATGCCGTAGGCTCCCCGGGCGGCGCTGATGGTTCCGGCCGCATGGGTTCCATGGCTGTCCTCACTGCCGGTAAAAACCTGGTTGTTTCCGGAATAAAAATTCCAGCCGTGAATATCATCCACATATCCGTCACCGTCGTTATCGATTCCATCCCCGTCAATCTCGCCGGGATTGGTCCATATGGCATTTTTTAGCTCCAGGTGATTGATATCAATGCCGGTATCGATGATGGCGACAATGACAGAGCGCTTGTTCTCAGCCTGATCGTAAAGCTTCCATGCAGGCTGTACATTAATATCGATTCCGGTGACGGCACCGATCACTGTAGATTCATAGTCCCCGGGACCGGGCTTTATCGTACCGTCTTTTGATTTCCGACCATCGTAAATATTATCAATGGATTTAAATTTGGATTTTAACTCTATAAGGCGGAATTCCCCGTCATTTTTTAGTCCCCACTGGTAAGTGGAAAATTCATCCGCGGGGGATAGGTTTACAAGACCGGGTCCGAGGGCCATAGTCTGCAGTGCTTGTCCACTGTCTGAAGATTGTGCCCAAAGTGCGCTGGTTAAGGTCGTTTCAAAGCCTTTTCCGGAAGCAGGGCTGTTAAAAAATGGCAGGCCTGCAAGTAGGAAGGCTAGGATCAGACAAGCGGCGCGAGTTGTTTTTTTCATGGTTTCTATCTCCTTATATATAAAGCAATCATTGAAAGTGCTCCTATTATATCATATACTCTACGCAGTAGGTTTAAAAAAAATGTGAAAAATGTAAAAATTTTACATCATTTAGCTGAAAAGCCTCTGAAATACTCCGTTTGTCTAATGAGAATTGTTTTGATGAAAATAGTTTGATAAAGCTTATTGTCCTGTGATAAAATATAAAAATGCTGAGAGGAGGGCTTTCATGGAAGAAAAATATTTTCGAAATAAGATCACATGGTTTACATTTCTATATAGTTTTCTGGTCATATGGGTCCACTCTTACAATGCGGTGCTTTTCTTAGGTACCACCAGTCTGGCTTATAGGACAGACTGGATGGAACGGTTTTTAGGAGGCTCGGTGGCGCAGATTGCCGTACCGGGGTTCTTCCTGATTTCCTCCTATCTTTTCTTTCGCGGCTTTACTTTAGACCGCCTCCTGGTAAAGTGGAATTCCAGAATACGGAGTGTCCTGGTCCCCTATATCGTATGGAATTTCCTTTATTATCTTGGATATGTTATCGGCAGCCGGATCCCGGTGCTTTCTGATGTCATTGGAAAGGGGAAGGTGCCTCTTACGTTTCCTATGGCGGCCGAATCGGTCCTCCATTATACGTATAACTATGTATTCTGGTATTTAAACCAGCTGATCCGGTTGATCCTTCTGGCTCCTCTTATTTATATCGTTGTGAAACGGAAGGAAGTGGGCTGTCTGTTTCTTGCAGGAATTCTTTCTGCAATCTATATGGGAGGTGTGCTTCCTTTTTTAAATCTGGATGCTTTGTTTTATTATTCGTTCGGAGCCTTTGCAGCCATTCATGGGAAAAAGATCGTAGAAGGGTCCTGGAATATAAAATATCTTGAGGCAGGCGCTGCGGTTATTATGGCAGGCTTTTTTCTTCATTGGGTTGATTTTCCGGGAGATATAAAAGGAGAGATGGCGGCTTCTGACGTATGTTTCCGGCTACTTATTCCATTAGGATTATGGCTTCTGGTACCGGAGAGACAATTGATAGAGGCTAAGGAATGGATGAAGCAGAATTTTTTTCTGTATGCCACTCACTTTGCCATGGTGAGGCTGATAAACAAAACGGGAGCATTGCTGCTCCCGACTGTTTCAGCAGTGCCATTTGGGCTTTTTCTGCTTATGCCGCTTTTTTGTGTTTTCTTCAGCTATCAGATAAGCCGGTTTTTCAGACGTTTTCTTCCGGGCCTATGGTACTTGTTAAACGGAGGGCGTTGATAAGAGTTCTAAGCGTCTGCCGACCATCTTCCGGATGCACCGCAGGGCAGAAGAAGGCCGGTGTTTGTGACCGGAAGCCCTATTTCTCCCGACTGGACAAAACCACCGTATTTTTGTTTCACCTCGATAGAAATCATGTAGGTTAATACAGAAGGAGCCAATCCTGTGGTATAGGAGTTAATGAGGAAAAACAGTGGTTTATCGGATAAAAGCTGAGCGCAAAG
Source organism: Lacrimispora sp. (assembly GCF_032078915.1). Classification (GTDB taxonomy): domain Bacteria; phylum Bacillota; class Clostridia; order Lachnospirales; family Lachnospiraceae; genus Lacrimispora. Next base: position 26,125 of record NZ_DAMAUN010000068.1, on the reverse strand, counting down.
CTGAACAAGAGGATGAATGGCGTCTTCTATTTTCCAGATTTCGCCCTTTGGCCCTCTTCCGTAGGAAGGAGGATCCATAATGATTGCATCGTAATGGTTTCCCCTTCTGATCTCTCTTTCAACGAATTTTACGCAGTCATCCACGATCCAGCGGATGGAGGCGGAATCCAGATTGGAGGAGCGGGCGTTTTCCTTGGCCCAGCCGACCATTCCCTTGGACGCATCTACATGAGTGACAGAAGCCCCGGCTTTTGCGGCTGCCAGGGTAGCACCTCCGGTATAGGCGAATAAGTTAAGCACTTTCACAGGCCGTCCGGCCTGTTTTATTTTTTCACTGAACCAGTCCCAGTTTGCCGCCTGTTCCGGAAAGAGTCCTGTATGTTTAAAGCTGAAGGGCTTTAATTGAAAGGTTAAATCCTTGTAACTGATAGTCCATTGTTCCGGAAGGTCAAAAAATTCCCACTCACCGCCGCCCTTGGCGCTGCGATGATAGTGGCCGTTCATCTTTTTCCAGCCTTTTTCCGTCTTGGGAGTGGACCAGATAACCTGTGGGTCAGGACGTACAAGGAGATAATTTCCCCAGCGTTCAAGCTTTTCTCCTTCTGAACAGTCTATCACTTCATAATCTTTCCAGCCGTCTGCAATCCACATAATTGGTGCCGCCCTTTCCATAAACAGTTAATAGTAGTTTTCTCAAATGATCCGTTCAATGAGCCAAAGGCAAATTTGAACTTCCTTGATTATACTGGATAGATCCGGGAGCGTCAAGTACGGGAGAATTGATGGAAAAGGGCCCATATTCACACCTTGTCTTTTGTCCTATATAATATAGTATAAATTAAAATAATGAGGTGTAAATTTATGTGCTGTTTTAATATAGGTTTTTCTGCCGGTAACTGCGGATGCGGCTGGAATAATGGATGCTGCAACCGATGTAATTGGGGCTGGAACAACGGCTGTAACTGGGGCTGGACGAATGGATGCAATCGGGGTTGCTGCAATTGGGGCTGCTGCAACCGCAATAGATGCTGCGGTAACTGGGGCTGTAACAATCGCTGCAACTGGTTTTAAAAAGAATGGCTGAATCTTTCAACTTAAGGAACTTAATGGGACTGAATTCTGTATTAACAGGATTCAGTCCTGTTCGTTTGCCTGTTTTTCATTGGAATTGATATCATAGTTAATCTCATTTTGCTATATTTATAGCAGTACATATTTAGATAAAAACCCAGAAAAGACAAGGGAAATAATTTCGTAATAGAATTGAAAGATTAAAACAGTTGAATAATTTAAGATTAATTGTTAAAATAAATTATAGCAAAAAAGGAAATCCCTGTAAGGAGTGAAGATATGAAAAGAAAAGGTCTCATCATGCTGGCTGTTACCGCCATGCTGACGGTTGGTGCCGTGTCTGTGGAGTCTTATGCAGCAGAAGGTTGGGCTCAGTCTGGAAGCACCTGGGTTTATTATGATACAAGCGGGAATAAAGTGACGAACACCTGGAAAAAGGGAGCGGACAACCTTTGGCGTTATTTAAACACCTATGGCGAGATGTCCGTTAATACCTGGGTGGAAAATACCTACTATATGGACTCCAACGGAATTCTGGTTACGGATAAATGGATGAAGTTTCAGGATTCTAGCAGTTCCCAGTACAAGTGGTACTATTTCGGCAGCAGCGGAAAGGCCATTATGGATAACTGGTCCAAGATCAATAACAAATGGTATTATTTTGATTCCAATGGTGAGATGCAGACCGGCTGGGTCCTTGATGACATGTATTATTGCGGAACGGACGGAGCCATGCGAACCGGCTGGCAGAAGCTTTTTTCACCGAACGGCAATTACGACGAGGACCGTGTTACTCCAGGGGATAATGATGACGGAAAGTCCTGGTACTATTTTAATGACAGCGGTAAAAAGTATGTTCCAAAGGACATATCCGGAGATTATGCTACCTATAAGATTGACGGTGTCGCTTACTGCTTTGACTCAGATGGAGCGCTTCAGACCGGTTGGAAGAACGTTGGAGTTGATAACGCGGAGTACGACATCCAGAACTATAAATATTATGACGGCAATGGCAAGCTGAGAGTGGGCTGGTATTCCGTGGAACCGCCTCAGGATTTATCTGGCTATGAAGAAAGTGTGGAATGGTTTTATTTTTCAAGTTCAGGAATTCCAAAGACCGGACCGAAGGAAGGAAATGCCAGCACTCAGAATATAACTAAAATTAATGATAAAACCTATCTGTTTAATAACCTGGGCAATCCTGTATATGGGCTGCAGAAGGTGATGATTGGAAGTACATCAGAATATACGGCATTCTATTTCGGAGATAAGAAGACCAGTACCATGCAGAAGGGCAGGGTAAAGGTGATTGAAGGAGATGGCGGCGAAGCTACCTATTATTTCAGTGACAGCGGCCGCGGTTATACCGGAGTTAAGGACGGTTCCCTATATTATATGGGTAAGCTTCAGTGTGCGGATGAAGGAACGAAGTATGAAGCCATTGCCATTCCTACAGGAAGCACCACAACAACCTATGTGGTGAACACTTCCGGCAAGGTATCCAAGAATACGACGGTAAAGAACTCTGATGGTGTAAAATATAAGACTGGAAGCAATGGAAATTTATTAAAGGTGGATGATGAAAATCCAAGCGGAGAGGGCAGAACCCCTACAGAACCGGTCTGGAATTAGAAAAAGAGCGATCAAAGGCGCAAAACCTGGAAAATCAGATTTTGCGCCATTTTTTTGAAAAAAGTGCTTGCATTGTAAAAAAAAATATGTTATTATACTAAGGCTGTGGCATGATAGCTGTGAAGCGTGAGGTTGCTGCTTATATAAGCAGGTTTTCCGTGGAGCGAATGTCAAGTTAGGAAACTGGCGACAAGTCACTGTACAACTTAAAATCCTGTTTATTTAAATAGGAAGTCAGTGTGGAGTCTTTAATGACACACACGGGAACGTGTACAGTCACCGCTTGTCGTACTTCTACTAAGTGCGAAAAGGAGGCGACTTTTTTTATGGCAAGTCAAGTAATGAGAATCACATTAAAAGCGTATGATCATCAGCTGGTAGATCAGTCTGCGGGCAAAATCATCGACACTGTAAAAAAGACAGGATCAAAAGTGAGCGGACCGGTGCCGTTACCAACCAAGAAGGAAGTGGTAACCATCTTAAGGGCGGTTCACAAGTACAAAGATTCCGGAGAGCAGTTTGAGCAGAGAACGCATAAGAGACTCATTGATATCATTACACCAAGCCAGAAAACTGTTGATGCATTATCCAGACTGGAAATGCCGGCAGGTGTGTACATCGATATCAAGATGAAGAATAAATAATCTTCATCAGAACCATTATGGAAATTGTTCCATGCATGTCCTGAAGGGTTTTAATATAGAAGCAACACTTTTTCCTGTAAGGAATCAACATCTCCGCCAGGCGGAGTCATAGTGTTCCATGTATATTGGACTGTTCTAGGATGATTGCGAAAGCAATCCGCTGTAGAATTAACAAACAGGAGGTAAAAACATGAAGAAGGGTATTTTAGCTACCAAAGTCGGAATGACACAGATCTTCAATGAGAACGGAGTCTTAACTCCGGTAACAGTTCTTCAGGCAGGACCTTGTGTAGTAACACAGGTTAAGACTGTTGAGAACGATGGTTACAGTGCAGTACAGGTTGGTTACGTTGATAAGAGAGAAAAGCTTGTCAGCAAGCCAATTAAAGGCCATTTTGATAAGGCTGGTGTATCTTACAAGAGATATGTAAGAGAGTTTAAGCTTGAGAATGCTGACCAGTATTCTGTAAAAGATGAAATCAAAGCTGAGATCTTCGCAGCAGGCGACAAGATCGATGCAACCGCAATCTCCAAAGGTAAAGGTTTCCAGGGTGCTATTAAGAGACACGGACAGTCCAGAGGACCTATGGCTCATGGTTCCAAGTTCCACCGCCATGCAGGTTCCAACGGTGCAGCTTCTGACCCCAGCAAGGTATTCAAGGGCAAAAAGATGCCTGGCCAGATGGGTAACAAGAAGGTAACAATCCAGAACCTCGAAATCGTTAGGGTTGATGCAGAAAACAACCTGATTCTGGTTAAGGGTGCTATACCAGGACCTAAGAAGTCTTTAGTAACAATCAAGGAAACAGTAAAAGCATCTAACTAATGCTTTTATCAGAAAGGAGGATCACACAGATGGCAAACGTATCTGTTTACAATATGGAAGGTAAAGAAGTTGGCACAGTAGAGTTAAACGATGCAGTGTTTGGCGTAGATGTAAATGAGCATCTCGTACACATGGCAGTCGTAAGCCAGCTTGCAAATAAGCGCCAGGGCACACAGAAAGCAAAGACACGTGCAGAAGTATCTGGCGGCGGAAGAAAACCGTGGAAGCAGAAAGGAACCGGTCATGCAAGACAGGGTTCAACAAGATCTCCCCAGTGGACAGGCGGTGGAGTTGTATTTGCTCCTACACCAAGAGATTATACAATCAAACTTAACAAGAAGGAAAGAAGACTTGCTCTTAAGTCCGCTCTGACCAGCAGAGTAAATGAGAATAAGTTCATCGTTGTTGACGAATTAAAGTTTGATGAGATCAAGACAAAGAAATTCCAGACTGTTTTAAATAACTTAAAGGTATCCAAAGCCCTTGTAGTTGTTGGCGACGACAGTGCAAACGCAGTAATGAGTGCAAGAAACATCGCTGCTGTTAAGACTGCTTCCGCTAACACCATCAACGTATACGATATCTTAAAGTACAACACAGTTGTTGCTACCAAGACTGCTGTTGCAGCAATCGAGGAGGTGTACGCATAATGGCAGATATTAAGTATTACGACGTAATCCAGAAGCCTGTAGTAACTGAGAAGAGCATGAACGCTATGGCGTCCAAGAAGTACACATTTATTGTGCACACAGATGCTAATAAGGCTATGATCAAAGAAGCTGTTGAGAAGATGTTCCCAGGTGCAAAGGTTGCCAGCGTGAACACCATGAACTTAGATGGAAAGACCAAAAGAAGAGGAACGACTTTTGGAAAGACTTCTAAGACAAAGAAAGCTATCGTTCAACTGACAGCTGACAGCAAAGACATCGAAATCTTCGAAGGACTGTAAGATCGGGACGCTTGGTGAGAATTTATTCAAGCCCGGCGTAAACGGTTTTCAGTTTCCTATGTGATGAACATTATATCACGATAATTGAGATACGCCAGGCGGCGTTGAAGCACTGGCATACCTTTATGTCCAAAGAGCTTGGACAATTAAGAAGAAAGGAGAAATATAATGGGAATTAAAAAGTATAACCCATATACCCCTTCCAGAAGACATATGACTGGTTCTGATTTCAGCGAAGTCACAAAGTCAACTCCTGAGAAGTCCTTAATCAGCAAAACAATCAATAAGACAGCCGGCCGTAATAACCAGGGTAAGATCACGGTAAGACATCGCGGAGGCGGCGTTAAGAGAAAATATAGAATCATCGATTTTAAGAGAAACAGCAAAGACGGCATTGCAGCAACTGTTATCGGTATCGAGTACGATCCAAACAGAACTGCCAACATCGCACTGATCTGCTACGAAGATGGTACAAAGGCTTATATCCTTGCTCCGGCTGGTTTAACAGATGGTATGAAGGTTATGAGCGGTGAGATGGCAGAAGCTAAAGTCGGCAACTGCTTACCATTAAGCCGGATCCCGGTTGGTTCTCAGGTTCATAACATTGAGCTTTATCCTGGAAAAGGCGGACAGTTAGTTCGTTCCGCAGGAAATGCTGCTCAGTTAATGGCAAAAGAAGGCAAATATGCAACTCTTCGTTTACCTTCCGGCGAGATGAGAATGGTTCCGATCAACTGCAGAGCAACCATTGGTGTTGTAGGCAACGGAGATCACAACCTGATCAATATCGGTAAAGCTGGTAGAAAACGTCACATGGGCTTCAGACCTACTGTACGTGGTTCTGTTATGAACCCTAATGACCATCCTCACGGCGGTGGTGAAGGCAAGACTGGTATCGGACGTCCAGGTCCAAGTACCCCATGGGGCAAACCAGCACTTGGCTTAAAGACCAGAAAGAAAAACAAGCAGTCTAACAGACTGATCGTTAGAAGAAGAGATGGAAAGACCGTTAAATAATTAAAGGAGGTTAGAATCTATGGCTCGCTCACTTAAAAAAGGACCATTTGCAGATGCTCATTTACTGA
>NZ_DAMAUN010000068.1:0-19908 GCF_032078915.1 Lacrimispora sp. | reverse complement strand
AAAAGTAGATGTTATGAACGCAGCAGGACAGAAGCAGGTAATTAAGACCTGGTCTCGCCGTTCTACAATCTTCCCGCAGATGGTTGGACATACAATTGCAGTTCACGATGGCAGAAAGCACGTTCCAGTATATGTTACAGAAGATATGGTTGGACATAAGCTGGGTGAATTCGTTGCCACAAGAACCTACAGAGGACATGGTAAGGACGAGAAAAAATCAGGCCGTAAGTAGATAGAAACAGACTCCTTTGGGCATTCTTTCGGATTCCCAGGGGCGTTAAAGTTGAAAGGAGGATTCACCAATGGCTAAGGGACATAGAAGCCAGATTAAAAGAGAAAGAAATGCCGTGAAGGACACCAGACCATCAGCAAAGTTATCCTATGCTAGGGTTTCTGTTCAGAAAGCATGCTTCGTATTAGATGCCATCAGAGGCAAAGATGTTATGACAGCACTTGGTATTGTGACTTACAATCCCAGATATGCTTCTTCTTTAATAGAGAAGTTATTAAAATCAGCAATTGCTAACGCTGAGAATAACAACGGTATGGACCCTGCAAAGCTTTATGTAGAGGAATGTTTTGCAAACAAGGGACCGACAATGAAAAGAGTAAAACCGAGAGCACAGGGCCGCGCTTACAGGATCGAGAAGAGAATGAGCCACATCACCGTCGTGCTTAATGAAAGATAAGGAGGCAAATAATGGGACAGAAAGTTAATCCACACGGCTTAAGAGTCGGTGTTATTAAAGACTGGAACTCAAAATGGTATGCTGAAGCTGATTTCGCAGATAACCTGGTTGAAGATTATGCGATCAGAAAGTTCCTTAAGAAAAGATTATACAGCGCCGGCATTTCTGATATAGAAATTGAGAGAGCATCTGACCGCGTGAAAATTACGATTCATACGGCTAAGCCAGGTGTTGTTATCGGTAAAGGCGGATCTGAGATTGAGAAATTAAAAGCTGAAGCTCAGAAGCTTACAGATAAAAAGTTATTTGTTGACATCAAGGAGATTAAAAGACCTGATAAAGATGCTCAGTTAGTAGCTGAATCTATTGCACAGCAGTTAGAGAACCGTGTATCCTTCCGCCGGGCTATGAAGTCCACCATGGGTCGTTCCATGAAGGCTGGAGTAAAAGGTATCAAGACTGCAGTTGCAGGACGTCTTGGCGGCGCTGATATGGCTCGTACTGAGTTCTACAGCGAAGGAACCATTCCGTTACAGACACTTAGAGCAGATATTGACTATGGTTTCGCTGAAGCAGATACAACCTTCGGTAAGATCGGTGTTAAGGTATGGATCTACAATGGCGAAATACTTCCAACTAAAGGAAACAAGGAAGGGAGCGGAAAATAATGTTAATGCCTAAAAGAGTTAAACGTCGTAAACAGTTCCGTGGATCCATGGCTGGTAAAGCGTTAAGAGGCAATACTATCAGCAACGGCGAGTTTGGTTTAGTTTCCATGGAACCATGCTGGATTAAATCCAACCAGATCGAGGCAGCCCGTGTTGCCATGACCCGTTATATCAAGCGTGGCGGTAAAGTCTGGATCAAGATTTTCCCGGATAAACCTGTAACAGCAAAGCCAGCAGAAACCCGTATGGGTTCCGGTAAGGGCGCTCTGGAATACTGGGTAGCAGTAGTAAAACCAGGCCGTGTATTATTCGAAATCGCTGGAGTACCTGAAGAAACAGCACGTGAAGCTTTACGTCTTGCTATGCATAAGTTACCGTGCAAGTGTAAGATTGCTGCTAAAGCAGATTTAGAAGGCGGTGAATGACAGTGAAAATTGATAAGTATGTTGAAGAATTAAAAGGAAAATCAGCTGCAGAACTGAATGTAGAATTAGTAGCTGCAAAGAAAGAACTTTTCAACTTAAGATTCCAGAACGCGACCAACCAGCTTGATAACACAAGCAGGATCAAAGAGGTTCGCAAGAACATTGCCAGAATTCAGACTGTTATAACTGAGAAGGCTAAATTAGCTTAAGTTGCAGTTTTTTAAAAAACATGACACACACGAGTGCGTGTAAACTTATAGATTGGGCCGCCAGGGCCAAAACTCGAAAGGAGAATACCGAACGTGGAAAGAAATTTAAGAAAAACCCGTACTGGTAAGGTTGTAAGCAGCAAGATGGATAAGACCATCGTTGTGGCTATTGAAGACCATGTAGAACATCCTTTATACGGCAAGATCGTAAAAAGAACGTATAAATTAAAAGCTCATGACGAGAACAACGACTGCAACATGGGCGATACAGTTAAAGTAATGGAAACAAGACCGCTGTCCAAAGACAAGAGATGGAGACTTGTTGAGGTTATCGAGAGAGCGAAATAATATATCCAGGAAGGAGTAACAGGCATGATTCAGCAGGAAACCAGATTAAAGGTTGCCGATAATACTGGTGCAAAAGAGCTTCTTTGTATCCGTGTTATGGGCGGATCTACAAGAAGATATGCTAATATTGGTGATGTTATTGTTGCCACCGTAAAAGATGCAACACCTGGCGGTGTTGTGAAGAAGGGCGACGTTGTTAAGGCTGTTGTCGTACGTACCGTTAAGGGCGCACGCCGTAAAGACGGTTCTTATATCAAGTTCGATGAGAATGCTGCCGTAATTATCAAAGATGACAAGACTCCAAAAGGAACTCGTATCTTTGGACCGGTTGCCAGAGAGTTAAGAGAGAAGCAGTTCATGAAAATTGTTTCCTTAGCTCCAGAAGTATTATAAGGAGGTGTCGGACTGTGCATAAAATTAAAAGAGACGACCTGGTAAAGGTTATCGCAGGTAAAGATAAAGACAAACAGGGCAAAGTTCTTCTCGTGGATACGAAGAATAACAAAGTGGTAGTGGAAGGTGTTAACATGATTACAAAGCATGTGAAACCAGGCCCAGGCAACCCACAGGGTGGTATCGTACAGAAAGAAGCTGCATTTGATATCTCCAACGTAATGCTTGTTGTTGACGGAAAAGCAACCAGAGTTGGTATTGAAGTAAAAGACGGCAAAAAAGTCCGTGTTGCAAAAGCAACCGGTAAAGTAATTGACTAATTCGGAGAGGAGGAATAAAAATTGGCTAGATTAAAAGAGATATACCAGACAGAGATCGTAGAAGGTATGGTCAAGAAATTTGGATATAAGAACAACATGGAAGTGCCAAAGTTAAATAAGATTGTCATCAATATGGGTATTGGTGAAGCAAAGGAAAATGCCAAGATTTTAGACTCTGCAGTAAGAGATTTAGAAATCATCTCCGGTCAGAAGGCAGTCTTGACAAAGGCTAAAAAATCAATTGCTAACTTCAAGATCAGAGAAGGTATGCCGATCGGATGTAAAGTAACTTTACGCGGTGAGAGAATGTATGAATTTGCTGACCGCCTGATCAACCTTGCACTTCCTCGTGTACGTGACTTCAGAGGAGTAAATCCTAATGCATTTGACGGCAGAGGGAACTATGCTCTTGGTATCAAGGAACAGCTTATTTTCCCTGAAATTGAGTACGATAAAGTTGACAAGGTAAGAGGTATGGACGTTATTTTCGTTACTACCGCTAAGACAGACGAAGAAGCCCGTGAACTTTTGACATTATTCAATATGCCATTTGCAAAATAGTAGGAGGAATTAATCCATGGCTAAGACTTCAATGAAGATCAAACAGCAGAGACCTGCAAAGTTCTCCTCAAGAGAATACAATCGTTGCAGAATCTGTGGTCGTCCACATGCTTATTTAAGAAAATACGGAATCTGCAGAATCTGCTTCCGTGAATTAGCATACAAGGGCCAGATCCCAGGCGTTAGAAAAGCAAGCTGGTAAAATAAGGAAGGAGGCAATTTCAAAATGACTATGAGCGATCCAATCGCAGATATGCTTACAAGAATCCGTAATGCAAATACTGCAAAACATGATACAGTAGATGTACCTTCATCTAAGATGAAATTAGCTATTGCTGATATCCTTGTAAAAGAGGGCTACATTAAGAAATACGATCTCGTAGAAGACGGTGCATTCCAGACAATCCGGATCACCTTAAAATACGGTAAAGATAAAAATGAGAAAATCATTACAGGTATTAAGAGAATCTCCAAACCTGGTTTACGTGTATACGCAAACAAGGAAGAGTTACCAAGAGTACTTGGCGGTTTAGGAACTGCTATTATCTCCACAAACCAGGGCGTTATTACCGATAAGGAAGCACGTACCATTGGAATCGGCGGAGAAGTACTGGCATTTGTTTGGTAATTAAGAGAAGCATCTGAAAACAGAAGAAGCGCAGAGCTTCTTCCGAAAATTTAAGGAGGTAAACGGCATGTCACGTATAGGAAGAATGCCTATCGCGGTTCCGGCAGGCGTAACTGTTGCAATCGCAGAAAATAATAAAGTGACTGTAACAGGTCCTAAGGGAACCCTTGAAAGAGTGTTACCATCTGAGATGACAATCAAAGAAGAAGATGGTCATATCGTTGTTACAAGACCGAACGATTTAAAGAAGATGAAATCTTTGCACGGTCTGACAAGAACATTAGTAAACAACATGGTCGTTGGTGTTACTAACGGTTATGAGAAGAAGCTGGAAATCAATGGTGTTGGTTACAGAGCACAGAAGCAGGGCAAGAAACTGGTTCTTTCTCTTGGTTATTCCCACCCGGTAGAGATGGAAGATCCGGAAGGTATCGAAGCTACCATGGAAGGCCAGAACGTCATCATTATTAAAGGTATCGATAAAGAAAAAGTTGGCCAGTACGCTGCTGAAATCAGAGATAAGAGAAGACCTGAACCGTATAAGGGCAAGGGTATCAAGTATGCTGACGAAGTGATCAGACGTAAAGTTGGTAAGACTGGTAAGAAATAATTAAGGAGAGTGTAAAGATGGTTAGCAAACAGTCAAGAAGCGAAGTTCGCGTTAAAAAGCACAACAGAATACGTAACCGTTTTGCAGGCACTGCAGAAAGACCGCGTTTAGCTGTGTTTAGAAGCAATAATCATGTGTATGCTCAAATTATTGACGATACAGTTGGTAAGACTTTAGTCGCTGCTTCTACAGTAGAAAAAGAAGTAAAGGCAGAATTAGAGAAAACTAACGACGTTGATGCTGCAGCATATGTAGGTACCGTAGTAGCAAAGAGAGCCCTTGAAAAAGGAATTAAGGGAGTTGTCTTTGACAGAGGCGGTTTTATATATCATGGTAAGATTCAGGCATTAGCAGACGCAGCCAGAGAAGCTGGTCTGGAATTCTAAGTAGAGAGGAGAATGACAGCGTGAAACGTACAATTTTTGATGCAAATCAGTTAGAATTAAACGACAGAGTAGTTGCTATCAAGCGCGTATCTAAAACCGTTAAGGGTGGACGTACCATGAGATTCTCTGCTTTAGTAGTCGTAGGTGATGGCAATGGCCACGTAGGTGCGGGTCTTGGCAAAGCCGGTGAAGTTCCAGAAGCAATCCGTAAAGGAAAAGAGGCTGCTGTTAAGAATATGGTTGCTATTCCCATCGATGAGAACAGCAGTATTCCTCATGACTTAATCGGAAAATTCGGAAGTGCATCCGTACTTCTTAAGAGAGCTAACGAAGGTACAGGAGTTATTGCAGGAGGTCCTGCACGTGCGGTTTTAGAGCTTGCAGGCGTTAAGAATATCCATTCTAAGTCCTTAGGTTCTAATAATAAGACCAATGTAGTTTTAGCTACAATCGAGGGATTAACCCGGTTAAAAACTCCTGAGGAAGTTGCAAAGCTTCGCGGTAAATCTGTAGAAGAGATTTTAGGCTAAGGAGGATATGAAAATGGCAGATAAATTAAAAGTCACATTGGTGAAATCCCCGATCGGCGCAGTTCCGAAGCATAAAGCAACCGTTGAAGCATTAGGCTTAAAGAAGCTTCATAAAACAGTTGAGATGCCGGATAATAACGCAGTTAGAGGTATGATCGCAAACGTGCGTCATTTAGTAAAAGTTGAAGAGATTTAAGAGAATACAGTAAGGAGGTGCAAGCGATGGATTTATCAAATTTACAGCCTGCGTTAGGTTCCAAACACAGCGACAACTTCAGAAGAGGCCGCGGACATGGTTCAGGAAACGGCAAGACAGCAGGTAAGGGTCATAAAGGACAGAAAGCACGTTCCGGTGCAACCAGACCAGGTTTTGAAGGTGGTCAGATGCCTTTATACAGACGTATTCCTAAGAGAGGCTTTACCAATAGAAATACTAAAATTATTATTGGTATCAATGTAGGCGCTTTAGAGTGTTTTGACAATGGTACAGTTGTTACTGTTGAAACTTTGTTAGAGAGCGGTATCGTTAAGAATCCGCGTGACGGTGTTAAGATCCTTGGAAATGGAGAATTAACCAAAAAGCTTACAGTAAAGGTAGATGCTTTCAGCGAAGGCGCAAAAACCAAAATCGAGGCTTTAGGTGGAACCTGCGAGGTGATCTAATATGTTAAAAACACTCCGTAATGCATTCAAGATCAAGGATGTAAGAAAGAAACTTATCTTTACATTCCTGATGCTGGTGGTTACTAGAATCGGTTCTCAATTGCCGATTCCAGGAGTTGAAACAAGCTTTTTTAAAGATTTTTTTGCTCGGCAGAATAATGATGCGTTTGGATTTTTCAACGCAATGACAGGCAGCTCCTTTACCAATATGTCCGTATTTGCCTTAAGCATTACCCCTTACATCACATCTTCCATCATCATGCAGCTTTTGACCATAGCGATTCCAAAGCTTGAGGAAATGCAGCGGGATGGGGAAGATGGCAGAAAGAAGATTGCAGAATACACCCGTTACGTAACAGTTGGTCTGGCTTTAATCGAGTCCGTTGCTATGGCGATCGGATTCGGCGGCCAGGGGCTGTTGAGAGAGTTTAATGTATTAAGTATTATTATTGCTGTTGCAACTATGACCGCAGGAAGTGCTCTTCTGATGTGGATCGGTGAGCGAATTACGGAAAAAGGTGTGGGAAATGGTATTTCCATTGTTTTGACCTTTAACATCATTTCCAGCTTTCCTACGGATGTGTCAACCTTATATACCAGATTCATGTCTGGAAAATCGGTTGCCGTAGCTGCAGTTGCAGCCATTATAATCGTTGCTGTTATCGCGGCGATTGTTATATTTGTTGTTATCCTTCAAAATGGTGAGAGAAGAATTCCTGTACAGTATTCTAAAAAGATGCAGGGACGGAAGATGGTCGGCGGCCAAGCCACCAATATTCCGTTAAAGGTGAATACAGCCGGCGTTATCCCGGTTATTTTCGCTTCCTCCATTATGTCGTTCCCGGTAGTGATTTCCCAGTTCTTTGGGGCCAAAATCAACTATAATAGCATTGGAGGCCACATTTTATCGGCACTGAATTCTTCAAGCTGGTTTAAACCGGAAAGACCGTTATATACCATCGGTCTGCTCGTCTACGTGGCTCTTATCATCGTGTTCGCTTATTTTTATACATCAATTACGTTTAACCCGCTTGAAGTTGCGAATAACATGAAAAAGTCCGGTGGCTTTATCCCGGGCATCCGTCCAGGTAAGCCAACCAGTGATTATCTCAATTCCATTTTGAACTATATCGTATTTATAGGCGCATGCGGCTTGACGATCATCTGTATTATTCCGATCATGGTTTCCGGTTTATTTAATGTAAGCCGTTTATCCTTTGGAGGTACATCTTTAATCATCATCGTCAGTGTAGTTTTAGAGACGTTGAAGGCGATTGAATCTCAGATGCTTGTGCGTTATTATAAAGGGTTTTTAAACGATTAGAGGACAAACCAAGAGAAACACGCACGGCGTGTTTCTCTTGGAATTTGTGTTATTTAACCTTAAAGAAGCAAGGGAGGGACTGTTTATGAGAATTATCATGTTAGGTGCTCCTGGTGCCGGCAAAGGTACCCAGGCAAAAAAAATTGCTGAAAAGTATCAGATTCCCCATATTTCTACCGGAGATATTTTCCGCTCCAATATTAAAGAGGGAACAGAGTTAGGCAGGAAGGCAAAGGAATACATGGATCAGGGCGCTCTTGTGCCGGATGAACTGACCATTGGTATGCTGATGGACCGTATTCAGAGTGATGACTGTGAAAACGGATACGTGCTGGATGGTTTTCCAAGAACCATTCCCCAGGCGGAAAGCCTTAATAAGGCGCTTTCTGATATGGGACAGAAGATTAACTTTGCGATTAATGTGGATGTACCGGATGAGATAATTATAGACAGAATGGCAGGCCGTCGTGCTTGCATTGCCTGCGGAGCTACATATCATATTGTGTATAATCCGAGCAGGGTTCCCGATATATGCAACGTGTGTGGAGCAGGGCTTGTTTTGCGGGATGACGATAAGCCGGAAACTGTTAAAAAGCGTTTGTCGGTCTACCATGACCAGACAAAGCCTCTGATCGAATATTATAAGGAAGCTGGTGTGCTGGTGAATATTAATGGAACACAGGAATTAAACAAGGTGTTCTCGGACATCGCTGTCCTATTAGGAGCATAGTTTATGTCAGTTACGATTAAATCTGCAAGAGAGATAGAACTTATGAGAGAGGCAGGAAAGATTCTTAGTAAAACTCATGAAGAGCTTTCAAAAGCCTTGAAGCCGGGAATGACAACCTGGGATATTGATCATCTGGGAGAAGAAATCATAAGGAGCTACGGCTGTAAGCCCTCTTTCCTGAACTATAACGGATATCCTGCCTCCATCTGCGTTTCTGTAAACGATGAAGTGGTTCATGGGATTCCAAGTAAAAAACGGATTTTAATGGAGGGCGATATCGTAAGCCTGGATGCCGGGGTTATTTACAAAGGATATCATTCCGATGCGGCAAGGACTTACGGAATCGGGGAGATCACTCCTTTCGCAGGGCAGCTCATAGAAGTGACAAGACAATGTTTCTTTGAAGGGATTAAATTTGCAAAATCTGGCAATCATCTGAATGATATATCTGCTGCAATCCAGATCCATGCAGAAAAATTTGGATATGGAGTTGTACGGGATCTGGTAGGCCATGGAATCGGATCTCATCTCCATGAGGAGCCGGAGGTGCCGAACTTTGCACAGAAAAGGCGGGGAATCAAATTGAAGCCGGGAATGACCTTGGCCATCGAACCCATGATCAATGGGGGAACACCGGAGGTCGTATGGCTTGATGATGACTGGACCGTAGTAACAGAGGATGGCAGCCTTTCCGCTCATTATGAAAATACCGTGCTGATTACAGAGGGTGAACCGGAGATTCTTAGTCTGGTTTCCTGTGACCGCTGAGGAAATGCCCATGGAATTAACTACCGGAGCATTCGTAAAGTCTGCGGCGGGTCACGATAAAGGCGGTTATTTCTTCATATTGCGGGAGGAAGGCGAATATATATATCTGGTGGACGGAAAAAGCAGACGTTTAAACTGCCCGAAGAAGAAAAAGAAAAAGCATGTGGAAGCCCTTTTATGGGAGAAACATTCGCCCGGAGTAAAGATCCGGGAAAATAAATTAGTCACCGATGAAGAAATCAAACATTTCATCAGATGTTTCAAAAGAGAAGAACAGGTTGTTAGGAGGTAAGATTTATGTCAAAAGCAGATGTTATTGAAATTGAAGGAACCGTTGTGGAGAAGCTTCCCAACGCCATGTTCCAGGTAGAACTGGAGAATGGCCATCAGGTACTTGCTCACATCAGCGGAAAACTTCGCATGAACTACATTCGTATTTTACCGGGAGATAAAGTGACCATTGAGATGTCCCCTTATGATTTAAGCAAGGGAAGGATCATCTGGAGAGACAAATAAGGCGCTGTTTTATAAAACGCTGCCTGTTTCCCTAGTGCGACACACCAGGGTAAAGGGTTAATAAATATATAGGAAAAAGTGCTTGCATTTTAAAATAAACAGTGTTATAATGCTATAGCGACTTTGTTGAAATACTGGGTGTATTATGCCCTTATGAGCAGCACTGGTTTTATGATAAAACACACTGCGGGTATACTCAGAAGGCTCTTTTCAAAAAGAGCTCCATCGCCACCAGGCTCGTAAAAGAACCGGCCGGGTGCGGGGGAGCGCTTTCGCGCGGAAACGTCTTTTAAAAGACGGAAAGTGCTTCATGTGAAAGGGCGCATAACGGAAAGGAGAATTGCTGTGAAGGTTAGATCATCAGTCAAACCGATTTGCGAAAAATGCAAAATCATTAAAAGAAAAGGCAGTATCAGAGTAATCTGTGAAAATCCTAAGCATAAGCAGAGACAAGGTTAAAAAAATAATGGAGGTGTAATACACAAATGGCTCGTATTTCAGGTGTTGATTTACCAAGAGAAAAACGTGTTGAGATCGGCTTGACCTATATCTACGGTATCGGCAGAACAAGTTCAAACCGCATCCTGACAGAGGCTGGCGTTAGTCCTGATACTCGTGTTAAGGACTTAACAGACGACGAAGTAAAGAGAATTTCATCAGTAATTACTGATTCTCAGATTGTTGAAGGTGATTTACGTAGAGAAATCGCTATGAACATCAAGAGACTTCAGGAAATCGGATGCTATCGTGGAATCCGTCATAGGAAGAGTCTGCCGGTTCGTGGTCAGAAGACAAAGACCAACGCAAGAACTCGTAAGGGTCCTAGAAAGACTGTAGCAAACAAGAAGAAATAAGCATTGAACATTGAGTGAGTTATCTCACGAACTCAGTGTGACGGCGTGCCCCGCTTTATCGGGCAAAGAACTTCATTATCCAACAACAGCGAATCACGTTACATGTTTTAAAAACAGGAATAACAGGATTCAGATGCAAGTAAAAAGAAAGTAGGTTAGTTTAAAATGGCTAAAAAAATGTCCACTACTAAAAAAGTGACAAAAAAGCGCGTAAAGAAAAACGTTGAACGCGGACAAGCACATATCCAGTCATCTTTTAATAACACGATCGTGACATTAACAGATACACAGGGTAATGCATTATCCTGGGCAAGTGCTGGTGGTCTTGGCTTCAGAGGTTCAAGGAAATCTACTCCATATGCAGCTCAGATGGCGGCAGAAACTGCTACTAAGGCAGCTCTTATACATGGTTTAAAATCAGTAGACGTTATGGTTAAAGGTCCTGGTTCAGGCCGTGAAGCAGCTATTCGCGCACTTCAGGCATGCGGATTAGAGGTAACCAGCATAAAGGATGTAACCCCAGTTCCACATAACGGTTGTCGTCCACCAAAACGTAGAAGAGTCTAATTAGGAGGTAATTACAGTGGCAGTTGATAGAGTTCCTGTTCTTAAAAGATGTAGATCCCTTGGTCTTGATCCAATCTATTTAGGAATAGATAAAAAATCAAACAGAGAATTAAAAAGAGCTAACAGAAAGATGAGTGAGTACGGCATTCAGCTTAGAGAAAAGCAGAAAGCTAAATTCATCTACGGAGTTCTTGAGAAACCTTTCCGTAACTACTATGCGAAGGCTTCCAGAATGAATGGTCTTGTGGGTGAAAACCTGATGATCCTTCTTGAGAGAAGACTTGACAATGTAGTATTCCGTATGGGATTCGGAAGAACAAGAAGAGAGACCAGACAGATGGTTGACCACAAGAGCATTCTTGTAAACGGCAAATGCGTAAACATTCCTTCCTATTTAATTAAGGCTGGAGATGTGATCGAAGTTAAAGAGAAGTGCAAAGCCAATTCAAGATTCAAAAGTGTTCAGGAATCAACCGCTGGACGTATGGTTCCGGCATGGCTTGATGTTGACCATGAGAATTTACGTGGTACTGTTAAAGAGTTACCAACAAGAGATGAGATTGATGTTCCGGTGAATGAAATGCTTATCGTCGAGTTGTACTCCAAATAATTGAAAGTCTGTTGATTGAAGCCGGCTTTCGCCCAGGGGTTCCCCCTGGGCAAGGTTTGAGTATAAGACCCTCGATACAAAATACCCAAAAGGAGGGGCTATTAGTGTTCGATTTTGAAAAACCAAACATTGAGATTGCTGAAATCTCAGAAGACAAGAAATATGGCAAATTTGTAGTTGAACCGCTTGAAAGAGGTTATGGCACGACTTTAGGAAATTCCTTGAGAAGAATCATGCTTTCTTCCTTACCGGGCGCTGCAGTCAGTCAGGTAAAAATCGACGGCGTTTTGCATGAATTCAGTTCTATTCCAGGAGTTAAGGAAGATGTGACTGAGATCATCATGAACATCAAGAGCTTATCTATTAAGAATAATAGCGATACCAACGAAGCTAAGGTTGCATACATTGAGTTTGAAGGCGAAGGCGTTATTACGGCTGCGGACATTCAGGCGGATCCGGATATTGAGGTCATGAATCCGGAACAGATCATTGCAACTCTCAGCGGCGGCACGGACAGCAAGTTCTATATGGAACTTACTATCACTAAGGGCCGTGGCTATGTAAGCGCAGACAAGAATAAGAGTGAAGATTTACCGATTGGCGTGATTGCCGTTGATTCTATCTATACACCAGTCGAGCGCGTCAACATGACGGTAGAAAACACCCGAGTAGGTCAGGTTACAGATTATGATAAGCTGACATTAGATGTTTTTACAAACGGTACTTCGGCACCGGATGAAGCGGTCAGCCTTGCCGCTAAGGTGCTCAGCGAGCACTTGAATCTGTTCATTGATTTATCTGAGAACGCCAAGACTGCAGAAGTTATGGTGGAAAAAGAGGATAATGAGAAGGAAAAGGTTTTGGAAATGAACATTGATGAACTGGAGCTTTCCGTCCGTTCATACAACTGTCTGAAGAGAGCCGGTATCAATACAGTAGAAGAACTGTGCAACCGTACCTCTGAGGACATGATGAAGGTTCGTAACCTGGGCCGCAAGTCTTTAGAAGAAGTGCTGGCCAAATTAAAAGAGTTAGGCTTGCAGCTTAACCCAAGCGATGATGCCGGTGTATAACCGGATCGCTTGAATTAGGTAATTTATGGAGATTAAGCACCGGTACAGTAAGTCCGAAGAAGCGTGTACCTGTGTTCCACAAATGGAGGAATATTAAAATGGCAGGATATAGAAAGCTGGGAAAAACTTCCAGCCAAAGAAAAGCATTAATCAGAAGCCAGGTAACCGCATTATTATATAATGGCAAAATCGTGACAACAGAGGCAAGAGCAAAAGAAATCCGCAAGGTGGCTGAAGGCCTCATCGCTTTAGCGGTAAAAGAGAAAGACAACTTTGAGACTGTTAAGGTTACCGCAAAGGTTGCACGTAAAGATAAAGACGGCAAGAGAGTAAAAGAAGTTGTTAACGGCAAGAAAGTTACCGTATACGATGAAGTAGAGAAAGAGATCAAGAAAGATCTTCCTTCCAGACTTCACGCAAGAAGACAGATGTTAAAAGTTCTTTACGATGTAACAGAAGTTCCCGCACAGGCTGCAGGAAGAAAGAAAAATACAAAATCTGTTGATCTGCCAAAGAAACTGTTTGAAGAAGTTGCACCAAAGTACGTATCCCGCAACGGTGGTTACACACGTATCATTAAGATCGGCCAGCGTAAGGGTGACGGAGCTATGGCAGTGGTACTTGAACTGGTATAACCCACGTAAGCAATGAGCAGTGCTGAAGAGAGGTTCGATAAAATTTTCGTTGTGCTTGCACATAAGAAAATCTTATCGAACCTTTCTTCATAGGGCGAATGCCCCCCAACCCAATATTGGAGCACGCCCAATATCGGGATTTTTTATTTTTCTGCTGATCCATACAGAAATGCAAGAATAAAGAAAGAATATCGTAAGTTGACGGATAATTGCTTTTAGGGATATAATGTCAGTAGTAGAAGTAGATGACTGTTTTGTCAAATTACGTTAATTTATAGTGGGAGGTTTTTTTTATGAGACTTTTTAAACGGTTAGCTGCAATGGCTTCTATGGTAAGCCTGCTGGGACTCAGCATCCCATTTGAATCTCTGGCTGCTGTAAAGACCATAACATCAGTGACCATTTACGCAGGATTAGAGGAGCTTGCCTCAGGGGATACGCTGCCATCAGAGAGTAGTTTTAAGACTAACGAAGGTTCAGGGAATTACGTTTACAGCAACAATGATAGATACGAAGTGACGGATTTGGATTGGATCACATCTGATACGAAGGAAATGAAGGTTGGTTCCGAACCAAAGATGAAGGTGACTTTAAGGGCGACAAACTCTGATGAGTATGCTTTTAAGGGTGGTTATCAGTCCAGTAATGTATCAATTAAAGGAGGAACCTATGTTTCTTCCAGCCGATCAGGATCGGATACGCTGTATGTTACATTTACCTTTAAGCCTGTAAAGGGAACTTATGAATCACCCCAGGATGCTGATTGGAGAGATTCCGGATACGGCACTGCCAAGTGGAGCTCTGTAGATAATAGTTCAGGCGCCTATGATGTTTATCTATACCGGGGAAGCAGCATTATAAAGAAGGTGGAGAAGCTTAAGGCTACCACTTATAACTTCTTTCCTTATATGACAAAGGCAGGCACCTATAGCTTTAAGGTTCGTACCGTACCTTATACGGAGAGCGAGCAGAAATATGGTAAGAACAGTGAATGGACCGAATCTGGCGAAGTATACCTGCCCCAGGAAAAGGTATCAGATGGAAGCGGCCAGGATAACAGTGCGGTAGCAAACGGCCAAGTCGGCTGGATTAAGACCGGAAACATCTGGTATTACCGATATCCAGACGGAACCTATCAAAAGAACAACTGGGCTAAAATCAATAATAAGTGGTATTTATTTGATTCCAACGGGGGTATGGTCACCGGCTGGCAGCAGAGGAATAATTTATGGTATTTCTTAAACAGCGATGGTGCAATGACAACGGGCTGGGTAGTTTCCAATAACAAATGGTATTATTTAAACCCATCTACGACAAGCGGTGTAGAGGGAGCCATGATCACTGGCTGGGTCAATTACAATAATAAATGGTATTATACGGATTCCACCGGAGCCATGCAGGAAGGCTGGAGGCAGGTAGACGGAAATTGGTACTACTTCTATCCAGGTGAAGGCTCAAAGGCTGTCAATACTACCATCAGTGGCTTTCCGGTAGACGGCAACGGTATCTGGCGTAAGTAATATCAGGAAAGGAAGTAGATACTATGAAATGGATGCAGGGGAAAGGGAAGTGGCTGGTTCTTTTATGCGCTTTTATGGTTCTGGGAACAGGGATGACAGTCCCGGCTTCCGGAAGCTTGAAGATCCGCCTGGATCATGGAAGTAAGAGCAGTTGGACGGAAGGAATACAGGTTCCGGATGTTACCGTCAACTATTCTGAGGTAAGTCCGAAATGGAGCAAGGAGAATACAGAAGATTGGGTTCCAGGTAAGAAGATCACCGGCACAATAACCGTGAATGGCACGTTTACCAGATCTGACTGCACGATTTATGGTGGAAGCCTGGTTTCTGTAAAGGCAGAGTTTGGTGAAACCGAGATAAAGGTTTCCTATGTTCCGGTAGCAATGCTGGAAAGCCCGGAAAAGGCAGGTTGGAGCGATGACGCAAAGACGAAGGCTTCCTGGAAAAAGGTTCCTTTTGCATCCAGGTATCAGGTGGTCCTCTATAAGGAAGGCGGCATCTGGATCAAAAGCCTGACCACCTCATCTACAGCTGTGGACCTTTTGCAGTATATGGACGGAGGTTATAAATACTTCTATACCGTAAAGGCAATCCTAAAAGATTCTTCTGAAGAAGATTATTTAAAAGAAGGAGAAGTGACCACCTCCGATGATTCTGTGATTCAGGAACTGGGAGATACTTCGGGAACCTGGGCAGAGTATCAGAATGGAAAAAAGTACAGGGGCGAGGACGGTAATTACGTTGCCAGCCAATGGAAGATGGTCAGCGGAAAATGGTACTATTTTAACAAGGATGGCTACGCAGTTGTTGGCTGGCAGTTAATAGGCGACAAATGGTATTATATGGGAGCCAATGCCCAGATGATGACCGGCTGGCAGCAGATAAACGGAAAGTGGTATTATTTAAATGCTGACGGAGATATGGCTATCGGCTGGATCCAGCCTCAGCCTGGAAAGTGGTATTATCTCTATAGTGACGGCAGCCTGGCGGTGAATACAAAGGTCGACGGTATATACCACATTGATGCTTCCGGACTTTGGGTTCCGTAATAAAAATGGCACAGATGACTGCATCTGTGTCATTTTTTTATCCCTGGATATAAAGGAAAGGTTTCAAACGCTTCATTTTGCTGCCTTTTGCACTCATGAAATTACAAAAGATTCACGTCTATGCTTGACTGTTATGAAATATTCATCTAAAATTATGTGGCATATGTATGTTTGAGTTTATCAGAGAAAGGTCTGCTATGGGAATAATAAAAACTTCTAAACTGATATTTGATTATATCAGAAGAGATGAGGAAGAAAATATTGAAGAGATTAAGCGTGCCATTGACGGCGTCAGTTTGGATATTAAGGCCGGGCAGTTTGTAGCCATACTTGGACACAACGGTTCCGGCAAGTCGACCTTTGCAAAGCAGTTAGATGCGATCCTGCTTCCTACGGAGGGAACCGTGTGGATTCAGGGAATGGACACTTCCGTGGAAGAAAATTTATGGGAAGTTCGGAAAAAGACCGGAATGGTATTCCAGAACCCGGATAATCAGATCATCGGAAATATCGTGGAGGAAGATGTAGGGTTTGGTCCTGAAAACCTGGGAGTTCCTACGGAGGAGATATGGAAGCGGGTGGATGAGAGCCTGGAGAGTGTTGGAATGGCTGCATTTCGCCTAAAATCCCCTAATCGGCTTTCCGGCGGCCAGAAGCAAAGGGTTGCCATTGCCGGCGTTATGGCAATGTGGCCTCAGTGCATTGTGTTGGACGAGCCTACGGCCATGCTTGATCCTAACGGCCGGAAGGAAGTTGTGAAGACGGTCAGGGAATTAAACAGGAAGGAAGGAATCACAGTCCTGCTGATTACTCATTATATGGAAGAGGTCATAGATGCAGACCGGGTCATTGTCATGGACAACGGTAAGGTGGTCATGGACGGAACTCCAAAGGAAATTTTTTCAAGGGTCGAGGAACTTAAATCCTACCGCCTGGATGTTCCCCAGGTAACAGAGCTGGCCTATGAACTGCAAAAGAATGGCGTTGACTTACCGGATGGGATACTGACACTGGAAGAACTGATGGAAAAACTTCTGCCAAAGTTCGCAGAGCGTTTTCCTGGAAAGGTGACTCTGGGGAATGGAGTAAAGGATGGCAATTAGAGCAGAGCATTTAAATTATGTTTATGGGCCTGGTACAGCCTTTGAGCAGCATGCGCTAAAGGATGTGAATCTGGAAATAAACGATGGGGAATTTGTCGGCCTTATCGGGCATACAGGTTCCGGGAAGTCGACCCTGATCCAGCATTTAAACGGATTGATGAAAGCCACTGATGGCGCCATCTATTATAATGGAAGAAACATTTATGAGGAAGGATACAATCTACGTGCATTAAGAAGCAAGGTTGGGCTTGTATTCCAGTATCCGGAACATCAGCTTTTTGAGATCAATGTGTTTACAGACGTTTGCTTTGGGCCAAAGAATCAGGGGCTTTCCAAGGAGGATGCCGAGAAAAGGGCAAGGGAAGCACTCACTATGGTAGGGCTTGATGAAAGCTTTTATGCCCGTTCGCCTTTTGAACTTTCCGGAGGGCAGAAAAGACGTGTGGCCATTGCCGGTGTTCTGGCCATGGAGCCGGAGGTGCTCGTACTGGATGAACCTACTGCAGGCCTGGATCCAAGGGGAAGAGACGAGATCCTGGACCAGATTGCACGGCTTCATAAGGAAAGGAATATGACCATTATACTGGTTTCCCACAGCATGGAGGACATTGCCCGGTATGTGGACCGGATTCTGGTTATGAATCAAGGGGAAAAGGTGTTTGATGATACTCCGAAGGAAGTGTTTAAGCATTATAAGGAGCTGGAAGCTATCGGCCTTGCAGCGCCTAAAATCACCTATGTGGTCCATTCGCTGCAGGATCATGGAGTTCCTGTTGATGTTAACGTTACAACCGTAGAAGAAGCCAGAGACGAGATTTTACGGCTTCTTGAAAAATAGATCGGGAGATATTATGCTGAAAGATATTACTTTAGGGCAGTATTATCCGGTGGATTCAAAGCTTCACAGACTGGATCCCCGGACAAAGCTGTTTGGGACTATGGTTTTTATTATATCCCTTTTTATTGCAAATGACATATGGGCGTATTTGATCGCCACTTTTTTTCTGATCACATCGATCCGATTAAGCCAGGTTCCATTTAAATTCATGGTACGCGGGTTAAAGGCGATTGTGTTTCTTTTACTCATCAGCGTCAGCTTTAATTTATTCCTGACTCCGGGAGAACCCATCTTCCAGCTGGGATTTTTAAAATTGACAAAAGAAGGTGTGAAAACGGCGTCCTTCATGGGAGTCCGGCTCATTTACCTGGTGGTTGGCTCTTCCATCATGACTCTTACCACCACGCCAAACCAGCTGACCGATGGCCTGGAAAAGAGCCTGGGGTTTTTAAAAAAGGTGGGAGTTCCGGTCCATGAGGTATCCATGATGATGTCCATTGCTTTAAGATTCATTCCGATCCTAGTGGAAGAAACCGATAAGATCATGAAGGCTCAGATGGCCAGGGGTGCTGATTTTGAAACAGGGAATCTGATTCAGAAGGCAAAGAATATGATACCTCTTCTGGTACCCTTATTTATTTCCGCATTCCGCCGTGCTACGGACCTGGCAATGGCCATGGAGGCCAGATGCTACCGGGGCGGAGAAGGAAGGACTAAAATGAAGCCTCTTCGGTATGGAAAGCAGGACGGGATCGCCTATCTGGTGTGCCTGGTATATCTGGCCGCTGTCGCAGGACTTCGTATCATGGGATAAGGCTCCCATAAAATAGGAGGATGTATGAAACGGGTTAAAATGATTGTGGCCTATGACGGCACCAATTACTGCGGCTGGCAGATCCAGAATAACGGGATCACCATTGAGGAGGTTCTTAATAGGGAACTGACGAAACTTTTAAAGGAGCCTGTAACCGTAATCGGGGCCAGCAGAACCGATTCCGGGGTTCACTCGGAAGGGAATGTGGCGGTCTTTGATACAGAGAACCGGATGCCTGCCGATAAAATATGCTTTGCCTTAAACCAGAGGCTGCCGGATGATATCCGGATCTTACAGTCTGAGGAGGTAGCGCCGGATTATCATCCGAGAAAGCAAAATTGTGTTAAAACCTATGAATATAAAATCATGAACCGGAAAATCGAAGTACCGACCATGAGGCTTTACAGCTATTTCTGTTATTTTCCCCTGGATGTGGAGCGGATGCGGGAAGGCGGGGCTTATCTGGTGGGAGAACATGATTTTAAAAGCTTCTGTACGGCCCGTGGACAGGCGGAAGAGACCGTACGTACCATTTATAGCCTGGACATTGAAAAGAGCGGGGATCTCATTACAATCCGTATCAAGGGCAGCGGTTTTCTGTATAACATGGTGCGGATCATTGCCGGAACGTTGATGAAGGTTGGTATGGGGGGGTATCCGCCGGCTCATGTGGAAGAGATTCTTGATGCCAGGGACCGGAAGGTGGCCGGGCCAAAGGCTGCGGCAAAGGGACTTTCCCTGATAAGCCTTGATTATGAAACAGAACTTAAAAAACAGATCCAGGGAGATAATAAGGAATGGAGCTATACTCTTTCCCAGAATAAGATTGTTTCGGAAGGAAAAGCCTGGCTTCATATTCACCGGTGCAGGGAAGAGGATTTTGAAAGACTTTTGATCCGTGTGGTCCATCAGGCGGTTCAAAATGGTGCAAAAACCATTTTTGTTCGGGACGAGGAGATGGATGGAAGGATCATTTTGGGAAAGCCCTCCGGATTTTATATTTTTAAGGCTGATCCTGAGAGCCAGGTATGGTATGTGACACAAAACAGGCCGAAAAACCTTGATTTTATGGGAAAA